>NZ_NULG01000129.1:0-3662 GCF_002577195.1 Bacillus sp. AFS041924
TGTGATTATAGTGGTTTTTGATAGTTTACGGACACTTTCTACCAGTTTCATGGAACTTAGAGATTTTCAAATTAGTAGAATAAAGATATCAATCCGTTTTAGCGATTTATCAACGAGTTTTGATAATTTATTAATCGTTTTTAGCAATATATCAACGAAGNNCTTTATCAATATTGTTCAAACTATGTTCGTATTACAATAGCTTCACAAAGTTTATCGGCACAGCTTCGATGGCTCAAAAATTTTTTCGTACTACAACTGAGTCTACTATATCTTAATTGCCTTTTGTAGCTTATTTCCGAATAACAACTCCTGTACCAATTGTAACTTTTGAAGACAAATCAAGAACATCCTCATTATACATTCGTACACAGCCATTTGAAACAAAGTGGCCAATTGACGCTGGATTATTTGTTCCATGAATCCCGTAATGTGGAGCTGATAATCCCATCCACAGTACGCCAAAAGGTCCACCTGGATTTGGATCTTTATTAATAATTGTATATACGCCAGTTGGTGTTGGAGTAAGCATCTTACCAACACCGATCGGGTAAGTTTTAATCAGTTTCCTCCCGTCGAAAAGTTTTAGCTGACGGTGAGATGTAGAAATATCAATCCAATTAGTCATCTTAATCAACTCCATTTTTAACCATTGTATGTAAGGGATGAACTAGTTGTTAAATACAAAAGTATTTATAAAAAGATAACTTTATGAAGTGAAAAATATAAAAATATCTACTACTTTTCTACTGTTTCCTTTGTATCGAGAGCATAGTTTATGAATAATCTATAGGACAAGCTTTTTAAGGAGAGGATAGTCTATATTGTCTAATACAGTTAAACATTTTAAATATCCAAATGAAGTTTCGAAAAAAATTGGTTGGTTGTTAGCCGAAGTAATATTTACTCAATGGCAAGTAGAAACTGCACATTTTACTTCGAAAAATTTTAAGAAAAATAATAATTTTGCAGGACAAACCTGCCATCCAGGATTACCTCTAAGTAGTAGAGGCACAGTAAAACCTAAAAGTGAAGGGGGTTATTATATAAAATATGATGATCCAATTAAGGGGTATGTCGATTTCGTATTAAGTCATTCACGATACGATAAAGTCAAAACGTATAAAACTGCTAATGAACAATTTAAAGAAAAAAAGGATCAAGAGGAGAGCAAGTAAAAAAAGTACAAGGAAAATTAGCTGTCAAAGTGGATGGGGTTTTCGGAATCCTAACTGAAAAAGCAGTTAAAGAATTTCAACACAAAAACGGTTTAGTAGTGGATGGAATTGTTGGACCAAAAACTTGGGCTAAACTTTTCAATCAAAAAAATATATAAACCATAATTGAATAGATCTGTATCATTTAAGCACGGACTCATCGAAGTATTAAAACGTAATATTTTGAAGAGTTTCAAATTAATTTACAGTTTAGCAATAAACCTGATTATTTAGGTTTATTGCTCATTTAATGTGATACATAAAAGGTAATGAAAGTGATTTTATCGAATAAATAACTACAACTATTAAGAATTGGAGGGTGAGTGTGGAAATTAGTCGTGCGGTAATGAATGATTTCGAATCGATTGTATCTCTAGATTCACAAATAATTGGAAGTCGAATACGGGAAAGCCAAATTAAGTCATCAATCGAAGAAAATAGATGCATAGTATGTAAAGTTAATGAAAAGGTAAAAGGGTTTTTAATTTATCATAACTATTTCTATAGTTATTTATTTATTGATTTAATCATAGTGTCACCTGATATGAGAAGACTGGGTATAGCAAAAAATCTCATGATATATATTGAAAACCTTGCTGAAAAGAAGTTGTTTTCATCAACAAACAAATCAAATATTCCAATGCAAAAATTATTTCAGGCTTTAGGATATATTGAGAGTGGATTGATCAATCATTTGGATGAGGGAGATCCAGAGGTTGTTTTTGTTAAGTTAGTAGAATAATAATGAATAAGTCGATTTTCCCCAAAATTTCCAAAATCACTTCCTACTATTCATCTTTAAAACCAGTTTCTTAAAATCCGTCAGTTTCAAAAGTAGCTTGATCAAAATCCTGTTTTTTAATAGCAGTTAAATACAACTATGGGTAAGTGAGAAAAAAGAATTATATCAACAACAATTTCGTTACTTTAGGTTCATCCGTTTAAAAAAATTTTAAATACATTCTTCCTGTTATTCTATTTATCAATATATGTTGAATAGTAATAATATATAAATGCTCCAATTATATCATTACAAGGAGTGGAAATATGGATTTTAAAAGGGAGTTCATTTTAAAAACAAAAGCAATTTATAAAGAAACTGTTACAGAAAATATGGCATATAGTAAGATGTGCGAAAAATTTGAATCGTATTTTGTTGACTTAAAAGAGTCTTTAAAAAAGGAAATCGAAGTTTCGAACGGTGAATTTGATATTATGATTGATAAAGATAGTGTTATTGAGGTCTTGTTAAATCAAAGAGAGTTACTAATTACGATCGAAGATTTTGGAGCAGTAGTAAGTATTAAATATTTTGATGAAGTACAAAATGAACAGATTGAAAATAAGATTGATATAATTGAATATGATGGTGGAGCATATAAGAGCCAAGTGTTTCAGACTCCTATTACTAGAAATATTATTGATAATTACTTAGCAATTGCTTTTAGAGATGATTTAGAGAAGACTTTTGAAAGTTATAGTGGTTGATAAAATCCATAGAAAATATTGATCTATAGAATGAAGAGCTTGGGACATCCAGGCTCTTCATTCTGTTAGGAAATATTATTGAAAATTAATTATCAAGTTTTCGTAAAGGGAGCCATGTAACGTTGCTTTTCACTATAGGATGCTCACTTTACATGGGATGAATAAATTACTCGGTATATACCTTATTAAATTTGAACATCGACTTATCACCTAAAATTCAAGCTTTTTAATTTTAGGTTCTATAGTTCTTCTACTTGAAATCTTAATACAGTTTTTAATTTTTCAGGTTGGGTTTTTCTTGCATCTGATATATAGATTTCTTTATGTGTTTTTTGTACTCTTTGTAATTTATTCTCTAAACAGTATTCTTCCATTATTTTAAAGGTTTGAGGCTCATCATCATAGCTTCCAATATGCATTGTTTGAACGCATAAGCCTTCATTGATCGATTCGAATTTTACGTTTTCTAAGAGTGGATTTTTCTTTTTTTGTTTCAGTTGATCCAAAATGATGTGGGTTAAGTCTTCAGTAACAAAGTCAGGTTGTCTAATCATTAATTTATACAGAAGATGTTCTTTATTTAAGTAGTCTAGCTTTCTTCCTTCTTCATCTAAATCCCAGATTCCTTCAAGAGGGAAAACAGTATATTCGAAGTATCCTTCTGGAACAACGCCTTTTTTAGGCAACATTTTTATTGCATAAGCTAAAGAATATAGTGCTTCTACATTTTTTTTAAATAAATCATTATTTGGATTACCTTTTCCTTCAATCGTCACATATTTAAAGGGCGGTATATTTATTTTACTAGGTTTACTTTTTGGTAAATAAATTTCTTTTGAATTTTTTCTCCATTCAAATTTACTCACAACAAAATCTCCCTTAAATAATAGTTAGTGTGATTCATTTTATTTTGTTTAGTTACAAGGACACAAGTTTCTTAAAAATAGGCTCTGTTAA
>NZ_NULG01000129.1:3738-17054 GCF_002577195.1 Bacillus sp. AFS041924
AATATTAACAGAGCCTAAAAATAAAAAGCAATCACATAAAAATGTCATTGCTTTTAAAAGTATTAATGATATGTACGATAAACTCCAATTACTTTTCCTAAAATTGATACTTGTTTTAATAAAATAGGAAACAGGGCATCATTTTCAGGTTGAAGTCTAAAATGGTCACTTTCTTTATAAAAGCGCTTTACAGTAGCTTCACTATCTTCAGTCATTGCAACGACAATTTCTCCATTTTCAGCAGTAAATTGTTTTTTAACGATTACTAGATCACCATTCAAAATACCTGCATTGATCATACTATCACCTTCTACACGTAACATGAAAACTTGCTCGTTAGATGGAGCGACAGATGTAGGTAAAGGGAAATATTCTTCTACGTTTTCAACTGCAGTAATAGGAATACCTGCTGTTACCTTACCGATTACAGGAATGTTAATAATATCGTTATAGATTTCACTGTATGATGCTTGTGCTTCGTTTACTACTGCAGCTGTTTCGCCAAGAATCTCGATCGCACGTGGTTTTGTAGGGTCTCTTCGAATATATCCTTTTTGTTCAAGTCTCTCTAAATGACCATGAACAGTTGAGCTTGAAGCTAATCCAACAGCCTCAGCAATTTCTCGAACTGAAGGTGGATAACCTTTAATTTTTACTTCATCTTTAATATAAGCTAATATTTCTGCTTGCCTTTTAGATAGTTTGTTCATCCTAATTTCCCCCTTGCCCATAAGGTAGATAATACGTTCCTCTTTATTTTTTTCATTATATCATGATAGGATATGATATACAAACGTTAGTTCTATTTTTTATTAAAGTAGTTTTCGTGTTCGTATGGAGGGGTCAGTTGATGAATGCAATAATCTACGCGAGAGTAAGTACAGCAAAGGATTCACAAGAAACATCATTACATAGACAATTAAGTGAACTAACCGAACTAGGTGAGCGGATGGGAATGTGTATTCTAGAAACAATAAGCGAACAGGCCAGTGGGTATGAAGTAGAAAGAGAAGGGCTATTCGAACTTTTTCAAATCATAAAAGAACACCAAGTGGATGCTTTGCTCATACAAGATGAGACACGTTTAGGAAGAGGGCATGCAAGAATAGCATTATTACATTATTTAAAGAAAGAAGGAATAAGATTATTTACTTCTTCTCAAAATGGTCAATTTCAATTAAGTGAAAGTGATGAGATGGTTCTAGAAATTTTAAGTATTGTAGAGGAATATCAACGGAAAATTCATAATATGAAAATAAAAAGAGGTATGAAAAAGGCGGTGGAAAATGGATATAAACCACAAAAGAACCTAGAAGGTAGTGTAAATGCAGGTGGTAGAGATAAGTTAGACTTACCAATTTTAGAAATTGTAAGATTACGTCAAAACGACCTAACATTTGAAGAAATTGCAGCTACATTAAAAGGGTTTGGATATAACGTTTCAAAAGCGACTGTCAATAGAAGATATAATGAATATATGAAAGAAATCTCCAATATTGAAAGCTAAAGCAATTTATTGTAAGATGAGATACATTGAAAAGATTTTTGCTACTTTGTCTATAGATATAAAAGAATAGATAAGTTTAAATAAAGGAGAGGCTAAAATTGGTTACTAAAAAAACTTTAGATAGAATAAATGAATTATCAAAAAAGTCAAAAGAAGTAGGATTAAGTCCTGAAGAGAAAATTGAACAAGATCAATTACGAAAAGAATATTTAGCAGATTTCCGTTCTCGTATGGTCGATGAATTAACTTCACTAAAAATTGTCGATGAAAAAGGAAATGACATAACACCTGCAAAGTTAAAATATGAAAAAGCAATGCGTAAAAGAAACTTACACTAAAATAAAGTTAACATTTTAAAATTTCATATTTAAGTAAATGATAACAAAGAAAAGCAGAGGGAAATTCTGCTTTTTTCTATTTCCTGGAAAGAATTTGTTAAATATGTCAAAACTAAGTGTTAGTTATTGTAATAAATCATGGTAAATTATATGATAATATACGTGAATAACCTAAAGGAGCGAAATTTATGTCTACTAATATTGAACAATTAGCAATTAATACGATTCGTACTTTATCAATTGATGCAATCGAGAAATCAAACTCTGGTCACCCAGGAATGCCAATGGGTGCTGCCCCAATGGCATATGCATTGTTTGCAAAATTTATGAATCATAATCCAAAGAATTCAAAATGGTTTAACAGAGACCGATTTGTGTTATCAGCAGGTCATGGTTCAATGTTACTGTATAGCATGCTACATTTATCAGGTTACGAAGTATCAATTGAAGATATTAAGAACTTCCGTCAATGGGGAAGTAACACGCCAGGACATCCTGAATTTGGACATACACATGGTGTTGAAGCAACAACTGGTCCATTAGGTCAAGGTATTGCAATGGCTGTTGGGATGGCATTAGCAGAGCGCCATTTAGCAGATACATATAATAAAGAAGATTTTAATGTGGTTGACCACTTTACATACTCAATTTGTGGTGACGGAGATTTAATGGAAGGTGTTTCTGCTGAGGCAGCTTCATTAGCGGGACACTTACAATTAGGTCGATTAGTAGTTCTATACGATTCTAACGATATTTCATTAGATGGTGAATTAAATCGTTCATTCTCTGAAAGTGTAGAAGATCGCTACAAAGCATATGGATGGCAAGTCATTCGAGTTGAAGATGGGAATAACTTAGATGAAATTTCTGCAGCGATTCAAAAAGCACAAGAAGAATTAAAGAAACCAACTTTAATTGAAGTTAAAACAACAATTGGTTACGGTTCACCGAACAAATCTGGTAAATCGAAATCACATGGTGAACCATTAGGGAAAGAAGAAACTATTTTAACGAAACAAGCTTATGCTTGGGGTTATGAAAATGCATTCCACGTACCAGAAGAAGTGTATGAACACTTTAATAAAGTAATTGTTGAAGCTGGTGCAAAGAAAGAAGCAGAATGGCAGTCAACTTTTGCAAAATACGAAGAAAAATATCCTGAATTAGCAACTCAATTAAAAAATGCGATTGAAGGCAATATAACTGTAGATTTAGAAACAGCATTACCAAAATATGAAGTAGGTAAAAAAATTGCAACTCGTTCATCTTCAGGTGAAGCAATTAACGCAATTGCAAATGTATTACCAAGCTTCTTTGGTGGATCTGCTGACTTAGCAGGATCAAATAAAACTTATATGAATGGTAAAGGTGACTTTACAAGAGAAAGCTATAATGGACGCAATATTTGGTTTGGTGTACGTGAATTTGCGATGGGTGCTGCATTAAATGGTATGGCACTCCATGGTGGAGTACATGCGTTTGGTGCTACATTCTTCGTATTCTCTGATTACTTAAAACCAGCAATTCGTTTAGCTGCTCTTATGAATTTACCAGTTACTTATGTATTTACACATGATAGTATCGCAGTTGGTGAAGATGGACCTACTCATGAGCCAGTTGAGCAATTAGCAGCATTTAGATCATTGCCAAATATTAATGTAATTCGTCCTGCAGATGGAAATGAAAGCTCTGCAGCCTGGAAAGTAGCAGTTGAAGCTAAAGACGCACCAACAATGCTAGTACTATCTCGTCAAGATTTACCAATCCTAGAAGGTACTACAACTGATATTTATAATAAAGTTTCAAAAGGTGCTTATGTTGTATCACCTGCGAAAGAAGGTAAAATTGATGTAGTTTTAATTGCAGCTGGGAGTGAAGTACAATTAGCAGTTGGGGCACAAGAAAAATTAGCTGCAGAAGGAATTTCTGCTTCAGTTGTTTCAATGCCTTCAATGGACTTATTCGAAAAGCAAACTGAAGAATATAAACAATCAGTTTTACCAAAAGAAGTTACAAAACGTGTAGCAGTTGAAATGGGCTCTTCATTCGGATGGCATAAATATGTAGGATTTGAAGGAGAAGTAATTTCCATCGATACATTCGGTGCATCTGCTCCAGGAAACTTATTAATGGAGAAATTCGGATTTACTGTTGATCACGTAGTTTCAGCAGCGAAAAAAGTATTACAATAAAAATAAGAAAAAGATAGGAAATAGGGAAGGTTTTTTTATAACTTTCCCTATTCCTTAAACCTTTTTTTATTATCTTGCTATATTAAAGATTTTTCGACAAAACTAGTTGATTTTCACTCCTTTAAAATGACAAATATTTTGTAAAGAATTATATATAATCTTCCATACAGATAGTTGTTGGGAGTGGACAAGATATGAGGGAGTATAAAATTTTTTTAGTTCGAGAACCACTGTCTATAGAATTTTATGGTAAAGAGCATAAAATATATCAACTAGTATATGAGTATTATTATTCAACCATTGAGTTACGGAAAATAATCGAAAAACAATTAGAATATATTACAGAACCAATACCTTTATTTGAGCTACACACATTTATTCGCAAAATGAATCCAGATCAAATCTACTTATACGAAGAGACTGGAGAATATCTTCTAGAACTTGCTGATGGTGCTAAGGCTCAGCTTAAAATGTATCCTAACGAACTGATTATATATGCAGAAGGAACATTAGAGGCTGAAACAATCTTCTTCGAGTTGTTAAGAAAATTTCGTTCAACATTCATTGCGATTGATGTGAAGGATCAGCGATTTGGGTGGTTAAGACCGATTGCCTATCAAAAGTATATTTAACGATTAAATTGTAGAATGCTCTTGTATTAACTGGTTAGTTTTAGTAAAATTGTTTCTAGATGATTTTAAGGAGGAAACAAGAAATATGTGGGTATACTTTCTAGTCGGCATCCTAGCATTAATTGCTGGAGTTGCGATTGGATTTTTCATAGCTCGTCAATACACAATGAACTATTTAAAGAAAAATCCGCCAATTAATGAACAAATGTTAAAAGTAATGATGGCACAAATGGGTCAAAAACCTTCACAAAAGAAAATTAACCAAATGATGAAGGCTATGAACAACCAAACAAAATAATAAATCCTTTATTTAAAGGCTTTATCGAATGTATAGAACTAATTGTAAGACACAATATATATGAAAATCACTCAAATGTGAATCATTCATAAAGAATGTGAAATCATTTAATTCATACAATAATCAAAAATGAAACCACTTTCTATTGGCAAGATTGCCGATGGAAAGTGGTTTTTTAGTATACAGAAAAAACCCAGGTTTAATTATTTCTATTTTTTGTCCAAATAGATAGTCTTTTTGAGCATTCGGTAGTGGAAATCAACATCATCGGGCGTCATTTACGAAAATTTAGGTAATTAATTGACTGTCCTATCTATTGAAGAATTAGTATTGAAGGTGCCTGAATTGAACATCAACGTTAATTAAGCAGATTATTAAAAAATATTGAACCTTTTATGTTATAATGAACACTGTATTTTGAGTTTTCGAAATATTTTAATATTAGTTAATCAGCAATGCGGGGGTGAAGGAATGTCAGTTTTTAAAGATTTGTTTTGGTTTTTTAAACAAGAAAAAAGAAGTTATATATGGGGAATATCTCTTTTAGTAATCGTTGCAATTTTAGAGCTACTACCTCCGAAGGTTATAGGTTATGTAATTGATGAAATGGTTAAAAACTCACTTAATAGTAAAAACTTACTTTTTTGGGTAGGTTTAATTTTTATTAATGGGTTACTTCTTTATGCATTTCGTTATTGGTGGAGAAGATTAATATTTGGCTCTTCATTGAAATTAGCCAGACAGCTTAGAGATGATTTATATAATCATTTTTCAAAAATGTCTCCTTCTTTTTATCAGAAAAATAGAATTGGAGACTTAATGGCACATGCAACAAATGATGTGCAATCAGTACGTGAAACAGCTGGAGCAGGAATCTTAACTTTTGTTGATTCCATTATATTAGGGGGCTCTGTACTAATCATGATGGCAGTTTCAATTAGCTGGAAATTAACGCTAATTAGTCTATTGCCGCTACCAGTTATGGCTATTTTGACGCAGTATTATGGAAAATTATTACATCAACGCTTTCATCTAGCCCAAGAATCATTTTCTGAACTAAATAATAAGGTTCAAGAAAGTATGAGCGGTTTAAAAGTTATAAGAGGTTTAGGACAAACAAAGGAAGATGTAAGTGCTTTTAAAAATCAAGCAGATTTAGTAGTGAAATATAATATGAGAGTTGCTAGAATTGATGCACTTTTTGATCCAACAATCATGTTGGTCGTTTCGATTTGTTATATTATTGCAGTTGTTTATGGATCTAGATTAGTTATTTCTGATGATATAACTGTTGGACAATTAATTACGTTTGTTACTTATTTAGGAATTTTAATTTGGCCAATGCTAGCAATAGGTTGGTTATTCAATATTGTAGAAAGAGGCCGCGCTTCTTATGATCGAATTCGTTCTTTATTAAGTGTTGAACCAGAAATTAAAAATAAAGAAAAAGCATTGAAAAATCTTCCGATGGGTGAAATAACTTATTCAATTGATTCATTTAAGTTTAATGACGAATCCAACTTTGAATTTAGGGATATTTATTTTAATGTCCAAGAAGGCCAAACAATCGGAATAGTTGGTAAAACTGGTCAAGGGAAAACAACTCTTTTAAAACTACTATTGAGAGAATATGAAGTAGTAAATGGTAAGATCTCTGTAGGTGATTTGGACATAAAAGATACGACTTTATTATCTCTTAGATCACATATAGGTTATGTTCCTCAAGAACATTTCTTGTTTTCTTCATCAGTAAAAGAAAATATTGCATTTAGTCAAATTGATTCTTCAATTGAAACAGTGTATAAGGCAGCTGAGATTGCTAATATTCATGCTGATATTTTGGAATTCCCGTTAGGGTATGACACGATTGTTGGAGAAAGAGGAGTTTCCTTATCAGGTGGTCAAAAGCAAAGAATCTCAATAGCTAGATCATTAATTAAAAACCCAAATATTTTAATTTTAGATGACTGTTTATCTGCAGTGGATGCTAAGACAGAGGAAAAAATATTACGTTCATTAAAGGATGAAAGAAGCGGTAAAACAACATTCATTACTTCGCATCGAATGAGTGCTGTAATGCATAGTGATTTAATCATCGTTATAGACGAAGGAAAGATTATTCAGCGAGGTAAGCATGAAGATTTAGTTCAAATTGATGGTTGGTACAAAGAAATGTTTGAAAGACAACAACTAGAAGAGCTAGTTGAGCAAGGAGGGAGATAAATGAATCAGGAAATTGAGATCGATGCTAAAAGGCAGAAAAAAGATTTAATACGCCTTTTATCATTTCTAAAAAAATATAAAGTACTACTAACTTTTGCATTTATTTTCTTATTCCTGGCAACCGCATGTGAAATGTATGGTCCAATTCTAGTTAAGAGATTTTTAGATGATCATTTAATGAAAAGGTATTTTCCTAAAGATACAATCGTTATGTTGTTTTCTTTATATGTTGCAATAATGATTGGTAAAATCATTCTATCTTATTTACAACTTTTAATGTTTCAACAAATAGCTTTTAAAGTAGTTCAAGATATAAGAATGAAAGTTTATGAACATGTACATTCATTAGCTTTTTCATTTTTTGATAAAACGCCAATTGGAAGTATTGTATCTAGAATTACAAATGATACAGAAGCAATAAAAGATTTTTATGTCAGTGTACTAGCGACATTTATACAGCAAATTGTATTTCTAGTGGGAATCATTATTGCGATGTACGCATTAGATGTTAAATTAGCAACGATTTGTGTAGGGTTAGTTGTCATTGTTTATTTCATTATCCTAACGTATCGTAAAAAGAGCTTTCCATTTTTTATGGAAACAAGAGGTCAGTTAAGTAACTTAAATGCTAAATTAAACGAACACTTGCAAGGTATGTCAATTATTCAAGCATTTAATCAACAAAAAAGATTACAAAATGAATTTGAGGGAGTTAATAAATCCCATTATAATGCAGGAGTAAAAACAATACGATTAGATTCGCTGTTTTTAAGACCCGCAACAGATTTAATTTATACAATTGGAATTATGTTCGTTCTTAGCTTCTTTGGAGTTTCTTCATTTAGTAACCCAGTTGAAATCGGTACTGTATATGCATTTGTTAGTTATTTAGAAAGATTTTTTGAACCAATAACGCAAATGATGATGAAACTATCTTTATTACAACAGGCAGTAGTATCTTCTTCTAGGGTATTTGATTTAATAGATGAAGAGCAAAAAGCTCCTACTAAAGAAGGTACTGATTTACCAATGGTAAGTGAAGGAAGTATTGAATTTAAAAATGTTTCATTTGCTTATGACGGAGTTCACAATGTAATTCATGATATTTCATTTTCAGTTAAACCTGGCCAGTCTGTAGCCTTTGTTGGTCATACTGGAAGTGGTAAGTCTACTATCATGAATTTATTATTACGCTTTTACGATGTAAAAGACGGAGAAATTCGGATTGATGATCAAAATCTATCAACCTTTGAAGAAAGTGAATTACGATCTAACATTGGATTAGTTTTGCAGGATCCTTATTTATTTGTAGGTGATATAAAAGGTAATATCTCAATGTACAATAATAAAATAACTGAAAGAGATATTAAAGAAGCATCCGAATTAGTTAGAGCGAATGAATTTATTGAAAAATTACCTAATGGCTATGATGAAGTAGTTGTTGAAAGAGGTTCAACTCTATCAAGTGGTCAGCGTCAGTTAATCACATTTGCAAGAACGATCGCTGCTAAACCGACCATACTTATTTTGGATGAAGCAACAGCGAATATTGATAGCGAAACAGAAGAAGCAATTCAAGAAGCTCTAACAGAGATGAGAAAAGGTAGAACCACGGTAATCATCGCACATCGTTTATCAACAATTCAAGATGTTGACTGCATTTACGTACTGCATAAAGGTAAAATCGTAGAAGAAGGTAACCATCAGCAGCTCCTAGCAAAACAAGGACTGTACTATAATATGTATTTATTACAAAATAAAGGGTCGCTTTTGTTGGCCGAATAATTTGAAAAAGTCGCATTTAATTGCGACTTTTTTGTTGATATTAATGAGGAACATTAACTAAATAAAATAAAGTTTCATTATTAAAACCGCTCCGATTGCACCAAAAACTACGAAAATTATATGTAATCTAAGTAATGATAAGATGATCGCAACAACCCCACCTACGAGTCCAACACTCATATTTCCTTTTTGAACACTTAGTATACCTGGGAAAATTAATGCACCAAGTGCGGCATATGGAACACCTTTTAACCAAGAGGATACCCAATTTGGAAATTGAATCCGATCAACTATAAATACAGGAATAATACGTGGTATCATTGTCACTAAACACATACCTAATATAAGTAAAAATACAATCATCCTTTTTGATCTCCTTTCATTAATACAATAGCTAGTAAACTAGCAAGTATTGATGACAAAATTAAGGACCAACCTTGACTTAAAAAAGTTGAAAGGATGAAATTTAAAAGCATACTGACGAAAACGATGATACACGCTCTCCAATTCGATCGAATGGCTGGTGTTAATAATCCGATAAACATTGCGTATAAAGAGATCCCCATGCTCTCGCTAATAATTGTTGGAATTAGTTTTGAAAAAATAACTCCTAATATAGTGCCAGTTATCCAGGTACTATACGCAATTGTATGCAACGTAATTAAATAAGTAGACGAGTAATTAGATGAATTACTTTTTTTACCTAGCGTAGTCAGTGCAAAATTTTCATCTGTCAAAGTAATAGATAAATAGACTCTGTGCCAAAAAGGAAGAGTTTTAAATTGATGATTAAATGATAGACTCATAACGAAGTTTCTAAAATTTAAAATAAATGTAGCGATATAGATTTGGATGAGACTCAATCCTGCTAAGTACATAGATAAACCCATAAACTGACTCGCACCAGCATATACTAGCACACTAAATGAAAGAGTGTTTAGTACATCAATGTCAGCTTGCTTTGCGATTAATCCAAATGTAAATGCAACAGGCAAATATCCAATAATTAAAGGTACGGATGCTAAAAATCCTTCCTTCATTTCCTTACTACGATTCGCTTTTTGGTGTGTAATTTTTGATTGTTGCAAAACAGTTGACATATAAAGTTAGTAACTCCTTTCATTGATCATATCCTATAGTTAATTGGACAATAAAGTGTTCCACAACTAAGAAGAGCAGCGGTTTTAGGAAAAATAAATAAAGCATAATTAAAACTATACTTCGAGGTCCCATTATTCTGCTAAAAGTGTTCAATAAATAAAAGAGGATCAAAGATTATCATATGATTATACTACAAAACATTGAAAATTTTTATAATACTGAAAATATAATTTGATTTATAGATTGTTTAAATAGGCAAACTTGAAGTTGAAATTGAGGAAATTTTGAAAAGACTAGATGAATTATTCATGAAATTTATAAATAAAAGGTAATATTTTCCAATAATAAGCAATAAGGATTAATAACAATAAAATAGTAGGCCATATTTTTTTAAACATTTTACCACCTTAATAATCAATTAGTTTATTAAGAAGTGTGCCGAAATTTTAGTAAAAATATTCCATATTAATTAATATTCTATAATGATAGTCAATGAAAGCCACAAAAATCATTCCGTGCTTAAAATTTGGACGGACCTAGTGTGTTAACTACTTTTAATACTAAATAAAAAATAATTCTGTTATAATGTTAATTAGAATGTAAAGTTGAGAAGGGATGTAAGTTAATGGGGGATTTAAATATTGGTATTGCATTTGGAGCAGGTTTTCTGTCCTTTATTTCTCCATGTTGTTTACCGATTTATCCAGCGTTTTTATCGTATATTACAGGGGTATCTTTAAGTGATTTACAAAATGAAAAAAGAATACATAAGAGTAAAACTTTACTACATACTTTGTTCTTTTTGCTAGGTTTTTCAATAATTTTTATTGTTTTAGGATTTAGTACTTCCTTAATTGGTTCATTTTTTATGCGTTACCAAGATTTTATTCGTCAAGTTGGTGCAATCTTAATTGTATTTTTAGGATTAGTTGTGACGGGTATTTTCCAACCTAAATTTTTAATGAATGATCGTCGATTTCAATTTTCAAAGCGTCCTTCAGGCTTCCTTGGTTCTACATTAATTGGATTAGCATTTGCGGCAGGATGGACACCCTGTACCGGACCAATTTTAACATCAGTTTTTGCATTGGCTGTTAGTAATCCGGGTTCAAGTTTGTTTTATATGTTAGCGTATACACTTGGATTTTCTATTCCATTTTTTGTTTTATCATTTTATTTAGGGTCACTAAGTTGGATTAAAAAGTATTCACATAAAATAGTAGTTTTTGGTGGGTATATCATGATTATGATGGGAATCATGCTATATTTTGACTGGTTAACTAAAATAACAATTTATTTTACAAGATTTTATGGAGGATTTACTGGTTTTTAATCTTTAATAGGTATAATAGTGAAGTGTAAATAATCCCACAAAAGTTAATTCAAGTTAAAAAATGCAGGTTTTGAAGTTTTTGGATTTGCATCGATCGGGTAGAAGCAGTATTATATAATCAGTTTAAATTAAGACATCTGTTTTATGATATTTTTTAAAGATGGATTGGCAGTACTAAAGTATGGCTATAGATAATTCAATCGTATTCAATACGCTTGTGAAGTTTTAGTCTTCAAGATTGAGATAAAAGGTAGTGGAAAAATGAGTAAAAATGTGAGTATCATAATAAGCACGGTTATTGCAACTTGTATGGCTTTAGGTGTAATTGTCGTTAGACTAAAAGCTGCTAAAAAGCCTACAAACTTAAAGAAAATAATTTTACCACCATTTTTTATGAGTAGTGGGGCTTTAATGTATTTAGTACCGGAGTTTAGATTAACAGGGACTGAAGTTTTAGAAGCTGTTTGTATGGGGATGTTTTTTTCGCTATTTCTGATTAAAACGTCTAAATTCGAAATTGTAGATAATGAAATTTATTTAAAAAGATCAAAATCATTCGTATTTATTCTACTTGGTTTATTAGTTGTTCGAATCGTAATGAAGTTATATTTAAGCTCGTCAATCGATGTCGGTCAACTAAGTGGTATGTTCTTCTTATTAGCATTTTCAATGATTGTTCCTTGGCGCTTAGCGATGTACAAATCATATCAAAAAATGAGAAGACAGCTTCCTTCAAATACAATTATTACATGAAGAAACGTGTACCGAATAGGTACACGTTTTATTTTGCAAGTAAATGCTGATAATCTGTGAAATCGATTTCTTTTTTCTTTAGTGTTTTAACTAAAAATGCATGATCTCGTTTAGGAGTTGCTTTAATATATCCCTCAATTATTAAGCCTTGTGTAATTTGTGTAGCGTTAGTTAGTAGCGCTAATTCACCGATTTTACCTGCAATTTTATCTCGAGCAACATCTCTAAATAAAGAAGGGACAGGTTTTACTAATTCTTCAAGTAATTCCTTCTGTTCAGATGACCATAAATGTCTTGTTTGTTGTAAATATTCTTCTTGCCAATCTAAAATCGATTTCCCATCCTCTTTAGGTAATCGTTTCAAAAACTTTCTGAACATAAAGTATCCGCCGATTGACATCATTCCTAATAAGAAAATTGTCCATAAGACAATCATAATTTGTGAAAACAACGAAAACATATGTATCCTCCTTGTATTAGGTAACCCTTACACTATTATAGTAAGAAAATATGATAAGTATCAAGCAAGTACATATGTTTTTTGTCAAAAAATGACCATTTATTTTTAAGTACTAGTTTCATTTTAGGTATTTGAATCATATAGTAGAAAAAAAGAAGTAAAAAGTCGTAGAGGAGGCGAAAGAATGTGAAGCAAACTAAATTCTCTTCTCACTTTACTTTTCTAAGTGTTTTATTTTATATGGCAGCAAGTTCAATATTCCTAGTCATTCTGTACAAGTTGATATCAATGTTGATTGGCAGTGGAAATGATTTAAAGACTTATTTGCAAATCGCTGTAGTCATAATTGTTTTAAGCATTACAGCTTTCCGCCTAATAAGAAGCGATATTGTCTTAATTCAAGATGAAATTATTATTCATAAAGGCGTTCTAACCGTTAAACTAAAGATAAATGATATTACTGAAATAAAACAACTAGTTGAAGTTTATGGAAAAAATAAAGAATTAATTACTTTACTAATTCATATTAACGAGTCAGTTCAACCAATCATTTTAACGCTAGAAAATCCAAAGGCGTTTATAAAAGAACTATTAAATTTAAATTCCGACATTAAATTTGATGAAGAATTGATTATTTTAGTAAATAAAAATAACTAGTAAAATAAAGCCAAGTTTATGGTCTTATCCCTGTCAA
>NZ_NULG01000130.1 GCF_002577195.1 Bacillus sp. AFS041924
ACTGCTAGTCCAGCATCTTGCGTGTCATAGATAACAGTGTATTTTGCTGGTTTCCATGTTCCGTAAAGTGTTTTTGCAGAGTAAATTGAATTTGTGAAATTCCAAGGGATTGTACGTTCTGCATCGGCGTACCAAGTTAATTCATAACCATGAACAGTTGGTGCTGTTATTCTGCGTGCTACAATTTGATCTTTCGTTCCATCTTTTACTTCTGATGGAGCATCACCTGGAAGGACGAAATGCACATTATATCCATTTCCTACTTTTTGAACGACTGTCACATCAGCATAGTCAGTAGCCTTAATCGTAATTGTATAATCTCTTGTCCTTGTGAACAAACTCTTATCTAGCGTAATCGTACGATTAACTTTATCTACATTGTATTTCGATCCATCTACCGCACTACCGTTGAAATTAATACTTGTAATTGCATTTGCCCAATCTTTATCACTATACTCTAACACGATATCGTTACCTAATACATTATCCGTTGTATCTGCTGTCACAACAGAACCAGCTAACGCATATTTCGCATAAAGTGTGATTGGTTTTGTTACGATCGTATCAAAATCATATGGCATTGTTAAATTTTGATCTGTATACCAACCATAGAATTTGTAGCCAACTTTTGTTGGATCAACTGGTTTTGTCGCATTTCTGTCTACGATTTGAGCAGGAACTGGATCTCCACCATTTGATACAAAAGTTACCGTATAACCGACAACTTGATCAGTCACTACAACATCTTTATATCCTTCTGAAACAATCGTTACATTGAACTTTTGTCCAACTGTGAATAGATCGCCTTTAAGGATAATGCTATTATTAGTGATTGTGTAATCCTTATTTAGAACTAATGTTTTAGGGCCGATTTGCACAGCCTTAATATTGTTTTTCCATACGCCATCATCAGTAAATGGCAATGTAATATCGCTACCTACAATGTTTCCGGCAACGTCCTTATTTACTGTTGGTGGTACTTTCATCCAACATAGATAGAATGTTGAATTATCTGTTAGCACTTTAGGATTTGTTGTAATATCAGATTTCTTATCACTTGAACCAGCTGCATCCAAATATAAGTCATTACTAATCGTTAAATTTCCATTTATTACTTTTGCTGAGCCCGTACTCATAGTTGGCGCAGTTGTTTTTCCATTGACTAATGTATCAGCGAAGAATGTATCGTTTGCATTCTTTAACGTACCACCGTTTAAATCAATATGACGTCTATATCCAAGTTGTACACCTGGTATAGTGACAATTTCACCTGTTGTCGATGTTACAGTTAAATCATAACCGTTGATCCCACCAATATTTCCAAGCGATGGCATTTCACTGAAAGCAAACTTTTCCCCTAAATTGTTTTGACCTGCTTTAACAGCTTGATCATGTGTAGCTGTTGTGAAAGAAAGAACTCCGTTACTTCCATTAGACGACAAGTTATAAGTACTTGGGTCTAATGTATACTTTGTTGCTGTCGTTTCTGTTGAACCATCACTCTTAATCTGATAAAATTTCGCCTCAATTTTTGCAATTTTATCTTTACTTGTCAACCATGAAACATTTGTTAAATAATCTGGGATACTGATTTTTAAATCGCCTTCACCAAGTACCCATCCTTTTCCACTTGCAGCGCTACTTCCATCAAATTTTAATCCATTCGAGTTCGTTTTATCAACAAGTGAATAGCTTTGAGTCGTATTCATTTGCCATTTTGCATAAACGGTTGTGTCTCCGGTTGCAGGAAATGATCCTGGATCCCACTGTGTTTTACCTTCTGATTCATTATACCAACCTAGGAATTTATAACCAGGTTTAGTTGGTGCAGGGTTATAAGTTGAAATCAAACTACTAGTCGGACCATCCGATCTACTTGAACCTGCCATGAATCCAATTGCCATCGGCTTGATCGCTGACCCGCCTTGGCTGTTAAAATTAACAGTATATCCAACTGGCTGTTGACCTGTGTATACAGGATCAAAACCTGCGATAACATCTGGATAATTCGTACCATCTGCACCTACTGAGCCAATTGTAAATCTGTATAGTTGAGGCAGATAGTTTTTTCCACTAGGGTTGACAGTCGCTGCCTTATAGGTTGAAGCATTTTTTGGATCAAGCGTCGAATCTGTCATAAATGTTTTCGCATTAAACGTAATTTGACCAGCTTTACTAATGTCATAATATTTTTGATTCGTATCTGGATTGATTAAATTACTAATATCCATGCTCTTACCAGAGTTTGTCGTCACAATCACCTTATTGATTCCATTTCTCCAGTTCGCATCTTCTTGGAAAGCTAATGTTAAGTCTTTCCCGATATGCGCTACTGATGGATCTGTGCTAATTGGAATCGATGGCGTCGGAATTGGTACTGCTGATATTGTTAAAGATTTCGTTACATCTTGGTATCCTGTCGCCTTCACTGTAACTGTGTAATTCGTAGCAGTCGGGAACAGGGAACCTGGGAACGTAATTTTTGATGGCATAGTTTGCTGTGCACCATTTGCATCATAATACAGATATCCCGGGTTGATTGTCACTAAATTAGTGACATCCGTTGAACCTAGCATAATTTTCGCAATTGATTTTCTCCATACTACATCATCAACAAACACCGTGCTTGTAGGAGAAAGCGAGATTGTTGCCCCGTTTTGCAAGTCTTCTAACTTTGGTGTTGATGAAATTGTTTGTGCTGGAGCTGTAAAATTAAGCTTTTGCATAACTTGCTGTATCGTATCACCTGCATTTAACGTGATTGAACCTGCAAAGTCTGTTGTAATCGTTTTATCTTGATCTACTGTTAATTGTGCAGTTGGAACAGTTAATCCTGCATCAATTGCACTTTGATTTTGTTTACCAAAGTTTTTAAAGATGAAATAGAAGTCGTTGTAATCAATTCCGTAACCAAATCCAGTTGGTTTGATCCAATAAATATCTGCATCACGGTTCGTGTTTAAAAATGCCGTTTTGTTTGCTACATTATTTGCTGGATTATTGAAGTTATTTAAGTTTTTATATTGATAATAAACATCGATTTCCTTCATTAAATCTTTCATGTCGATTACGTTGTCACCGTTCACATCACCACCTAAAAGGATCGGGAATAGACCTCGAATATCCTTTACAGTACCAGATTGGTAACCGAATTTGTTTTCACCAATTACAGGTGTTTTTTCATACCCTTTAAAGTGTCCTGGTACACTTGCTTCGACTGAATATGGCTTGTCACTAACATCCATTGTCAGAGCATAATACGGGTTGATAAACGTATAAGCCATTGTATTATTAAATGTTGATGGTTGATCCGTTGTAAATTTTTTACCTTTATCATCAGTAGCAGTTACCTTCGCACCAGAATCAACCGTGAATTGTGGATATTGGTTGTTTATGTTATTTCTTTGGAAAGATTCTGCTGCTACTTGCCCTCTAAGTACAGAGATATTCTGTCTTACATAAGGCACATTTGTTGGGAACCAAGCGACTTTTGTATCTTCACCTGACAAAGTTAAATTCGCTTGAAGTAATTGATATGGAAATTGCCCTGTTATTGGATCAGGGTTGTTATAAGTCACATCTGCTTCTAAAATCGGCATATCATGATCTAGTGCACCTGCTGGACTTATATTTGAAAGCGTTACATCTGTTGTTTTACCCTTTGAATAGATTGGATGAACATAAGGTTCACCTACAGAAAGAACTTTAGTTGGATCTATTCCCTTACTACTTAGATAATTTTTATACTCATCTGTTAAACGGATATCACTGAATTCATAAACACTATTATTATTCAGCATAAATTTACCGCCGGTCATTCCTACTCCATACTTAGTTGTCATTGTCATTTTGAATGGTTTATTATTATCAACAACTACTTTATCTTCGTTACCTGGCCCTGCATCTACTCCATTAGATGAAGTTAATGTGACATAAGGATTGCCTTTTTTGATAAAGTAATAAGTTTGTCCGTTTACATCTCCATCACTTTCACCTGAATAATCCTGAGGCTCAATATAAAATTCACTACCCAATTTATTTGCTACATCCTCAGCCGTCACCCCAAAATGGAAGCGACCTTTCTCACTTGTATCAAAGTAAACTGTTGGGAACATACTATCTTGATAACCTATTACTTTGTTCAAAGCTTGATCTACAGGAACTGGTGTTACGCCATCCTTAGGGCTTGGCACTGACGTTTCCCCATTGTTTTTCATCACGTCTATATTAGAGTCATAAACTGTACCACGAAATCCTTTGATTTCTTGTCCAGGTAGGTACCCTGTCGGATCAATTTCATAAATTCCACCATTGGAATCTTGATCCATCGTCATAGTTGGTGGTGTACCATCAACATAAACCGTATCTTCCGCTGTGTAACGTTTACCATCTTTACCAGTTGCGATCAACTCCAGTGAGTAAGCACCTTCTTTTAGCACTTCCACTTTGTTTGAGATACCAGACTGATCATACGTTCCATCGTATGCTTTTGTAAATGGAAGATAGAATCCGTTAAAAAGTGTTATAAGTGGGCCATATTGAACACCTGGGATCAAATTACTACCGTTTGCTAATGTGTTAGCTATACCTATATATTTTCCGTCCTTGTCTTTTATGGCAATATAAAAGTTTGCCATTTCGTTATTTACCGATAAATAATAAGCTGAAAGATTTCCTTCTGACGCCGCTTTTATCGCTACTTGGAATCTATTAATTCCTTTTTCCGCAACCGTAATCGTAAATGGAATACGATAAGTTTCTGATGAGTCTTTTGAGTTTACTAGGTTAATATAACCTTCGTAAGTGCCATCTAATGAATTTGACGGAACTGTAATTTTTGCTGTTGCTTTAACAGTGCTTCCTCCGCCAACATTAATAGAATCCACGTTTTTCCCATCTATAGAAAAATCGATTTTTACGTCATTTCCTGTGCCAGGACCTACTTTATTCGATCCAGCAAATTTTGAAGAAATAAACGCGGAACTTACATTAAATGTTTTATTACCAGTTCCTAGATTTGAAACGTTAAAGTCTTTTGAAGAAACCACATCATCTGAACCGTTCGTTGCACCTTCTCCTCTACCTTTAAAACCAAAGAACATGCTACCTGTAAGATTTTCAACTTGTTGCAGTTTATTATCTGAATCAGTTGCGTATGCTTTATCTAAAACTTGAATTTTTACATTCTCTTTAATTGCACGAGCCGGATCAACACGACCAGCACCAACTTGGTATACGCTATAAGTCTTCGAATCTGTGTCAATACTCTTAGCTGTATTCATTAATGCCGTCTTAACATCAGCAGGTGTATAATCTGGATGAGCTGCTAAAATTAATGCTGAAATCCCAGCCACATGAGGTGTTGCCATTGAAGTACCAGACATAATCTGATATGCAAGTTTATAATCATGAGTTGTATTATTTTGTGGCTCCCAAATATCGTATGGAGCTGTTGAAGATATATCTACACCAGGAGCTACAACGTCTGGCTTAATTGTCCAATCTTTAACAGGACCTGTAGAGCTAAAACTTGCCAATTCATCTCCGCTCTTATTGATCGGAGCATCGTTTGTTAATGGGAACGTGATATTAGCTGATTTTGGATCTTTTTTAATCGCATCTGACAGAGCTTGTCCTTGTGACTGTGTCAATGAGACCGAATAAACATTATCCATGCTGACACCTAAGAAGTTAGGTATATATCCTTGGGTATCTGAATCATCCTGATTATCCCAGATAATCATACCTGCAGCTCCGGCATTTTTAGCATTTGCCATTTTTGTCTGTAGGTAGTCTCCTCCACGTTTTACTAGAGCAAGTTTACCTTTCACATCAATTCCACTATAATCTGCTTCACTTCCTAAACCAACATCGACGATTGGTAGTGTTTGCCCTTTATAAGCATCGTCTGATTGTGAAAAGTTTTTCCCGAATAAACGTGCTTTATAAGAAGTCGAACCATTCTTTATGGTCATAGTTGCAATTTCTTCAGGGATTGTACTTGCGCCAACCGTAATTGCTAGTGCTGAAGTCCCTGGTGAACCGACTGTAGCTTGCCCAGGACCAGCATTACCAGCTGCAACATCACAGACAACACCTGCTAAAGTAGCATTGTTAATTGCAATACTAGTTGGATAATTTGGGTCATTAATATTTGCACCAAGAGAAAGATTAATCACATCCATATGATCTTTTACTGCTTGGTCAATACCATTTAATACAGATTCTGTTGTACCATGACCACCTGGTCCTAATACACGATAAGCATATAGGTCCACTTCAGGTGCAACCCCATTTGCAGAATAAGTATCGTTATTATTCGTCGTATTTGCAGCAATTGTCCCCGCAACGTGAGTTCCATGAGATGTAATATATGGCTTATAATCTGAAGGTGGTGGACCAGAAATTACATCTGGCTCTGCTCGATCGGCTACCCAATCATCATAAGTTGTTTCCATCGGATCATTGTCATCTACGTATTTAACATTTCCATTTGCATCTAATCCTTCATTATTAACTAAGTCATGTCCACCTTTATAAACACCCTTCAAATCTGGGTGATTGTAATCAATACCAGTGTCTAATACACCAACCTTAACCTTTTGTCCTGCACGTGGACCTGATTTTATGATACCAGTATGACCTTCAGCTTGAAGCTTATCAATACCTAAATAAGAAAGCCCACCTGTTGGTTTCCCTGCAGCCCTACTTGTCGCTACAGCTTGGGAAGCGTTATCTTCCGGAACAGAATATTCTACTTGAGACCAAATAGAAGCAACTTCTGGATTTTCCGCAAGTTTTTCTACTTGATTTGCAGGTAGTGATAAAGCTACTCCATTAAATGCATCTGTGTATTCACGAGTAATACCCATCGAAGTATTTACAGACTTCCCGCCAACTATTTGTGTCTTCGGCTGTCCATTCACAAAGCTTTTAAATTTAGCGTGAGAATCTTTAACCTTTTTTTGTGCATCAGAATATTCACTTGCAAACGTTTGACTATTTGCAGTTGCTCTTCCTTTAGCTAATGATTGCTTTATGATCTGAATCTTTGCTGGATCTTCTTTAAATTGAACAATTACATTAANNCAGTAAGCTTATTAATATTTGCTTTTTGTTCAGCAGTAAGGCCGTCAAGAATACGGTTTACTTCCTTTGCATCAAAAGTATTGCTAGTTGAATCTTGCTGATTCGGTTTAGTCTCAGCATTTACACTTGCAAAACTTTGAGGTATCGCAACATTTAAAAACATTGAGCTCAACGCAAAAATCGAGACCATTTTTTTAGTTGGCTTCATACTCTTTCTAGACAATTTTTTCTTTTTCATGTTTTCCCCCCCATTAGATACATCATCCACTTTTAATCAATTGCAGATATTTTTTACAGAAAATTCACGAATAAAAAACTATTCTCAACAATTGAATAATTAAATATTACTCCAAGAATTACTTGTCTTGTATTGGGGTAATTTAGCGTTTTTTGATTTAATTTCGAATAAGAAAATGCCAAAAAATGAAATTATTTGGTGAAAAAAAGTGATTTTTAGGTAGATAAGATTAATAAAGACC
>NZ_NULG01000131.1 GCF_002577195.1 Bacillus sp. AFS041924
TAGTTGTGCGAAATGTTTCTAGTTTAAATGGAGAATGGTCACATTACTCTAGTAAAGGCTAGACAGTTCCTTTCGGAATTGAAGGATTATATCGAAGAATCAAATGATTGGGTAACGCCTTGAAGGGTTCTCTCTTAGTCGAATAGCATTAGATTTAGTAAGAATGATCATGTTATAAGCTCGGCGAAAAGGCGTGAGAAATTACCGTACCAGTTTGGCTGACGAAAGCCTACTCGATGGAGTGGTGTAGTTCATGATGCTTGAGTTGAATGAATATGGTGAGAATGCGAATAAGCCTACCATAAAAGGTTAAGCTGACGAACTTCTGAATGTACGGGTCTATACCTGCGATACATAGAAATGTGTATATCACCAAATTGTGAGGTTAGATGTGGATGAGTAAGACTAACTAATATGAAAATCCATGATACGTTACAGGCGTATGAATGCTAACAGGCTTACAGGAAGCACCTAAGTTCATTCTATAATAGATATAATTCAACATTGTAAGCTGATAACGTGGAGGACTTACTTCTAACGAAGCGTTGGCAAGGAAAGCATTAATGATATTAGTTACTGCATAACTTGTCTTTGTATCAGTGAAAGTGGTGGCACAGTACCAATGAAATGTCTAATCCACATGAAGGGATAGCCACTAGACTAATAAGATTTATTCAACCATGTAAGGCAGTTCTTTATCGATTAATAAGGTTCTTGTGAGACTAAAAGAGGTTTAACTTCGAAAGGAGTAACCGACTTATTGAAACGGGAGAAACTGAGACACAGTGAATATTACTGTATGCAAACTTGTTTTGACATACTTTATGCTCAAAGTGTCAATGGTCATCACTTCTATGATTTAACAGAATTAATATGTTCTGAAGATAATATTCGACTTGCCTACCGAAACATTAAAAGAAATACAGGTAGCAAAACTGCGGGAACAGATAAATTAACGATTGATGATATTACACATCTGTCAGTTACAGAAGTAATAGAAAAGGTTCAAACAATGTTCATGTGTTACGAGCCTCAAACAGTAAGGCGTGTTTTTATTCCGAAAGGAAAAGGAAAAACCAGACCATTGGGGATTCCAACAATTTGGGATAGAATCTTTCAACAATGTATACTTCAAATTTTAGAGCCAATATGTGAAGCAAAATTCCATAAACACAGTTATGGATTCAGACCGAATCGTAGCACACACCATGCCAAAGCTAGATTCGAGTTCCTTATAAATCGAGTTGGACTCTACCATTGTATTGATGTTGATATAAAAGGATTCTTTGATAACGTTAATCATAGTAAATTACTAAAACAAATGTGGTCGTTAGGTATAAGGGATAAACCACTTCTTTCTATTATATCTAAACTGTTAAAAGCAGAGATTGAAGGTGTAGGTATTCCTACAAGAGGGACCCCACAAGGAGGAATATTATCTCCTTTACTTTCCAACATTGTATTAAATGAGTTGGATTGGTGGATTAGTGAACAATGGGAAACGTTTAAAAGTAACCATACTTATTTGAGCAATGGTAGCAAGTATAAGTCTTTAAAGAGAACAGCTTTGAAGGAGTGCTTCATCGTCCGCTATGCGGACGATTTTAAGATAATGTGCAGGACAAGGTCACAGGCAATAAAAATGAATTACGCATTGAAAGATTTCTTAAAAAACAGACTACACTTGGAAACAAGTGAAGAAAAATCTAAAATTATCAATTTAAAGAAGAACTCTTCCGAGTTTCTTGGCTTTTCAGTAAAAGCCATAAGAAAAGGAAAAACTTACGTATCAAGTTCCGATATGTCGAAGAAGGCAAAAGAAAACGCCTTCCAAAAGATAAAGGAAGCTATAAAATTGATTAAGAAAAAACCTAGTGCTCAGACTGTCTGGAATTTCAATACCGTGGTAATGGGAATCCAAAACTATTATTCTGTTGCCTCTCAAATTACTATTAATCTAAATAAGTTAAACTATCATCTACGCAAAACGTTATACAATCAACTAAAGAATATTAGAACAGAGGCAAGTTTTCATGATATGACCAAGACCTTACAGAAAAGGTACAAAGGTTATGAAAGTAAGTTATTTAAGATAAAGGAAATGGTTTTTGTCCCTATACATGCCCAACGGTGGAAATTACCACGTTGTTTTTCACAAACCACGTGTAACTTCACTGCCGAAGGAAGAGCAAAAATACATAATAGCTTAAAAGCTATCGATAGAAATATACTTACTTACATCATGAGAAACTACATTCCAAATCGATCAATTGAATACAATGACAATCGAATCAGTAAATTTATTGCCCAATATGGCAAATGTGCCATATTAGGAGTGGATTTAGGGATTAATGAATGGCATTGCCATCACATTAACCCTTATCATATTTCAAATGATGATAGCTATTCAAATCTTATTATTGTAGATAAAGCTATACATAAACTGCTTCATCTAAAAGATAAAGCTAAAATAGAAGCTCTTTTGAAATCCTTAAACCTTACTCAAAAGCAAATGGAAAAAGTAAATTCATTACGACTAAAATGTCAGAATCAAACAATCTAAAATTGGAAGAAAAGCACTCGTCTGCTTAATACATAGAAAAGAATAAATTGGAATAGTTGGAACGCCGTATGCGGTGAAAGTCGCACGTACGGTGTGAACAGGGGGAAAAGGGAGCGATAACTTCAAACCCTTACCTATCTGTATG
>NZ_NULG01000132.1 GCF_002577195.1 Bacillus sp. AFS041924
TTTATGAACAAATCACAGCAATTTACGCACAATACTCACTGCTTTATGCACCAAGTTCACAGCTTTATCAATATAGTTCACCTAGCGTTCGCATCGCACATGCTATTATCACTCGCGTTTTTCCTCAAAAAAACTCACATCAAAGTGAGTTTTCTGTCTAAACTATCTTAAAAATCCTTAGCAGCTTCTTTAGCTTTTTGGATTGCTTGTTCTTTAATTTCTTGAGCTCGGTCTGCGAATTGATTTTGACCTTCTACAAAGATCCCATTAAAATCTTGTACACCTAAGAAGCTCATGATCGTTCCAATATAGCGATGCCCCATTTCAAGACCTGCTGCTGGGCCTTCTGAATAAACTCCACCACGTGCCTGAATATGTAAAGCTTTTTTACCACCTAATAATCCTTGTGGCCCATTAGCAGTATATTTAAACGTTTTACCAGCAACACAAATCGCATCAATATAGTTTTTCATAATTGGAGGGAATAAAAAGTTCCATAATGGTGTTACGAAAACATATTTATCTGCCTCAGCAAATTGCGTTACAATCTCATTTAATCTACCTACTTTTGATTGCTCACCCGTTGAAAGTGTATCAAAAGCTCCTCCAGTTTGAAGTTTTCCCCAGCCAGAAAAAACTTCAGCATCAATATGAGGGATCGTTTCCTTATAAAGGTCAATATGTACTACTTGATCATTAGGGTGCGCCTCTTTATAGCTCTCGATAAATGCATCACCAACTGCCATACTATATGAAGTAGACTTATCGTGAGGATGTGCTGTGATATACAATAGTGTTGTCAAACGTATTTCCACCTTTCATTTCAATTTCTCCTTATAAAAGCACGATATTATCTTCTGTTATTTCTAACCAAACAATACAATTGTTTATAAAAAAAACCTTTACTCAAATAGTAAAGGTTAAAAGTTTAACTTTATTTAGCTTTAAAAATACCAAATGGTTTCCCAACAGGTAAAAATTCTCTTCCAAAATGACTATTTAAAACAGCTGCAGCTGATCCATAAAATGACATAATTGCAATTCCTAATTCACTATATGCTGCAAAAGTATGTGTAGCCTCTTCCATAAATCCTAGGGTGCTTAATGATAATCCAATAAATAAACAATCAATTAATACAAAAATAATAAATAAGACCTTATGTGTTTCCATTGCACCGATTGTCATAAAAATTGAAAAGATTAAATATCCTACAAAAGCAAAACCAAGCTGTTTTACATCTGCTGCATTCATTAAAGCTTTTCCAAAAACACCTAATTGGATTAACCAAGTAGTACCAACAGCTAACCAGAAGAACGCATATGCTCCAAATGCTGTTGCGCCAAATACATTATTATGTTTGAAATCCTGAATACTCGCAAATAATTGTGCAATCGCACCTAAAAATATCGCCCAAGGTAATACTAACGATACCCCATCAGTAATTCCTAGTTTTTGTGTTGAGGCAACAAGCGTTACCATCGCTAAACCGAATAAACCAATTGCAGATGGATCTGCAGTAGTTATTTTAATTTGTTGTACGTCTTTCATTAATGTAAATCCTCCTAAACTTTTAACAGACTAAACTATACTACTATAAATTTTTGAGGATTAATATAGCTATTTTTCGCTTTTAAATAAGAAAGCACTTTCTTTTAAAAAGAAAGCGCTTTTTCCTAAAAATTATTTTTTATGTCGTTTTGCGTACCCACATCTTTTACATAATTCTTCCACTGCACATCGTCTTGAGAAGCCATCATAAATTGCTCTTGCACGTTCTGAATTTAAAATATCCTCTAATGAAGACTCATAAATATTCCCTAGTGGAATCTTACCTTCACTATCTAAACAGCATGGTACAACTGTTCCATCAACTAGTACTCCAATTTGATCCCTCAAACCATAACAGAATACATTTTCATCGATAATATCATTACCCATATCTGGCCATTGGAACTTTTCTGCCATATTTAAATATATTTTATCGCGCAGTTTAATATTGTGCGTTTCTTGTAGTCTTTCACTTAAAGAAAAATCTACATTCAGTTTTTCCTCAAGTAATTTTAATATATCAATATTCAATGAATTGCTTGCTTTTAACTCTTCACTATCCATATTCCAAAGCCTAATCGCACAAATCATATCGCTTTTTTCATTCGCTTCATTAATGAAATTCGTAATATTTTCAACGTAATCATGCAAATCCTTCGTTAAGTCATTCGCTTCAAAACTATGAAGTGAAAAGTTGATTTGTCTTAAACCTTTAGATTCAATTAATAAATCCTTTACTTTATTTATTAACGTACCATTTGTTGTTAAATTGACCTTCAAACCATTTTCATGACTAATATCCAAAAAACGACCAAGCTTTGTATTTAAAAACGGTTCACCCATCAAATGAAAATAAATATGATCCGTATAAGGTTTAACCGAATTTACAACATGAGTAAATGCTTTCTCATCCAAAAATTTCAACGGTCTCTCTAACGTAGGGCTCGGACAAAAATTACACTTCAAATTACATATATTTGTAATTTCTATATAAACTTTCTTAAATTTTCTCATTCTACTCTCCTACTTTAATTTATCTATATCCACAAATTTCACTTTATAAAAAACTTCGAATAATCCTATCATACAATAATTTTCAAGATATTAATATTTCGACACTCTGTTCAATTTTTACCAACCGAACAGAATTGTAATCATTCTAAAAATTCATGAAATTGTTTAAATTCAATTATTATTACTTCAGTTTAAACAGAATTATTTTATTATAATAAAATTAGGTAACTAAATAGCATAGGGGAATAGTTTTATCTTCTTTTCTACGACTTTTTGTAGAAAGGAGGTGATGCCAAAATGCAAACACTTGAAATACTTACACTGATCTTTATCGCAATGACCTTTGTCGTTGTATTGATTCAATTAGTAGTTAGTATATTAATGCAACAAAAAAGAAATAGCCCCTATGCTTTGGCTGCATGGGCTACTTCTTTGAAAAACATAGATAAAACCATTTCGGCTTATTTAGTTACTTAGAACGAGTGTTGCTGCACTCGTTCTTTTTTATTATATATTTATTATATCATATGATTCATTCGATATACTTATGATGAAATGAATTTTTTGTTAATTTATTCATATCGCAATGACCTTTTTCGTTGCATTGATCCAATTAGTTGTTAGTATAATTAGTGCAACAAAAAAGAAATAGCCCCTATGCTTTGCACGGCATGGGCTACTTCTTTTGTAAAAATACTCTGATAAAACCATTTCGGCTTATTTAGTTGCCTAGAACGAGTTTAAGCGCACTCGTTCTTTTATATATATATTTATTATAACATACGATTCCTTCGATATACTTTGATGACATGAATTTTTTGTTAACTTATTCATATCGCAATGCCCTTTGTCATTGCATTAATTCAATTGGTTATTAGTATAGTTAGTTCAACAAAAAAGAATTTGCCCGTATGCTTCTGCTCGAACGGGCTACTTCTTTGAAAAACTACATAGATAAAACCAACTCAGCTGCCTAGAACGAGTATTTCCCCTCTCATTCTTACTTTTTTTAACCGAAATTCACGGAGTATAGGTTATTTCTGTGAATTGATAATATTTTACAATTCCAATCAGTATTAAATCGACAATTTTCCATATTTCCCGAGAAATTTCCTACCCAAAATCTGACAAAATTACAGTTTTTTTAAATAAAATTTGTTGACAGTTGTTTGTCATCTGTAATATTATTTGTTCATCGCAAAACAAACTAGTTTGGATTTATAAAAACTGCAGTATTGAATATTATTAACAATTTAAATTTAAAAGCCATGATGAGAAATAGTAAAAGTATTAAGTTCTTAAACAGAGAGTTCCCGGTTGGTGCGAGGGGCATAAGACAATATTTTGAACACATCTCTGAGCTGAGCACCGAACCCTTTTTGGTAGTAGACTGTTTCCGGATTCCCTGCACCCGTTATCGTGCTAGAGTATAGCTTAATTGCTGCACTTGAAGAGGTTGGTATCGTGAGGTATCAATAAAATAGAGGTGGAACCACGTGAGTAATACTCCCGTCCTCTAGCTATTCCATATAGCTAGAGGTCGGGAGTTTTTTGTTTTTTAAAAATAGTTTAAGGGAGAGAGTAAAAATGAAGAAAAAATTAATGTCAGCAATTATCATGTGTATGATTTCAATATTAGTTGTAACAGGTTGTGGAAAAGAGAAACGAAATGCGAACGAAGTGGTCGTTGGACTTGACGATACTTTTGTACCAATGGGATTTAAAGACGATCAAGGTAAAATTGTTGGTTTTGATATTGATTTAGCAAACGAAGTATTTAAACGTGAAAAAATGAAAGTAACTTTCCAACCGATTGATTGGTCAATGAAAGAGACTGAATTAAAATCTGGCAATATCGACGCAATTTGGAATGGTTATTCAATTACAGATGAACGTAAGAAAAAGGTTGATTTTTCAAGTCCGTATTTAAAAAATAGACAAGTTATTATCACCCTTGCAAATTCAAATATAATAACTAAATCAGATTTAAAAGGTAAAAATGTTGGTATTCAAGAAGGTTCAAGTTCTTTAGATGCAGTTAATAAAGATGAGAAATTAGTAAAATCATTCAATGGTAGTAAACCCGTATTATACGAAAATAATAACCAAGCTTTAATGGATTTAGAGTCAAAACGTGTTGATGCTGTTGTAGCAGATGAAACATTAGCTCGATACTACATGAATAAAAGAGGCCAAGATAAATACAAAATTTTAGAAGATAATTTTGGTGTAGAAGAGTATGGAATTGGCGTTAGAAAAGAAGATGATGCTTTACTTAAAAAAATTAACAAAGAAATAGATGCGATGAAAAAAGATGGCACTTACGACAAGATTTATAAAAAATGGTTCGGTACATTGAAATAAAAGGAGATTACGATCATGGAACAAATTACAGCATTAATCCCTTCCATGCTTGATGGATTAACAGTAACGCTAGAGGTTTTCATAATTACTCTGGCGTTATCAATCCCACTTGGAATCATCATAGCACTTGGAAGACTTTCAAATATAACAGCAATCAAATCAATTATGAGTTCTTATATTTTATTAATGCGTGGTACACCTCTACTTTTACAAATCATCTTTATCTTTTTTGGTTTACCATTAGTCGGTATTGTGTTTGACCGTTTTACAACAGTAATTATCGCATTTGCACTTAATTACGCAGCATATTTTGGTGAAATATTTAGAGCTGGTATTCAATCAGTTGATAAAGGACAATACGAAGCAGCAGAGGTTTTAGGTTTAAGTCGTAGTCAAACTTTTAAAAGAATTATTCTTCCTCAAATGACTAAAAAAGTATTACCTCCTGTTTCAAATGAAGTTATTACACTAATAAAAGACTCAGCACTTGTCTATGTAGTTGGACTTGATGATATGCTTCGAGTAGCTAAAATTGCATCTAATACTAGTGCTTCCCTACTCCCTCTTGTTTTCGTTGGAGTTATCTATCTACTATTAACAGCAATCTTAACAACTTTATTTAAACGTTTAGAAAATCGATATTCATATTATAAATAAGGAGAGACTTTCATGTTAAAAGTAAATAACTTAATAAAACAGTTTAATAAACAAACGGTATTAAATGAAGTCTCTTTTGAAGTAAATAAAGGAGAAATCGTTACCCTATTAGGACCATCCGGAGCCGGAAAAACAACTATTCTACGTTGCATTAATGGCTTGGAAAGTTTTGATGGTGGATCAATTGAAATAGATGGCCAAATCATTAAATCGAAAAAAGATCTTTTAAACGTACGAAAAACCGTTGGCCTCGTTTTTCAAAACTATAATTTATTTCCTCACAAAACAGTGATTGAAAACATTATTGAAGCGCCAATACTTGCATTAGGTATGAATAAAGAAGAAGCCTCAAAAAGAGCTATGAATTTATTAGATCAAGTTGGTTTAAGCGACAAAGCGAATTCATATCCATACGAACTCTCAGGTGGTCAACAACAACGTGTAGCTATTGCTAGAGCATGTGCATTACAACCAAAAATTCTTTGCTTTGATGAACCTACTTCAGCATTAGATCCAGAACTAACGAACGGAATTGCTGAAATTATGAAAAGCTTAGCAAAAGGCGGAATGAGTATTCTAGTCATCACTCACGATATGGAATTCGCAAAAAATGTTTCAACTCGTACGCTCCTTGTAAAAGAAGGAAAAGTTACGGAAAGTGCGTAAATATCGAGGCTACAAAAGAAGTAAAATAAACTTTCTTTTAGGTGAATTTAGCATGTTATTTGCAGATTCGCCTTTTTTATTTGCAACACCCACCTTCACAAAAAAAGACACCACAATTTCCAAGTGGCGCCTTTTTATCTCACTATTCAATGAAAAAATTTACTAATAAATGACAATCCCATAATTATAGCCACGATCATACAAAGAATCACTAGCCGCTTTTCATGTTTATTAGAAGAGTGCATTCTGTCTCCTCCACCTTATTTTTTGCCTTGAACATACTCGGCATCAAATAAAAATAGTTTAAATAAAAACAATAGTGATGGCACTAATAGAAGTAATCCTAATAAAAATACCGTTACTAGCATTGTTCCGGATGTTTGATTTGTGTATCCATTGTAAATTGTAATAAATGGATCTAAAATATATGGCATATGCGCTGCCCCATAGCCGAAAAATGCGAAGAAAAATTGGAGCATAACAAATATAAATGCTGTTCCATAATTTCGTTTAATTAGAATTAGAGTCGAAGCAATTAAAAAGCAAATAAGTGATAATAAAAACATCCACCAATAATGATCAATAATATTTTTATAAAACTTTACGTTATTATCTCTTAATCCTACAAAAACTAAGAAGCTTGATAAGATTGTCGGAACTGTCCAAAATAGCGCATATTGTCTTAAAATTTCTAAGGCACTATTGTCCTTTGCCTTGCTTGCATAGAACGTTAGGAAAGTTGCGCTTATATACAATACTGAAATGATTGCTATAATTACAACACTCCACGAGTAAATGCTAGTTAATAATTTTTCAGCTAAAAATTGAACGACACCGTTTTTTTCTACAATATATCCTCCACCAGAAATGGTCAGAACTGTACATAACGATGCGGGAATTAATAATCCTGTTGCTCCGTATAAAAATAAATACACTTTATTTTCCTTTGATCCATAATTAGAAAAAGCATAAAATGAGCCTCTTATTGCTAAAAGGACTAATGATATACTACCTGGAATTAATAAGGCAGTCCCATAATAGTAAGCAACACTTGGAAAGAAGCCGATAATGCCAACAAAGAAAAATACAAAAAATACATTCGTGATTTCCCAAACAGGTGATAAATATCTACTGATTAAATTATTGATTAAATGGTCTTTTTTAGTTACTTTTCCATAATAAGCAAAAAAGCCTGCGCCAAAGTCTATTGATGCGACAATAATATATCCGTACAGAAATACCCATAAAACGATGATACCTAGCAACTCAATATTCAATGCACAACCTCCTTTTCACTTTATTTTTTTAAACGATATTGAAGTTCATCTTCAGGTGGATTATGAATGAACATTTTTCGAATAACGATCGTACAAAAGACTCCTAGAAATACATACAATGCAAAAAATAACCAAAACATACCGCCTAGTCCTTTGGCAGTTGTGGCTCCCTCTGAAACCTTCATATATCCTCTTAATATCCATGGTTGTCGGCCTATTTCGGCAATCATCCAGCCAAGTTCGATATTGATCATTGCTAATGGTCCGGTCAACGCTAGTCCACGTAATAGCCATTTATTATGCATCCAATTTTTCTTCTTAATAGAAAATACAACAAAGATGAAGGTCATCGATATAATTAAGGCAACAAAGGTCATCTTAACGTCAAATAAATAATGTATGTACAAAGGCGGGGTCTCATCTTTTGGAAATTCATTTAAACCAGTTACCGGCGCATTAAAATCTGAGAAAGATAAAAAGCTTAACAGTTTAGGAATTCGAATTTCATATTTTACTTCATGTGTTTTGTCATCCAGTGTTCCGAATAATACGAAATCTGCCCCTCTCTCAGTCTCAAAATGCCATTCAATTGCTGCTAGCTTTTCAGGTTGGTATTTAGCAAGGAATTTTGCAGAGACATCTCCTGTAACACCTGTTAAAACGGCAAAAATTAATCCTAGGGTTGCTGCTAGTCGAAGTCCTTTTCGTGTATATTCCGTATTCTTTCCTCTTAGTATTTGAATCGCAGCGATTGACGTTAAGATAAGTGCAGACGCAACATAAGCAGTAACGATTACATGTAAAGTTTTTGATGGAGCAGCCGGATTAAACATAGCAGCAATTGGATCAACCGTTTTAATGGTTCCGTTTTCCAAGGTAAAGCCTTGTGGAGTATTCATAAATGCATTTACGGTCGTGATAAAAAATGCTGACAAAGTTGAACCTAATATAACTGGTAAAATAATCAACCAGTGATAAATCGGTTTTTTAAATCGGTCCCAAGTGTATAAATAGATCCCTAGGAATATTGCTTCAAAAAAGAAAGCGAATGTTTCCATGAACAATGGAAAACTAATTGCTTGACCCGCAATTCTCATAAAGCTCGGCCATAATAAAGATAGTTGTAGACCGATACACGTACCAGTTACTACACCAACTGCAACTGTAATGGTATACCCTCTAGCCCATCTTCTTGCCATGAGCGTATAATGTGGATCCTTTTTTACTATTCCTAACCCTTCTGCAAACGCAATCATTAAGGGTATTCCTACACCAATTGTTGCAAAAATAATGTGAAATACTAGTGTCATACTTGTTAGTAATCTACTGAGTGTGACATTATCCAACTCCATCTGAAATCCCCCCTATAATGTAATATCTTATTGTCCAATGAATTTAATTATTCTAAGCAAATGATGATTAATGTTACAATTTTGTGAACTCAATCTGTAAATTTTGATTACGATTTGTATCTATAAAAGTATGTTCCTATAACAATAAAGGTATACGGTAAAATTAGGTAAACAATCGAATTGACCAAACAAAAGAAACCACAAATGTCATTGTGGTTTCACCTCATTCATTTAATTTACTAATCGTACAATCCGTTTCTTTCTCCACGAAAATTTATAATATAAATAGTTTAGTCCAAGTCCGACTAAGAAGGCCGCTGGATATCCTACCCAAATCCCTTTCATCCCCAGATTTGTGTAATGAGACAATAGATAGGCAACAGGTACTTCAATACACCAGATAACGAATATGCTGATGAGTGTTGGCCATAGCACTGCTCCACTCGCTCGCATTGTTGACGTTAAAATAAACGAATGTCCTAGAATTAAATAACCCCATAACGTAATCATCAATAAGCTATTCGCAATTTGAACTGTATTATCATTTGTTAGAAATAAATTTAAGATCGGTTTTGAGAAAAGATAGGTTAGTAAAATAACGATACCGCCTAATACATAGTTAAGTAATAATCCTATTTTAATAACTTGATTTAATCGTTCAAACTGATTTGCTCCAATTGATTGAGCAGCAAAAATAGATACTGCGATTCCGATACAAAGTGACGGCATTTGAACGTAGCTTACTAACTGATTTACTACCCCATACGAGGCAGTAGCGTCTGAACCATATTGATTCACAAAAGTAATAACGGCGATTTCAGAAATCGAAAGGAATACCATATTAATACTCGTTGGAATACCTAGTTTTAAAATTAGTTTCAATAGTTCTCTATCCATCCGTAAATATTTTCTTATTGAAGAATCAATGCGGAGAGGGTGTTTTGATTTGTGTAAGTAGATGAATAAAACGATACATGTCAAAATAGTTGATCCTACAGATGCGTAAGCTGCCCCATAAATTCCAAACTTCGGTATTCCTACCCAACCAAATACTAACGGTGGTAAAAGTGCAACATTTAAAACCGTACTGACTATTAGAAAATAAAATGGTGTCTTCGAATCTCCAATGCCTCTCATAAGCGTCGTATATACCATATAGATAAATAAGACCGGGATCGACCAAAATAAAATTGAAGCATAATGAGAACTTACTTGAAGAATATTTTCTGGAGTTCCTATTACTCTCAATAGATCTTCAATGAAAATATTACCTATAATGGCCAACACTAATGCGAGGAAAAAGGTAAAAGTAAGCGTTGTTCCAACAATGGATTTTAGTCTTTCATCAAACTTTGCACCATGCGCCTGGCCAATTAAAATTGAACTACCAGAACCAATTCCAATAATAAATGAAACTAAAAAGAAAAAGATTGGAAAGAAAGCTGATATTGCAGCTAAAGCATTTTCTCCTAGCCAATTTCCCACTATAATCATGCTAAATACTTGGCCAATAGACTGCATAATATTACTTAAAAGTAGTGGAATTAAAAACATGATCATTGGACGTAATAAAGTAAATTTTACTTCTTTTTTCTCACGAGGATTTATCTCTGATGTAATCAAAAGAGATCATCCTTACCATTGTTTGAGTGATATCCTCTTTCACCATAAGGTTGCAGTTTTTCTAACCATTTTTCCTCAAATTTTTTTAAATCTCCCTTTATCCCTAACGGACTAATATCTTCTTCATTCAAAATTTCTAATTCCTCGAATACAAATGACTCTTTACCATATTCATTCCACTCTTGTTGAAGTGCTTTATTTGTACAAAATCCTGCCTCTAATTCAAATTTCTTTCCATTTATTGTTTTTAAATTTTTAGTACTGACAATAAAAATTTTTTGATTCTTAGTGTTTTTGATTTGGTATATACCTGCTTGAACCTTTGTTTCTTTATATTGCATTTTCAATTCTTTTTTTCTACTCATTTCATAACAACCTTTCGTTTACTAAACTTTTAACCAATAGCTACTTCCGTCCGACTTTCGATCAATAAATCCATATTCAATTAAGTATCTTCTTAACACGACATAATCAGGATAAACAGCTGTTAGTACTTCATTTATCTCTTTCTCGGTATAAGTCTTATTTGGTGATAATCTTTTAACGATTTCCCTCAAAACGACAAGCTTTTGTTTTTCCTTTAATGGGAATTTCTTTAATGGTCCATCCGTTCCCTCAGGAAAATACTTTTTTAAGCCTTTTTCCTTTTCATCCTCGGTAATGTTATAGCGCTCATCGACCATCTTTGCTGTTTTATGAAGTGATAAAAAGCTTGGAGCATGCTGATCCTTTTCTTTTAAAAGCTCCATCAACACAAGGAATAACTTTGCTTGTCGCTCTTTTTCTTTTAAAACAAAGCGATGATTCCTAATTGTAGAAGCGCTACCGACGCCAGTTTCTTTTTGTATTTCTGCATCACTTTTACCTTGATAAAAAAGACGTAAAAGATGATTTTGATGCTCAGTTAATCCCGTTAGCTTTTTATCCAACTGAATTAGATAATCAAAAACAGAATCGTGGCTTTGTTCTATATGAACTTTCATATATTTTTTTGCTTCATAGAGAATTCCTGATTCTTGATAAATAATTCCCTTTTCAATTCTTCTACTACAAAGCAAACAGATATAATGATTTTCCTCTTCAATATATCCTTGTTTTAATTCATCTAGCTCAGCATTCCAAAATACGTCTAAATTTTCCACTTTCCAAACACAACCTTTTTTCATTTATCATTTAACAAACAAATACAAAAAATGTTTATTTATTTACAAACATAATATGTTATTGTTTGCAAAATGTCAATTTCATCAATTCGCAAAAAAATAGTTTCATAGAAATCCTTTTGAAGAAATAGAAAAGAGAATACTATAGTGTAATTTTTATAAAAAAAGTGTATCTAAGGTACACTTCAGAGTGTAGAGAAACCCCTAAAAATTTCTCTACACTCTTTTTATTACCTATTTTTTATTGGTTTAAGTGAAAAAAATAGTGTTTTAAACATAAAAAATACACCTATGCTGTACGTGCTAGATGCATTGCGATCTTCTTTATGTTTTGAACTACAGCTGTAAGCAATGCTTGTTCTATAGCTCCTTTTAATCCTCGTAACCTGCAGTAGCGTAGTCCATGCAGCTCTTTTGAGTCTGCGAAACTACGCTCAACTTTTTCTTTTCGATATTTATAAAGTAATTTTCCAGATTTAGAAATTCTATTTAAGCGGACTTTCTCTTTATGTTCTTCCCAAACATGACGTGTTACTACTTTTTGATGATTTTTTGATTTTGTACACTGTTCCAACATTGGACATACTACACACTCTT
>NZ_NULG01000133.1 GCF_002577195.1 Bacillus sp. AFS041924
ATTAGTCTCGAATTTAACTAGAAATCAACATTTAATATTAACAGAGCCAAATAATTAATAATTAATCGCATTTCTTCTAATAATGGTTCTTTAGGCTTTAAATTTAATATAAAATAGTATATGTTTATATAAATATAAAATAGTTTTTTAGAAAGTTTGTGAACATAGATCATAAAATTGGAGGAGCCGATTTGGATAATGAACTAAACTATAATACACTCATTCCAGAAAATATTCCGAATGAGCGTAAGACCGCTATAAAAACCCTTGTCTACTATTTTTTAATATTTATTGTTGGTCTGAACTTACTAATCTTGATCGCTTCAATATGGGGTATGATTTTTGTTAGAATCGCAGATATAAGTCTTACCGAAAAACAATTTGAAAATCTAGTCAATACTGTTTCGATTTATACGGATTCGATATTTGGTGTCATCAGCTTATTGTGGCTATATTATTATACGAAGAAAAAAGGACTTCTAACCCTAAGGCGAATAAACATAAAATTGATTGACGTAGTTATTATTTTAGGAGCTTATGTAGTTCTGATTGCTTCTTCACATCTTCTTGATGTAATTTTCCAACACTTTAACTATTCAATTGCAACTCCAGATAATCATAAAGCAGTTGAAGACTTACTGCGTACTAACCCAATCCTTATGATTTTTTCTGCGGTAATTCTTGCACCAATTAAAGAAGAATGGATTACACGAAAACTAATTATTGGATCTATTTTTAAAAATTTTCCTATCATAGGATTAATTGTAAGTTCATTTGGATTTGGTTTATTGCATATGCTTGCTGGTTTTTCTATCTATGCTTTACTGTCATATTCTTTAGCTGGTTTAATTTTTGGTATTATTTATATCAAAACAAAAAAAATCGAAGTTACGATTTTTGCCCATTTTTTAAATAATTTAGTTTCAATTATTGCTTTTTATTTTGTAAACTAACAGTCTGAAAATCAAACATTTGAAACTTTGTCTTTATACTGAAAATCAAATTTTCGGGACTTTGTCTACACACTGAAACGCTCTTAGGGAGCGTTTTTATAATGTTTTCTAGAGGTGATTTATGAATTATATTTATATACTTGTTGGAGGATTTTTTGGAGCTATTCTTCGTTACATAATAGGGACATCTATTCATCCACTTTCTAATGGATTTCCAATTCAAACATTTTTAATTAATATAGTCGGATGTTTCTTTTTAGGATTCTTTTTGCCTATGGCTAAAGTTCATTTAAAACCTGAGCATACTTTATTAATCGGGACAGGTTTTACTGGCGCATTCACTACATTCTCAACTTTTGCACTTGAAAATGAGGCTCTGATTGATGAAAAAAAATTCCTAGTAAGTTTTGCTTATATCTTGTTCAGTTTAGTAATTGGGATAAGCCTGGCATATGTTGGCTTTAAAACGGCAGAGAAATTTAATAAAGTAAAAGGAGAAACCTCATCATGATTATTATTGGAATAGGTGGGGGAATTGGAGCAATTTGTCGCTATGCCCTTGGAAACTTTATAAGTAATAAATTAAAAACAAGTTTTCCTTTTGGAACCTTCGTTATTAATATCATCGGTTCGTTTATTTTAGGTTTAACTAATCATTTCTATCTTGAGAAGTCCATCTCTACTACTTTATGGTTGTTTATTGGTGTAGGGATAATAGGCGGTTTTACGACATTCTCTACATTTGGATATGAAGCGATTCAATTATTACTGACAAAAAAGTATAAAACAGCCTTATCCTATATCATTTTATCTACTATTATTAGTATTATTGGTGCTTATATTGGTTTTCATATTTTTAGATAATCTGAGTAGGTTAATCTGAAACATAAAAACAAAAACCTCTGAATCCAGAGGTTTTTTAGTTTTCAATTTTACCAACCAAAATCTAATGTTTTACCAGTTTCTGCATATGTTTTTACATTACTTAATATCATTGGCCAGCTAGATTTTGTACTTTCGTATGAAGGATGATTTTCTGGCCATTGGTCGTTAACTAGCGTTAATTTTGTGCACTCCCCCACCGTTTCAAGGGTAAGTGTAATTCTTGTTTCTAATTCAGCATGATTTTCACGGTATGCTGGGCCAGCGTGTTCCGTATAACTCATCCTATTGTAAGGCTCAAATGCTAGTATTTTTCCATAAACATGAACTGTCTGATCTCCATCTTCTCCAGGTCCAATATATTCATACCGCGCTCCGACTTCGAACGTAGATTTTAATAGACATCAAAAAAAGATTGCCTTTGTTCCTTCTGGAGACACGAATATGTTCCAAACTTCTTCCGGTTTAGATCCAATATAAAACTCATACTTTAGATCTTCCATTTTTTCATCCTCCGTTTAATTTTTATTTAGGTGATGAATTTTGATTCTAGATGACAGTTCCATTATATACCAAAATTAATTCATCTTAATAATTCATTTGTATTCATAAATTTATCTATTAAAATTAAAGCATACGGATATAGTTAATGCTCAAATCTATTTTAATGAGGAGTGACAAGATGAATTTAACTTATGAAGTTATCGACGAAGATCAAATAGAATTGTGTAGAGATTTATGTAATGAATTAATGACTTTTCAAAAGGCAAAGGCGACGATTAAACAAGAGTTATTTGATCGTATGAATTTCGATACACGAATGGTTCCTTCAGTAAAAAAAGCAATACATAATTATATTGTTGTCGTAAAAGATGAAGACAAAATCGTTGGATATGTTTATTCAAGTATTTCTCCAAAAGAGGCATATTCAAATGAATTTGCAACATTTTTTGATCTATCCTCAGTTCATAAAAAGGATGTTGGGTGTTTGTCTCAATTTTACATAAAAGAAGAATATCGAAAATATGGCGTTGGTTCTGTATTATTCAAAATGTCTATGAAGTGGCTGAAACAGTTTGAAGATGTCGAGGATTATTTTATTTTTGTTTCTAATGGAAATGAGGACGCACTTGAGTTTTATAAACGTAAAGGATTTTCAGTTAGTCATACAATCTTGGATGGTTTTATTACCGTTTTAAGAAGTAATGAAGTGTTCCAAGAACTTGCCTAATACTATAAAGAGGGTATCTCAAAATAATGAGATACCCTCTTATTTATGTCTTATTAAAATGCCCAGTTACCATTTCTCATAATTGGTTCAACTGTGCCATCTTCTTTAATTCCATCGATGTTTAATTCCGGTGATCCGATCATGAAGTCAACATGAGTTAAACTTTGGTTGATTCCTAATTTCTCTTGTTCTTCAGTAGGTAATTTTTCTCCATCCTTCATATTGTTTGGATATGCTTTACCTAATGCTAAGTGGCAAGAAGCATTTTCATCAAATAATGTGTTGAAGAAAATTAAACCTGTATTTGAGATTGGTGAATCATGAGGTACTAATGCAACTTCACCAAGACGGCGAGCACCTTCATCAGTATCTAATAAGTGTTGTAAAGTTTCATAGCCTTTTTCAGCTGTGAAATCGACAACTTTACCATCTTTAAATGTTAAAGAGAAGTTTTCAATTAAATTTCCACCGTAATTTAATGGTAAAGTCGCTTGAACTGTACCGTTTACGCCATGGCTATGTGGCATAGAGAAAACTTCTTCAGTAGGAATATTTGGATTGAACCATTTACCATCTTCACTGTTTGCTCCGCCACCTTTCCATACATGATTATCTACTAAGTCTAGCTTCAAATCAGTACCAGGTGCAGTATAATGTAATGTTTTATAACGTTTGTCATTTAATTGAACAACTTTTTCTTGTAAGAAATCGTTATGTTTAACCCAAGCTTCTACTGGATTTTCATTGTCAACTCGGCAAATTTTAAAAACTGCATCCCATAGTAATTCCATTGCTTGATCAATTTGCTCATTTGGATATACTTTTTCAGCCCATTCCACACATGGAATCGCTACGATTGACCAACGAATTCGGTCAGCCATCATGTATTCACGATATTTATGTAATGCTGAGCTAGCAGTCTTATTAAAAGTAGCAATGCGCTTTGGATCGATTCCTTTTAATAATTCCGGGTTTGGTGAGATTACTGATAAAACAGCTCCACCGTTTTCAGCTAATTCTTCTAAAGCAGTTACTTTCCAGCCTGGGAATTCTGAGAACGCTTCTTCTGGCGCTAATTCGTATTTTGTACGAGTAATTACATCATCGTTCCAATCAATATTCACATTTTTTGCTCCAGCTTCGTAAGCATATTTTACAACTTTACGTACGAATTTTGCAGCTCCGATTGGTGCATTTATTTGTAGTGTTTGTCCTTCTACGATATTAACTCCACTTTTTACAGCAAGTTCAGCATATTTTTCTAATGATTTTTCAAACTGAGACATTGATATCCCTCCATGTTTAACGATTTAAAATCTAACCTACTAAATTATAATACAAAGTTCAGAAAATTGGTACATAAAAGAGACTGACTATTCATTTTTATTTGAAATGTCAGAGGCTTTAGCTAATTAGTAAAACACCTTATTTTATTATTAGAATTCTTTAACCAAAAAAAGCACTTTCTAAAGTGCTTTTTTACATGCTGTTGAAAAAAGACT
>NZ_NULG01000134.1 GCF_002577195.1 Bacillus sp. AFS041924
ATTTTCGATAACCATTTTCCATATATATAAATAAATTAATGAAAGGGAGGTATTTATATGATTTAATTCATTCTTTAAAATTAGAAAATTAGAATGTTGAGAAAATTATTTTTCATAATTTTAAGATAAAAAATGACAAACAACAATTTAAATATAAATTTTCTAAGAAATTAATAGAGTAAAAGTTATTTTTTTTAGTTTGTCTGACTCTTTTGATGTATGAAACAAGTAATTTGACCAATACTAGTAATAGTCAAAATGAAAGAGGAGACTGATACTGATTATGCAAGTTCTAACGGTTTGTCTTATATATTCGGGTGTGATCGTACTCTATCTCTTGTTTAAGAAAGTTCAATATAATAAGAGACAAAGAAATGTCATTAATTTTTTCCTATACTATAATCGAAGAAAAAGTAATGTTGATAGAGATACAAAAAGAACTGGAGATATTATTTATTTAATGCCACAACATTCGTCATTAAACAAAAATATTTTAAGAAAACGTAAAGATGAGTAATAATCAAAAAATATTAAAAAAGTAGCAAGCAATGTTTACTACTAAAATTGCTTGCTATTTTTTTTACCCTAAATTGGCAGTGGAGAAGAATAGTCGACTTAGTTTCTAATTTTAGGAATTAAGTCTAACTGCAAATACCCTCTGTCTTCGCATAAAGACTCGCCAAACGGCGAGTTTTCTTTATTGTCTTTTTTTGGTCTTTTTATTGTTTAACTTATATTCAGCTGTAAGTGGTTCTTGTGCAGTTTCTTCATTAAATCCAGCAGCTTTACCTTGTTCAATAGATGCTGACATCCCGCTGCCAGTATTATTTTTACGTCTTGACATGAAAATTCCTCCTTAATATATGGCTAATTTCGTCATTAAACCTTTTGAAAACAGCCTTGTATATAAAATAGTCTTACCTTTAATTTTTTTAGTACGCAAAAAGTCATTTGGTAAATTCTGAAAGAGGAATTTATGAAGAACAAATTAATGGGTTGAAAGTCTTGTTTTTGTGAAAAATTGATATCTTTTGGACTATTTATTCAAACCGAATTTTAATTTAGTGAATATATTGGCTTATGTGTGCAAATTGATCATTTGTAAAGGTGATCAATGGATAAATCCAGTTGAAATGATTACTGGGATAAGTCTTCCTAAGTAGGTTGGCAATTTAAATTTACTCAAAAGGGGAAATGATAAATGAAAAATCCAACTTATCACGAAAGAAATTTATCTAATCTAAATAAACTAGCTCCAAACACAAAGCAAGCAGCTTTAAAATGGTACAACTACTGTATAAAAAACGGTATAAATGTTTTAATTTACGAAACAACTCGTACGAAAGAGCGACAAGAAGTATTAGTCGAGAATGGTAAATCTCAAACTAGGAAATCATATCATATCGTAGGTCAAGCACTCGATTTTGATTAATGAAAAACGATTCCGTGTGAAAAAAAGAACTTTTACAAACCCTGTATTTGGATGTACAGGGTTTTTCTGCGTGGTGATAAAGACTAGTTGAAGATAATCATGGAAGGTCACTTATTAGTAAGAAATATGAAAATTAAATACTCATCATGAGTAAGTAAAAAAGCAAAAAGAAGAAAAAACCTTACTCATTACAGGTTCATGAGTAAAGATAAGTCAATGGTAGTTTTACCATTGATTGGTGTATGGAGTGAAATGACTAGAAATTGATATAATAAAGATATATAAAGACTCCGGAATTAATTTAAGGGGCTCTTTTTTTGTCTCACCTATTAGTTCTATACTTCTACAGAAAGTTAAAATTTGTTCACATTTCAATCATAAGCCTTTAATAAACAAATTTAATTATTCGTGTTAACTATTGATATATTAGTAAAAGATTATTAAAATTCCTATTCGATAAATTTAGTCATAAGTAATACTTATTGCAAATGATAAGTTACTTCTTATTTACTTATGATATACATTGTAATAATATATTATTGTAAGGTATTGAAAAGTTTGGATAGTAAATATATTCAGACATTTTTTGCTTAATAGGGGGAAGAAAACATGGGGAAAAATGACGTTTTCCAATCTCGTTCGACATTTACTGCGAACGATAAAACTTATCATTATTATCGCTTAAAAGCAATTGAAGAAGCTGGAGTAGCTAAAATCGGTAAATTACCTTATTCGATTAAAGTGTTACTAGAGTCAGTTCTTCGTCAAGTAGATGGAAGAGTAATTACAAAAGATCATGTTGAAAATTTAGCAAAATGGGGAACAAGCGAGCTACAGGATGTAGATGTTCCGTTTAAACCTTCTCGTGTAATTTTACAAGACTTCACAGGTGTTCCAGCTGTAGTTGACTTAGCTTCATTACGTAAGGCAATGGCAGATATGGGTGGAGACCCTGAAGTAATTAATCCTGAAATTCCAGTAGACCTAGTAATTGACCACTCTGTAATGGTTGATAAAGCTGGTTCAGTTGATGCATTGGATTTCAATATGGATTTAGAATTTTCTCGTAACGAAGAGCGTTACCAATTCTTAAGTTGGGCTCAAAAAGCATTTAATAACTATCGTGCAGTACCACCAGCAACTGGTATCGTACACCAAGTTAACTTAGAATACTTAGCGAATGTAGTTCAAGCAGTTGCAAATGAAGATGGTGAAGTAGTAGCATTCCCAGATACATTAGTAGGTACTGACTCACATACTACAATGATTAATGGTATCGGTGTATTAGGTTGGGGTGTAGGTGGTATTGAGGCTGAAGCAGGAATGCTTGGTCAACCATCATATTTCCCAGTTCCAGAAGTAATCGGTGTAAAATTAACTGGTTCTTTACCAAGTGGAACAACTGCAACTGATGTAGCGTTAAAGGTTACTGAAGTTTTACGTAAAAAAGGTGTAGTAAATAAATTTGTTGAGTTCTTCGGACCAGGTTTACAAAGCATGCCTCTAGCAGACCGTGCAACAATCGCAAACATGGCTCCTGAGTACGGTGCAACATGTGGATTCTTCCCAGTTGATGTTGAAGCACTTAACTATTTACGTTTAACAGGTCGTAGTGAAGAGCAAATTCAATTAGTAGAAGCATACTGCAAAGCTAATGATTTATTCTATACAGCAGATCTAGAAGATCCTTCTTTCACTGATTTAGTTGAAATCAATCTTTCTGAAATTGAATCAAATCTTTCTGGTCCAAAACGTCCACAAGATTTAATTCCATTATCTGAAATGAAAAAAGCATTCCAAGCAGCAGTTTCTGCTCCAATGGGTAATGCAGGTTTTGGTTTAACTGATGAAGCATTAAATAAAGAAGTAAATGTTAAATTTGAAAACGGTACTGAAACAACTTTTACAACTGGTGCAGTTGCAATTGCAGCAATCACAAGTTGTACTAATACTTCAAACCCATACGTAATGTTAGGTGCTGGTTTAGTAGCTAAAAAAGCTGTTGAAAAAGGTTTAACTGTACCTGCTTATGTAAAAACTTCATTAGCTCCTGGTTCTAAAGTTGTTAGTGGATATTTACAAGAAGCTGGATTAATTCCTTTCTTAAACCAATTAGGATTTAACATTGTTGGTTATGGATGTACAACATGTATCGGTAACTCTGGTCCATTAGCACCTGAAATGGAAGCAGCAATTGCTGAAAATGATATGTTAGTAACATCTGTACTTTCTGGTAACCGTAACTTTGAAGGACGTATTCATCCTCAAGTTAAAGGTAACTACTTAGCATCACCACCATTAGTAGTTGCTTATGCGTTAGCTGGCAATGTAAATATCGACTTCTCTGTCGAGCCAATCGGTCAAGACAAAGATGGAAAAGATGTATTCTTAAAAGACATTTGGCCAACATCTGCTGAAGTTCAAGAAGTTGTTGCTGCTACAGTTACTCCTGAATTATTCAAGAAAGAATATGAAAGAGTATTTGAAGATAACAAGCGTTGGAACGAAATTCAAACGACTGATGATTCATTATATAAATGGGATAGCGAATCAACCTATATCGCTAATCCGCCATTCTTTGAAGGGTTATCAAAAGAGCCAGGCGAAGTTAAACCATTAGCTGGTTTAAAAATCGTTGGTAAATTCGGTGATTCAGTAACAACTGACCACATTTCACCAGCTGGATCAATTGGTAAAACAACTCCTGCAGGACTTTACTTACAAAGTAAAGGTGTTAAACCTGTTGACTTTAACTCATATGGTTCTCGTCGTGGTAACCATGATGTAATGATGCGTGGTACATTCGCTAATATCCGTATCCGTAACCAAATCGCACCAGGTACAGAAGGTGGATACACTACTTACTGGCCAACTGGCGAAGTTATGTCAATTTATGATGCAGCAATGCGTTATAAAGAAGATGGTACTGGATTAATGATTTTAGCTGGAAATGACTACGGTATGGGAAGTTCTCGTGACTGGGCTGCTAAAGGAACAAATCTTTTAGGTATCAAAACAGTTCTAGCTGAAAGTTTCGAACGTATTCACAGAAGTAACTTAGTATTAATGGGTGTTTTACCACTTCAATTTAAAGCTGGTGAAAATGCTGAAACATTTGGATTAACTGGTAAAGAAGTATTTGCTGTTAATGTAGATGAGAACGTTAAACCGCGTGATCTTGTAAAAGTAACTGCAACGAAAGAAGACGGAACGACTGTTGAATTTGATGTAGTTGCTCGTTTCGACAGCGAAGTTGAAATTGACTACTACCGTCACGGTGGTATCTTACAAATGGTATTACGTGATAAATTAAATAATTCTAAAGTAACTTATTAATTTTTAGAGAAACACGGTCTTTAGTGGACCGTGTTTTTTGTTTTTTTTAGGGGATATTTAGTGAGTTCGCATGATCAGAAATAAATTAAGAGAATCGTAAATTACATTAATGGTCGAAAATAAATGAGTGGAATCGTAAATAAAAATCGGTAATCGCAATTAAATTTGTAGAATCGCAAATAAAAATCGATTAGCGCAATTAAATCTGTGGAATCGCAAATAAAAGTCGGTTAGCGCAATTAAATCTGTAGAATCGCAAATAAAAATCGGTAA
>NZ_NULG01000135.1 GCF_002577195.1 Bacillus sp. AFS041924
CTCTTTTTTATTTGCGATTCAGCGATTTTAATTGCGGTTCTCTTTTTTTATTTGCGATTCCACGGTTTTAATTGCGATTTCCATATTTTATTTGCGATTCCACAATTTTAATTGCGGTTCTCTTTTTTTATTTTCGATTCCGCGATTTTAATTGCGTTCCTCTTTTTTTATTTGCGATTCCACGTTTTTAATTGTGTCACTCTATTATTAATCTTCTCTTCTTTTCATTTGCAGTACTCCCCCCTATCTCTCAAACCATTAATAAATCCAAACAAAAAAAAGAGGTGAAAAAGATCACCCCACAATTTTTAAGCTTTCACATTTATATTAAACTTTTTAAACCAAACGTGTATTTGATATAAGTGAGCTAATAACTGTGGCCCAGACATTAATTGTCCGTACCACGGAACTTGAAATGCTGTTCCTTCACTTTCAACTAAACTATTTAATTGCTCTTTATCAAGAAACTCGTAAAGTGCTGAGCTTTTGTCTTTCAAAGCTTCTTTTAATTTTTGAACAACTAATTTTGTATAAACCGGATTATGCGTCTTAGGATATGGGCTTTTTTTGCGGTATAAAATATCATCTGGCAACAGTCCTTCTAGCGACTTTCTTAAGATGCCTTTTTCACGATTTCCATACATTTTAAGCTCCCAAGGGATATTCCATACATACTCAACTAATCGGTGGTCTGCAAAAGGAACCCGTACTTCGAGGCTCGCTCCCATACTCATTCGATCTTTGCGATCTAATAATTGAGACATAAACCATTGACGATTCAAATAAAACAGTTGTCTTCTTTTAGCTTCTAATGGACTTTCTCCTTCAAGGATTGGTGTTTCTTTTACAGTCTCGTTGTATCGTTCTTGAACATAGGCTGCTAAATTTAGTTTTTTACTCCATTCGTCTTTTAATAGTTTTTGACGAAGCTCTGTTGATCTCATCCAAGGAAAAGCTGGTCTATTCAAATCATCTTCTCGGTGAAACCAAGGATATCCACCAAAAATCTCATCTGCACATTCTCCTGATAATCCTACTACAAAATTATGTTTAATCTTTTGACAAAACCATAATAATGAAGAATCGACATCCGCCATACCTGGAAGATCACGACACTCTGTAGCTTCATCTAAATATTGCACTAGTTCTTCGTTTGAAATGACACATCTTTGGTGATTCGTATTAAAGGTTGAAGACATTAATTCAATCCACGGTGCATCCGAATTTGGTTGGAATACACTTGATTTGAAGTATTTATCATTTTCCTCATAATCAATTGAATATGTTGTTAATTGGCCTTTTCCTTCTTTAGCGTAATGGTTCGCTGCGATCGCAGTAATTGTACTGGAATCCACTCCACCTGATAAAAAGGTACATAAAGGTACATCAGAAACTAATTGCCTTACGATTGCATCTTCTACGAAAAAGCGAACTTTTTCAATTGTTTCATCAACTGAATCTGTGTGTATATCGCTTTTAACATCCCAGTATTTCCAAATTTTAAGTCCATTCCTTGAGAATGTCATAGCATGACCACCACGAAGCTCTTTAATTCCGTCAAATACCCCATGGCCCGGAGTACGAGATGGTCCAAGACCAAAAACTTCTGAGAGCCCTTCTTCAGTTAATTCAGCCTTCACTTCGGGATTTGCTAATATCGACTTTATTTCTGAGGCGAACAATAATCTTTTATAGTCTTCTTTATAAAATAAAGGTTTAACACCTAGGCGATCTCTTGCAATAAATAAACTTTCCTTTTCTTCATCCCAAATTGCAAATGCAAATATTCCATTAAATTTGTCTACACAAGCTTCCTTCCATTCAATATAGCTTGTAAGAAGAACTTCAGTATCCGAATGTCCTTGAAACGTGTAACCTCTTTTTAAAAGCTCTTTTCTAATATCCTCTGTATTATACAATTCACCGTTGTAGCAAAGTGTATAAGTGAAATTCCCCTTCGCCTTGCGCATCGGTTGTTTTCCACCTTCTGGATCAACTACAACTAATCTTTTGTGGCCAAAACTACATTGATTCGTTGCCCAAATATTCGTATCATCTGGACCTCTTTTCGATAATGTTTCAGCCATCTTTTGTGTAATAGAATTTACCTTTGATAAATCCTTTTGAAAATCTGCCCACCCAGTTATACCGCACATGTCTTTTTCTCCTTTCTGGGCTATTTCCCTATAAAACTAAAGTTAATTCTATATCGTATTAATGTTTTTAAAAATAGGTGCGTTAATCTATAAAAAAAGTTGATAACTTATCATTATTTGTCCATACGTTTTTTTAATTTTTGCATAGTTATAAAATAGTTAAGTTATGTCAATAAATGAAAAAAGTAGCAGCTTTATTAAAATCAAAATAAACGCAGCTATTATGTCTATAAATCCTACTAACGGTCGGAAAATAGAGTAATTATTTTAATCCATTTAAAACAATATTCGAGATTTGAAAAAAGGTTCGATTGAAAAAAAGATTCTATTAGATACTTTATTTTATGTTTCGATAAAATGTCCGAATCACTACTTTCTATTGAACTTATGTAAATAAACTAATGAACAGCAGAACGCTTGTAACTGGAGGTTACTTAATGCAATTTAAGCACCGATCACAATTATTTCAAAAGCAACCTCGCGCTTTTACTATAGGAGCAATTGAAGAAATAAATGATGAATGGGTCTTTTTCGATGATGAAACTGATGAGGCGTTTTTACTTGATGATCTCATTGATGAAGATTTTGAAATTTCTATAAATGAAGAATGGATTCCTGCTACTTTAAAAAGTGGAAATATTCTTATTCAGCATTCCAAAAAGAAAAAATTACAAAATGGCGATATCCTTCGTATCCAACGAAAACTTTTATATAGCTTCGATTCGCTCTTAAAAAATTTAAGTGATGAATCATTTTATACTTTAGCTTACTTACTAAATACACATAATTTTTCCCTATACGATTGTTTGTACTGTCATAACTTCCTTTCTTTCCAGCCTGAAGATTCACCTTCAGAAGGAGTGAATTTCATCGTATTTGATAATGGAGATTTAGTTTGTTCAGTATATCACCAATTTAGAATTTCAACTGATGAACAAAACCATCGATTTGAACTGACGAAAGCAACGGGTAATCGCTACCTACTAACTCAACTTTCATAAACATTAAAAAAACTGCCACACGTAATTGTGACAGTTTTTTTATTATGCAAAGAAGTTAAAACCTTGTGGTAATTTAAATCCTACATATAATAAAGCTAAAATAAAGACTGTAAAAATCGTTGCAGGTATTACCATTTTACGCTGTTTCTTAGAAGACACTGTGAAGTATTCAAACACACCTAACATAAGGATGCCTAGTGTCATTTTTACGTTATAAAGCATCATCATATCAGACGGCATATTTTCTTTACCAGGAATATCAATAAATAAATATAGTCCAGTTCCTAAAATAACGAAGTATAATAGACGTAAAATCATGTGAGCAACTTTAACATTCCAACCATTCTTGTATCCGTGCCCAACAAATAAAGCTAAAATTATAGCGATTACCCACGATGTGATATGTAAGTGAATCATTTCATTTCCTCCCAAATGTATATTCTAAACAATCATAACATAAGAGTATGAATAAGGAAAAATGTAGATGAAATAGAATAAAAAAAGATTTAAAAAAATTCACAAATTGTTCAAAAAATGAACTGTGATTTTATACCCAATAACCGAAATAAGCTGCATGACTTAATATTCATTTTTTCAAATCATAAATTATATTAATCTAGGATTGTAATCTACTGTCGAAAATAATTTCAATATTTTCTATAGGCCCTTACGTTTCGACAGACTGTATAGTTTATCCTACAAAAACCTTTCAATTTCCACTATTCAAAGATTGAATGACGGGGAATATTGTAGTATTTTGTAAGTTTTGCACTTCTTTTAGCGAATGCCTTTTCATATGAAAATGATTTTGTATAATAGCATTACATACATCGTGAGACCTAGACATAATTCCCTATTCTTGAACAAAGTTGGTGACTAAATTGCTGCTTCATGTTATAGAGAAAAAACGGGCCCGAATGGTATATTATGCGGGACGATATGGCTTTACAAACAAGAAAACAGTTTTATGTAGCCAAGAGTTGGACAGGCTCATGAATATGATATCGACCTTCTCCTCTTCAAAAAAGAGAGCTTAATAACTAGTTGCGATTAGATTACTCTAATTGCGGCTAGTATTTTTTTTATTTTTGGCTCTGTTAATATTAATTGTTGATTTTAGTTAAACTCGAGACTAATTGAAATGGAAGGTGCGAAGACTCCTATGGGAAATGCGGGAAACTTGAGACCCCTAAAGGCTTGCTCAAGGA
>NZ_NULG01000136.1 GCF_002577195.1 Bacillus sp. AFS041924
AGGAACTCTCTTTTTTTTCCATGGTATTCTTACTCATGACCCCCTCATGAGTTAAGAACTCTCTTTTTTTCCATGGTATTCTTACTCATGACCCTCATGAGTTAAGAACTCTCTTTTTTTCCATTGTTTTCTTACTCATAACCCCCTCATGAGTTAAGAACTCTCTTTTTTTCCGTGGTTTTCTTACTCATAACCCCCTCATGAGTTAGGAACTCTCTTTTTTTTCCCCAGGTTCCTTACTCATGTGTGAATGTTTTCATTTAAATTAGGTGAAAAAGACTCAAATCTTTTACAGCTGTAGATTTCTTAAAGACTTCGTTACATTTTACAATTAAATTGACTTCATTGGAGTCTATAAATACGATTGCAATTTTCCTGGGGATTTATGCAAGTATTGTAGGATTTATCATGGGAATTTATTTTCTACTTGAGCTATCTCATCATTAAAAAAAGCCGCACACGCGACTTTTGATTTTCTCATTAATAAGAAGGCATTAATTCCTCTGCAATTCAGATTTGATCAGTTTTTTAAACTGTAAGTTTTGAAATAGGAGAGTAAATAACATATCACTAAGTACGAGATATTAAAGAACTAGTTAATGGCTGTAAGTAATGGATCAATATTCACTTTCCATGGAGAAAGAGGCGACGTTCTCACCAAGGTAAAAGAAAGTGTAGTTCTAATCCGACCTATATTTTTTAAAAAGAGATTAACCTCAACTGGGATTTCTGTTGCGAAAGAGTACTTTTCTGACTCCTTTGTTTGAGGCGAAGTCCACTGTATCGCTTCTATTTTTTCTATTTTCTTAAGCTCTTTTTTAAATTCTTTTTGATCACTTATGCCTATTTTTTTTACCAAGCCTTTATCCCCATTTTTAATCGTAACCAATATTACATTTAGCAGTTGTGAAGGTGATAGGTTATTCATATATTCATCAATCCTCCCGGCAGCTTTAAGAATCATCAGATGATGACCTAAGTCTGATTTTCCTGTCCGATGTGTTGTACTTCCCAAAAAATGAATACAAAAATGACCATGGAAACCGTTTGGAAGAGAACCCCCACCATGAGGCATTCCGTGCATGGATGCAGGGATTAGGTTGTCATGAGCTAAAATTAATACAGCCCTTCTTTTCCAACTCCAGCTCCCATCGTAAATTTCCTTCATGATCTTTGTGTCTTCTCTTGTTAACGGTTGAACATCTGCATGTCTACTACCAGCTCTTCGTTGAACATCAAAGCTCTTTCCACTTTCCACATCGATTACAGTGAAAAACGAGTACTTTGGTAGTATTTTATTGACAGTGTCCCAATCCTGAATTTCTATATGAAAGCTAATTGGGCAATGAACCGTTTCGTCTGTCGTAGCGTAAGTAAGTTCTGAAGAGAAAAATAAAGTAAGGGACAAAATTGCAATAAAAAAAGCTTTATTCACAGTTATAAGTCAACTCCGATGCTTTGTAATTGAATACATCTATTTTGTCTTATTTTTTAAATAAAATAGCTATTAAAAAATTGGAAATAAAAGGTAGTCCTGATATATAGGGAAAGGGGATATAAAAATGGCCAACCAGTAAATTTAACTGAATGACCTTATGATACGAACGCATGCATTATTTGAAGATCTTGAAATGCCTATTTGGTGCGTTTTTTATTGCAGTAAATGGGTAACTTAATTATGAAAAAATCTCTTCGGGTAATAGCAGTTTGTTTACGGTACATTAAATAAACGATAATCGTAACAGGTGCTAAATATTGCAATAACGTTGTAACTGCAGTATTTCCATGTTCAATGGAAGCCATGTATGTGTATTGATTGGCAAGCATTCCCAGTACCCCGAAGATAATCACTTGAAGTGCAATTCTTCCATTTCCAGTTGAAAAAGCTTTTTGCACTACAGAACAAGCTATTTTATTGATAAATTCCGAAAGTCGATGAACATGACACCATTGGCATACAAAAAACAAAAAATTAGATTTCTTTAAAAATAGTCCATCGAATCTAAATGATTTGATGGACTATTTTTTATCATTTTTATCACGAGAATATGTGAGTTCTTTCTTTAACTTATATAGTATTGTAATTCAGATTTAATAAACTGGATTAGGTGTTTCTCTATTTATGGGTTAGCAGCTGGCTTTTGGTCTAAAGATGTTAATAAAGCACTTCAAATATCAAAAGAATTAAAGACAGGAACAGTTTGGATTAATGACTGGCATATGTTAAGAAGCGACGCACCATTTGGAGGATATAAACAAAGTAGATTTGGTCGTGAGCTTGGTCGATATGCGTTAGACGAATACACACAAGTAAAGCATGTTCACTGCTCACTTACTCCTGAACTAAGTCAAAAACCTTGGTATAGCATCTTATTATAAAAGTCCAAATGGGGGTTAACTTTATTAGGATATTTGGTAGAATAATTGATTAATAGCAGCTACAATTATTTTCTTTTGATTAGGTTTAAAACTGATCATTACTAAACTATAAGGTACTGAGTAATTGCAGGAAAACATAAAGGTATGACAATACGACTAACCTATATGCAATATATTTGTTTCAATTCTACTTTATCTTGAAATCGAATAGTGTTTAAAGAGTCTATTTCTTTCTAGATGAGGTGGTATTCTTTGGGTCAAGAAGTCCTTTCAATGGAGGAAATGATTGATATACTTTAAAATGGATTAACTAGAACATCTTCACCGAAGAGCGTAACAATTATAGGTGCAGGGATATCAGGTTTAGTTGCTGCGTCACTTTTAAAAAATGCAGGGCATCAAGTCACAATATTAGAAGCAAATAGAAGAATTGGTGGAAGAATTTATACAAAAAGAGAGCCATTTCTTGAATACCAATATGGTGAACTAGGTGCTATGCGTATACCTTCAATTCATGAGTTAACAATTACATTAATAAATAAATTTAATTTGCCTGTAAATGAATTTATTAATAGTACTCCGAATGATTTAATTTACATCAACAATGTACTAACAAATCTAAAAACATATGGTGCAAACCCGGATATTTTAAAGTTCCCTGTTGCCCCAAATGAGAGAGGGAAAACGGCAATAGAATTACTTAATTCAGCAATAGGTCCATTGTTAGATTTTATAAATCAAGATCCATTAAAAAACTGGGATATAGTCATTCAAATGTATGATCATTATTCAATGGAGAATTTTTTAAGGTATAATCCTATTGGTCCTTCATTATCAATTGGAGCAATTGATATGATTAAAGCAATTATAGGAATAGAAGGTTTCCCAGAACTTGCATTTACTGCAATATTAAGGGAATTGGAGGTTCTTTTAACACCCAACTTAAAGCTATATGAAATAACAGGTGGAACCGATCAACTTGTAAGAGCTTTTTTACCTCAACTAAAAACTGAGATTAAACTGAATGAAAGAGTAAAAAAAATTGTGCAAAGTGAGTCTAAAGTGACACTATTTACAGAAAATGAAGTACTTACAAAACGTAATCAATTTGAATGTGACTACGTGATTTCTACACTTTCTTTTACACTTTTTAACTTTCTAGAGGTGTATCCTCATGATTCTATTTCTTATAATAAATGGAAAGTAATTAGAGAGATACATTATGCAGATTCAACAAAAGTTGCTCTACAATTTAGAACAAGATTTTGGGAGAAGTTTGGTTTGTTTGGTGGAAAATTAACTACTGATTTACCGATTAAGTTTTCATACTTTCCAAGTCATAATTTACATGAAACAGGTGTTATGATAGCCAGTTATACATGGGAAGATGATGCATCAATTTGGGACAATATGAGCAATAATAAACGGATTGAAAAAGCATTGGAAAATCTTGCTGTTGTTTTTGGGGATATTGTATATAAAGAATTTTTAGTAGGGTATTCTCACAGCTGGAATCAATTTCCCTTTGCTGGTGGAGCATTTGTCATGTATAAACCAAACCAGCAAAGAGATCTTGGTCCTTTTATTGGCACACCAGAAGGAAGAATTCATTTTGGTGGTTCTCATACATCAACTACTCAAGGGTGGATACAAGGGGCGCTAGAGGGAGGAATTCGCACTGCTAATGAAATTAATCGTTTATAAGTATTTTAACAATCATATACTTTAAATTAAAAATCGATTGTATAGTCGATTTTTTTTGTTGAAAAAATGGAAATTAAGTTTCATCAAAAGGAGAAAGCGTGAATAACGCTCAACTTATAAAAATTTATAAAATTTTATTTTTTCTAATAAATTCAACAATGAAAGCGTTATCTTCTAAAAATATCTAATTTCCTTTATTGACAATCCATTTACTAGGATTTATTATTCAGTTAATGAAATTACATAAAACAAACTTATCGAGAGTGACCGAGGGATCAGGCCCTATGACGTCCGGCAACCTCCTTTAATAGGAACGGTGCCACTTCCTGCAGAATGTAATCATTCTGATAGATAAGTCGAAAACAATTGTTTCCGATGCCTCTTTCTGAATGAAAGGGGCTTTTTTCTTTTTCATTATACTTTTAATAGGGGGTAAAAACATGATTCGAGTAGAACATCTGGTAAAAGAATATACAACGAAAAAAAGCAAGATTATCGGCGTTCGAGATGTCTCACTTACGATTGAAAAAGGCGAAATATTCGGTATTGTCGGATATAGCGGTGCAGGAAAAAGCTCTCTGCTAAGATGTTTGAATTTTTTGGAAAAACCAACATCTGGAACGGTTTCGATAGATGGGGTCAATTTAAATTCACTCTCAACAAAAGAATTAAGGAAAGAAAGGCAGAAAATCGGCATGATTTTTCAGCACTTCTATCTAGTATCATCTAAAACTGTTTTTGAGAATGTTGCGTTTGCTTTGAAAGCTGCGAATAAATCCAAAGTAGAAATTGAAAAAAGAGTGACAGAATTACTCGAATTAGTGGGTCTTTCTGATAAAAGAGATGTTTATCCTTCACAACTGAGCGGTGGTCAAAAGCAGCGTGTTGGGATTGCCCGTGCTCTTGCAAATGAACCAAATGTGCTTTTATGTGATGAAGCAACATCAGCACTTGATCCAAGTACAACTAAATCAATCCTTCAATTACTTAGAAAAATCAATAAGCAGCTAGGGTTAACGATTGTTCTAATCACTCATGAAATGGATGTCGTAAAGGATATTTGTGACAGAATTGCCGTTATGCAGGATGGAAGAATTATTGAAATCGGTCAGGTGTATGATATTTTTTCGAAACCGAAAGAGGATTTAACAAAAGACTTTATCAACTCGGTTTTACAATTTAACCTACCAGAAAACTTACTTAAAAACAGTAAGGGAACTGTTATAAAAATAACGTTTAAAGGAAGTGTAGCTGAAGAATCAGTTGTGTCCGATATGCTTCAAAAATATAAGGTAAAAGGGAATATTCTTCATGGGAAAATCGAGTATATACAAGATACTCCGCTTGGAATCTTTATTCTGGAAATTTCAGGTGAACAAACAGAAGTTCAAAAAGCGATTACCTATATTCATGAAAGAACAAATAACTTGGAGGTGATTCATGATGTTCGAATCTTTACTGACGTTACTGCCTGATTTAGACAAAGCGTTTTTTGAAACGATTTATATGGTACTTATTGCACTAGCGATTGCCATTATCATTGGGCTCCCACTTGGAATCCTTTTATTTGTAACTGACAAAGATTTATTTTTGGAAAACAAGAGTGTTAAATCGATTTTGGGATTTATCATAAATATGGTACGATCCATTCCATTCATTATTTTGCTTGTAGCTCTTCTTCCGATTACAAATCTTATAACTGGAAGTACGATTGGTCCAACTGCAGCGAGTGTATCGTTATCGGTAGCCGGGATTCCGTTTTTTGCTAGAATCGTAGAAACGAGTTTAAGAGAAACGAACAAAGGAATTATTGAAGCCGCTGTCGCTGTTGGTGCGACACCGTGGATGATTATAAAAGATGTCCTACTCTCTGAAGCTCGTCCTGGCATTATTCAAGGAATCACGCTTACCACAATTAGTTTAATTGGTTATTCAGCAATGGCTGGTATTATTGGCGGTGGAGGGATTGGAGACCTTGCGATTCGTTTTGGCTACTACCGTTATGATAATACTGTCATGTTAACTACAATCGTCGTCTTAATTTGTTTAGTTCAACTCATTCAACTTGCTGGGGACCTAATTGCTCGCAAAGTAGATAAACGATAAAAAATACAATAAAAGATTATTTTTAGGGAGATATCGAAATGAAAAAAATAATAATTACCTTCATCCTTCTATTGTCCATCAGCATCGCTTCTGCGTGTGGCAATACAGAAAAAGCTTCATCTTCTAATAAGAAAAACGTAACAATCGGCGCAACTTCAGGTCCATATAGTGACATGGTATCAAAGGGGATCAAACCTATTCTTGAAAAGAAAGGTTACAAAGTAAAGGTTGTCGAGTTTAGCGATTATATTCAGCCAAACATTGCATTAGGAAATGGCAATTTAGATGCGAACCTTTTTCAACACAAAGTTTATATGGAGAACTTTGCAAAACAACATAATTTAACATTATCTGAATTAGTTATCGTTCCAACAGCGCCAATGGGGATCTATTCTAAAAAGTTTAAATCGGTTGACAAGATTGCTGATGGTGCAACAGTAGCCATTCCAAATGATCCAGTAAATCTTGCTCGTGCATTAGGTGTTTTAGAGGATTCGAAAATAATTAAAATCGATCCAAATGTCGATCCATTAACAGCATCTGAAAAGGATGTAAAGGAAAATCCTAAAAATCTTAAGTTCAAACCAATTGAAGCGGCACAGCTTCCAAGGGCAGTTGATAGTGTTGATGTCTCTCTTGTACCAGGTAACTTTGCCCTAGCTGCAAAAATGAATTTAGCAGATGCATTAGCATTAGAAAATATGCCAGATCTATATCGAAATCGGGTCGTTTTGAATACAAAAGACTTAAACTCAACATTTGCTAAAGATATTAAAGCAGCAGTTGAATCGAAGGATTTTGAAAAAACAATTGATGAGCAATTTAAAGGTTTCGGAAAGCCTAAGTGGATGCTTGATAAAAAGTAACTTAGACATAACTCGCTTTTGAGAAGCGTTTTTTAAATAAAAATCCAACTTAACCAATAAGAAAACTAGACAACATGATTAATAAAGGAGAAAATAGGAATGAAATATGGTTTTTGGTTACCTATTTTTGGAGGCTGGTTACGTAATGTGGATGACGAAAGCATGCCACCAACTTTTGATTATGCGAAAGAAGTTATTCAGTCTGCTGAAAAATGGGGATACTCAACTACATTAATAGCTGAACTATATTTAAATGACATTAAAGGACCAGAGCATGATTCTCTTGAAGCTTGGTCAACAGCTGCTGCACTTGCTGCAGTAACGGAGAAAATTGAAATTATGACAGCAATTCGTCCAGGTTTTCATAATCCTGCTGTTACAGCAAAAATGGCTGCAAATATCGATCAAATTAGTAATGGCCGTTTTACTCTAAACGTTGTTTCAGCTTGGTGGGCAGAAGAAGCGCGTCAATATGGCGGTATTTTTACAGAACATGATGAACGTTATGCTCGCACTGAAGAGTTTATTGATGTTCTAAAAGGCTTATGGACAGAAGAAACCTTCAATTATTCAGGTCAATTTTACGACTTAAAGGATACAAAGCTTGCTCCAAAGCCTGTTCAAAGACCTAATCCGATTCTTTACGCTGGCGGCGAAAGTGAAAAAGGAAAGAAAACGATCGCAGAAAAATGTGATGCTTATGTAATGCATGGTGGAACGGTTGAAGAGATTGATCGAAAAATTTCTGAAATGAGCTCACGTCGTGAACAAACTGGTAATGCACCATTTAGTTCTTTCGGAATGGCCGCTTATGTAATTTGTCGAGATACAGAGGAAGAGGCTCTTCTGGAGCTTGAAAAAATCACGACTGTGAAGGGTTCTAGTGGTTATGCTGGATTTAAAGACTTCACAACAAAATCACAATTAGAGCAACAAATTCAATTACAAGATTACTCGGTTTCTAATCGTGGCTTACGACCAAACTTAGTAGGAACACCTGAGCAAATTGCAGATCGAATTTTACAGTATGAAGAAGCTGGATTGGACTTATTATTATTACAATTTTCACCTCAGCTAGAGGAAATGGAACGCTTTTCAAAACAAGTTATGCCATTAGTAGAACAAAAACGTAGTTTAATAAAGAACTAGAAAGGGATTATAAAAATGAGTAAGGTATATGTAATTCATGAAAATAGTGAGTGGACAGTGCATTTAACAAAAAGGTTAGAGGAACTTGGTGTTCCATTTGAAGAATGGCATTTAGACGAAGGAACGTTAGATTTATCGACAGTACCACCAGAAGGTATTTTCTATAGCCGAATGAGTGCTTCTTCTCATACACGTGATCATCGCTTTGCAGCTGAATTTACTGGGCAAGTATTAGCTTGGCTTGAAGCACATGGACGTACTGTGATCAATGGAACTGGCGCACTTAAACTAGAAGTTAGTAAGGTTTTACAATACTTAGAATTAAACAAGTATGGTGTTAAAACTCCTAAAACGATTGCAGCAGTTGGAAAACAAAACATCATCAAGGCTGCCGAAGGATTTGCAGGACAGTCATTTATTACGAAGCATAATCGTGCTGGTAAAGGACTAGGCGTTCAATTATTTCATAGTTTAGAAGCTTTAAAAGCTTATGTTGAAGGACCAACTTTTGAAGAGCCAGTTGATGGTATTACCCTAATTCAAGAATACATTTATTCTCCTGAGAGCTACATCACTCGTTGTGAGTTTGTAGGTGGGAATTTTGTCTATGCTGTTAAAGTTGATACTTCTGAAGGTTTCGAACTTTGCCCTGCAGATGCATGCCAAATTGGCGATTTATTCTGCCCAGTTGGAGAAGAAGTAGAAGAGAAGCCTAAGTTCCAAGTCGTTGAAGGATTTGACGATGAAGTTTTAGAAAAATATAAAGAAGTTCTAGCTAAAAATAGCATTCAAGTTGCTGGAATTGAATTTATCCGAAATGCTGAAGGTGTAATTTATACTTACGATATCAATACAAACACAAACTATAATTCTGATGCTGAAGCAAAAGCAAGAAAGTACGGTATGCTTGAAGTTGCGTTATTCTTAAAGAAGACTTTAGAAGAAAAGTACACTACAACAACGGTGTCTTAAGTTGAAATTGAAAAAGCTCAAATCTACGTATAACAAGGGTTTGAGCTTTTTTTGTATCTTTTTAATCATCTTTCTCCAAAATTAAGAGAAATAGGCAATTATTTGATAGGAATATGCTAACGGTTAAAAATAATATATTGATAATATTAGATTGTAAGTTAATCTCAAATTTACCCGTAAAAGATTCAAAAAGGGGGATACGAATGAAAAAGACACTGTATCTAATGAGACATGGACAAACATTATTTAATAGTAGAAGGAAAATTCAAGGCTTTTGTGATTCACCACTTACAGAGTTAGGAATTAAACAAGCAGAGACTGCTGCAAAGTACTTTAAAGAACACAATATTATTTTCGACCATGCCTATTGTTCCACATCTGAAAGAGCAAGTGATACGTTAGAAATCGTAACCGATTTGCCTTATACAAGATTAAAAGGTTTAAAGGAATGGAATTTTGGAACGTTCGAAGGCGAAAGTGAAGATTTAAATCCACAACTTCCATATGGTGACTTCTTTGTTCAGTTTGGTGGAGAAGATCAAAAAGATCTACAACTAAGAATTGCTAATACTTGCCAAAAAATAATGGAAGAAGATAATGAAGTGGTTTTAGCTGTATCCCATGGAGCAGCTTGTAGAAATTTTATGAGATATTGGGAACATACTAGTACGATTGCACAACAAGGAAGAATTGGAAATTGTTGCATATTGAAATTTGAATATGAAAACAAAGAATTTAAATTAGTTGAGATTATTAATCATAATGTAAGTGACATAGTCCAAGTATAGTTTTTAAGAGTATTATCATATCTTTTACGTTTAAGATTTATAGGTTACATAGTTAAGAAGGTGAGGATCGTTAGATGGAATTTACAAAGCTTGGAAATACAGGATTAGATGTATCTAGACTTTGTCTTGGTTGTATGGGTTTTGGGGAAGCAAAACGTTGGATCCATCCTTGGGTAATCGATGAGGAGAGTAGTCGTACCATTATTAAAAAGGCACTTGAATTAGGTATTAATTTTTTTGATACGGCAAACGTTTATTCAGATGGAACAAGTGAAGAATTTTTAGGTCGTGCATTAAAAGATTATGTCAATCGAGATGAAATTGTCCTTGCAACGAAAGTTTATTTCCCTATGCATCAAGGACCTAACGGATCAGGACTTTCTCGAAAGCATATTATGAGCGAAATTGATAAGAGTCTTAAACGCCTCGGAACGGATTATGTTGATTTATATCAAATACATCGTTGGGATTATCATACTCCAATTGAAGAAACAATGGAGGCTCTTCATGATTTAGTGAAGGCTGGAAAGGTAAGACATATAGGTGCTTCTGCTATGTATGCATGGCAATTCTTAAAGGCATTACATGTCGCTGATAAAAATGGTTGGACTAGATTTGTATCGATGCAAAATCATCTTAACCTTATATACCGTGAAGAGGAAAGAGAGATGCTACCTCTATGTAAAGAAGAAAAAATCGGCGTAATTCCATATAGCCCGCTTGCATCAGGAAGATTGACACGTGACTGGTCAAATACGACGCTAAGATCGGAAACTGATGAAACTCAGAAATCTAAATACGGTGCAACTGAAAATACAGACCGACTAGTTGTCGAACGAGTTACAGAAATCGCTGAAAAGCAAGGAGTATCAAGATCACAAATCGCACTTGCTTGGTTGTTACAGAAAGGACCAGTTACTGCTCCTATTATTGGGGCTACTAAAATTTCTCACCTTGAAGATTCAGTAGGGGCTCTATCAGTTAGGTTAACATCTGAAGAAGTTGCTTATTTGGAAGAGCCTTATGTACCACATCCAGTAGTTGGTGCTTTAAATTTTAATACTTAAGAAACGTGAGCCCAAACCTAAGAATAGAAAGGGGAGGGCTTTTTAATATGTATAAATTAAATTAATGAGTCAAATGGAAGCGATTGCGAAAGAATTATATTATTATGTATTAATTAGTTTATATTTAAAATAATCTATGTAGGTAAAGTGTTTATTCATTTGAAATTATTAAGACCATTCACTTTAAACAAGAAGGAGAGACCAGAATGAAACAGTCTATAGAATTATACACTATTCGGGAAAATGTAATTTGTCTTGTTTGTGGTAATAAAGGAGCTATTCAGTCTTATGGTAAGTATTACCCAAATGGTGTCGGCGAATTAGCAGATAAAATTAAATCATATGAAGCAGTAAGAGATAAACCATATTTATCACAAACAATGGGACTTGGTGGAACGATCCCGTTTAAATGTATAAATTGTGGTAATTTAGGACTAATAGATTATGGTGGAATTGAAGGGTTTAAACAAGCTTTTAAAACGATCTAGATTTATTATGTTAACGATAGATTATTAGAAGGGCACCTAATTTAAAAAGTTAGGTGCCACTTTTTTGGAAAAAGTCAGATTATATTTTGCCAGAATCTTTTTACAATAATGGTTTTTTGATAAATGATAATATACTAGATTTGTTATAATTGAATGCATTTTTCTTACTATATTTTTACAACTAAAGAGCACAACTTGTCTTGGTTTTTATATCGCAATGTGATATATGTTGCAAATTGCCGGAAAATGCTTCATATTTGTTAAAAAGGGGGTACGTTATGCGAAGTGATATACAACCGAATGAACGAGCTTTTTCTTCCAAGGAAGTAGCAGAAGAACTGGGTATTGCAACACCCACTGTTCGAAAGTATGGGCAAATTTTAGAGCGCAATGGATATGAGTTCTTGAAAGATGGCGATCGGCGTATCTTTGTTAAATCCGATATTAGTGTGCTTATAGCGTTACGCGATTCAGATAAGCCCCTAGAAGATACTGCAAAAGACCTCGTATTTCAACAAAAAGAAAGATTAGAAGGTATTGATGAAACACAGATTGCGATATCCGATACATATGAAAATTTACCACATGACCCGAATCAATTAAAAGAGTTTTTTAGGTTTTTAGTCAGTGAACTCGCAGCTGCACGTGAAATGAATGTTCAACTGAAAAATGATATGTCAGAACTTAAAACTGCGGTTTCCAGGCTCCAACAAGATCATCATGATATAAGTGCCAATATTGGGAATTCATCCAATAAAACTTATGCTAAAATTGAAAAATTAGCTGAGCTACAAAATATACAATACGAAACATTACTAGAACAAGAAAAACAAAAAAGTGATTATTTACAAAAAGAGATACAAAACATGCGGGACGAGCAGAAAAAAGAATGGCATTTACAACATGATTTTAATAATCGATTAGAAATTGTGGTACAAAAGCCTAAAGAAAAATGGGGATGGATTTTCTCTTTATTTAGGAAATAAGAGCTATTAAATTCTATTTATGCTAATCTTGTGAAAATTTGATTAAGAACTTTTAAAAATGCTTACTTTAATAAGTACATAAAGGCCGATACATTTGTAAGGATGTATCGGATTTTTTGTATCGTATAGCTGGCTGATACAACTTACAATTAAAGTATGATACATAATTGAGTAAAATGGATTTAATAGTAAAAATCCGTACACGATACAAGAAAGCCTCTAAACGATCTAACAGAAGTTTCATTGAAATAATAAAAGTAATATTGAACTGATCCAATATATCACTATGCGATATCCAAAAGATATAGGGGTTTTTCATGTATAAGTTAATTAAATGAGTACTTAGATTTTTTAGTCAATGAACTCTATGACATCAGTAGAATAAATATTCAAGGGATATAAATTTGTTTCGGCTTAAAATAATGGTTTTGAAAATTAGAATTTATTTTATTGCATATTTTTACAAATTCCCGGGAAATATCTACAATTTTCTTGCATATAAGAAAAAAATTCTAAAGTGTCATTATGCTTGTCACGACTAGTAGAAGTCTATTTTAAAAAAGTTACTAATATCTTGTTGCACTCTTTTACAATTCTTGCCGATTCAAGCAGAATCATAGTTTGATTTTTATCTTCAATAATGGTTTCATTAGATCAAAATAAAGTGCAGTGACCCAAAAAATGGGCCGCTGCATTAGATTAATTGAGAAGATTTATTCAATATCCTCAAAACATAATACCACGTGTGGTCATAATTACTTTATTAGTAATATTGAAAGGAACCTTTGAATATTCTTTTTCCCAATTTAACTTCGCCCATGTTTTTGGGTGATATGCCATTAAAAACCTGCCAATTCCTAATGCGTCACAATTTGCCTCTTGAAGAATGTGTATTACTTCTATCATTTCATTTTCCATTTTCTTAGTTAGTTTTTTTTCAATTTCTTTTTTCTTTTTATCACTAGCTAAAGTTCCACCAGTGTATTCATTCAGATCAATCTTAATTTTTATATCAATGTTGACCTTAGGTTGACCGTTTACAATTTTAGTTTTAAGCCTTCTGTTTTCGTTTTTTACTTTAAATGAGACAACCTCATTTTTCTCATTAATTTTTTCGGAAAAGCTCATAGCGGTGCCTTTATTGTCTTGCAATAATAAAAGTAATTTGGACTGGTATTCATTGAGTATTTTTCCTGTGAATTTATTATTTTGTAAAAGACCTACCCCTTTAATCTTAAGTGTTTCGTCATCTATTTTTTCTAAATAAGGCAGGACTAAATCATAACCTGGATCAGCCATTTTTTTATAAATCGATTCTTGTGTCTCTTTTGGGATTAAGGAAAGATTTTCTGCACTTTCAATCATTTCTAAAAGTGATTCACCGATTAATATATCCTTGTAAGTTTTCATTTCCAAAATACTAGATGCTTGACCCTTTACAATCACTACACGTGAGGAAAGTGAGCTTCTAATATATCGGAAAAAATTATCAAAATAAGGATATAAATTTTTTTTCGCAAGATCTTCGCCAAGTAGCATAACTAATAATTTGTTGGAAGAAAAGTTCCCTGGTATTTGGTAATCAATTTTATGTCGTGCATCTCTTACTGAAAATCCTTCCTCTTTTGCAACGTAATTGATCGCTTCAGTTTCACCACCTTTAGACACACTAGTTCTTATAATGGCAGTTGTTTTAATATGATTTTTAGGAGCCTGATCCATAGCGATACTTAATACTAGTGCAGAGTCTTTTAGTGAGTGCTGATCCCAACAACCTGTTAAAAAAAAGACTAATAAAAAAGGGATATAATGGGATTTCTTCATATAACTTTAACTTCCTTACTCTTGATATTAAAAAGAAAGGAAATTTTTGGAAACATATTCACTAAAAAACAAACTATTAGGCTTATGGAGTAACTGTATTTTATATAGTAATTCGTCAATTAATTTTCTAGATTTTTCATTTGCGAAATAAGTTAAGTGTGGTTGATTTTTACTACAGGATGCTCGCTTTCTGTGGGGCGAGACCTGAGCCTCCTCGTCACGTTCGCTCCTGTGGGGTCCTTAGGCTTCCCGCATTTCCCACAGTAGTCGAGCACCCTTCCGTTCCAATCAACTTCTTGAATAAAAAAATTATCGTAAGTGAAATTCGGGCAATGACTCACACTTCTTTTTAATTATTGATCCTCAACAACAATTACTTATATATCAATAAAACCTCAGTTATATCAATTACTACTTTTTTAACGAAGTTTACTTAGTGTTGTGCTTTTCAATATTGACTACAATATATTTCAACACACGGAAAAGCCCCCGGAAGTACAGGGGGCTTTTTGTAGTTTAATATCGTTTTTGTTTTTATAGAAAATATAAGAAAGATAGAAACTATTCAATTTTGATATTTGCTTGAAAGGTAATAGATCTCTAAGGTTTTTGAATCTCTATTTCATCATAATTAATTATTGTACGACTAATGCAATTTTAATACTTTCTAAAGTAGCAGATTTATATTGTTTTTGAGGTTCAGGTGCATTCTCTACATATTGATTTTGTTTTAGATAGTTCTTTTCTACAAAATTCAAATCAGTAGCATCAACTTTTCCATCAAAGTTAATATCTGCCTCTCGTTTACTCGTCTCCCAATATGTTTGGATGTATAATGCATCTAGAACATCAATTACATTATCTTGATTCACATCACCAGCAACTGCTTGTTTAATAAAGTAATTACTGATGAGCATCTTTTGTTGACCATAGAGAGTACCTTTATATTCAAAACCGGACATCACCGGAAATTTGACCATAAAGTGACCAGGCAAAGTGAATTCCCATGTCCATGAATCGCCAGTTAGAGGTAATTTTGAAATGTTAAATCGGTTAACATCCTTTACTAAATTCTTCGTAATATCAAATACATTTCCATTTGATTGAGTTAATTTAATGGATGCACCTGAGTTTGGCCAATCTACATTTTTATAATTATTTGTTGTACCTGGATTTAAAAATCCTTCAGCATTAAGCGGACCTGCAAGTTCAGAGAAGGAAGATAATACCCCCCATGTATAGCCTGCTTTAATTAAATTTGAACTGCCTTCTGATGTGTTAATCGTAACTGTTGGGTCTAGTTTAATAGAGGTACTAAAAGTAGTATCCTTCACTTTTAAAGTTAGATCGACCGCAGCTACTTTATCGTCTATTTGAGTCGTTGATGGCAGATCCAATTGTACAGTTGGACTACTTGAATTCGTAAGAGTCACTTTTGCATCTCCGTATTGGCTTAACTCCGCATTTGGTTTGGCATCGACAATTTCAAAGTTTTTATCTAGATTAGCGAAAGACCAACTTGCCGATGATAGTGAAGAAACATTATCTAATTTTAAAGTTACTTTCACTGTATCACCCATCGTTACTTCATTGATTGGACTGGTGATATATGCGTTTGGTGTACCTTCTTTGATAAAATAAAATTGTTTTTTAACAGGACTGTTTCCAGCCACATCTCTACCTTTTACAGTGAAACTTTGAACTGGGTATTCTGGATGCATAACAATATCTTCAGTAAACTTTCCATCTTTATCCATGGATATAATATTGGATTCAGCTGAGCTAATAAATGAATATTGGAAGGCAGTATCGGTTAAATCTACATCCATTCCCGCATCTTGCATTTCCTTCACCTGTGGATCGGTTACTTGCATTGAAAATGGATAACTTGCTTGGCCAGGTTGGTATTCGTGAAATGGTGATTCTTGATCTAAAGAAGTAGTAACTTCTGGTTGTTCAATATCTACATAATGATCAAGATAGCTTGTAAAAGTTTTACCCGTCACTGAAGTTGAAATCAACTTTATCTTGTAGTAACCTGGTTTTGCGCTTTGAGCAATAGTAGAAATCGGATGATCAGGATCACCAGTAAATGGATAATAACTACCAAGTATACTAAGCAACGAAATAATCCATGTATTTGTATTAAATTTAGAAAGATCAATCGATGTTGCATAACCTAGATCTTGACCGGTTTTTCCATCTTGCCATACGATATCCATTTTTTTCATAGGTGTTTTCATTACAAAAGTTAGTGTAGGTGAAACACTACCTGAAGCCATTCCCATCGGTTCTGTTTGCGAAATTCGATATTCTAAAGTTGTTGAAGCTTTATTTAGTGCATATCCATAAAAGCCTTCTTCTATTGCTCGTATACTAAATGGGACACGATATTGCTCGTTTTTATCTTTTTGGTTTGTTAGGATAATATAACCAGTATAGACGCCTTCTTTTGCTGTTTTCGGAAAAGTAAGCGATACGTTTACTTTTTTAGTTTCATTTTTCTTTACTTGAATCACCGGATTAATCGCTAATTTTACGCCATTTGCTGTTGGATCAGCGCCACCTTTTATTAATTGGAAATGAACACTTGCACTAAAGGTTTTATTCTCTTTCTTAAAGTTTTGCAAAGTGACTGGTTTCTTAATCGAATGATCAGTACCTGTATAAAGTTCACCAAAGCTGAGCCCACCTGTTTGTTCTTCTATGTTGATCATTTCTTCTCCATATGGAATAAGAGTTTCATCTTGAACTTGAACTTTCATACCAGGATGAATTGCTTCGTAAGGGTCAACTCGTCCTGCCCCTTGTTCATACGGAAGATAGTCTCCATTTAGCGGTTCAGCTGTATTCATTAATAGAGTTTTGATATCACTTGGTTGTAGGTTTGGATTTGCTTGCAACATTAATGCCGATATACCTGCTACATGTGGTGTTGCCATCGATGTACCACTCATTCGTGTATAGGCAAATGAATAATCAGAAGGTGTATTTGGGTTCGTAATATAAGCAGGTACTGTGGAGAGAACACTAACACCCGGTGCAACAACTTCAGGCTTTACATCAAAAGTTTTTAATGCCGGACCACGAGAGCTAAAATCAGCTAGCTTATCTCCCTCAGTTTTGGAAACTGTTACATCCGTAAAGGTAAACTTGTTATTACCTGCAGCTACTTTCGTCTTTAAGACCTGCCCATCTTGTTGCGTTACAGAGAAAGTAGGAATAAAACTACTTGCCTCGCCAAGATATGCTCCAACATGACCTTCTACATTGTTAGTAAGTAAAACTGCTTTTGCCCCATATTTTTTTGCAAATTTAATTTTATCAACTAGTGCATAGGTACCACGTTCAACTAATGCGATTTTTCCTGTCACATCTTTATTTGCGTAGTCAGCATCTCCACCTAAACCAACATCAACCATTTCAAAATTTTTCCCTTTGAATGTTGTGAGATCATCTGAAAAACTTCTTGCCATCGTTTGTAATTCAATTGAAGATTCAGATGCGATATTTCCCTTTAAAGTCATAATTGGCATCGAAACATCACTCGCACCAACAGTAAGTGCTAATGCCGCGGAACCTGGAGATCCTAATGAATAGAATGCTGGTCCAGAGTTTCCAGCTGCGACCACTGCTGTTACACCACTTAAAACGGCATTGTTAATCGCTGTACTAGTTGGAAAGTATGGATCATTCAGAGCAGCACCTAATGAAAGATTCATAACATCCATGTCTGCTATTACTGCTTGATCGATTGCAGCAATAATATTTGAGGAGATGCCAGAACCGTAAGGGCCTAATACACGGTATACATAAAGGTCCGCGTCTGGAGCTATACCTTTAACAGAAATATCACTATTATTTTTTGCTTGTGAAGCGATTGTACCAGATACATGTGTACCATGTTCTGTGTAATAGGCAGAACCGTTAGCATCAAATTCAACTGATCCTGATTTTATCCAATCTTCATAGGTTGTTTCCATCGGATCATTGTCATTATTTACAAAGTCATATCCGCCTTTGTAAGCATCTTTGAGATCAGGGTGATTGTAGTCAATACCAGTATCAATGACAGCTACTTTGACCCCTTCTCCAGTAATTCCTTCTTTATGTAACTTGTCCACACCTAAAAATGAAACAGGATCACCAGTCACAGTAGAATCATTTTTTTCAGTTTTGTCGGTTTTTCCTTTCGATTCCGCAATAAAAGGTGGCTCAATTGTAAATGTTGTATCTTTGTAAATTGCTTGTACAACATCTGACTGCATGAGTGATTCAACCTGATTTGCCGGTACCGTCATGGAAACTCCATTATAGGAATTTTTGAAGGAATGCTTGATTTGATAAGGCGTGTCTACTATATTTAAACCCTTTCCAGTAGATGGAGCCGATCGTTGCATACTTTTATTTGCAGGGAGTATTTGTTTGAGATCATTTTTGAATGTGTTATGCTCTTGATCAACTTTGCTTTGTGCTACATCTCTTGTTAATGATTTTCCCTCCAAAGCAGCATCAAGAACAGCTACTTGTTCTGGTTTTGATTTAAACTGAACGATAACAGAAATCTCTTTGTCTTGTTTAAGTTCTTTTTCATCAAAGCCTTGGAGTCCATATTGTTCCTTTGCTTCAGATTTTTGTAATGCTGCTCGTTGTTCATCCGTTAAGGAGGCAAGAATTTTTTCTGCACTGATTTCTGTATTACTTTTGGTTTTAGCAGCTACATTTGTTAAGCCGAATTGCGTTGACGGAAGGATTAGCCCTAATGATAATACAATCGGGGTAGATTTTTTTACTGATTGACTAAGCCATCTTTGTTTCTTCTTGTTCATAGTTTTCCTCTTTTCATTATGTAATTAAAAAAATTCCGAAAAATTACATTCTAAATTTTCGAAAAATTTCTACGCTATTAATGTTAATAATCAGATTAATAGATTGCAAAGGGGGTTTCTGTAAGGACTATTAACCTAGCATTCTCTAGGGAAATGTATTAAAGTAAGTGAGTATTGCCTTGAATTGTTTAAATTGGTTAGAAAAGTAACAATTTGTTTTGGGGTTTTTATTATTAGGCTCTGTTAATATT
>NZ_NULG01000137.1 GCF_002577195.1 Bacillus sp. AFS041924
TTGCATGATACTATATATAACTGCCATTTAGTTGTACAACAAATTACAAATTTATATGTTTCTTAGCCTCTTCAACAATTTTAGTAACTAAAACTTCTTTTGTTATTTTTCCGATATTATCACCATACCGATAATCATCAATCATCTCACTAATTTCATACCACACAGATAATTCCTCATCAATGAAATGTTCACGTACAGTTTTATACATCTCATACGCAAAATCAATTGCATTATTTTCATTATCAATAATTTTTTTCGCTAAATAGACTAAATAAGATTCCGCACACTCTTGATGTGAGGGTGCACTTAAATTAAGTACCTCTTCAAAATCAAGGGAACATTCCTTCAGCTTTTTGATGTCTACCTTTAGATAAACTGCTGTTGTGTCAGTATCTACATGGCCAAGAATATCTGAAATGGTGGAAAGCGGTGTATCCTTTTCAAGAAGCATGCTAGCTAGAGTGTGCCTAAGAGAATGCATTCCTCTTCTTTTTTTTAAAGAAGAAATGTGTGCTAATTCCATGTACCTTTTAATTAACTGATTTAAATGATCTCCTTCTGAAAAGGGACCAAATGGCGCTATGTGTTTTACAAATAAATAGGGACTGTTTATTTTAGGGCGACCGTATTTAAGATAATCAATTACTGCCCAGCCCACCTCCGGCGTTAAGGGTAGTGTTAAAAGTTGTCTCGTTTTTGATTGATAAAATACAAGCTTCTTATCTTCCCAATGGAAGTTCTCCATTTTTAGATTTTTAATATCTGTACACCGCAATCCAAGGCAACATGCCATTAGAATAATCGCATAATCCCTTTTGCCCTTTGGACTCCCTCTGTCAATGGCAGCGATTAGTTTTTTCAATTCATCCTCTGTCCATACAGATGGAATACAGGTCTGTTTTCTTGCCTGAACCATAGGTGTTTTCGATGCAAAATCAGTAATGATAATTTTGAGCATCAACTCTAATTAACATCTTGGACATTATGCAAAGTAAATTTCAAAAAAATATTGAATTTATGCTGATTTTGAAGATTACTTCGCATAATAGCTTTCTTTGCATAAGGAGGATTATGCTAAGCTTTGCATAATCCTCCTTGCGGTGTACCATTATCTGTTTTGTATTTCTTTCCTTCTTCCATATATCCACCTTTTAGAAACCTACCGATTATTCTTAGTAAGCTTGGGTCTGCGATTCGAAGTTTTAAAAATTCCATCATCCATTTGTGGTCAACATTGTCAAAGAATCCTTTTATATCTACATCGACGACATAATTTACTGACCTCTTTTCTATGTAGAAGTTCAGTATTTTCAAAGCATCGTGGCAACTACGATTTGGGCGAAATCCAAAGGAACAGTCCAAGAAGTCAATTTCATAGATGGAGTTTAATATTTTCGTAACACCTTTTTGAACAATCTTATCTTCATGTTCCGGTATACCTAAAGGTCTTTTCTTTTTCGAATTGAGCTTCGGAATATACATTCTCCTAACTGGAACAGGACGATAGCTTTTGCTTTTAAGTCTCCTTATTAAATCCTCTATATTTTCATCGAGATTAGTACCGTATTGTTCTTTAGTTGTGCCATTTATCCCAGTTGCTTTCTTACTTGGTAATTCAATGTGACATTGAACTAGTGATTGCTTATCTAATAAATGTGTAAGAGATGTAAATTGCATTTTAGGATCAGATTTTGCTAATTCTGCTATCCTTAGTAGTTTTGTTTCCATTTGTTATACCTACCTCTGTGTGTAGTAAATGTGTCCCTATTAAGGGTGATAAACTGGTAGTAGCCTTTCCTCCATCGGCATTACCCAACTTCATAGGTAATATGCTACTATCCGACTCCCAACATCGGCATTTGGCTTCCTTACTTTTTATCGCTTGTACGCCATACTCTTCTAAAAAAAAGAAAAGACCGGTTGGGTCTCCCGAGTTGCCGTATCATATCAATGTGTTACGTGCCAAGGTCTCTGACTCCGGAGAGGTTTTACCTTTCTTGCCTTTAATGAAAGGTAAAATGTTGCTTTCTGCTATGCATATGGCATCAGCCCTCTCGTTTTACTAACATTTCGAAGCTCAATCCCTTCAACCATTTGGCTTTCGGCCCGCAACCTATCTGTCTACGCTTAAAGACTAAAGTTACCTTTAGCCCTCCAAGACTCGCTACGAGTGAATGGCTAGTTCTTACTCGACGGGAATCCCACCCGTTATATGATACGACCTAGGCTCGGCCGCACACGCATCCGTTAGTTTGAAAAGTGTTTTACTTATTTATTAAAGCACCACCGATGCTAAAAAGATGTTTATTATCTACTTTTTCTAAATATTCTTTTAATTCATAGCTTGGAGTATCCAATGCCAACACTGATTTATCTATGCCTTCCATCGGCATTATTACATTTAATGTATATTCTTCTCCAGGCTGAATATCTAATTTGTTGCCTTTAACCTCGATTTTATATTCATTACCCTTATGAGCGTTTTCGTTTAATTCGATTGGAAACGATACGTATATATTATTTTGTTTTATAACAACAAAACACTCTCCTAAAAATAAGAGAGTGCACTTAAAACGAAAAAAAATAAATCTCAAAAAGAAATTTTCATTCTTAAATAATTACTCCTCATAATTATTTAAGGGGAATAACAGGACTAAATAACTAAAAGTTTTATTTCCAACTCTTTTAATTTCTTTATTTGATCATCTATTTTATTTTTATTTGGAAAATTATATTCTAATAAAGTTGAATAGTATTCAACTCCGCCTTTAACTAGATGTTTTATAAATTCGTCTCGATTTAAAGTATTAGAATAAAAAGGTTGATTGGAAATTTCCTCTATTACCTCAAATTTCAAAAGATTTTTCCCCAACTCTTTTAAGTTAATATAGATAGGTTCTATACCAAAATATACTTTATCTGGTGAATCATCTAATAGACTTTTTAATGAATTAGTTATATCTTCCCATAAATTTAAACCATTCATATCATATCCTAATATGACTTTATCTTGATATTTTATATAGATACATATGTGCATATAATCTGGTTCTACATTACCTTGTTTATATAAATTTAATACAATATCCTTATTCTTAAGATTTGTATAACAAATTTCTGGATTATTTGCAAAATGCTTCTCAGAATAATATGACAATTTTTCTTCTATAAATTGTTTTGGCCTAGCTACAAAAGTTTCAATTGAGAACATTCTAATTTTCCTCATTCTTTCAAATTAGTTTAATCTTCTGTAATCCCATAATTCCATCCAAGTGGATAAGCAGTTGTAACTGAGCCATTTGTAATTACTACTCTATAAGGTTTACTCATGTAATAACCATCAAGTGTTACTTTATCATTCCAATTCTTTATTAGTTTATTTTCATTCTCTTTGTAATTTACTACAGTAATAATTACATTCTCAATATCTGTAAAATTAAAAGCGGGTTCAAAAAAAGTGTTTGTACTACCTCTTCCTAAGCCAGTCCAATATCTAGGATGATGTTTAGATAAAATATGTTCCATACCCCATTTTTGTGTACCATGTTCTAAGACGACATTTTTTTAGTATCTTGAACATCTATGGTTTTAAGATTTCTGTATCTAGTACTGGAGAAACCATAATAATTTTCTATTTTATCTTCTACAATAGCCTCTGTAATCTTATTATAATTTTTTACACCTTTCCAGGCGATTTGTATTAATTTCATAACAATTCTAGCAGCAGTTCCAGCTCTAGGTTGTGGTTCTTGAGGGACTTCAGGTTCTGCTCCATCTTTTATGCTCTCTAAATACTCAGGTGTTATTACTTCATCTTCCAAAGCTTGTAACTCAGCTTCATCATTAATGGTAGGTTCATTATGGTTGATAAAATCAAGTTCTATCGTATCTGATAATGTACTTCCATTATTATTATAGGCTTTTATTCTAAAAAGATATTTGTTTATATTAAAAGATGAATCTGCATTTTCATAGACGTTTACTGGATTTTTATCTAACTCTGTACCTAAACTATCATTGTGCAATGAATATCTTCCAGTAGAAATTTCATCTGCGGTTGGCCAAATACCTTTTTGATGTGAAGTCCAAGTCGTATTATTGCCAGCATCAAATTCTTGGTAATCTTTCCCATTAAAGATTAACACTTTATAGCTCGTAGCTCCAGTTACTGGTGTCCATGCTAAATCAATGTAACCAGTTTCACTGTCTATGTCATGTATAGTACCCGTTGGAGGAGTTATTGTCCCAATTGGCTTTATTTCATTAGGCATTGCTTGTGAGAAATAATTTGATGAATAAACAGTTTCTCCATTACCGTCATATGCACTTAGTCGGAAGTAAAAATTGTTACTAGTTGCATAAGCAGTACCCATTTTTTCATATAGTTTATACGGCTGTTTTGGTAAATCTGTTCCTTGTCCATCTGTATGGAATATATTATTTACAGGAGATGCATTTGCTATTTCCGTTGCTGTTGGCCAAATCCCTTTACCTTTTGTTGACCATGTTGTGCTATTCTTTACATCAAATGCTTCATACGCTTTACCATTGAACAACCAAACTTTGTATCCAGATGCGCCTGCAATAGGATTCCAGTTTAATTCAACATATCCATCATTACCAGCATATACATTACTATAAATATTACCTGTTGGCGAAGGCGGTACTTTTATACTAGGAATAGTCGGTACTGCCGCTTCCGACATATTACTTTCAGCACCATTATATTTAACTGAAATTCTAAACCAATAATGCGTAGAAGTAGGATAGCTTCCACCAGAATTTCTATAAACTTGAGACGGATCAATAGGTATTTCAGAGTAACCTAAAATTGATCCTCCATAATGGTTCAAACTATATGCTCCAGAAGTTGTTGGCCAAATTTTTCTACCTTTTGTTGACCAAGTTGTTTTGTTACCTGCATCGAAACTTTCGTATTCTTTACCGTTATAAACCCAAACAGTATATCCAATTGCATCTGGTACTGCATTCCAGCTTAAATCAACATATCCAGTCCCATCTCCATAACTATATGCTTTTTCTTCAGGAGTAGGTATTGAATAATTTACAGAAAGATATGGTTTATTGGTTGCATTCGCAGAAGAAACAATTTTCTTCCAATATGTTTGACCATTTCCATTAGTATGTAATTTAAAGCCGTAATTAGGAATTGAGCCATCTGCCCATCCACTAACAGTCGATGTGACGTCAAAAGCTGCCCACTGGTTAATTCCTACACTATCTGATGCAATATTGGTAGAATTAGGCTTAGTGTTCCAAGTAACCGAATTTGGACTAAAATCTGTATCATTACGATCTAACCATATCCCATTCGGTGTTGGACTTGCATAGTAATGATGAGTGACAAATGCATAAAACGTAGCACCAGTTATGTTTAGACCTTTTATGCTTGCAATTGGGTTCTTTAGTAAAGCATAATTCGTTCCGGTTGTTGTTCCATAATAACCAACTGGTAATACGTATTCACCTAATGTTTCAGACCATTTGTTCGCAGGGTCCTCATAATTTTTTGTCGGTTCCAAGTTAGAAACATATGTGTCAGTTGAAATTGAAATTGAAGTTGTTGGATCAATGAAAACTGGATATTTTCGTGCTGGATCTTTTAACCAGTTTGGATCGGCATTGACAACTAACTTATAGCCTCCGTCAATCTTTTCTAAGGAATATGTTACTTCGGTCGAAGATACTCCCTCACCTAAGTGTTCATCATAATTAGAATCAGTCATTAACGGGGCTGGTAAGTTAAAGACTTCTTTCTCATTACTATCAACAAATGAAATAGATTTATTCTCTGATTTGATAGCTGCTAAATCTGTCTTAATTTGGAATGTAAATTGATGATATCCTTCATAACTATTTAAAATGATATCTTCTTTAGAATTTTGATTGAAAGTGAAATTTCTTAATTCTATTTGAGGGAAAATCTCTTTGTAAAAAATTTGATTATCCTCTGTTTTATAAGTTGCTTCAGAATCATTTACTGGAATAGATTCAATTCCATCCCCTGAAGCTTCTAAAATTGAGAATTCTAACAAATGATTTTTATATTCAAAAGTAGCATATTTTCCATTTTAAATAGAAAATTAGATTTTAACTTTGTATTTTCTGTTTCAATTAAATCAGAATCTAGTTTATCAGGTGTTAAATCAGCAGATATATCTTCGAATTTACCATTTTCTTTTATATGAATTGGTTCGAAGTATATCTTTTTTGTATATAAGCCATTACCATTATAAAAAACTTTAGTATTTTCAGTTCTTTCTTCTGGAATTTCACCATTTTCCAGATTAATAGTATCTTTTTTTGGGTCAGTTGAAATATATTGAGCATCACCTTGTTGGATTATTTAGATTTTTACAAACTATTTAAACTTTCACCTCACTTAGAATAATCAGCAAAACCTTATTTATTATAATTCTATTAAAATATTATTACAATATTTTAATTTACCTTATTTTTTTTTAAGAAATCAGTAAACAAGTAATTTTATGTGTCCTCTCTAAAAGCGTCACTAAAAGTAACAGGTTTTTGCACTTTCAATCACCTCTTAAAACTTGTCTCAATAACATTCATATTCAATTAAAAAGCATTACTTCCTATTGAAGTAATGCGCCAGTTAGTTGAACAAGAAACAAAGATTTTATCGAAACCTACTTTTTTTGATTACAGTATAATCATAGGTTTTCTACATATCTTTGTGTAATCTTCATTCTCGGCTATTTTTCTTACATTTACACCTTTAATAATCCAGTCTGTTCGAGATTTGTTTTCAACCTTCAAAGTAAACAGGTGGTATGGAGGCATTATTGCCCTTTCATATGTGATAAATTGATAGGTTATTTCATATCTGTATTCTTGTTCAGGCTTCGTCTTAACCTCTACAACCTTACAAAAAAAAGAAAGGTATGGCTCTCCAAAATAATCTTTAATTGCTTTTGATTCCAATGGGGATAAAAATGTATAAATTATATCTTCAAGCATCATTTCATAACGTGAATTATCAGTTTCAGCTTGAACAGGAGATAAAGTAATAAAAGTAAAAAGACAGCTAATCAAAATGATTTTTCTCAAATTTATTACCTACTTTCACTTTTTGGTAGGTATTTTCTCCAAATGAAGAACTTGCATTCTTATTGAAATCCTGCCATTTATTTCAATAAAAAAACGAGCTACAAGCAACTCGTGAACTTCAACTAAAGCATGCGTTAGTTACATAAGGGTTTAAATATATGTGATTGATAATAGTTCATCATTGCCAATTAGATAATCCTCATTTGATTCTTCGTGAATAACAAAAAAGCATTGTTCTCCATTGGCACCTTCAAATGCTACATTCATCATTATAACCTTTGTAAATGGATTATTTGAATTTCCTAATTCATAACCAGGTTTAAATTCGAATATGTACTCTTTATCTTCTTCAAGAATATATTCTTTGTTTTCAATTACTATTTTTATAGAAAATTTACTCATTCTTTTATCCTCTTATCCCTAAATGTGGACTTGCTATCTAACTAAAGCATCAGTTATATAAGAATTGGCACAAAATAAAGGTACACCTTATATTTGGTTTCTCAACTAATTCTATTACTTTAATATTAATTTCTCATTGTTTTTGAATTGTTTATAGTCTTTAATTACTTCCTTATGAAATAATGTCCAGAATTCATTAGTGTTTTGAGGTATTTCATCTAATTTAAAAAATTTTGCATCATTTGTTTCTTCAGTATTTTTAATCAAAGAACCCTTCCATTCATCAACTAAGAACAAGAATTCAAATAATTGGTACTCATCACCAAACTTATTCTTCTGACCATATTTTGGATTAGAATAGATAGCAATCACTTTTGCAGAAAGCACCTCTAAACCTGTTTCTTCTTTTACTTCTCGAACTAAACACTCAAAAATTGATTCACCTAATTCGATAGAACCAGCAGGCATACTCCATCCACCCTTACCTTTTCTCTCAATAAAGAGGATGTTTCCTTTCTGGTCTTCAATAATTGCCCTAATTGAAGGAACTATTAACTTTTGATTACCTACAAGATTTCTAAGCTTCCCAATATACGATTCTTCCCAATTCATTATTAATCCTCACTTTGTGGTCATTATCTTCAATATAAAAAGGTTCTTCGTTTGCCCCCTCATTCACTTTATTAATAGTTTATTTATCCATTCATTTTCTTAGTCCTTGTTCAACTAATCTGCCATTTACTTGAATAAGAAAAAGCTACCGAAGCAGCTTAAAGGTTGTTCAACTATTGCTGAGCGTTAGTTGAATAAGCGTGATTAAACAAATTCATCAATCTCCCAAGAATTTCACGTAATTTATTTCACTTGAATTAAATATACCTTTTAATTCCATCAATACTTTTTCATATTCAATTTTAAGTGGTTCTGATATCCATTTAGAGTATTCTTCCCATTCTTCAATAAATTGTAAAAAATCGTTTTTATTCATCTTCAAACCGTAAAGATAATAATCACTTATCTTAGAAAGTTGTTTATACGATTTCCACACAGTGTTTTTTTCAAATATTTCTTCGTGAATATGCTCTTCTATCTTGAAACCTTTAAGCCTATTATCTTTAAAATAAACTTTAGCATCTAAAGCCATTATACTCTCCTTTACTCTTTAAAACTCTTATTAAACTATTGCACTGGGTAGTTGGTTAAGAATCTCTTATTTGAAATCCTTGTTTTTTTGCAAATTTATTAATTGTACTAATTAAATTATCTTTAAAAATAGTAAATGATTCATGGATAGTCCTATGTCCATCTTGTAGTACATACTCTTGAAAAATAATAAAATTTAAATGGTCCATCTTTTTTATAACAAAGGTGTTGCATTCGTATTCTCCACATCTAATGTTGTAAGAGTCGATAAAATCAATAATTCCATCATAAAACTCTTGGTGGGAAATCTCATCTTCTAAGAATGATTCTATTACATTTTTCATTTATAACTTCCTTTTTTTATTAGCGTATAATTCCCCAGTCTAACATCTAAGAATAAAAATATTTTACCATATATATCGAACTTCCTTATCCAACTAATCTGCCATTTTGTTGAATAAAAAAATCGACTAAACAGCCGATCTTGTTGTTCAACTATTGCGCCAGTTAGTTGAAGAAGACTATCATTTATTTCACACATGAGAAAACTAACACTACGGGGATTCTTTGTCTTCTGGAAAACTCTTCTTCACTACTAAAATTCTCTCGTATTGGTGTACCTTCACGTAAGTCTAACACCTTAAAACCAGCTTGTCTTAGTTTAGTAAAATACTGTTCAATTGTACGATGATACTTAACGACAGTTTGATCAATCCAGGGTTCTTTTCTTTCTCCTTCTAAGAAGTAATCATCTACAACCCAATTTCCTCGTTTATCACCAAATTGTTTACTTGCAAAAGAAGCAGTCGTTAGTGGATGTTGAATACTGAATACAAATCTTCCATTTTCTTTTAGTGTTCGATAAATATTTTGAAACAGTATGTCTATATCTGATACATAATGAAAAGCAAAACGAGAAGTAACAAGGCCATATGTATCAATGGGATATTTATAATCTTCCATTGTTTCGAAATGAATCGTTCCATTATGTCCTGCTAAATTAGAACGTGCAACATCAGCCATTTGTTTTGATCCTTCAACTCCTGTGTAACTCTTTGCACCTAGCTGTAAAAGCTCTTTACCAAAAGATGCATCACCGCAACCTAAATCTAAGATGTTTTTTTCTCGAAAATCAGAAATTAATTCATTCATAATTGGACCTTCGATGGCATTATTTGGACTATCTTTTCGATTTCTTCGTTTCATATACGTTGAAAAAAAATCATTATGATCATACACACTTGCACCTCTAAATTCCATAAAAACATCTCCTTTTCGATTCTACATATGTATGTTGATTAATTCATTAAAACCTTCCTTTAATTAAATGATTACAAAAAAAAGAACTAAAGGTTATATAACCTTTAGTTCTTTTAAAAAATTAAATGGAGCAAAAAATAAATAAAAAGTCCAATCGAACACTAAAGAATAATTGAATGCTTTCATTTATTTTCCTCTCCCTTCAAAACTAATTTTTTAATTAGTCGAAATATTCCCTTAGTAAGTTTATAAAATCAAATAGAGAAGGTCAAGAAAAATTTCTACAAAAAATAACAATTCCTTGTTCAACAGCTTATGCGACTAATGATCTTGTACAACTAACGCGTCCGTTAGTTCAATAAGCAAAAATAATGATTACTTGTAGCTCTCACTCCAATTTATTACCTCTGCATTTAATACACTTACTTCTCCTAAACTTAAAATGTGAGGAATAAATTGAAACATCCCAAACTTATTGCCTTTCATATTTTCTTCCTCATAGTAATTTCGGGTATCTATTGGAAGCTCAGTCATTTCTTCATATTCCTCTATATCTATAAAATGAACATCTTCGCTATTTATTTTTGCAGCAGGTCCTATATAATTTTCTTTACTGCATAAATAAACCACATTCTTATTATTTACTAAGTTTTTAGTCGGGATCTTATAAAACATTAAATCCGTTTTTACTTTAACACCAACAATTCTAAGGGCATCATAGACAAGATTTGGATGTAAAGGTAATAAATGAATAACATCATTCCACAGACAATTCAATTTTGGAATTTCTTTTTCCAAAAGTTTTGGTCGTTCAGGGTGGTCATAGTACTTTTTTGCATACTGTTTATATAGTTCTGAATCCATAACCTTTATTATATTTAAGGACATAAGTGTTTCTCCACTCATATTTCTTGGAACCATATGATAAACGTATTTAATAAAATCTCCCCCTTTGTTCGTACTTTTTCATAATTCTAGTTTCATTTAGTTTAGTCCTTCTTATTGGACTATATTGCCAGAACAATAAAAATAAGACCGACTTAATAGTCGATCATATTGTTGAACTAATGCATGCTTTAGTTGCATAAGAAACTAACCAAACAGTTATGTAATTTAAACCTTCTTCCCCAAGGCTGTTCTATTGAAGAGAAATGTCTTTAAATTCTTTAATTACTTCTAATTCCTGAGATAAGGTTTCTTTCATTTTCTTGTAGCAATTTTCACTACATAAAGCAAATATACCATCAGTTCCTTCTAACTTGGCTTCAGACTCATTCCCTGCTACAATCATTGGAACACTTGTGTTTCGAGTTCGGAGCCCTATTTGAATTATTTTCCCTTTACTTTCGGAATAATCTTCACCTTCAACAAATTTAACACTTAACGCAAATACTTGCTTGTTATTACTATTTTTTTTCATGCACCATGCGCATCTAAGCATTTACTCACCTTCCATCACCTGAAAATTATTAACAAATATACCTTATTGGTTTTTTGATCAATGAGCTCCTATATGTTGTAATACTAATGTTAGCTTTAGTTACATAAGTTTTGTAGAAAATAACAGCTCATTTTCATTAATTGATTTTAATTTATGTAATCTGCAAAATCTGACGCTTATTGCTTATTTAACGTCTTGTATAAAATGTAACAAAGAGATCAAAATTACCAATGATACTTCTATGAATATTCCTAAATTGACGATTTATAGTTTTTCTAGAATGATATTTGGAGTGTTTTAATTCTTCAATACTATTTTCGATTGTTATACAACTTTCAATAGCATATTTTAAAAATTCTTTTGAATCTTTGGAATATGTTTCTTGAAATGCTAAATCCATCATAATCTGTCTTGATTCTTTCACTTCAAGCAAAATCTTATCAAGATCTTGATATTTTATCTTTATTGGTTTTTTACTAATTAACCAATCTTGTTCGTACATTTGTAGAATAAATTGAGTACGGTTATTTGTCAGATCCTCTTTGGTTTGAGAATTATAATATTTTTTGAAATCATCTATTTCCTTAAGATAATCTTTAATAACAAGATTGTCTTCATCATAGGTAATAGACTTGTTAAAACTAAAAAATGAATAAGGATAAAACCAAGTCACTAATATTATAAAAATCAAAATCACACCTAAAAATTTTACGAATAGATCTTTTTTCATAACATCCTCCTCCTTTTTCAAATTCAGTTTTCTTTTTAAAATTTCCTGCTTATTTTAGTCTAAGCAGAAATAAATCCAGCCATTTACTTCAATAAAAAAACTGCAATTAAGCAGCTTGTGATCTTCAACTAAAGCATGCGTTAGTTAAATAAGGAAGTTCCCTAATTAAAGATAAGCCTGTAATCCTAAAATAGCAATATAGCTGCTAAAGTGAAAATAAATGCCACAATACCTAAAATAAGTTCTCTTGATAATTTCTCATCCCATTTTCTTGCAAAATTCTCTGATATACTCCTATCATCATTGATTGCTTCTTTAAATTCTTTCTTGAACCTAGATGTTTGTAAAAGTATTATCATCCATAAACAAATAGCGATTACACCACAAGCTACCCTTAGCCAATCCATATTACTCACCTCAACCTATAAGAATGTTCCTTTTAATACATTACCTCGAGAGTATATTTTAATACATTGTTAAACTAATCTGCCCGTTGGCGCTATAAAAAAAAGTCACACATGCGACTCGTGACCTTGTTGAACTAACGCATGCGTTAGTTGAATAGACTCCAATATATTTCTGTATGATCATCGCAATAAAATCCCTCTAAACTACAAAATTTAACGATTTTATCAATAGTACTTCTATTCGAACATAGCATTGAAAAGTGGCTATCCCAATGTGTAGTTATCAAGATTTTGCTATCATGGGTAAAAAGATTTAAATGTTCATTTCGAAATGCATTACTATCTTTTGTTAAGTCTTCAATATATTCTAATTTACGTTCAGTACAAAATTCATCTCCAACCCAGATCCAATCATGCCCTTCATTTTTTATAACACTGAGGATTGAATTCATTAGAAACTCTGGGAAGAAGCCTTCCGTTGGAGTAATTATCTTATGATTCTCGCAAACTTTTTGAATTACTTCTGCTGTTTCTTCATTTTGATATTTATCTCTTAAACCTGATATTAGTGTTCTTAGTCCTATGTCTAAATGTTTGTAACTTTCGATTCCAGAAATATTTAAGAATTGCTTCCAAGTTACCATTTCACAATTTTTTTCAATATCATTTTTACTTGGGTACGTTTCAGGATTAAATACATCATAATCTATTGATATTGGCTTAATAAAAGGGTGATAAAAAATAAAAACTTCTTCAAATACTCCTTTGTAAAACTCCTTAATAGACATATCAGCTGGAGCACATACTGAATATCTATGTGGTTCTGGTAACATCCTTGTTTCATCCATTAATTTCACCTGCCTTAATCATTATGTATTCCAACTTAAATCATATTTAACTTCCTTATTAAACTAAATGCGTTAGTTACATAAGGAATTTAATTAGCTTTTAACAAACCTTACTAATGTCTTCTCTGGTAATCTAACTAAATTAATATCAAAGTTATTAAGTTCAAGAGTTAAATCGCCTTCCCTCTTGTCTGCTTCTTCACCAATCCAACAGCTATACAATTCAAAAAAATCACCTTTTTCAAGATACATGTCCATGATTTTACATAGTTCAATTAACTTCTTTTTTGATTCATTACATATCCTTTCGTTAATATCTTCCGAAATCTCAATACCCCAATGGCTAGATACTTCATAAATATATGGTGTATTGAATTGATATTTCTTTACATCTTGACGATTATATTTAATTGAAAAGCAATCTCCAATTACTACTAAGTCATCTGAATCCTCAACAGAGAGTGGTATTTGTACATTTGTACCAATATAACTTGCTAAACTCAATTCAATCACTTCTTTCTAAACGTACATTTGAGTCCATTCAATAAAATGGTTAACGGATCATCATCGTTATTCAACTAATGCATGCGTTAGTTGAATAAGGAATATATGGTTTTTAATTACCTGTGAGAAATTAATCATTTTTTTAACGTAATAGTTTCCTCTTTAGCGTCCCACTTTATGTCAATTTTCATTTTTTTATCATTTCTAGTTGTTAAACAATCTGTACATCTATTGGGTAAAGATATTTCTTTGTGTTGGTCTAGTGCCTTCCCATCACCATTAAAGTCGATTTCTCCCCCATTAATAACGATATTTAAAACTTTTATTTTTTCTGGATTTTCCCTCTTGTACTTTATTATATAAGCTCCATCTTCTTTATCCCCATCTATTGTCGATTTGTAGGTGCCAATCCAATTTGTGCTTTCACCTTTAAAATGAAGGGAATCATTTGAACAACCAACTAACATTAATAAGGTAAATGAAAACAACAAGTAAATTTTTCTCATAATCCATCTCCTTCATTTTCCATTATATGTAATTTATTGAACTGAAATGATAATCCCATCATTAACACTCTCAAAGTTATTTAATTAATTCTTATTCAACTAAACTGCCATTTTGTTGAATAAAAAAAGCCGCATATAAGCAACTCGTGTTCTTCAACTAATGCATCAGTTACTTGAATAAGATTGTCTTTTATTTTTTAAAGTTCACAAATGAACCAATTAAAGCCCCTATCCCTCCAAAAAGTAGTGTTGATGAACCTTTTAAAAATGAGCGTTCAAAAAATGCGATATTTAATAGCCCATTATAAAGAAAAATAAATGTGAAGCAGATTACAATAAAATACCATTTTGAAGTAAACCCACGATTCAAACCGTGTTCTTTCATTTTCTTTTTAATCAAATGTTGTGTGTAGAATAAGAAAACAAGAAACAGAACCAGTAAAACTAACCCGATGCTAATCGAAATTTTCATTTTTATAATTGTATAAAAAATCATAAAAACAATTCCAATAATTATTAATTCAATCCTTTCATACCGATTCATAATTACTCCTTTTTATTCCTTATTTTCAATCTGTTATTTATAACTAAAATGTTGATAAGACAATTATCTATTATGTGTCAGTAATCGTCAATTGGGTTATTTTTTGTGTACTATGAAAATATTTTCTGTGTAAAAGGAAGTCACTTTTCAAAATAAATACTACTTTTTCTTATGCATACAGATAGGTAAGGGTT
>NZ_NULG01000138.1 GCF_002577195.1 Bacillus sp. AFS041924
TTTTCTATGGCTAAAAAAGGTCAACAGTTTCAAAGTTATTCAGAAGAATTTAAATTAAAAGCAGTGATGAAGTATGTGAATGGTAACCAAAGTTATCGAGTGGTAGCGGAAGAACTAGGAATTCGACATTGCACCCAACTTAAAGTTTGGGTTAAAAAGTGGAAAAGTGGCGAACCTTTTGATGTTCGAAGTGGCGTTATAAATCCATTTAAAGGGAGACCACGAACAAAATTTAAATCGGTAGAAGAAGAAAGAGACTATTTGAAGGCACAGGTAGAATACTTAAAAAAGCAGTATCCAAATCTGATAAAGGAGTAGATGATATCCCCCAACAAATAAAGTATGAAATGATTGAAGAACTAAAAGAAAACCATCCAATTANNTACAAAAATAAATAGGCAGAACAGAATTGAAAAGGAAAAGGACATACGGGAACATATGATAGGTGTTCATATACTTAATCCAGAGTTTGGATACCCACGTATGACTGATAGTTTAAATGAAAATGGCTACAAGATTAATCATAAAAAAGTGTATCGCCTGATGAAGGAAATGAAGATTCAATCGATCATTCGAAAGAAAAGAAAACGACATGGAAAGACTCCTTCGGTAATATATCCTAATCGACTTCAGAGAAAATTTAGGGCAACAGGACCTAATCAAAAAATGGTTACGGATATTACCTATGTTTCGGATGGTAAACAATTCTATTATTTATCGGTCATTCAAGATCTATTTAATAATGAAATAGTAAGTTGGCAGCTATCAAAACGCAATGACCTTGAACTTGTTTTAAATACAGTTACGAAATGGGCAAGAAAAAAAGACGTAGCTGAAGCCGTTCTCCATTCAGATCAAGGCTTTCAGTATACGTCTAAGGCATACAATAAACGATTAGAGGATTATGGCATTAAAGGCAGCCACTCTCGCAAAGGAAACTGCCTAGATAACGCCTGCATTGAATCCTTCTTTTCGCATCTCAAAACAGAGAAGTTGTATATAAATCAGTGTAAATCAGAAGATGAAATTAGACAAGCAATCGAGGACTATATTTACCACTATAATTATAAACGTTTTCAAAAAAAGTTAAAAAAACGCGCGCCAGTTGAATACCGACACGCGTTAGCTGCATAGCTTTTTTTATCTGTCTACTTGACAGGGATAAGACCA
>NZ_NULG01000001.1 GCF_002577195.1 Bacillus sp. AFS041924
ATATATTTTTTTAAACGTAAGATTAAATATTATACTTAAAAATATTTTTAGTCAATAATAATAAAAAAAGAAATTGTGAAAATAAGTACAAAAAAATACTTTTAAAAATATATTATGCTGATATAATTAACTAATCGAAACAAATTATTTTTCTTTCATTTTAAGTTGAAAGGACTGACAAAATGACAATTCCTCCAAATCCATATATTTTAGTATTTGGTGTTTCTATATGTGATATTATCGGATTTACGAAAAAAAATTATCGTCCATATGATTCAAATCCAGGTAGTGTAAAAGTATCGTTTGGTGGTGTTTGCCGTAATATTGCAGAAAATATGGCAAAGATCAACGTAAATACAAAATTTATTTCCGTCATTGGTGATGATATAAATGGTATTAACATGTTAAATCATGCAAAAAATATGAACATTGATATGGAAGATACGTTAATTATTAAAGGTGAATCTACTCCAACCTATTTAGCTATTTTAAATGAAAGCGGGGAAATGGTCTCTGCAGTAGTGGATTTAGATATTACAAACAATTTTACAAAAGAGTTTATAGACTCTAAAGCAGATGTTATTCAAAATGCTGAGTATATGGTCGTAGATGCGGATAATCCAAGTATTTTAGTTTATTTGTTAACAAATTTCCATAATGAAACAAAATTTATATTAGATCCAGTATCTGCTTCTAAGGCTTTAAAAATAAGAGATTATATTCAATATTTTCATACGATTAAACCTAATCGACATGAAGCAGAAGTATTATGTGGTTTTGAAATTACTTCAGTTGAAGATGTACGAAAAGCTGGAAGATATTTTAGAGAATTAGGTGTAACGAATGTTTTCATTAGTTTAGATGCAGAAGGAATTTACTATAATGATGGGTTAGAAGAAGGGATTATCCAAGCAGATGGTGTATCGGTCGTTAATGTAACAGGAGCGGGTGATGCATTAGTTGCAGGTATTGGATATGGCTATATGAATAATATGAGCATTGTCGATACAGTTAAATATTCAGTTTCAATGTCTTCTATTACTATTTCACATGTAGATACGATTAATCCGAATATGTGTTGTAATGTTGTTGAACATCATATTAATGAACTAAATTGGGTAGAAATGAAATTTTAGTTGAGAAGGACCTTTTAATAGGTTCTTTTTTTATGAAAAAAATCTTGGCAACTAATAATCAAATTTTCGTAAAGGAAGCCTGTGTAGTTGATTTCCACTACAGGATGCTCGCTTTCCATGGGGCGAGACCTGAGCCTCCTCGGCCAGCCTGCGGGGTCTCAGCCTTCCCGCATATCCATAGGAGTCGATCACCCTTCCGTTCCAATCAACTTATTCAATTAGAAAAGTCTACAATAAAACCTATTTTAATATCCTTTACTTAGAGTAATATAACAAGATAATAATCAGTTTGAACTTCAAATTCGATAAAAAAACGCCTTTTAATAATTAAATTAATGAAAAAGACCTAAGCAATTAGTATAGTTTGTTGAAATTAAAAAATTGTTCAAAACATATTAACATTTAAAAACATTAATGGATCATCAAAAATAATAATTTTATCATCTATAATGTTCACTAAATATTCGTAGCACTTTTATCTGTTTTTTATTTCTAAACACAGAAAGAACCTTTTAATTGGTTCTTTTTTTGTATTAGGTTTAAATCTGAATTATAAAGATCTAAAAAGTCACTGGAGTTGCAATTAATAAAGTTGGGAATCTGCAAATAAAATTAGCAAAATAGCAAATAAAGTTAGTGAAAGTGCAAAAAAATTTAAATAAACTGCAAATATGCCCTCAAATTACATTGCATTAATCTAAAACAAGCTAATCTTACCAAAAATATAGAGCAATCTTACAAAAAAACTGCCACCATAATAAAAAGAACCTAGCGCTCCGTCAAGGTTCTTTTCATTATTAAAGAGATCGTACTAAAATATCTATTGCACTATCCTTATCTAAAATTTTATAACCACCAACTACTGGTTTTACGAAGGATTTTTCTACTAATTCGTCTAAACAGGAGTCATCAATTTGATAATCTGCTAGTCGGTTTGGTGCACCGATTGAATTCCAGAAATTTCTTAATGCTTGGATTCCTTCTTCTGCTATTTGTTTTGTTGTTTTGTCTTCTTCTATAATTCCGAAGACATTTGTTGCAAGCATTTTAATTCTGCTTGGATCGTAGTCTAAGCAATGATGTAACCAATTAGGGAATAGGATTGCTAAGCCACCACCATGTGGAATATCGTAAATGGCAGAAACTGCATGCTCGATTTGATGTGAAGCCCAATCTCCACCATCCGTACCGTTTAATAAAGTATCATTAAAAGCTGTTGTTCCAGCGTACATAATCGTTTCACGTAAATCATAGTTTTCTAAATCTTTTACAAGTTTTCCACCGGCTTCGATTACTGTAATTAATAATCCTTCGATAAAACGATCGATCATTGGTGTATTGCTAACACGATGAAAATATTGCTCTAATGCATGCGACATGATATCAACAATTCCATAAATTGTTTGATCTAATGGGACTGAAAATGTATAAGTAGGATCTAATATTGAAAATTTAGGATAAACTAAAGGGTTACTCCATCCTCTTTTTTCATTCACTTCCATATTAGAAATAACGGAAGTACAGTTCATTTCTGAACCAGTTGCGGCTAAAGTCAAAACAGTACCAAAAGGAGTTGCACTAGTTGGTTGGGATTTTCTTGTAATGATATCCCAAACATTTCCCGCAAATGGAACGCCAATTGCAATCGCTTTAACACAATCTATTACACTTCCGCCACCGACAGCTAAAATAAAATCAATTTTTTCATCTCTACAGATTTGAATACCTTTTTCGACTGTTGTAAGTCTCGGGTTTGGTTCAACGCCTGAAAGTTCAAAAACCGTTTTACTACTTAGTTGGTTTATTACATCAACGTAAACACCATTTCTTTTGATACTTCCTCCACCATAAACGACAAGTATACGATTATAATCTTGTACTTCATTTGCTAGTTGTTCAATTTGATTTTTCCCAAACCATAATTTCGTTGGGTTATGTTGTAAAAATGAAATCAATGCCTTGCTCCTTCGATGATTACATATTATTTTTTAATGATTTATTTAGTAACTCAGCTTGTCGAATTGCTAATTTATCTTCTAAGATGGCTCCTGGTGAATTTCCCTCGCCGATAATATAACCTTCAAATGTTGCGCCAACAAATTCGAATATATGTTTAAATTGTAAAATTAATGGAAGAGCCTTAATTTTTGGTTGATCTCCACCAACAATGATTACGTACATTTTTTTGTTTTTAATCTTTTCAGCGAATTGAAGGTCTTTATTACGAAGGCTTTGAGACCAACGATCAATAAAGTTTTTCATGTATCCACTCATGCCATACCAATATAAAGGTGTTGAAAAAATAATCGTATCATGTTCTAACATTTCTTTCATAATTTCTTCATAATCATCATCAATTGGTTGGAAACCAGTCGGCTCGTGTCTTTGGTCGTTAATCGCTTTAATATTTTTATGACGTAATTGCACTTCCGTCTTAACAATATCTTTTGAAATTAGATTTGTTAACTGCTCTGTATTACCATTTTCTCTTGAACTACCATGAATGATAAACAGTTTGTTCACACTCCTTTTTAAACAAAATTATCACTGTAAGTATGAATGATAACGATCATAAAATAAAGTACGTACTAAAAAGTGCCTATAAAACGAAACGAAAATTGAGCGGTAAGTTCTAGATTTGAATTCTTTAAAACTGCTAAAAATTTGAACGATAAATTATATGTATGCTATATTTTATGAACAATTTATGATGCACTGCAAAATCATTGATAGGACAATAGTGCTAATATCTAAATTTTATCGTGATTTTGGAGTTTTATAAAAGTTGAGTAAAATAACTAATATTATAAATAAAGTAATTAGTATTTATGGAGGATATATGAAAGAATATAATATGCCAATTGAAGCAGCAATTGAGGTAATAGGTGGAAAGTGGAAATGTATCATACTTTGTCACTTAGAAACTGGTAAAAAAAGAACGAATGAGCTAAGAAAATTAATGCCTAAAATAACACAGAAAATGTTAACTCAACAATTAAGAGAATTAGAGACAGATGGACTGATTAATCGTATTGCCTATGATCAAATTCCACCAAAAGTAGAATATGAATTAAATGAATATGGAAAATCAATGAAACCGATTTTAGATCTTTTATGTGCATGGGGCGGAAAACATCTAATGAAAAACAAAACAAATTAAAATTATTATTAAAAAATTTAGAAACGACAAAAAATTTATTTAATTAAAAATTTGTTGAAGGAATTTAAAAAGAAATGTAGAAATAATGTATTTAGAGACTACTATAGAAATGTAAAATCGATTCATAAGGCGATGATTACATTAATATAGTAGTAAAGGTTGTGTGTTCGTTAGGGACTCATATATTTCTATAATGATATTCTTGGCGAATTATCATCCTTGTTAAGAATTTTTTTTATGCGGTTTATTTGTTTTGTAAGCGTTTACTTAACGCTCTTACATAGTTTTTTTCTTTTCTTTACAAAAATCGTCATTTATAGGGGGAAATTAAAATGAAACAAGATGAATTAAAACAAAAAAATACTAGTTATGATGTTTTTCCAGTACAAGATGTACATCATTTAGAATTATATGTAGGTAACGCGAAACAAACAGCTTACTTCTTCGCAAACACTTTTGGATTTACACCTGTAGCATACTCTGGTTTAGAAACAAAAGTACGTGATAAAGTTTCTTACGTATTAAAAAATGGTACGATTCGTCTAGTTATTACGGGAACTTTAAAAGAAGATTCTAAAATTGCTGATTTTGTTAAAAAACATGGCGATGGTGTTAAAGATATCGCTTTAATCGTTGATGATATTGAAACTGCATATCAAGGTGCTGTAAGCCGTGGAGCGATTAAAATCTTACCTCCAACTGAAGTTAGTGATGAATACGGTACAATTAAAAAAGCTGTCATCGGAACTTATGGTGATACAATTCACACATTAATCGAAAAAGGCGACTACAATGGTCCTTTCTTACCAGGATATAAAGATCGTGCTTTCACAATTCCAGTAAATGAAACAGGATTAATCGCATTAGATCATGTAGTTGGTAACGTTGAAAGAATGGAAGAATGGGTTTCTTATTATGAAAATGTAATGGGCTTCCAATCAATGATCCACTTTGATGATGACGATATTAGCACTGAGTATTCTGCATTAATGTCAAAAGTTATGACAAACGGAAGCAGAATTAAATTCCCAATTAATGAACCAGCTGAAGGGAAAAGGAAATCACAAATCCAAGAGTACTTAGACTATAACAATGGACCAGGCGTACAGCATATTGCTTTATTAACTGAAGATATCGTTGATACAGTTACTAAACTTAGAGCTCTAGGTGTGGAATTCTTAAAAACACCAGATACGTATTATGATATGTTAACAGAGCGCGTTGGAAAAATTGATGAAGATATTGAGAAATTAAGAGAATTAAAGATTTTAGTTGACCGTGATGATGAAGGATATTTATTACAAATCTTTACTCGTCCAATCGTTGACCGTCCAACTTTATTTATTGAAATTATTCAACGTAAAGGTGCTAGAGGATTCGGTGATGGTAACTTTAAAGCTTTATTCGAATCAATCGAGCGCGAGCAAGAACTTCGAGGAAATCTATAAGGAGTTGTAACAATGGAAATTAGACCCGATACTTTACCATGGCAAGATGCTTATAAGCTGTTAATTGGTTCAGTGTTGCCTCGTCCGATTGCATTTGTTTCAACTGTTAACTCAGAAGGTGTAGCGAATGTTGCACCTTTTAGTTTCTTTACAGCGATTTGTGCTGACCCGATGTTAGTGTGCTTTGCACCTATGATTCGAGGTACGGACGGCGAGAAAAAAGACACATTAAAAAATATTGAACTAACGAAACGCTTTATTATTAATATTGTAAGTGAAGAAATTTGCGAACAAGTAAATAATGCTGCTGCAGATTTTCCATATGGAGTAGATGAATTTGAACAAGTTGGCCTTACAAAAGTTGAGGGGACAACTGTACAAGTTCCTCGAGTAAAAGAAAGTTTAGTAGGACTAGAGTGTGAGCTTCATGAGCTATTACATTTTGGTGAGAACAAAGGCGCTGGAAGTTTAGTAATTGGTAAAGTTGTTAATGTACATATAAATGATGAATTATATGCAGATGGCAAAATCAATACTGAAAAGTTAAATCCTGTTGGCCGCCTTGCTGGACATTCTTACACACGTGCTATTTCTGATACTTTTGCAATTGAAAGAAAAAGGTGAAGGCATGAAATTTATAACATTCCAATATGATGGTATTGAGCGTGCAGGTTTATTAGTTGAGGACCAAGTAATTGATCTAAATAAAGCTAGTAATGGCCGAATTCCAGGTGATTTACTAACGATTCTAGAAAACTATGAATTATATAAAAATGAAATTGCAGAATTAACAGGAGAAGGTATTGCGCTTTCTTCTGTTCAATTGCGAGCACCATTACCAAAACCACAAAGTATCCGAGATTTTTATGCCTTTGAAGAGCATGTAAAAACCGCTCGTGGCAGAAGAGGACTCGAGATGATTCCTGAGTGGTATGAAGTACCAGTTTTTTACTTTACAAATCATCGAGCGGTTATTGGACCTGAAGATTTTGTAAGCATTCCTGCTAATTGTAAAAAAATGGATTTCGAATTAGAAATTGCTTGTATTATCGGTAAAGAAGGTAAGAATATTCCAGTTGAAGAAGCAGATGACTATATTCTTGGATATACAATTCTGAACGATTGGAGTGCAAGAGATATTCAAGCACATGAAGTAAAGGTAGGCTTAGGTCCTTCAAAAGGTAAGGATTTTGCAACATCTTTAGGACCTTGGATTGTTACAAAAGATGAAATTGAACAATATAGAACAGATAAAGGCTATGATTTAAAGATGACAGCTGCAGTTAATGGAAAAGTCATATCTAGTGGCAATTTTTCTTCAATTTATTATTCTATGCCAGAATTAATTTCACATGCTTCAAAAAATGTAACTTTATATCCTGGTGATGTAATTGGCTCTGGAACTGTTGGAACAGGATGTATCTTAGAGCTTGGTGAAGAAAAACATCGCTGGTTAGAAGATGGAGACGTAGTTGAGTTAAACATTACAGGCTTAGGTACATTAAAAAATACTGTCAGAAAGTGAGGGGGAGCTCGTGTATTATCGTAGTTTAGGAAAGATACCAAAAAAAAGACATACTCAATTTCGAAAAGAAGATGGGTCATTATATAGAGAACAAGTAATGGGTACAAAAGGATTTTCAGGTACTCAATCAATTTTATATCATAACCATATGCCTACGTCAGTTAGTGAAACGTCATTTTATAAATCACTACAAATTGAATTTGAAGAACAGACATCATTACAACACCGTCATATTCGTACAAAAAATGTAGAGCGTACTGGTGATGCTTTAGAGGGAAGAGTATACGTTTTAGGTAATTCGGATCTGTTAATCGCAGTTGCAAATGTTACAGAAGAAAGTCGTCATTTTTATCGAAACGGTGAAGGAGATGAAATGTTCTTCGTCCATTACGGTTCTGGTCAAATCCAAACAATGTTTGGAACAATTACTTACCGTAAAGGGGATTACATCATGATCCCTATTGGAACGATCTACAAAGTAGTTCCAAATGACGATACAAAGCTATTGATCGTAGAATCGAATAGCCAATTAACAACTCCAAGACGTTATCGAAATGAATATGGACAAATGCTTGAGCATAGTCCGTTTTGTGAACGCGATTTTAGAGGTCCAGAAACACTAGAGACATACGATGAAAAAGGTGAATTTACTGTTCTAACTAGAGCAAGAGGAAACCTTTACAAACATGTTTTAACACATCATCCATTTGATGTAGTAGGATGGGATGGATATTTATATCCATGGGCATTTAATATTGAAGATTTCGAACCGATTACAGGAAGAATTCATCAGCCACCACCAGTACATCAAACATTCGAAGGACATAATTTTGTAGTTTGCTCATTTGTTCCAAGAATGTATGATTATCACCCAGAAGCGATTCCAGCTCCATATGTTCACAGTAATGTAAACAGTGATGAAGTCCTTTACTATGTTGAAGGAAACTTCATGAGTAGAAAAGGAATCGAACAAGAGTCTATTACTTTACACCCATCAGGTATTCCTCATGGACCACATCCAGGTAAAACTGAGGGTAGCATTGGGAAGAAAGAAACATTAGAATTAGCAGTTATGATCGATACATTTAGACCACTTTATGTAGTAAAAGAAGCACATCAATATGAAGATCCAGCTTATATGGGTAGTTGGATTGAAAAGTAGAGTCTTTTGATTCTACTTTTTATTTGAATTTGACAATCAAAAGTTTAGTAGTGATTGTACCTTTCAATCGTCATACAGAAGAGGATTTAGGACTAGACAATTTGAAATATTCTTAAAAATAATACTAGATTAACAGCTTACTAATATGATAAACTGACAACATTATACAAAAATATGAATAAAAGGAGAAATTAGCATGTACGTGAAACCACAAATTTTGACGCTTCAGGCATATACACCAGGAAAACCAAGTGAAGTAGTCATGCGTGAATATGGTCTAGACAAAGTAGTAAAACTTGCATCAAATGAAAATCCATTCGGTTGTTCTCCTAAAGTTTTTGAAGAGCTACGTAACGTAGTAAGTAAATTTGCGATTTATCCAGATGGAGCGACAGAAGAAATTAGTAAGAAACTTGCAAATTTCTTAAATATACAGCCGGATCAATTAATATTCGGAAGTGGCGCCGACGAAGTTATTCAAATGATTAGTCGTTCATTGCTAACGAATAAACATAATATTGTACAAGCTTCTCAAACTTTTTCACAATATGCTCATCATGCAGTTATAGAAGGAGCTGAAGTAAGAGCTGTTCCTTTAGTTAACGGTGTACATGATTTAGATGCTATGCTTTTGGAAGTAGATGCGAATACTAAAATTGTTTGGATTTGTAATCCAAATAACCCAACAGGTACATATATTGGTAGTCGTAAATTAGTAGAGTTTTTAGAAAAAGTACCAAGCACTACTTTTGTAGTCGTTGACGAAGCATACGTTGAATATGTATCAGCATCAGATTTCCCTGATACGCTCTCTTTACTAAATAAATTTGAAAATCTAATTGTTTTAAGAACATTTTCAAAAGCATACGGCTTAGCATCATTCCGAATTGGATACGGAATTGCAAATAGCAAATTAATACAAGAATTAAATATTGCTAGACTACCTTTTAATACTTCAATGTTATCTCAAGTAGCGGCAATGGCTGCACTTGAAGATCAAGTCTTTATAAATAACTGTGTTGAACAAAATAAAAAAGGCATGGAGCAATATGAAGAGCTTTTCAATAGTTATGGAATAGAATACTATCCATCACAAGCGAACTTTATTTTTGTACCAATCGAAAATAGCCAAGAAATCTTTAAAGAGCTAGAATCAAAAGGATATATTATCCGTTCATTCCCTAATGGAATTCGAATTACAATCGGAACGGCTGCTGAAAATGAAGGTCTAATTTTACATTTGAAGCCAGCATTAACGAAAAATACTTCAACCATCTAATTACTAAGAAAATCGTCATTTGTAAAAGTGACGATTTTTTGTCATTTTAATAGTTAAAATGGCGTTTTAGTAGAATTAGAAGGAAACCGACTAAATCAATAGAATTAAATAGTATCATCGTTTTTAAGGAGAAATTAATGGGATATATTATGGATTTAAGAAAAGTTGTAGGTAGCCGACCTCTCATTATGGCTGGTGCAGCTGTTATACTACTAGATTCACAAAAGAGAGTATTATTACAATTAAGAAAAGACAATAATACATGGGGGTTACCCGGTGGTTCACTAGAGTTAGGAGAAAATTTAGAAGAAGTGGCTAAAAGAGAATTGAAGGAAGAAACAGGCTTAATCGCATTAAAACTTGAGTTTTTTAATATTTTTTCTGGAAAAGAATTCTACTATAAGTATCCTCATGGAGACGAAGTATATAATGTCATTTCGACTTATATATGTACGGAATACAAAGGCGTATTAAAGAAAGAAGAAAGCGAAGTGCAAGATTTACGCTTTTTTGATTTTAATAGTCTTCCATCAGAAATTAGTCCACCTGACCTTCCAATCATCATGTCAATTAAGGAAAAATTATAGAAGTAGAAACGTGGAATTACGGTTAATTATTCGAGAGGGGAAATTAAATGAATCCTATTTTATTAGATGTTCCGTTACAAATAGAAACTGACAGACTATTTCTTCGAGCACCACTTCAAGCTGGTGAAGGGAATGTAGTACACCAAGCTATTAAAGATTCAATTAGTGAGTTAAAGCAATGGTTGTCTTTATTCCAGTCAATTCCTACTGTTGAAGAAACGGAAATTCTACTGAGAAATGCCCATATAGATTTTTTGAAAAGAGAAAGCTTTCGCTATCTTATCTATCTTAAGGATACTAATGATTTTATTGGGACTGCTAGTCTTCACGCAATTAATTGGAAGATTTCTAAATGTGAAATCGGATACTGGATTAACTCGCAATATAGTGGCAATGGATATATGACAGAAGCAGTTAGTGAGTTAACAAACCTTGGTTTTCATCTACTTAAATTTAGAAGGATTGAAGTACGATGTGAATCTAATAACACTAAAAGTCGTTCGATCCCTGAAAAACTCGGCTTTGAGCTTGAAGGGATCTTACGTAATGAAGATCTTTCAGCTGACGGTAAAAAACTAACTGATACTTGCATCTATGCAAAGGTAAATTAGACTGAAATATTAAAATTCAGTTCTTTCGGTAGTATCTTTCTTATTTAAGTAATTGGCAGTTAAATTGAACAATGAGTTTGTTATGAATCTAGTGAATTATACAATTAATAGAGGATTTAAAATCTGAGAAAGAGGGTAGAGTTTTGAAACTGAAATACAAAGAACTTCCCAAAGCGAAGATGTTTGGATATAGTATTTTACTAAGTATTTTTATATTTTTTTTACTCATACTAATTTTCGTATATTCATTTTGGGATGTATTCAGTCATACGTATTTTTTATTATTAATACCATTAATACCGATCATAATCTTTATTTTGTTGTTTATTCCAAAAGCCTTATTTTTTATTAAACTTAATTCAATTGATTATTTGAGGTATGAGAATAATATACTCTCTATCCATCATCAAGGTATATTTAGTTCTAGAAAGGAAATAAAAGTAGAAGATATTGAAAGAGCTTTTATAATTAGTGATAAATTCATTTTAGCAACGCATTCTGGGGAAGAAATTGATATTTTCATAAGTAATTTATTAATAAAAGATTTTGAGAAACTAACAATGAAATTAAGTAATTCTATTAAAATTAGCAAAAATTTCGATACTTTGTAACTACCTCAATGTAAAGAAAAAAGACCGAATTTCTTTAAATTTATATCTTCTTTTACAAATTAATTTTTTGATAAGACTAATAATTCCTTATCTAACTAAACGCATGCAATAGTTGAGGATCACAAGCTGCTAGTATGCGGCTTTTTTTGAAGTAAATGGCAGGATAGATGCTTAAGAAATCATCTTTTTCGTAATAGAATGTAAATAGACATAGGAGTTATTTCCTATGTCTATTGATTACTCTACATATTCCATAATATCACCAGGTTGACATTTCAAAACCTTGCAAATTGCTTCTAATGTAGAAAAACGTATTGCTTTAATTTTCCCTGTTTTTATATTTGATAGATTTACAATACTTATATCAACCGCTTCAGCTAACTCATTAAGTTGCATCTTACGATCGGCTAGTACACGATCTAATCGCAAAATAATACTCATACATACCCTCGCTTATAATATTGAATCGTATTCTTCTTGCAAATAGCATCCATATCTAAAAACCCCTGATAAAATTAAAAGACAGATCCCAAATAATAATACAGGAACTTCTGAATAAAATAATTCAAAACTAACCCGGTTCTTTAAAAAAACTAAATCTTCAATAAAATTATATATGTATCCAATTAATGCTTGAACTACAAAAAGCCATCCCATTATTCTTATCCTAATAGCATTATTATAAATAAATGGTTTTTGTTCCATAACATTTTTTAGAATTTGATTAAGATTGCTTAAAAGTAATGAGTTGGTTAGTCCAATAAAAACACCTTGAATAGAGATCGAGAAAATAATTAGTTTGTAATTAAATGCAGAATAATTGCTTTTATGAATCCCTAGCTGAGTGTAAGTCAGAATTGTCTTTTCACTCAAATCACTGAAAAAAACTGAAGTAACAAAAAATGCAACTAACGCGGTACCAATGTAGCAGAAAAAAGTAGCATATTTAGTAAGGCGATAAAGAATTTTAGTTATTTTTAAATATCCATTGATGACAGAATCATTTTTAGTGTTCATTTGAGAACTCCCTTTTTGTTTTCTTTATTATCATAATAATTAAAAAATTAAATTTATTCAATAATAATTTATCGTTTATTATTAAAAAATTAATGAATTTTAGTGGTTTAATGTTGTTGAAAATCATTAAAATAGAAAATGTAGAGTGCATGTTCAACGAATGGCAGATTAGTACAATAAGAATCTGTTAATATATCCCGTATTCTGCTATGTTTGATTTAAAGTTATCTATGAAAAGAGATGAGAAAATGAATCAATTTCTTCTTGGAGGTAAACAAGGATTTATTCGAATTGAACTAAATGAAGTTATAGGCTATCCAAATGAAACAAGTTTTTTAGGTGGCTATGATGTTAAAGTAAAGATTGAACTAAAAAGTGGGAATTATTATGTGAAAGATGCCGAACTGTGGTTTTCTACAGGTCAAATATATGAATTCTACGTACAACTACTTAAATGCTATAAGGAATTAAAAGGTATAATTAATTTTCCGAATCCTGAATCGGAGCTTAAATTGGAAGTATAGATTAATAAAAGGGCGCTTAAAAAAGTAATATAGATTAACTTATGAAAAGGGGATTTTATATGATTTTGGAAGCCGTTATGCTACAAGTTAAGGAAGGTATGGAAGAGGACTATGAAGAAGCATTTCGTGGGGCTTCAGAAATAATTTCTTCAATGAAAGGCTACATATCTCATGAATTACAGCGTTGTATGGAAGTAAAGGGGAAATATTTACTACTAGTTCAATGGGAAACATTAGAAGACCATACAGTTGGATTTAGACAATCTAACGAGTATCAAGAATGGAAAAAGCAATTACATCATTTTTATGATCCATTTCCGACAGTTGAACATTTTAATAGGGTTAAACTTTAGTAAGTCTTATTCAACCAAAGCATGCTTAAGTTGAATAAAAAGATCGGCTGTTTAGTCGATTTTTTTATGTCACTAAACATGTTTCTATAAGTAGAGGGAGAACAGTTTAGTCGACTGGATCATGGTCCCACTGGCAGTTACGTTTTACCCTGGCTACTGTAATCATATTACCTATAAAAAATAGGTCAACCAGAAAATTCTGGCTAACCATATAATACGAAATGGTAGTTTAGTGGAATAAGCGTTTCTAATAATTTGGTATAATGAGTCTAACATTTATAGAGGTGAATTATGAAAAAATATGAAAAAATGCTAATTGGAATTAATGATGAAGAACTTAATTGTTTTACGAGTAAAGGAGATTGGCTATATATTTCAAATAAAAAAGATACAAAAAAAGGGCTTTTTACATTGCCGAGTGGTTTTCATTACTTTGTTTCTATAAACGAGAAGCGAATGCCATCTGAAATCGGAGTAGTAAAAAAAATTCCTAATGCTATTACTGCTAGAGAGCTGGCAGAACTAGAATATACAAGTAGAAAAAAAGATAAATCGCTAATTAATGATGATGAATTGAAAGAATATGAATGGTTTTTAGAAAAGATTAATGCTCAACCAGAACACACTCCTATGGGAACAACTTGGTTTGAAAGGATTTTTCCAAAAAAAGAAAAGGAATTGAGAGTACATAAGAAATTCTTTAGTGGTTTAAGTAAAGAAGAGAAAAAAGAACTATTTGTAGATTAATCTTATTAAACTAAAGCCAATTAGTTGAAGATAGATCACGAGTTGCTTGCAGCTCTTTTTTTTATTAAAGTATATGGCGGATTAGTTCAATAAGGAATGTTAAAATATGAATATAATTTTTAAACTATAAGGGTACGGGTAAAAAGGGATAAACAAATACAACTTCCTTTAACAGTAGAACTATTTAGAAGGATTGAAGTTATTAAAAACAAATAAAATAAGGAGGATAATTTTAATATGACAAGAGATGAGGCAAAACGAATCCTATTAGAAGAAGGATTAAAATATTATAACTGGTTTCATGAAAAAGATATCGGTTCAAATGTGGTTCTAATTTATAAAGAGGATACTAAGTGGGTTGTTTGTGCAACTGATGAGAGAGCTAGTATTGTAGAAACATCAATTGCCCATTATGGTAATGAAGAAGAGGCGTTAGATGATTTTATTAAAAGAGTAAGATTGGAAAAGATATTAAAGCTATGAATATAAAATGTAGAAAACTAATTCATGTGTTAGTTCAAGTATAGCAATGAAGTTCCAATATCTTCTTAAAAGCAGAGGAGAACATAATAATGAGTAAGATGACATTGAAACTAACAATTGAAAATAAAGAATAGTTTATTGAAGAAGATCAAAGGTATATTTTTGAATTTAAGTCAGGTTATGAACTAAATGATTCTGAAAATCTATACTGCAAATGTTTGGTAATTGATCTTTCACTTGCTCTTATAGATGATGATGGAAGTATTCGTTTCTATGTATTGGATGAAGAATCAGGTGAAGATTATCTAATTGCGCAAGAAGAACTTTTATCGATAATTAATATTAACTAATTGATCTTATGCAACTACCCATCCATTAGTTGAAGATCAAAAAATCCTTAATTGCAGTATTTTTTATTAAAGTAAATGGTAGAATAGATGAGCAAGGATTTATATAAGTTTTGTAGAATTGAAAAGTATAAGACAGAGTGAGCTTTACCTGTTATTCTAAAAGACAAATAAGCTGAACATCGGATAACAGTGATTCAATTGAAGTATTCTAATCATTCATAAAGCTATGAAGCTATTATAAAAGTATGAACAAATTTGACAGTACCAAACAAGGACAAGGAGTGAATTTATGAAATTTCTGCTTACATCTGGAGGCATCAATAACAAAAGTATACACGACGCGCTGGTTGACATGCTGGGCAAGCAAATAGCTGAATCCAATGCTCTGTGCATCCCCACTGCGATGTATGGACATCCTTGGGTTGGCCCTGGCGTCAAAGCCTGGCAGTTCATCACTGGGAAAGAAGAGAATCCCATGGTCAGCCTCGGTTGGAAGTCAGTCGGCGTGTTGGAGCTCACAGCTTTGCCTAGCATCGACGAAAACCGCTGGATACCACTGGTTCAGGAGACAGATGTACTGTTGGTGTCAGGCGGCGACGCCCTTTACTTGTGTCACTGGATGCGTCAATCCGGTCTGGCAGACCTTTTACCGTCACTGAACTCAGTCTATGTTGGAATGAGTGCTGGAAGTATGGTGATGGCACCTAAAATAGGGGAATACTTCGTTGGCTGGACTCCTCCAGAGGGTGGCGACGAAACACTGGGACTGGTTGATTTCTCAATCTTTCCGCACCTGGGTCACGAGATGCTACCGGGAAATACCATGGCTGCCGCAGAGAGATGGGCAGCCGAAATGCAGGGACCTGCGTATGCGATTGACGATCAAACCGCAATCAAAGTAATTGAAGGAGCGGTAGAAGTTTTATCCGAAGGGCACTGGAAGCTGTTTACACCTTGATCATTTTATACGCCCTTTTTCTTGATATAATCTCATGGGATAGTGTGATAATTTGAAAATGGATAGAAACTTAATGGCACGATTCTTCAATATAGAAGAATCGTTTTTCATTCTCTACTAAAGGGAGCATTGTTGAATCACTCTATTAAACTAATTGTTATTTTATAGAAAAAATTAATGCGATAAAATAGAAGAGCCATCTTTAACGTTAAGAAGTTTTTATCGGAATGAGGTGGAGTCATTAATTTTAGTGAGTTCTAGTTTAGCTGGGTTAGAAGTTAAAGTACATTTAGAAAAATTGTTAAAAGAATTTAAACCGCTAGTAGCTAAGAAAAATTTAAATTTTGAGGGTGAGTTCGCTATTGATGGCAATGACCCTTTTAAACCTGGATACAGTTCCTCTGTTAATATTGTAATGATTGAAGAAAATGGGGAACTAATTGATTTACATATTATTAAAATATGGGAATGTGAACGTACACTTTTAGGTATGCCCATTACCAAGAACCTCCCTGGAAGCAAGATTATTGGAAGTATACTAGATGAATCATTAGAAGAAGTTGAGAAGGAATTACAGGATTATTTGAAGCTAACATTCTGATTGAACTAACGCACTGCGTTTCGTTGCATTAACTTTAGAAATTTATTAATACAGTAGCTTCTCTTTTAACAATGTATAAGAAGTATTTCAAAATAAAAAAGAGTAATATTTTAATACAGTTTAAACTCCATAGAACATTAAATGATATAATAAATAATACAAAAATTTAAAATAAATAACTTACTTTCTACTGGAGCATGAAAATGAAAAAAGTATTATTGTTTAGTTTGGCTTTAATCCTAATATCTTTTGGTTGTGAAAATCGTAAGAATCATTCATTAGATACTTCTAAATTAAAAAAGATTGAGCAACCAAATCTTACAAAAGAACAAAGAAAGATGATTCCAATCACTTATGAAGCCTCTTCGCTAGAAGAAGGTTTAAATGCGCTTCCTTTTAAATTGAAGATTCCTAAAAAATTGCCTTTTAAAGTTGAACCTAGTGAATCAATAGAAATTGATGATTATAATCATAATGGTAGGAATTTGGGCGTACGTTATAGTTTTTCTAATATTGACAATTCCAAGCTTTTTGTAATTTATGTGTCAATTTATAATTATAAACATGAACCTGAATCTACTGTTGAGATTGATGAAGGTGGAGAACTACTTGATCCTGGTGTTGATGAATCTGAGGAGCTTGTAGAACTTGATCCTGATGTTGAGTCTAATAAACCTGAAGAAATTGTTCAATTAAAAGAAGGAATTAGTGGTACATATACTGGGAATACAACTTTAGGAGTTTCATATGAACTTGGTAAATCTCAAGGGGTTGGCAATCTAATCGAAAATACACTTATTTTTGAAAAAAGTGGTATTTATTATGAACTTACCTTTGTTGCAAATTTTGGTACTTCTAAAATAATTAAACAATATGTCAATAATATTGCAAACCAGATGTTGTAATATAACAAAATGAAATGCTTTCTTGGTAAGTATTAAATTGCGTTTTACTGTAAATTTTTTTTTAGCTAATTTGATTTATATCTAATTAGTAGAACAGAAAAATAATAGATTCAGATGACACAATTTTCTAATTTAACATCTATCTAATTAGAAGATAATTGAATTTACTATGATGTTCAAGGGTATAAATGTACGTTCATTCTTTATTTTGAAATAAGTATGAAAAAAGTTAGTTTAGTTTAATAGATTAAATAAATTAAATTTTTGCAATGTAAACCCTTACAAAATTTTAATTTTTCAAAAGGCATTGACAACTTATTGCAAATTCATTAAGATGAATAAAAATAAAACGAAAAAGGAGACATGAACATGTTTTTTGCACGCACGAATAATGGGCTACAACATCATCATCCACCCAGGGTTTGAATCTATGGACAAAAATTGACCGTAGATGCAAGCCCTATTCGTGTATCGAAGAAGGTGCTTGTGTCGTGCCAGAAGGCCATACAGGCATTTAACCTGTATGGCCTTTTTGTTTTTCTAGAAGGGGGAAAGTTCGATTGGATGTGAAATTAAAGCAGTCACTCATTAATTATCGATATAAAAGAAAAATGGAAGATTATGCATTAGAGCGGGGATATATTCCTTTTCATCCACAGCTATTTGAAGAGTATGATTCATTCTCTAGTCGAAACCCAAGGTTAGCAAGAGAAGATTTAGTTGTAGTTTTAACAAGGTTACAGCAAATTTTATTGTTAAGGCCAGACTTAACGAGTGCATTGATGAAAGAAATTTATCCGATTGCGCTAAAGGATGAAAAATGTAAAGTATTTTATCAATCAACAATCTATCGAAATAATGGATTAGAAATTGAAGAAATTAATCAATTTGGTATTGAAAATTTAGGGCAAATTTGTGAAGCAACAGAAATAGAAGTACTTATTATGGCAATTGATTTACTAAGTAAAGTTCCATTTATTTTAGAAATTGGTCATACAGGATTTATAGAAGGGTTATTTAAAGAATGTAATTTAACTGAGGCGCAAAAAACAAATTTGAAAAAGTTAATCTACTTAAAAAACATAGATGAATTAGAACGATTCATTCAGGCAATTAATCTACCATTACAAGCTAGAAATGTTTTTGAACAATTATTTAGTTTACAAGGTAAAGGGGAAAAACTTCATTCTTTACTTAGAAGCTTAGTGTTAAATGATGAAATGCAGAGTGCAGTAGAAAATGTAATTAAATATCAAGAAATTAGTCCGAATGTTCTTATCGACTTATCAATCGTCAATGAATTTGATTATTATAACGGAATCGTTTTTAAAGGGTATTATGATCAGTTAAATAAAGAGGTTCTGAGTGGAGGACGCTATCTTCTTATGTCTGAAGATTCGGAAAATGAAATTGATGCAATCGGGTTTTCAATTGATACAAATGCATGGATTACATGTCAAATGAGGGATGAATAATGAATTGGCTAACAGTTGCAGTTGCAAAAGGAAGACTAGAGGATGAAGTTATTAAAATATTAAGTCAAGCAGGTTATAGAAAAGTAATTGATTCTAAAACAAGAAAACTGATTTTTGAAGATGATTTACATAAAATTAAATATTTAGTAGTTAAGCCCGTAGACGTTGCTACATATGTTGAACGTGGCGTATGCGATCTTGGTTTTGTTGGAAAAGACATTCTGTTAGAACAAGAGAAAGATGTATATGAGTTAATGGATTTAGAACTTGGGAAATGTATCTTTGCAGCAGCTGGGTTTCCAGGCACATTAATTGATCGAGGAGAAGAAACATTAAGAATCGCGACGAAATATCCAAATATTACTTCGAAGTATTTTCAAAATAGGCAAAATATTGAACTTATTTGTTTGAATGGCTCAGTTGAATTGGCACCAATTGTAGGAATGTCCGATATTATTGTTGACTTAGTTGAAACGGGAAGCACGTTAAAGGCAAATGGATTAGTCATCTTAGAAGAAATGATTCCGATTAGTGCCAGAGTTATTTCAAATCGTGTTAGTTATCGATTTAACTATTTTCGAATTACAGAGTTTTTAGAAAAAATTAAGAAGGGAAAGAACATATATGCTGGAAATATTATCGATTAATCAAAAAAGCAATCAACTTGAAAAGATAATAAATCGAACAAATTTATCTACTGCTGAAATCACAAAAAGCGTTGAAAAAATCTTATTAAATGTAAAAGAAAATGGTGATGATGCTGTACGGAGGTACTCTTTAATTTATGATGAAGTCAAACTAAATTGCTTTGAAGTAAGTGAAGATGAATTTAATGAAGCGCTAGATCAAACTGATGAAAAATTAGTAAATGCATTAACTGAAGCAAAGAAAAACATTGAAAGATACCACGAAAAGCAACTTCAAGATGGCTATAAAATAAATGATAAAAATTCATATGTCCAGCAATTAATTCATCCGATTGAAAAAGTTGGTGTATATATACCGGCTGGTAAAGCAGCTTACCCATCAACCGTTTTAATGAATGTCATTCCTGCAAAAATAGCGGGAGTGAATGAAATTGTGATCGTAACTCCACCGAATAAAGAGGGGAAAATTAAACCGTCAATTTTAATAGCAGCGAAATTAGCTGGTGTGACAAAAGTATTAAAAATTGGTGGAGCACAAGCAATTGGCGCTTTAGCTTATGGAACCGAAACAATTGAAAAAGTAGATAAAATAGTTGGTCCCGGAAATATTTATGTGGCTCTTGCTAAGAAAAGTGTTTCAGGAATCGTTGGAATTGATATGATCGCAGGTCCAACTGAAGTAGTCATTTTAGCAGATGAAACAGCTAATCCAAGATTTATTGCTGCCGATTTAATGGCACAGGCTGAGCATGATGAAATGGCATCTAGTATTGTTATCACGAATTCAGAAGAGTTTGCACTAAAAATACAGCAAGAAATACCTAATTTATTAGAAGAACAACCAAGAAAAGAAATTATTAAAAGTTCATTTGAAAATTATGGAGCAATTATTGTCGTAAAAACAATTGATGAAGGAATTGAGCTAGTTAATAAGTTAGCACCTGAACATTTGGAAGTAATGCTAAAAAATCCGGAGTCGATCGTTCATAAAATTAAAAATGCTGGTGCTATTTTCTTAGGAGATTATACACCTGAGCCTGTAGGGGATTATTTTGCTGGCACGAACCATACATTGCCAACTTGCGGAACTGCAAGATTTACATCTCCTTTAAATGTAAATGATTTTCAAAAGAAAACATCAGTCGTTTATTACAATAAAGTAGCCTTAAGTGAGGCAAGGAAACATATTGAAGTTATTGCAGAAGAAGAAGGATTATTCGGACATGGAAAAGCAATTAGTATTCGATTTGAGGGGGAGTCAGAATGAGAACTGCAGTGATAACAAGACAAACAAATGAAACAAATATTAGTTTGACATTAAATTTAGATGGCGATGGAGAAAGTAATATTCAGACTGGCATTGGGTTTTTAGATCATATGTTAACCTTATTTTCATTCCATAGCGGCATAAATTTAGAGGTATTTTGTGAAGGTGATCTTGAAGTTGATGATCATCACACAACTGAAGATGTTGGCATTGCACTAGGTAAAGCATTATTAAATGCACTGGGCGAAAAAATTGGGATTAATCGCTACGGTTCTTACTATATTCCAATGGATGAGACACTAGCAAGAGTTGTAGTTGATTTTAGTGGAAGACCGTATCTTGTTTATAATGATCGTACAATAAGAGAGCGAATTGGAACGATTGATACACAAAATTTTAAAGAATTTTTTAAGTCACTTAGCTCTGAAGCTAGAATGAATTGTCATATGGAAGTTTTATATGGAGAAAATGATCATCATAAAATTGAAGCTTTATTTAAAGCGTTCGGCAGAGCGGTTAAACAAGCGGTAGAAGTAACTTCGACAAAGTTACCTTCCACGAAAGGAATGTTATAAAGTGAATATTATTATTGATTATGGCGTAGGTAATTTAAATTCATTAAAAAGAGCATGTGAAGAAATTGATTTTCCAGTAGTGATTAGTAATGACATTGAGGTTATAAAGCAAGCTAAGTCTATTATTCTACCAGGTGTTGGAGCATTTGAAGCGGCAATGAACGAATTAAAATCACTTAGTTTAGTAGATATGATAAAGTCTAAAGCAAAAAGTGGTACACCGATTTTAGGGATTTGCTTAGGGATGCAATTACTTTATGAATTTAGTGAAGAAAACTCTGGTACAAATGGTCTTGGCTTAATTCAAGGACAGGTAAAACAAATTCCCGATATTGTAAAAGTTCCACATATGGGCTGGAATAAACTAAATTTTACTAAACAGGACTCATTTTTAAAGTATGTAAATGAAGGTGAATATGTCTATTTTGTACACTCATTTTATGTGAGCTCAACAAATAATGAACTTTTAGCTTATTCCGAATATGGGGTTAAGATTCCAGCAATTATAAAATCTGATAATATTTACGGAATGCAATTTCACCCTGAAAAAAGTGCGGAAACAGGTCTAAATTTATTAAAAGCTTTTAAGGAGATGTGTTTATATGAATCTATATCCAGCAATTGATTTGAAGGATGGTAATTGTGTTCGTCTAGAGCAAGGCAATTTTAATAAGAAAGTAGTTTATAAGAGCTCACCCCTTGAGATGGCGTTAGATTTTGAAAAAGCAGGCGCAAAAGTATTGCATATTGTTGATTTAGATGGTGCAAGAACAGGCGAACGGAAGAATGCTCCAATCATAAGTGAAATTGTTCAAAATACGAAATTAAACATTCAGTTAGGTGGTGGTATAAGGTCACTTGAATCAATTTCGTTCTGGTTAGAATTAGGAGTTGAACGAGTAATTTTAGGAACAGCTGCGATTAATGATAGACAACTTTTAGAACAAGCTATTCTAACATACGGAGATCGAATCATCGTAGGTGTAGATGCTAAAAACAGTTATGTCGCTATAAATGGTTGGGAAGAATCAACTAATCAAGATAGCTTTGAATTTTGTAAACAGTTAGAACTATTAGGGGTGAAAACAGTCGTATACACTGACATAGCAAAGGATGGCATGTTAAGTGGACCTAATATTGAAGCGTATAAAAGATTAGCTGAAGAAACAAATTTAAATATTATCGCTTCAGGTGGGGTGAGTTCTATCAATGATCTACTATCACTTCGCTGGTTAAATTTATATGGTGCGATCTCAGGTAAAGCATTGTATGAAGGCAAATTTACTGTAGAGGAGGCACTTAAATGCTTGCAAGAAGAATTATACCGTGCTTAGACGTTCGTAATGGTCGTGTCGTAAAAGGAAAACAATTTTCTAGTATTCAAGATGTTGATTCACCTACGAAGCTAGGAAAATATTATAGTGATAATGGGGCTGATGAGCTAGTATTTTATGATATTACAGCTTCAAATGAAGAAAGAGATATATCAATGCAATTCGTGTCCGAAGTTGCGAAAGAATTGCGCATTCCTTTTAGTGTTGGTGGTGGAGTACGTTCCATAGATGATTTTACAAAACTTTTAAGAAATGGAGCCGATAAAGTATCCATCAATTCAGCCGCAATCGTAAATCCGAATTTAATTAAAGAAGCTTCTGAACGTTTTGGATCACAATGTGTTGTACTTTCAATTGATGCAAAGTTAAATACAAATGGCCAATATAAAGTGTTTATAAATGGTGGGCGTAAAGAAACAGAGTGGGACGCGATTGAATGGGCAAAGAAGGGCGTGGAACTCGGAGCGGGTGAGCTTGTTTTAAATAGTATTGATGAAGATGGTATGAAAAGAGGGTTTGATATCGGATTGCTTCAAAAGGTTACAAATGCAGTGAATGTTCCCGTGATCGCATCTGGTGGAGCTGGTAAACTAGAACACTTTTATGATGCTATTGAATATGCAAATGTCGATGGCGTTTTAGCCGCTTCAGTATTCCATTTTGGAGAAATCAAAATTAGTGAACTAAAAGACTATTTAAATGAAAAAAATATCCCAGTGCGACTATAGGAGGAGAAAACATGTTTTTTGATAAAGAAAAGATTCGATATATTGAACAAGGATTAGTACCAGCAATTGTTCAAGATGTTAATACGAAAGAAGTCTTAATGCTAGCATATATGAATTATGAATCAATTAATCTCACAATAGAAACAGGATTTGCAACATTTTATAGCAGAAGTCGCAAATCAATTTGGAAAAAAGGAGAAACATCGGGAAATCTTCAATATGTAAAATCAATTTCATACGATTGTGACCAAGATTCAATTTTACTGCAAGTTGAGCAAGTAGGTGTTGCTTGCCATACAGGAAGCTATAGTTGTTTTTCTGAAAAATTACCTTTAATGGCTGAAACAAGTGTTGTTAGCAAGAAAACTGCAAGCTATTTACCAAATCTTTATGAAACAATTCTTGATCGAAAAAATAATCCGATTGATGGTTCTTATACTACATATTTATTCAATCAAGGAATTGATAAGATATTGAAAAAAATAGGTGAAGAATCAAGCGAAGTAATCATTGGAGCTAAAAATGAAGGAACAGAAGAATTAATTTATGAAATTAGTGATCTTGTTTATCACACAATTGTCTTAATGGTAGAAAAGGGCATTAAGCTTGAAGAAATAAACAATAGCTTAATCAATCGGAAGGAGAAAGTAAATTCTTGAAGATAGATGGACACACTCATACACAATATTGTCCGCATGGTAGTGGTGATGACGTACAATTAATGATTGAGAAAGCTATTGAACTTGGTTTCGATGAATACCATATTACAGAGCATACACCAGTACCGTCATCATTTCAAAATGCCTTAAAGCCAGATGAAGCAGTTGCCTCACTTTCAATGTCTGAAAATGATGTGGACGATTATATTAAGCAAATGTATAAAGTAAGGGATCGATACAAAGACCGAATTCGAATAAAAATTGGATTTGAATACGATTATTTACCAAGTGATTCAAAATGGTTTAAACAATTTTTAAAGGAATACGGTAAATATTGTGATACGGGACTATTGTCAGTTCATTATTTGGAAGGAATTGGTGGGTGGCATTGTATAGATTATAAAGCTGAAGATACTCTTTATGGATTAGTAAACTACTATGGAAGTACAGAAGCATTTCAGCTTGCCTATTACGATACTGTGAAACAATCAATTTTAGATGATATGGGTCCGTTTAAACCAACACGAATCGGACATATGACTTTATGTAATAAGTTTATGCAATTTTTAAATTGTGAAGATACCGAAAAAATAATAAATAAACAAATTGAAGTATTAAAGCTAGTAAAAGAAAAAAATTATATTTTAGATTATAATACAGCAGGCCTATTTAAAGAGTATTGTGGTGAAACCTATCCACCAAAACATGTAGTTGAAATTGCAAATACATTAAATATCCAATTGATGTATGGTTCAGATTCTCATGGTGTAAAAGATATTGGAAGAGGATATGAAGATTATGTATCTACTGTAAAATGATATTGCTCTGACGATAAATTGATATAATTTATCGTCAGAATTTTGAAAAAAGTTTATGAGTAAGATAGTATTTTCCCCTGTTATGAGTAAGAAAAAAACAAGAATTAGCTTAATTAGTAACTCATGCCCCCGTTATGAGTAAGAAAACATCGAGAATTAGCATAATTATAAACTCATGAGGCGGTTATGAGTAAGAAAACATCGAGAATTAGCATAATTATTAACTCATGAGCCGGTTATGAGTAAGGAAATAACAAGAATTAGCATAATTACTAACTCATGAACCTGTTATGAGTAAGAAAACATCAAGAATTAGCATAATTATTAACTCATGCCCCCGTTATGAGTAAGAAAAAATCAGAAATAGCCTAAGAATTAACTCATGCCCCCCTGTTATGAGTAAGAAAATAACAAGATCATGCATTTTTACCCTACATAAACCCTACATGATTACTTCAATTCATTTTTCAATATTGACTGAGTCATTATTTTGCCTGCCAAAGTGTTTTATTAAAAATGTTGAAATTCCCCCAAATTACAAATAACAATCGATATTGTATAATTAAGTAGAAATTGGAAAATTTTACAAACTAATCCTATAAGTTAAAGGAGCAATTGTATGTCGAATATACTTTGGGTAATCTTAGGGGCTTTAATAATGAGTACGATTGATTATTTGATGTTTCATTTTGGGGCTGTTAAAAATGAGAATCAAAGATGGGAATGGTTTGATAAACGTACAAAGATTCAAAAAATTAGTGTGCTTTCTGCCGTTTTTATAGTTTTTTTTGTACTTCACTTTGTAACGAATAGTTAAAGCTACTAAAAGAGTCCTGGTTGTGACTCTTTTTCGTATTTAACATAGAATTGTTAACGTTTCTAAAAGAATGCTTCAAAATCACATTTGCGGATGGTAAAAAGAAAAGGAAAGAGCGTCTCAACGTTGAATAGATTAACAGTGGTTATCACAATTTGAATCAAAAATCTTAATTTAGATCAAATTTAGTACTAATTGTTTAAAGTATGGTTAATCGTCATGAGGAGATTCTACAGGAGTAATTTTCTTAGAGTATTCAAGTTTAAGGAGGGGTAGACTTTGAATCAAAAAGATTTGATTTTAAACGTATTAGATAAAACGTATGAGAAGGAAAGTTGGTTTGCTCCATTAAAAAATGCAATTGAGGGAATTACAGTCGAACAAGCTAACTGGAAACCAACAGGAGAAGCAACTAAATCGATTTGGGAAAATGTAAATCACATCCTTTATTACATGGAGAGGCTTGTAGTAAATATGGAAGGAAATAAATGGTCAAATAATCTAGATGGTGATGAAACTTTTAATTTTACTGAGCAGTTTAATGATGAAAACGAATGGGGAAAAGTAGTTGAACGTTTGGAAAATGCACATTTAAGCTTAAGAAAGCTATTGAGTAATGCTACGGAAGTAGAACTAAATAGAGATTCTTTCGATGCGAAACTAATGGATGTATTACTCCATGAAGCTTATCATACGGGTCAAATTATTCAAATTAGAAAAATGCAAGGATCGTGGCCATCACATCGTTAATTTAAAAATGAAATGTCTCATACATATCAACATTTAAAATTCAACACTCTAAGACAGTTTGAGGCTGTCTTTTTATTATCGAGAAAACTATCTTACGTCTTTTCATCATTAAGCATTTGAAATTAATAGTGAGTGAGAAGCACATATATTTATTATTTTCTTTCAATATAAAGGGGGAGTAAGTTATGTTTAGTTATGAAATTGAAAAAAACTTACATTTAAAGATTCTAACTTTACAAGATGCAGAAGAGTTATATGAATTAACAATCAATTCAATGGAGCATTTAAAAGAATGGTTACCATTAATTGCATACAATCAAAAACTTGAAGATACAGAGAAGTTTATAAAATCAACAATGAATCAATTTGCTGAAAATAATGGGTTTCAAGCTGGAATTTGGTCAAATTCTAAACTTGTTGGGGTTATTGGTTTTCATAGTATTAATTGGATAAACAAATCAACTAGTATTGGCTACTGGTTAGGAAAAGGATTTGAAGGGTCTGGCATAATGACAAAAGCATGTCATGCATTTGTTCATCATGCATTAACAGATTTAAAGTTAAATCGAGTAGAAATTCGTGCAGCCGTAGAAAATACTAAAAGCCGTGCTATACCTGAGAGGTTGGGTTTTATCAAAGAAGGTTGTATAAGGAAAGCTGAATGGATATATGATCATTATGTAGATCATTATGTTTATGGGATGTTAGCAGAAGATTGGGCTATAAAAAATAAACCAATCTTAAAGTGCTAGACCTAAAATAGATGAAGGGTAAGTAGTTAATTATTTTAAGTTAGCGTTCAACTAAAGTTAGATTTTGCAAAATTGTTTTAAATTTTAACAGGTGTAAATAATTTGAAAATGGAAAATAACTTATTAACTAAAAATGATACAGCCATGGTGAACATCTTAAAACTTTTCTTGCATGAAAAAAACAATAACTTCAAATACTTCCAAGGAAGGAAGAATTTGAAAATTGTCTAAAAGGGCATTACATTAAAACAGCATGTAAGAAAAGGAGAATTTCAATGCATTGGTATGAAAAGCTGAATCAGTATTTTCCAGTTGAAGAAATGAAATCTAAGGAGCATATGGAAACTTTATTGAAAGAGCGGTCTGAAATTTATCATAAAGATGAAGGGCCACATCATGTTTTAATGTATGCAGAACTGGATGATTTCGTTTTTATTGATTACTTATTTGTTTCAAAAGATGCTCGAGGACAAGGTCTTGGTTATAAACTACTGGAAAAGCTAAAAAAGAAAGGGAAACCGATTATTTTAGAAGTGGAACCAGTTAATTATGATGATACAGATACTGAAAAAAGGCTTCGATTTTATAAAAGAGAAGGTTTTGAGCATGCGAAGTCGATTGGATATAATAGACGCTCACTTGCAACTCAAGAAGTAAACCCGATGGAGATTTTGTATTGGTCCCCTAGTAATGAAAGTGAAGAAATGATTTATAAAGCCATGAAGAAAACATATAATATGATTCATACATACAGGGACAAACATTTTTATGGTGAATCTTATCAGCCAGTTGAGGAAGTCTTAACTTTTGGAGAAAATAATAGCAATCAAAATCTTTTGGAAGACATTTAACTATTCAAAATAAAAAACGACTGAATTTCAGTCGTTTTTTGTTCGAAAATTAAACACCCATACGTTTGCGTTGGTTGTTTGGCTTTTTTGAAATTTGATTCTTTTTCGTCATATCTTTTACAGCGTTTAATCCATTATTTTGGTTTGTATTTTGCTGTTTTTTACTTGCTAATTTTTGTTTCATTAATTCTTGAAGACTTACTTTTTTTGGTTCATTTTTAATATCATTATTTTCGCTCATAAATTTTAGTTTTCCTCCAATTTCATCTTACTTTTATAATGACTTGTTGAAGGAAAATATGCAAGTCCATTTAAAAGAAATAAAAGATATAAAAAATGATTAACTTTCTTTTTCTGTATTTTTCTTATGAAACTCTTCCATTTTTTTGCTTTTTGAATAAGCAGATTCCTCTGAGTGCCCAAATTGATCGACAGAACTTTTCTGTGGACCTTTATTTGTATGTCCTTTTGCCATGAATAACCCCTCCTTTTTAATTATTATGTGCTAAAATTCCTTGAATAATCTCTTATTTAAAATGGGAATCTATTCATGATAAAAGGAATTAGGAGGAAGCATAATGACAAGCAAAAACGGTAGCAAAGGTAGTAAAAATCAAAACGCACCAGAACTTCATGGACAAGAACCTATTAGTGGAGATAACACTAGAGGTAACGTTTATCGTTCAAAAAAAGGTAGTAAATCAAAAACGGAATTACATTAATCAAAAAAAGAGCTTGGAATTTCCAAGCTCTTAATCTTATCCTGCAATTTTAGTCTTGAACATGAAATCCTTCTTCATCTAAATATTCACAAGCTTCACCGTAACTATTGAATGTACCATCGAGGTTTTCTCCTGCGTAAACATTCCACATATCCATTTCTGAAACTAGTTTAAGGATTTGACCATTAGCATTAACCCAAATTTCTTCTACTTCTTCTTCATCTTCTTCAAAAATTGGCTCGACAGATAGACTATCAATTGACTTTGTTAGGATTGTGCGAAGTTCATCTTCTGAAAAGTCTCTTATATTTACCATTCCTTTGTCGTTTGTTTTATACCCTTTGATTCCTTCAGCATATACAAAGCCATTTCCATTAGGATGTAAATGGTAGACAACATTCTTTTTTTCCTTTAAACTTTCCTCATATTGGAAATTTGTACGACCAAGTGAGACGGATTTCTTGGTTAATTCTGGAAAAGATTCGATAATCGCAAGTTTTTCTTCGTAAGTAAGCATATAGCCTCCAAATAAATATTATTTTTCCTATCTTTTGTATGGAACGTAACAAATATAACAAAATTCTTATGAAAATGACATCTAATTGTCATAATTTCAGTTACTCTAATTTGGTAGAATAATAATGCTGCATAAATTAACACATTCCTTTTTGGCATATTTTTAGACTTAAATTTGTTTTTTATTATACATAGTAGGTGATAACATGACAGTGAAACAACAATTTATTAAAAAAGAATTTTATAAATCGTATTTAAATGAAAATGAAAATAATAACCATCCAATCGCAGTTTTAGCTGACTTATCAAAAGACCATGAAGATATGGATCTTTCATCGATTCGATTTGCACAAGGTGAAGTTTATTTTGAAAATAAAGATTTTGAATCTGCAGTTTTCAAATGGGAAAAGGTTGGGAATCAGTTAAGTGATTGGGCAAAGAAAAATATTGCGGATTCTTATTATGAGATTGGTGCATATGAAACAGCAGAGAAGCTTTATAAAGAAGTTAAAACAGATAGTAGAACGCTAACGTCTGAGATTTACTTAAAATTATTCTCTCTTTATATCGATGTTTCAAAATACGAAGAAGCAGATCGTATTATTAAAGAAGCAGTAAAATATAACCCAGATTACCCTAATGTAACAAAAATCGCACGTAATTTTTATGAAAAGAATCATGATTGGATTAGTGCTGTAGCATTGGCTTCAGATGAGTCAATTCGTACAGAAGACTTAAAATGGTTTATCGTATTAAAAGAGTACATTATAAATGGTGTAACAAGAGAAATGGCACCAAGTTATTTTGTGCAACCGTTACTATCAGTGGCTAGAGTAAACCTTGAGCACTTTGAATTAATGGTAGAAGCACTTTGGAACAGTTACCGTGAGCAATCAGTTTATGTAAATTGGCTACAAACCTTCAATGATATGTTATTCCAAATCAATGTTGAGACTGGTGTTAAGTGGAATCGTTTGCCATCAATTTATTCAATGACTTATGAAGAATTAGTTGAAGGTGAATATTTTGTAGCTCAACTTGAAGAAATGATGCCAAGCTTCTTAACTAATTGGCTCCGAATTACTGATATAAAAGGAGCGGTTTTAGCAACGACAGCAACTCTAGCATGGGACCGTTTATTCCCAGGTCGTATTGATTATCAAATTGTTACTGATGCAGAAATGGCATTCGATCGATTAATGAAAACGCATGATTGCATTGATATCGGTAAAGAATTATTTGAAAACATCCTACAATGGTCTTCGTTAAATGAGATAGAAGTTGGAGATCGATTTGAATGGTGGACAAACAAATTAACTCAATTTGAAAATACAACAATGTTAGTTGCAGGTACATCTGGTAACGGTAAATCTTCATTCGTTAACTCTCTTTTAGGTGAGAAAGTGATGGGTTCATCTACGACAATGCCTGTATTATTTGAACAAAATAATGACTCAAATATTATCGTATTTTCAAAAGAAGGAAATACTCAGCTTGCTGAATTTGCGGATTTTTATGATTTAACAACAGTTGAAAATAATCTGTTAAAAGGTGATGAATTAGTATACTATCAATTACCAAATTCATTTCTACAAAAACATCGCCTTTCAATCATTGACACACCAGGGATTGATGGGAATCCAATTAATACAAAGGCATTATTGCAATCTGTAAAACTAGCAGATCGACTTGTTTATGTATTAAATGCTACTGCTCCATATACAGAAAACGAGCGCTCATTATTAGTTAAAATTCAAAAGGAATTACCGACTCTTCCAATTCACTTTATTTTAAATAAAATGGATTCTATTTATAGCAAAGAAGAAATTGATCGAGTTCGTGGTGAAATCCAAGCGAAAATTCGCTTAGACTTCCCTAATGCGTATGTCTTACCTTATTCTTCTATTTATAGTAATCAAGATCAGTTTAAAGAGTTAGAAGTGTTTATTGAAAATAACGTACTTTCAACGCAAGCAAATTCTAAACAAACGGAGAAATTATTATTAGCAATTCGCAAATTAATAAATTTCCTATTAGAAAAACGAGTTGAGAGAGAAGATGAGCTGCGTTCTAATGTTGAATGGAATGAAGTTCTTGATGACAAATTAAATGGACTATTACACTCTTTAAAAGATAAAGAGATGGAACATTTAAATACAATTAAAAGCACGTATCGTGAATTAAAAGACGAATTAAAATATGATTTGAAACTTAGTATTCCAGGTTTATTGAAGGAATGTAAAGAATTAATAAAAGAAGATAGTGATTTCGGGACTATTCTTGAAACGCTAAATGAGGAAATGAATCTTCGAATTGGTGAATATGTAAGAGAGAATACTTTACCAAAACTTAATGCAGCTCTTCAAAATTGGATTAAAGAATCAGGTGCTTCACTAGAAGGTACACAGAGGTACTTAGCTGAAATGAGTGATTCATTAAATGAGTATATTGGAAATGAATATTTAAATCTTGAGTGTGACTTTAAAGTATTAGATGACTGGCGCCGTGATGCTGATCGAATGACTAGTATGACACAGTTAGATGACATGAATATTTTATTAAATTCATCCCCATCTCAATTTATTTTAAAGAGCTCAGGAATCTTATTAGGCCTATTACCGCAAAATAAATCTAAGCTTGTTGCTCAATATCAAAAATATGTTGATAATGTAAATTATGATGATGTTACATCAGAATTATCAACGAAGTTTTTCCTACAATTTGAAATGTTTGAAAAAACTTTACCAAGAGATTTATCGATGTTCTTACATGCTCCATTTGAGCAAATCCATGAATTTGTTGATGAAACAAGATTAGCAATTTCAAACTATAATCAAACTTTAGAAGATATGAAATTAAATCCAAGTACTTACTTTGATCCGATTACATTCTTCACCGTACGATTAAGACAATTAGAGTTTTTAACATTACGTAAATAAATTAAAGAGTGTGCCAAATTGTAACGGGTTCTCTTTTCGGAGGGAAAGTAAGTTTTAATTGCTGAATATCTTTAGCATTACAATTAACACAGTAAATAACAGGAAAAAAGCATTGAGATGTCTCAATGCTTTTTTATTTTAGGTCAAAATGGGCTCCTTTTGGATACAAAGCGATATATTCTTCGTCTTCAGGGTTTAAATAAGCTATTTTTACTCCTTCAAGTAGGTTGCTAATCAACCCAAACACCACCCATTATTTATCTAAGATAGATTATATCATTTATTTAAAAAGCCTAGTCTACAATCAATGTCTATTACTCTTTTAAATAAAATCGCTATTTTTTACAATAAAAAATACAGACCAATAAGTTGCTAATTGGTCTGTCATTTAACGATTTTATTACTAGTTTTCTCTCCCAAAGGAGAACCCGTTATCCAAGTTGCACACTCTTTTTAATTATATTTTTCTATTCCTCTGCAACTTCTTCATACGGAATATGTACAACAATTGTTTGGTAACCCTCTTTAATTTTTACGTAGCCACCCCAAGGGATTTGGAGTATTAAAAAGGCACCCTTTGTATCAATTGAAAAATGAGCAATTTTTTCATGTTCTTCATCAAGTAAAAGTACTTCTCTCTCATTCCCTACGGTTCTAATACCAGCATAGCAATGAATTTGTATTTTCCAATTACCTAGTCTACTTAATAAGAAATGACTCATCTAATAGATCTCCTTCTATAAGTGGTTTTTTAAAGCTAAAAGATAAAACTCATTGGAATTTTAGATATTATAGAGGTGTTTAATTAGGATAAGTAAATCTTAAATTCATTCTATTCTTTAGAAAGTTAACTTAAAACTATTTAGGTATTTTCATTTCGAACTATTTTTTTCCTCATTTTTTTTAATCTCTAATTGTTAGAACTGGAATTATGTCCATTACACAAGGTTTTCTATTTATCCCAGTTGTCATCATCTAACATCATTTTAATGAGAAGTTGTATACCACATAGAAAGAAACATCAATTGGACAAAAATGTCAGGAACTATATCACTACGACTTCAGTGGCGTATTATAAATTGCTATTAATTTTCAATAAACAAAGATAACAAATTTAAGACAAAAAAAATCAAAGGGAACGGAATTCCCTTTGACATTTTTAAATATTAAACTGTTAAAAGCTTAAAATGCATCTCTTAATGCTTCCAATCCATCTTGATAGATCCCATGGAATAGATTGATTACTTCTTGATCAGTTACATCAACAGGAGTAAAACTTCCAGTCCACACAACTATTGATTTATTACTGTCAGAATGTTCTTGAACGCGTATAGTTGATTGATAGTTTGTTACTGGGAATGGTGCTTGCATAATTGAGTACGTATAAAAACGATCATTAGGATTGAATGCTTCAAGGCGTTCAATAATTACATCTCCATCCGGATTTGCCAAACTACGAACACGTCCACCTTCACTTAATTCACTATTTGGGATATATGGTAACCAATCTGGTAGCGAATTGAATCCGCCAATTAATTGCCATACATTTTCAGGACTTGCAGGAATTTCCATTGTAACTATTGTGCTTACCAATTTATTTCGCTCCTTTTTAAAATGATTATTTAATGTCAATTGGTAGTGGTGCATTTTCTGCTACTAGTTTTTGTTCTCTCATTTCATGCCAAAATGCGGCTGGAATTACTTCATTTAATGCGGCTTGGTCTTCAGCAATTCGCTCCGGTTTACTTGCACCCGGAATTACTGATGCAACTGATGGATTTGCTAGTGAAAATTGTAGAGCTGCTGCTTTCACACTAATACCATGTCGACTTGCAATTCCTTTGATTTTCTCTACTTTCGCGATAATATCAGGTGATGCTTTTTGATATTCGAAGTGAGTTCCACCAGCTAGAATACCTGAGCTATATGGACCACCAACAATAATATCAACATTTTGTTTAGCAGCCTCAGGCATTAATCGTTGAAGTGCACGATCATGATCAAGTAGTGTATAACGACCAGCTAATAAACTAACATCAGGTTTGTATTCACCTAATTCTAATGCGATTTCGATCGGTTCTACTTTATTTACACCAAGGCCCCAAGATTTAATAACACCTTCGTCTCGTAATTGTGAAAGTACACGGAAAGCACCAGTGCGAGCAATTTCAAACTGCGCAATCCAATCGTCACCATAAAAATCTTGTGCAATATCATGAACATAAACAATGTCTAAGCGATCAGTTTTTAAACGATTTAAACTTTGTTCGATTGAACGTAAAGTAGCGTCAGCACTATAATCGTTCACTAGCTTATTCTTACGTCCAAATTCGAATACTCCACCTTTTTCACCTAAGTCACGTTCAGTTACGTCTTCTAGTTCATCAAGAATTAAACGACCAACCTTTGTACTTAAAACATAGTCATCACGATTGTATCTTGATAATACTTCTCCAAGGCGCATTTCAGCCAATCCTGCACCGTATAAAGGCGCTGTATCAAAGTAACGAATGCCATTATCCCAAGCTGCTACAACAGTTGCGATAGCTTCTTCATCTGGTATGTTACGGAACATATTTCCTAATGGAGCTGTTCCAAAACCTAGTTTTCCTGGAAATAAGTTATTCTCTTTCATGTAAATCCTCCTATATATAAACTTCATGTAAAACATGAGGTTAATTTAAATAATGTTTGTAGTAATTTATGTCCCATAAGGAATCTATTGGCTACATTTGCTATTATGGAATAAATTTATAAAGAAAAGAAGAACGTACTTTTAAGTGCGATAGTAACTTGTATGTTCTATAGGCACCTTTTAGTTACATAAGAACAAATTTGTAAGTACTTTATTTAAAAAATAATTGTTAGGGATTAGGCAAAATAGAGCAGATTAATATTACGTATAACTTTTTGTAAGAAAGATTTAAATCACATTAACAAATTTGAATCCTGGATTTTTGTAAGGCTAAAGCAGTCCAATTCTATCAGTTACTTTTAAAAAATTTAAAAAGAGCGGATTTTTCTTGTGCTTTCAAGTAAAATGAATCATATTCAAATAATGCATATGTTTTTTCATGGAGAGAAATCTATACATAAATAGAAAAAAACGAGGTTAAGAAATGAATAAAAAAAATTTTGCGGACTATCAAGTAAGTGAGGAAATAAAAAGAGCACTAGCTGTATTAAAATATGAAACGCCAACTGAGGTTCAGAGTAAAGTCATTCCATTAGCAATGGAAAATCAAGATCTGATTGTAAAATCTCAAACTGGAAGCGGGAAGACTGCCTCATTTAGTATTCCAGTTTGCGAAATGATAGAGTGGGAGGAAAAAAGACCACAAGCCTTAATTCTTACTCCAACTAGGGAGCTCGCTGCACAAATACGTGAAGATATTACGAATATTGGGAGATTTAAACGTATTAAAGCGGTTGCCGTTTATGGAAAAGAACCTTTCACTAAACAAAAGCTAGAATTGGAACAAAAAACTCATGTAGTCGTTGGTACACCTGGACGGGTCATGGACCATCTTGAACGAGAAACACTAGTTAAAGATCAAATAAAGTATCTTATCATAGATGAAGCTGATGAGATGCTTAATAGAGGTTTTATCGATGATGTAGAATCAATTATTAACCAGCTACCTTTAAATCGAGTAACGATGGTTTTTTCTGCTACTTTACCGAAAGATGTTGAAAATCTTTGCCATGAATATATGAAAAATCCTATTCATATTGAGATTGAATCAACCGGAGTAACGGCCGAAAGCATTGAACATTTTTTAATTGAAGTTATTGAAGAAGAAAAGATTTCACTCCTTAAAGACGTCACGGTTGTAGAAAATCCAGACAGCTGCCTAATTTTCTGCCGAACGAAGGAACATGTTGATGCTGTGTATAATGAACTGGAAAAGGCTAATTATTCTTGTGAGAGACTCCATGGGGGACTGGAGCAAGAGGACCGATTTGCTGTAATGGAAGGTTTTAAAATGGGGAACTTCCGTTATCTGGTTGCAACCGATGTAGCTGCCAGAGGTATTGATATTGATAATGTGACGCTAGTTATCAACTATGACGTCCCTGTGGAAAAAGAGAGCTATGTCCATAGAACAGGGAGAACGGGCCGTGCTGGAAATAAAGGAAAAGCAATTACGTTTTCGACTAGTTTTGAAGGAAAGTATATTAAAGCAATTGAAAAATACATTGGTTTTGAACTATCTACTATAGAAGCTCCTAAACATCAGGACGTGGTTAATGGTAGAGCTACTTTTGAAGAAAAACTAAATAGCAGGCGAATTGTAAGAAATAATAAAACTGCCCGAATCAATCAAGATATTATGAAGCTTCATTTTAGCGGCGGAAAAAAGAAGAAAATTCGTGCTGTTGATTTTGTTGGAACAATCGCAAAAATCCCTGGAGTCACAGTAGAAGATATCGGTATTATAACTATCAAGGATCAGATGTCTTATGTTGATATTCTAAATGGAAAAGGATCACTAGTTTTACAAGCGATGGAGAATGCGACTATTAAAGGGAAAAAGCTAAAAGTAAGTAAAGCGATTAAATAAAGAATTTTTTAGAAAGCCGTATATTTAGACCAATTTTAAAGTCGATGCCCAAAACGGATATCGACTTTTTTTCTTCAAATAGAGGAATTTATTACATTCATATTCAATAAGTTCTTATAGGGGAGGCGCAAGGTGTAAAATTATTAACCACTTAATTATTTTCCTTATATAATTAAAGCTTGGGTTCGTTTTATTAGAAAAAGTTTAGTTCAATAAAGTGAAGCTATTTATTAAGGCGGTGTAAACCTATGAACAATAGTCCTTTTGTAAAAGAATACTCGAATAATTACCAATCACAAGTTGTCCAATTAATTCTTGGAATTCAGCAACAAGAATATAATATTCAGATAACGAAAGATGACCAACCCGATTTGTTTAAAATAGAGGAATTTTATCAGAGTGGTAAAGGAAACTTTTGGGTGGCTCTTTATGGGGATAAAGTAGTTGGTACAATTAGTTTTTTAGACATTGGGAATAAAGAACTTGCATTAAGAAAGATGTTTGTAGATAAAGAATTCCGTGGTGCAAAATATAATACGGCAAGTCTTTTATTAAAAAATGCGCTTAAATGGGCAAAAGAAAAGTCAATAAAAACAGTTTATCTCGGAACAACACCGCAATTTTTAGCTGCCCATAGATTTTATGAAAAAAATGGATTTAAAAGTGTAGCAATTACAGATTTGCCTGAAAGTTTTCCAGTGTTACAGGTCGATAAAAAATTCTACAAGTATTCGGTGGATTAACCTCAAATCGATCGTTAAATCTTTAGCTTAGAGTGATGAAACAACGTTAAAATGAAGAAAAATTTGTATGATATTTTCAACTCAAAATTACTAATTAAATTTACATACCAAAATAAATAAAAAAATATTTTGACTATTTTCGCATTTTGTGACAAAATGATGAAAACTAAATAGTAGGGAATAGGTGTAAATGAGATTTCATAATTTGAATTCATTTACTTAAAAGGGAAGTTTGGTGTAATATTCCAACACGGTCCCGCCACTGTAATAGAGGAGTAAATAAATAGATGCCACTTATTAAATATAGGGAAGGCGTTTATTTACATAGATTCTTAAGTCAGGAGACCTGCCTATTCTAACGACGCTGTTTGACCTACGAGAGATAGGGAGGTGCCTTATGGAAAGAAAGCTTAAGTTAAAGTATTCTAATTATTTATGTTTTCCAACTTAAAGGCATTTTTGTCTCTTATGAGATGAAAATGCTTTTTTATTTTACTAAAAAAAGGAGAGGGATAAATTGGTACACATAAGTAATTTGGGATATCCGAGAATTGGTGAAAATCGAGAATGGAAAAAAACTTTAGAGAGCTTTTGGCAAAAGAAAATTAATCAAGAAGAATTTGAAAAAGAAATGAAATCACTGAGATTACGATCAATTCAAAAGCAGCATGATTTAGGAGTAGAGTTAATACCTGTAAATGATTTTACGTATTATGATCATGTATTAGATTTTGCTACGATGTTTGGTTGGATTCCTAGTAGATTTGGAGATAGTAACGAAAGACCAAGTTTAGAAACATATTTTGCACTTGCTAGAGGTAGTAAGAACGTAGTAGCTTGTGAAATGACAAAATGGTTTAATACAAACTATCACTATATCGTTCCTGAATATAATAAGGACAAGCCATCAAGATTATTATTCAACAAACCATTAGAAGCATATAAAGAGGCGTTCACTGAACTAGGTATAAAAACTAAACCTGTCATTCTAGGAATCTATACATTTGTACAGTTAGCAAAAGGTTATCAAAAAGAAGAAAAACGAAACATTATTAGTAAGCTTTTACCTGTTTATATTCAATTGCTAAAACAACTTGAGAATGAAGGTGTTGAGTGGGTACAAATAGATGAGCCTTGTTTCGTACTTGAAGAAACAAGTGAAGAGATTAGTTTTATAAAAGAGGTTTATGAAGAAATTACGAAAGCTGTGCCTTCTTTATCAATTATGCTTCAAACTTACTTTGAGTCAGTTGAACAATATAAAGAACTAATAACTTTCCCAGTGGAAGGAATTGGTCTTGATTTTGTACACGGTAAAGTTGGAAATTTACAGTCAATTAATAAGTATGGATTTCCAAATGAAAAAGTATTAGGTGTAGGTATTATTAATGGACGTAATATTTGGAGAAATGATTTAACTGAATCAATTAATTTATTAAATTCACTTAAAGCATTAATTAAACCAAAAGATTGGTGGATTCAACCGTCAAGTAGTTTACTTCATGTACCGGTTACAAAAATTGAAGAAGATTCATTAAATGAAACATTATTCGAGGCTTTATCGTTTGCAGATGAGAAATTAGAAGAGTTAGTGTTACTAAAAAATTTATTAATAAATAAAGAGAACTTATTTGAAAATGAAGTTGAATATGTAAATAATTGTTTAGTAAATTTAAAACAGCTTAGCGAAAAAAATCATTCAATTAGTGAGCTAGAATCCGTAAATGAAGACGATTTTAGTAGACAAGTACCGTTTCAATTACGATATCCATTGCAAAATAAAGTGCTGAACTTACCAATTTTACCTACTACGACGATAGGAAGCTTTCCTCAAACGAAGGAAATTAAACAAATAAGACAGCAATGGAGAAAAGGAAATATAGACGATTCAGAATATATGGATCAGATTAAATTAAAAATTAAGCAATGGATTGAGATCCAAGAAAACATTGATATGGATGTACTAGTTCACGGTGAATATGAACGAACTGATATGGTTGAATATTTTGGTGAGAAATTAGAGGGATTTGCTTTTACGAAAAAAGCCTGGGTTCAATCTTATGGCTCTCGATGTGTTAAACCGCCAATTATTTATCGTAGGGTTGAATTTACAAAGCCAATTACTGTGAACGAAACTGAGTATGCCCAAAGCTTAACATCTAAACCTGTTAAAGGTATGTTAACAGGCCCGGTTACGATATTAAATTGGTCATTTGTTCGAGAGGATCTTACAAAAGAAGAAGTTGCGAATGAAATAGCATTAGCTTTACGTAAAGAAGTAAAAGCACTTGAATCGGCTGGAATATCAATCATTCAAGTTGATGAGCCTGCAATAAGAGAAGGGTTACCTCTGAAAAGAAGAGATTGGGATCAATATTTAAATTGGGTTACAAGAGCATTTCGTTTAACTACTTCTAGTGTTCGAAATGAAACGCAAATTCATACACATATGTGTTATAGCAATTTTAGCGATATTATGGAAGCAATTATTGAGTTAGATGCTGATGTTATTTCAATTGAACATGCGAGAAGCCATCAAGGATTTTCTACATTTTTATCTGAGAGTCCTTATCCTTTTGGAATCGGATTAGGTGTGTATGATATTCACAGTCCGAGGGTGCCTTCAATTGAGGAAATGGAAGAAAATATTTTAAGCTCTTTAAAAGTATGTGATACAAATAGATTTTGGGTTAATCCAGACTGTGGTTTAAAGACACGAAATGAAACTGAGGTAATAGATGCCTTATCAAATATGGTAAAATCTGCGAAAAAAGTTAGAGAAAAATTTTATTCAATTATTTAATGACAGGGTGAAATCGATGAATGGTAGATATGTAAAAGAATCCAGAGTATTTGATAGTAGTAGAATATTTCCAACTGATTTAAATAACCATGGTACATTATTCGGTGGAAAGATGCTTGCTGCGATGGACTTAATTGCCTCTATTTCAGCAACAAAGCATTCGAGAATGGAATGTGTAACCGCATCGATGGATTCAGTCGAGTTTCTTTGTCCAGTTCGTGAAAGTGACTGCATATATTATGAATCGTTCGTAATCTTAACAGGTTCAAGCTCAATGGAAGTATTTGTTCGAGCAACAGCAGAAGATTTGCTTTCAGGTGAAAAAAGGGTAGCAGCAACATGTTTTGTAACTTTTGTTGCACTAAAAGATGGAAAGCCTCATAAAGTAGTAGAGGCAATACCAGAAACTGAAGAAGAAATTAAATTGCAGCAATTAGCATTTAAGCGTTTAGAAAGTCGCCAATTAAGAAAAAAATTAAGTAAAGAATTGGCATTAATTTGGAAAGAATAAAAGTAATGATTGAAATCATACTAAAAGTAAGCTAAGATTAAATTAATATTTTTAAGGAGGCATCAAATTTAGACACTATGTACAATATCCGATAACTTTTTAAGCTAAAGAATTTTATAGCAAAAAAGTACTCTGCCTGAAATCAGAGAATTTGGATAAGTATGTCTATTTTTTGAGCCCATGAAGAATATTAAGTAAATCCATTCAATTTAAAAAAATGGATTATTTAATCGTAACTTCGTAACATGAAACTTTTGTATATAATTTTTAGTATATACAAGGCTTATTAAATTACATCCAATTTACACACAGGCAGATACTGCTTGTGTGTTTTTATTTGCTCTGTTATTAGATTCGATTGATTTTTGAATTTAAACAGGGAATATTTTAAAATCGGATGGAGTGAAGTATATGTTTATTATAAAAGCATCGAACATTGAAATAGAATTAAACGGAATGACAATTTTTAAAAATGGAAATCTTGAACTAAAAGAAGGCGAACGAGTTGCTTTAATTGGTGAAAATGGAGTTGGGAAATCAACATTCATTAATGCAATTTTAGGAAATATTCCGTTGAATAAAGGCTTATTGCAAATTCAATATTCAAAAGATGATATTGGTTGGCTTCTAACTGATGAAGAAGACCAAGAATTATTTTCAACAAGGGAAGTAATCGAATCATTTGATCAAGAACGTTATTTTTTAAAGAAGAATTTAGAAAAGCTTTCAATTGATTTATCTAGGGAAGAAAATCTGGCTAAATATAATGAGTATTTAAGTAAGTATTTAGAATTAGATGGGTATGATTGGGAAAATAAAATAGATCAAGTGTTAAAGAAATTTCAATTACCGCAAGAGTTATGGAATATCTCGTTCAGTCATTTAAGTGGTGGACAAAAAACAAAAGTCAAATTAGCAAAAGTGATGATGAAACAGCCAAAGCTATTAATTTTGGATGAACCAACAAATCATTTAGATACAGAGTCGATCCAATGGCTAACTGATTGGTTAAAAAACTTTAAAGGTAGTGTGCTTTTTATATCACATGAACGACAATTCATTGATGATGTTGCGACTGTTACTGTTGAATTAACGGAAGTTGGCACATTTAAGTATAATGGTGGTTATTCAGAGTACAAATTACAAAAAGAACATGAACGAAAAACCCAGCAAGCTCAATATGAGAAACAAGAAGCGGAAAAGAAAAAGTTAATCGAAACGATCAATCAATATAAACAATGGTTTACAAGCTCGCATAATGCAGCCAGTGAACGTGATCCATTCGCAAAGAAGAAAGCTGCAAAAAATGCATTAAGATTTAAATCAAAGGAAAAGGATTTAGAACGATTAGAGAAAAGAAAAGTAGAAAAACCTAAGGAAGCTAAGTTAATTTCGGCAAGCTTTGAAAATGAATCGTTTTCAGCTAAACAAATGATTTCTTTTGATAAAGTTGATTTCTCATATGATGAAAACTCAGTATTTAACCAACTTGATTTTATTTTAAACCGAGAAGATCGATTAGCTGTGATCGGTAAAAATGGTTCTGGAAAATCTACATTTCTAAATTTATTAACGGGATTATTGATTCCGAATAATGGATCCGTACGACATAACCCACAATTAAAAATAGGTTATTTTATGCAAGAGCTTGAAGCCTTAAATGAGGATTCTACCATTTTAAATGAAATTTTATCTCTTCCAAATATGACTGAGACAGAAGCAAGGACAATATTAGCATGTTTCCTTTTTAGAAGAGAGGATGTATACAAAAATATTGCTCAGCTAAGTATGGGTGAAAAATGTAGAGTTGCTTTTGTAAAGTTATATTTTTCCGACTCAAATCTTCTTGTTCTTGACGAGCCGACAAACTATTTAGACATTCACACGAGAGAACGAATTGAGGAAGCATTAGCCGCTTATCCTGGAGCTGTTGTTGTCGTTTCGCATGATCCATATTTACTAAAAAAAGTTTCAAATCGAGTAATTCATATTGAGCATGGAAACCTTTATGAATTCAAAGGTTCTTTTGCGGAGTGGAATGGTAGACAAAACATTACAAACGATCAACAATCCTTATTAAATGAACGAATTAAATTACAACTAGAAATTGCTTCATTGAGTGCGGAAGAAATCGAAATCGATGAAGAAAAGAAAGCTCAAATAACAAAGATTGTCATGTTACAAAAAGAGCTGGATCATATAAATGAAATTTTAAAATCAGAAAAAAACGGAAAACAAAAGGTGTAAATTAAGTAAAGTAAAAAACAAATCACTTTAGTTAAATGACTAAATGTGATTTGTTTTTTTACTTTACATGCTTTTATTATCCTGCTTTTAGTACATCATTTACATCATGAATAACGACAAAAGCTTTTGGGTCGATTGTGTGAATTATTTTTTTCAGTTCAAACAATTCTTTATTGCTAACAATAATGTATAATGACTCTTTTCTTAAGCCAGAGAAATGACCTTTTGCTGGGTAGATTGTTACTCCTCGATTCATTTCATTTGATACAATTTGTGCAATTTCATTTGCTTGGTCAGAAATAATCGTAATTGCTTTTTTCGGATTTAATCCTTCCATTATATAATCCAACACTTTAATGCCAATATAAATGGAAATAATAGTATACAAGGTTTTCTCAAACCCGATTACAAAATAGCCACCTAAAACGACAATCAAATCAAAGGCTAGTAATGATTTACTAATACTCCAGCCAAAGGATTGATGGACCATTTGAGCAAGAACAGTTGAGCCGCCTGTTGTACCACCCGCTCGAAAGACTATTCCTAATCCTAATCCAATTAAAACACCAGCAAAAATAGTACCTAATAATGTCTCACTTGTAGGTACTCCATAACCGTCCGTAATGCGTAAGAAAAATGAAATAGCTACGATTGAAATAACTGTATACAAAATTAGTTGCTTCTTTAAATATTTATAGCCAACTATTAACAATGAAGCATTTAAAACAAAATATACGACATCAGGTGACCAGTTAAAAAGATAATAAGTAATCATTGTAATACCGGTAAAGCCACCTTCAGCTAACTTATTCGGTATCGCAAAGAAGTTAACACCGACTGCAAATATTGCAGATCCAACAAGGAGATATAAAATATCTACGAAGTTTTTACGCACAGTTACCCCTCATTTTCTAACAGATTTTTAACACTTCTCTCATTCTACCTAAATATTAGTTTTGAATCAAAATATTTCTATTAAATAAAAGATGTATTAATAGTCATAGTTATCGTTACCAATTCATAAGTTTAGATAGACAAGCTATTAAGGGGGAATCATTATGGTATTTGCAACACCTGGAAAATCTGGTTCATTAATTACGTTTAAAAATCGCTATGACAATTTTATTGGTGGGGAATGGGTAAGACCGGTAAGGGAACAGTACTTTGGAAATGTTTCGCCAGTAACTGGACAAGTCTTTTGCGAGGTAGCAAGATCGACTTCTGAAGATATCGATTTAGCTCTTGACGCGGCACATCGTGCAAAAGATAAATGGGGAAGAATGTCAGTAACCGAGAGATCAAATTTATTACATAAGATTGCAGATCGTATGGAAGCGAATAAAGAATATCTTGCTGTTTGTGAAACTTGGGAAAATGGAAAACCTGTTCGCGAAACGTTAGCCGCTGATATTCCATTAGCAATCGACCATTTCCGTTATTTTGCAGGCTGTATCAGGTCACAAGAAGGATCACTCGGAGAACTTGATGGTGATACAGTTGCTTATCATTATAAGGAGCCATTAGGTGTTGTTGGTCAAATTATCCCTTGGAACTTCCCAATTTTAATGGCTGTATGGAAGCTTGCACCTGCCTTGGCTGCGGGAAATTGTGTAGTTTTAAAACCGGCTGAACAAACGCCAACTTCAGTGTTAGTGTTAATGGAATTAATTCAAGATTTATTGCCAGCTGGAGTTGTTAACGTTGTAAATGGATTTGGACTAGAAGCAGGTAAGCCATTAGCTTCAAGTAATCGTATTGCAAAAATTGCCTTTACTGGTGAAACTTCAACTGGCCGCCTAATTATGGAATATGCTTCAAAAAATTTAATCCCTGTTACATTAGAGTTAGGTGGTAAATCGCCAAATATATTCTTTGAAGATGTAGTTGAGAATGAAGAATTTTTTGATAAAGCACTTGAAGGCTTTACAATGTTTGCCTTAAATCAAGGAGAAGTATGTACTTGTCCATCTAGAGCGTTAATACATGAATCAATTTATGAGGAATTTATGGACAGAGCCGTTAATCGTGTTAAAGCGATTAAACAAGGAAATCCATTAGATCCTCAAACAATGATCGGCTCTCAGGCTTCACATGAGCAATTAAATAAGATTTTATCTTATTTTGAAATTGGAAAGAATGAAGGTGCAGAAGTTTTAGTAGGTGGTAGTCGTAATGTTCTTGATGGAGAATTAAAAGATGGATTTTATGTAAACCCTACAATTTTTAAAGGGAACAATAAAATGCGAGTATTCCAAGAAGAAATTTTTGGTCCTGTTGTTTCTGTTACAACTTTTAAAACAAAAGAAGAAGCATTGGAAATTGCGAATGATACATTATATGGATTAGGAGCGGGTGTTTGGACTCGTGATATGGATACTGCTTATCGATTTGGGCGAAACATCGAAGCAGGGCGAGTTTGGGTAAACTGCTATCATGCATATCCTGCACATGCTGCTTTTGGTGGTTATAAAAATTCAGGCGTTGGCCGTGAAACGCATAAAATGATGTTGGATCACTATCAAAATACGAAGAATATGCTAGTTAGTTATTCTCCAAGTAAACTAGGTTTCTTTTAAAAACTAAAACACTCCAGTATTAAAATTTACTGGAGTGTTTTAGTTTTCAATAAAATTAATAAATTCCTAAAATCTATACATAAAAACTAGTAGCAATTAAATATGTTAATAAAAAGTTAAATTGGAGGGACTAATATGTTATATGTAGCAATCTATGTAATTACCATTATAGTACTTTATAGTTTCATTCAATTATATTTAAATCGAAAATGGAAGTTAATTTATACTGCGTTTGGTTATCAAAACTATTTTATCATTATTGGTAAATTAAAGAAGAATGGAATTGAGTATAAAACTAAACTACCAATCAATCTTAGAAGTAGGCAGTTTGATGAGAATACTCAATATGATATTTATGTAAAAAATGATTCAGAACATCTAGCATTACAGTCTTTATATCAAAATTAATAGTTTTTTTTCTTAAAATGAAGAATGTTGATTTCTACTATAGGATGCTCACTATCTATGGAGCTAAGCTGATATTCGCTTTTCTCATGGGAGTCGAGAATCCTTTCATTTTTTTTACTCTATTATAATTGTAAAATATAAATTCTTTTCGATCTTTTTCACATTCAAACTTATATTTGTCAAAAGGTTCTTAGTTCATAAGAATAACAAAACTTATAATATTACCCCTGCAAAACTACCTCTTAATACTCGTTTCTCATTCTGATTCGTACATAAGAATGAGGCTAAAATTGATGTTCTATTCTCTTGCTTTTCGAATTTTTCAATCGTTACTTTACAAATTATCGTGTCCCCCGTATAAACAGGCCTTAGGAATTCGAAATTCATCGTACGTGCAAGTACATTGTAATCCCCACCAATTTTGGTAGGTAAAGTCGCAGTCAGCAACCCCTGAATGACGAGCCTTCCTTGTTCATCAGGGTTGATATGGTGAGCACCTGCATCAAAAGAAACCTTCATAAACAATTCAACATCTTCTACTGTAAAGGTTCGCTAAAAATGTAATAATATCGCCTGCTTTTAATGACAAAATGAACCACTCCCTAAACTATTATCAATAATGGCTGTATTTTCTTAAATAAGTATTTCAATTTCAAATTTTACTTTCCTGCCTCAATTTAATTCCGAGGTGCCCATAATATGACTGACACGCCGACTAAACAAATTGCTGCACCAATCCAATCGTATAAATCAGGTGATTTTTTATCAATTCCCCAGCCCCATAAAATTGAAAGAACGATAAATACGCCACCATATGCAGCATAACCCCTACCAAATGTAGGGAAAATTTGAAATGTTGCAATGACGCCATAAAGTGCTAAAATAATGCCCCCTATTAATCCCAAATAAGCTGATTGACCTTCTCTTAGCCATAACCAAATAAGGTATCCACCACCTATTTCTGCCAAACCGGCTAATACGAAAATAAGGATTGCAGCTATCAAAATGACTCATTCCTTTCTAATTCACAATGAACATGACCATATTTTAACAATAATGGCACAAAGAAACTATATACCTAGTAGATTCGTTAATAGTGTGGCGTACTCTTAAAGTTGAATTTTGGTACTAGTAAAACTGTTCTAATCATATTTTTAAACAAGATATCAGTTAAAAGAAGGTGGAAATTAGATGATTGAAGTTAAGGTTGGTTTACGACCTATTGTTAGTAAGATTAATTTGCCAACTGTAATGAAAACAACAATTCTTCCAGGTGATTCAATTGAGAGATTATTTATTGCAACCCAGTTGGGGGAAATCTTTTACGTAGGGAATGGAGAAATCAGAACCTTTTTAGATATTCGCCATTTAGTATTAAAACTAGGTGGTCAAGGTGGTTATGATGAGCGTGGTTTGCTTGGGCTTGCGTTCCATCCTAATTTTTATCATAATGGGTTATTTTATCTCCATTATTCAATAGCTGGATCACAAGGACCAGGTGCACTGTCAGATTCTTTTAAACCTAATCCATGTGATCCAAAAACGTTAAATTTAAAATGGCTAAATAGGGAAGGGAAATTTGATCATATTGATACGGCTGAAGAATGGAGTTTACAATCTAACGGTCAGCCACAAAAACGACGCACATTACTTAACTTAAGGAGACCTTTTTCGAATCATAATGGATTGAATACATTAAACTTTTCTCCTGAAACAGGTAATCTAGTCTTAACAACTGGGGATGGTGGATCGGGTTATGATCCGTTTGACTTAAGTCAGGATAATCTAGAAATCGCAGGTAAAATAATTGAAATTGATGTAGGAAAAAATACAAACATTAGTAATCCCCCTGTGGTTTCGCGTTTTAATGAGCTTCCAACAACTATTCAAGATACACTCATGGTAATGGCTAAAGGGGTTCGGAATATAACAGGCATTTCATATCAAAGATTTACTAATCAAACAATAAAATATGTTGGAAATGTCGGTCAAGACTTGGTCGAGTCGGTTTTTTCATTTGATCAATATAATCTAGTACCAGTTACTCAGCTAGTTCAAGGTACGATTAATTCTGATGAAATAGATGGATTTATTAACTTTGGCTGGAGAGGCTGGGAAGGGGATTTTCCTACTTCAACTATAAAACGTTGCTCCGAAAATACAAATATGGATGAGAAAGCAATTGCTTTTTATAATGAATCAGTAACACTTTCAGCTACTCGTCTTCAACCATTAACTAGTTACTTTCATAAAGATTCAAGACCAAATAAATTTGAAGGAACTGCACTTACTGGGGTCCAACCTTATATGGGAAATGAAATACCTGGTCTAACTGGTAGTGTTGTTTTTACCGATTTGGTACAAAAAGGATCACATGAACAGATTAAAGGTGTTTTAGCTTATACGAAAGTAAAAGCGGATGGAATACAAAGTGATTTCAGTGTCATTCAAACCAATTATGACTTTGGGTCACAACCGGCCTATTATGTAGGTTTAGGTACGAATGTAAATCAATCAAAAATATATTTAGGAGTTTATGGTTCAATGAAAGTAACTGATTTAAATCAAGGTACTATTTTCGAAATAGTTCCATGAACCTTATAAATTTTGATTGATTTTGACGAACATTTTATTTACTATACTAACAACCACAGATGTCCTGTGGTTGTTTATTTTTTAAGTGGAGTGAATAAAGTACAATTGACTTTTTTTTTTATTCGAAAAGGTATTACGATTAGATAAAAAACCTAAATATAATTTATTTAACTATTTGATTTTATTTTTCTTATGATCATATCTCATTTTTAAAGTATATAGAATTATGGCAATCGCTAAAGTTACTATAGATGTAATTGTTTCTATTTTTTTATTGTCTAAAGTTAGGTAAATTAAATTTACAAATATTATCAGGAAAAAGAAAATAGTTCTATACTTTCGAACTACAACTCCCATGAAAATCGCTCCTTTTATTTCTTTATTTAACTTCTATTCATAATGTTACTGTTCAAGATTCATATCCTTATCCAACTAATTTGTTATTAAGCTTAGTAATCTTCCATCCATGGTACATCATCTGAATCCTTACGACACGTTTCCAAGTTGAACGATCGCCATATCTTCTATTAGTTAAAAGTAAAAACAGTAGCGACCAAGATAGCCCAAATAACCGAGATGGTTACATCTACCCATTTAGGGATTTTACGATTCCATTTGCTCAATTTTTTTATAAGAATATCATCAATTACATTGGCTAAGTTGACTGTTAAAAACAATATGACAAATAAAATCCATATTGAATAGTGATGATGATTAAAATAGATGAGTGATAGCAACATAATTGGTAGTACACTCAACATTGTAAGTGTTTCGAATAGATCATTTCTTTTATTGGCTTTGAGCAGCCACTTTCCGTATTTCTTTAATAAGAACAAATAAATAGCACCTCGATTTCTTCAGTTATGATGAATCCATTTCAATTCCGTTGCACGGGTAATTCAAGTTGAGCTAAGTCAATCATCCTATTTACCATTACACTAAAAAAATGCATAAAGGAAGATTCTCCGCTGCACATGTTCATTCCTTCATTTGCGATAAATAAATAAATTTTCAATTACTCTCAATTTTTATCCCTATTTAATTCAATTCAGTATAAAGTTCAGTATTTAACTCCATTTTTCTACCTTGGTTTACCATCTGCTTCCATAACTGTAGTTTCATTGGTGAATCCGCTCATTTCATTATCGACATTCATTTAGCTCAACATCTACTTTAAACGTGGCTTTTCTAAAATATGGAGTATTAATCCAAACATCGTATAGCCCATTCAATGATAGGGTACGAATATAAAGGGTAATAGAATCTGGTAAACCCATTATTTGGATATGGAGTGAGTGTGTAATGGATAAGAAGATGAATATAGAAAGTCCCGTCACTCATACTGGAAAAGCTCAAAAAACACTTGGTCAGTATTTGTTAGATTGCTTAAAGTTAGAGGGGATAACTGAAATTTTTGGTGTTGCAGGGGACTATAATTTTTCACTGCTTGATACGTTGGAGCAAACTAACGGAATCCAGTTTATAGAAGGACGGAACGAACTAAACTCGGGTTATGCTGCAGATGGCTATGCAAGAATTAACGGGATTTCCGCACTTATTACAACTTTTGGGGTAGGGGAGCTAAACGCATGCAATCCAATAGCGGGATCATATAGCGAGCATGTTCCTGTGATTCATATTGTTGGATCGCCAAAAGAAAAAGATCAAAAAGAACACAAATTGATGCATCATACTTTAATGAATGGGAATTTTAATGTTTTTCGTAAAATGTATGAGCAGATAACGGCATACTCCGCGGTTTTAACACCGGAAAATGCCATGATTGAAATTCCAACTGCCATTCGTATTGCAAAAGAAAAGAAACAGCCTGTTTACCTTGTTGTGGCTGATGATTTAGTGGCCAAGCCTATTATGTATCGGGAAGTGCCGGTACCACAGCAAAAAACGTCCAATCAAAAAGCTCTTAAGGCTGCGACGAATCATGCCAGACAACTGATAGAAGGTGCACAGCGACCCATAATCCTTGTAGATGCTAAAACTATGCGCTTTGGGCTACAGGCTGAGGTTTTGAAGTTAGTAGACGCTATGAATATACCTGCTGCATCCATGCTGTTCGGCAAAGGAGCATTTGATGAAACCCATCCTAATTATATCGGAATGTACTTAGGTTCTTTAGGATGTCCTAAAGTTCAAAATACGGTTGAAAATGCCGATTGTATTATTGGAATCGGCACGGTATGGGCGGATACAAATACCGCTAATTTTACCGCAAAACTGAATTCTCTTGTAACGATCAATATTCAACCAGACTATGTTAAAGTTGCTGAGGCAGTATATCCAAACGTTCTTGCTACTGATATACTTCGTGAACTTCAACATGCGGGATTCAAGGGAAACGGTTTGATGGAAAAAGCGTCATTCCCTTACAATCAGTCTCCAAATAATAGTGATGAACCAATTAGGGCGGCAGGGTATTATCCACTATTTCAACGCATGTTGAAAAAGGACGATATTATGATTGTTGAAATTGGTACTTTCTACAATGGGATGGCGGAGGTGAGACTGCCGAGTAATATTACCTATATTGGACAAGGAGGCTGGGGGTCGATTGGATATGCAACCCCATCGGCGTTTGGTGCCTGTATCGCAGCAAAAGAACGTAGAGTGTTACTGTTCACGGGTGATGGCTCACTCCAGCTAACTGCTCAAGAAATTAGTTCAATGCTTTATTACGGATGTAAACCTATCATCTTCGTATTAAACAATGATGGTTATACAATCGAAAAATATTTAAATGTCAAAACAATAGATCAAAAATATAACAAAATCCCTCGATGGTCTTATACAAAATTGGCAGAAGCCTTTGGGGGCAATGCGTTTACTTCTATTGTTCGGACCATTGGAGAACTTGAACAAGCTATAAGCAAAGCTGAAAGTGAATGTGCCCAAAGACTCTGTATTATTGAAATGATTGTCGATGATCCATGGGATGCGCCAGAAAACATGAAAAAGATGCGCAAATATATGGAGAAGCAGGCAATACTAAAGAGCCAAAAATAACAGACATAAAAAGTTGGAATTAATGAAATGATCCCAACTTTTTAATTTTTCTTTTATTTGAATGACTTTTCAATCTAATTCTGAACCAGACAACTATTTAGTGGTCACTAACAATCAAAATCATATTGCATAAAAAATCAACTCCAGGAGTCTTTTAATTTTTCAATAATGTGTTGCTCCTATTAAGGGTGCCATTTTTACTAGTTTCAAAATTTATTCCCCTAATGATGTATTATTTCTAAAAGACTAACCTAACTCAAGAACGAACCTTTATAAAAAGTGCCAATCTAATAAAAATAATTAAAGCAACTTCAACCCAAAACCAACTATAAAAAAACGAAGATAATAAAATAATTGCAATGGAAGAAATTGACAAGGAATCAGTAAAGGCTGGGCCTAAAACTGGAAAGTGAAAAATAAACAATAGAATCATAATTCCTAATATTAAAAGAGTCATACCAGTAACAATAATACATAATCTTTTCTTCAAAAAGTAAAAAGCTGCACCAATCGCAAGTCCCAATAATCCAGTTGTAAAAGGAAATACAATTAGTTCAGTTGGTTGTAGGATTATTAACAATATGATTGTTAGAAAAAAAGATTTTACACCATCTGTAATGGAAAACATGGAACATAGTAAAATAGGTGCAGTAGCAAGCGGACTTAAAAAAAGACCTATACCTGGTAAATAGCCACCTGCAGCCTGAAACAGAGCAGCGATACATGAAAAAGTAGATACTAAAATGAATTTCATCGTTTTAGTTTTTTTATTGAATTTAAGCTGAAATGAACGAACCTCGTCTGTAATTGGCTTAAAAAAATACACCTTTCCACCTCGTTTTATAAACGGTATACCCTATTTATATGAGAGCTATTAAATAGCAATACTCCAAACGTGACGAAGAACGGACAAAATTAATTAGAGAGTGGATCCTCGATGTTTTTGGCAGGATTATTGATAACAAACACAAATAAATGTATGATAAATACGGTGAGAATTTCATGAAAATTTCAAAATTGAAGGGGAAAATCTATGAATATTAAAATTGACAAAGAATATGTATTACAAACCGCTAAACAATTACTAGAATTTAATAGTCCAAGTGGTTTTTGTTTTGAAATTATGGAGTTAATTCAGTCTTGGTCAAATAGTTTAGGGTATGAGTTCGAAACAACGAATAAAGGTTGTGGCGTGATCACTATTCCTGGTAAAAGTAATGAACAAGTCGTTGGGTTATCTGCACATGTTGATACACTAGGGGCAATGGTTCGATCTATTACAAGTAAAGGTACTTTGAAATTCACAATTATTGGTGGACCAATTGTACCAACTCTTGATAGTGAATATTGTCAAATTAGAACTCGTGAAGGAAAAATTTTTACAGGTACATTTTTATCTACAAGTCCGTCTATTCATGTATTCGAAGATAGTAAAACAAAGAAACGCGATCCAGAAAACATGGAAGTTCGTATTGATGAATGTGTTAAATCAAAAGAGGATGTTTTAAATCTTGGAATTAGCCCTGGAGATTTTATTTTCTTTGACCCGAAAACTACAATTACTGAAAGCGGATTTATCAAATCAAGATTTATTGATGATAAAGCAAGTGTAGCTTGTTTAATTGGTTTACTTGAATTATTTAAAAGGGAAAAAATTGTTCCTACATATACAACTAAATTCTTTATTTCGACGTATGAAGAAGTTGGACATGGATCTTCTTATATACCATCTGATATTACTGAATTAATCTCAGTTGATATGGGTTGTATTGGAGATGACTTAAGCTGTACTGAATATGATGTTTCTATTTGTGCAAAAGACTCAGGTGGTCCATATGATTTTAATATGACAACTGATTTAGTAAATTTAGCGAAGGAAAATGAGCTTAGCTATGCAGTAGATATTTATCCGATGTACGGTTCTGATACTGTTGCCGCATTACGCGGAGGACAGGATATTCGTGGAGCCCTAATAGGACCAGGTGTACACGCTTCTCATGGTATGGAAAGAACTCATTATAGTGCAATGGAAAATACGATGAAATTATTGTACTTATACTTAACAAAGTAATAATGTAAAAAAGCTGTTGAGTTTTCAACAGCTTTTTTGAACTAATAATTTAATTTCTGAACCCCATTTATATGACTATCATACCGATCCTCACCATTTATTTTTACATTTTTCTTAAGCGTAAATGTATAAAAATAAGCAGAGAGCATTTCCCGAGTTCTTTCTTGAAGTTTGTCTATTAATAATTTCTTTGTACCTACGCCAACAACACCATCAATATCTAGTCCGTTATCTTGTTGAAATGCCCTCACAGCCTGATCTGTACCTTCAGCAAAATAGCCATCAACTCCGTTTGTAGAGTAACCTAGTTTTGTTAAAGTATCTTGCAGCCATTCAACCTCTGAACCGACGCTTCCAAGTTGTAAACTAGTCGGAATATCAGTTGGATTTGTTACTACAACACTGCCTGAATCTTCTTCAAATAAATGATTAGTGACAGCGATATCTTGAAACGACTGATTTGATGAAGTGATTAATACAGTGGCACCTTTTTGAATACGATCAAATAACCATTCAACTTCTTCATCATACATACGAACACAACCGTGACTAGCATAAGTTCCAATCGAACTCGGATTATTATTCCCATGGATTGCATAGGTTGTACCCCATGTACCTCTAGCATTCAAGCCTAACCATCTATTACCAAGAGGATTCCTAGGGTCACCACCTGGGATATTCGCTTTATAGTAAGGCCGATTCACAATTTTATTGACGATCTTAAACTTCCCTTCAGGAGTTAATTCCTGACTCTTACCGGTGGCAACTTTAAACACTTTTACTAATTTACCATTCTCATAAAAAGCTAATCTATTAATTGATTTGTTAATAATGATAAATTGAGAATCTGAATTAGTTTCTGCATATGACTGAACAAAAGAAGTGCTCAAAAATAAAAGAATGACTAAGAAAAAAATAATACAGCGCTTAAACAACTTTTTCCCCCCAACAATATATAGAAAATACGTAGCTTTATATATTATGAAAGAAGGGCTTGTCCTATCTAATAAAATTTTTAAATTTTTGGCTCTGTTAAAAAAGAATGTTGATTTTCCATTCCAGGTACTTCGCTTGAGGCCACTGAAAAACACCATGAATGATGAAAAATTTCGATTTCTAAAAATTCCCATCCCCACTTTTACCTCTAAAGTAGATTGGAAAGTAAAGCATCATTCCCACTTTAGCTATAAAAATCAAGCTTTTTATGGGAATTGATTTTTTCTAAAAAGTAAATTTTGATCAAAATTTACTTTTTCAGTGGCCTCCTTCGCTTTCCATGGGGCGTGACTTGAGCCTCCTCGGGCTCAAGTTTCCCGCATTTCCC
>NZ_NULG01000139.1 GCF_002577195.1 Bacillus sp. AFS041924
GGTTTAGAGTTATTAATTTATTTGTTTTTAATAAAAAACTAAAAAATTTCAAAATTTAATTAAATAAAATAGATGAATTAAATTTGATTCGATTTTCACCTTATTTTTTCATTTTATCTCAAAACTCTAAGAATACTTAGGAATTGAGATGGAATTCACTGTTTTACTTCAACTTCCTATAATATATATTATGTAAACTAGTTAATGAAAATAATCATAAGCAACGCAACTTCATTGTACTGTGTTGACATAAAAAATGCTATGGTCTACTTCTCTTTTTTTGTTGACTATAATTAACTTACCAATTTTTTTAGGAGGTTTTAATTTGAACTTAACCGATGTTTTTGATGAGTTTCTATTTTACAAGTTGAAAAGAATTACTCGATATGTACTATAGATAGTTACCACCATGATTTTAAATGTTTATTGCATTTCTTAAATACAAATAGCCGCTCTACTAAGCTCCAAGATATGTCTCCTGCATTAATACGTCGCTTTATTCAAGATCAAGTAACTCGCCATAATGTGAAACCTAGAACTGTTCAAAGACGGATTTCTAGCTTGAAGTCATTTAATCGTTTTTGTTTAAAAGTTCAATTTACTACGAAGGATTTTACCGCTGGAATTGAAGTGCCAAAACATGATAAATTACTCCCTGTTTACATGTCGTTAAATGAATTGAAAATGCTTTTTAAATATTTAGAAGATGATGATCGCTCTTCCTCTTTAAGAAATGAATTAATATTTAAGCTTTTTGCAACTAGTGGATGAGACGCCAGGAACTGGTTGATCTTACGTGGCAGCAGATTGATTTTCATCATCAAACAATAAGAATCTTTGGTAAGGGTAAAAAAGAGCGTCTTCTCCCCCTTCATCCAATTGTCATTCCGCTTATATCTAAATATCGTGATATTTTAAACGAAATTGAATTACACGGTTCCGAGCCAATTTTTTTAAATTCAAGAAAAGAAAAATTTAATCCTCGTGGTTTACACATATTGTTCAAAAGATCGCTAAAAGCCGCTGGTCTACCGCCTTCTCGATTTTCACTTCATCATTTAAGCCATACAATTTCAACACTACTTTTACAAGAAGCAAAAGAAAAGGTTGATTTAAGAACCTTACAAGAGTTACTTGATCATGAGTCATTAGCTACTACTTCTATCTATACTCATGTGGATTTTGAAATAAAGAAAAAAGCTATTTATTTGAATTGTGTTAGTAAATAAAAAAATTAGGAGGCTGTCCCAAAAGGTAGATTTCAGCCTCCTAATTTTAAAAAACAAAACGCAAGAATGTGCACTTCTCTCTGATTTGATTACTATTGAGTTTTTCATTTGATAGAAATTCAGAAAAAGCCTCATTAGCAGCTTGTGGATCTAGACCTGATAATTCACGAACTAACTTTGCTTCAGGTTTCCCACAAATTCTTTTTCGTATTCTTCTTTTGAACCTAGTTCCATCCACAAAATTGATTCAAGTGTTTGTAAATCTTGAATTGTTAGAATTTTATTGGTACCAGTTGCTTATGGTAGTAATTACTGTTATCTCCTTTATAGGTTTATTTAGATTAAAATTAAAGGAATCCCTAATCCAATTAAGTCCATTATCAGAATAAAATATACCAGCTGTACTTTCTCTTTTACTGTTTGTACTAGTACCAAGAACTACTCTTTCTTTCGTTTCCTGTTTAATTGTTTTTATAACCATTTTTTCTTCTATTCTTGATTTAATCCATGTTCGTCCATTATCTTGAGAAATTAAGATTAAATTCTCATCACCATATTTAGGACCACCATCAGCTACAAGTATCCATAGTGTGTCTAAATATCAAGTTTTCGGTTACCTATCCATTTCACCATTTCAGGATCCCTGTGAGAAAAGAATAAGCTTTCCTTTGTATCTAATGCAGTAATTTTATCCATATCTTCTTGCCTTAATTCAAAGTCAAATATGTTGAAGTTTTCGATAATCCTTTCCTTACGCACTGACTTTGGAATTACAACAACTCCTCTTTGTGTCAACCATCGTAGGATAACTTGCGCTACTGATTTATTGTGATTTTCAGCAATCGAAGCTAAAACTTCATTTTTAAACATGTTATTTTTTCCTTCAGCGAATGGTCCCCATGACTCTATTTGAACATTGTTTTCTTTCATAAGGTTGTGACTTTCATTTTGCTGACAGAAAGGATGCGTTTCAACTTGGTTTACAGCTGGTACCACATCATTATGAATAATAAAATCAATCAGACGGTCTGGATAAAAGTTACTAACTCCAATCGCCCTAATCTTACCTTCACGGTACAATTCCTCCATCGCGCGCCAAGAACCAAATACATCACCAAATGGTTGATGAATTAAATATAAATCTAGATAATCCAGTTGCAATCTTTCAAGCGATTTTTCAAATGCTTGCTTTGTTCGTTCATATCCTGTATCTTGAACCCAAAGTTTTGTTGTAATAAATAATTCTTCTCTTGGTACACCACTGCACTTTATTGCCCTGCCTACTGCTTCTTCATTTAAATAGGAAGCAGCAGTATCAATCAGTCGATAACCTGCCATAAGTGCATCGTAGACAACTTGTTCACATTCATTTTCATTTTGAATTTGAAAAACACCAAAACCTAAAATAGGCATCTCTACACCATTGTTTAAAACGACTTTTTGCATATAATTCCCTCCAAATCTACATCTTTTCTGTATTACATTTTATCCAAGAAATAATATGTTTAAGTTTTTTAAGATTAGTATTTGTGAAACGATTACATTATTTCGTATTCTTATTATGCAATAAATGAAAAAGCTACCGTTATCAAATTCTTATCAAATTATTGCCTAATTCTCTCAAGACACTTATTTTCATGAAAAATGTATATTAATTATGTCTGATCAAATATATAATTTCCAAGCTGAACTCATTCAACTAATAGAGAGTCACACGGGCATAGATGGATCTCATACTACTGCTATTCCTTCTTTATTTTTCTCTCGTTATTCAAATGTTACAAGACCGAATTATGGAGTTTACAAGCCTTCCTTATGCATTATCGTTCAAGGTAAGAAGGAGGTCGTGTTAGCAAGAGTATTGTTTAAATAGTCCAGCCGATTACCTAATTGCCTCTGTTAACTTGCCAATTATCGAAATAGTCACAGAAGCTTCTATAGAAAATCCCTAATTGGCACTTAAAATGGAATTTACCCCGAATCAAATCTTGGAAGTATTAAAGGATTCGGAACTTGCTTTTCATAATGATATTACTAAAAGAGGCATATTACCTATAGTTATAACTCTCATTAAAATTTATAAACCGCTGCTAATAATTTATTAACAGCGGTTTTTTATTAGTTCAACATATGTGAAAACTAGCAAAAATTATGTGTTTCTATCATAAAAAAATTAATTTATCCCAATTAAAAAATTTTATTAAGTTTTAGATCGTCCTTTTCATTATATTCTTCCATAATTTTAGGCATCTCTCCCAATTTTCTTCCTGGCTAACTTGTTGATACAAGTATTGCTCATAATAGATCGTTAATTCTGTCATTTCGCTTGAAGAAAAAAGAGAATCAATATATTTTGCATAATTTCTAAGCGTTTCGTTTTCGTCACGCTTTAATCCATAACGAGCTAATTGACGTAATAATGTAAGGTAAAGTGATTCTAGTCTATCGTCTTTTTTACTAAAACGGTAAATTAACATGAAAAAGTAAGGAAGCCATTTTCTACGATTTAGATAAATGATACCTATCATTGCAAGCATCAGTCCTAGAGAAAGAAAAATCTCTTTCGAACCACTCATCATTGACTGCTTAATCTTCTGCCAAATATTAGAAAAGTAATTTGGTTTTTCAGCTTTCTTTGATTCTTCACCATTTACTCCATTTACTTCTTCAAGTTCATGCATCGGTTTATTTTTAATTACAGTTGTAGGTAAATCTTGTTGTTTGGTGGTAGATAAATTTTCGTTGCTGTTATTGATATTTAGTTCATTTGAAAAGCCTTTAGTAGGTTCGAATGCTACCCAGCCTTGATTTGGTAAAAATACCTCAACCCATGAGTGAGCGTTGTTAGCTTTCACTTCGTAAATTTGTTTTGATGAGTCTTCTTTACTGTTTCTAACATAATTACCTTCAGAGAATCCTTTAACCCAACGTGTTGGTATCCCTAGCGTTCTAAGCATTACTGCCATCGATGTTGAAAAATTATTACAATAACCACTTTTCGTGTCAAATAAAAATTGGTCCACATAATCAACATTCTTACCTGGAAAAGCTACATTCTTTTTAGTATATATGTATTCATCTCGATCAAAGTAATTCTCTATTGCTTTCGCTTTGTCATACCAATTTGTTTTACCTATTGTAATTTGTTGCGCCAACTCACCTATTCTCTTAGGTAAATTTGCTGGTAATTGAGTATAATTTTGGTAAAAGACAGCATTGATCAAATTTGAATCAAGTTTTACTGTTTTGATTAAATCTTTTGCTTTATATCTAGGTATTTCATATTCTACTTCAAAACTGGCTGGAATTTCTGGAATGCTATTATTGAAATAGCTTATTCTGTCAATGGTTGTATCAAGTTTGAAAACATTTCGATCGGGTTTAAAAGGTAGAATTTTTACTACTTTTTTAATTCCTTCAGGATACATAATATAGTTATACTGATAGTTATCATAAATTTTGATTCTTGCTGTTTCAATTTTGGTCTCAATCGCATCTGGATAAGTATTTAACTTAACAAAATCTTCTTTTTTCATAGGACGCTGCGTCGATGCAGAATCAACCCAACCTCGACCTGTATAGGTGTCTTTAGTCTCCATTTTCCAATATATACTTTGATTTGATTCATATTGAAAAAGCGGGTTATCATTTCCTTTTATAGGCCCACCTAGTCTTGAATCATCGGTGTCGTATCCACCCGTATTTGTTCCTCCACCAGAGCCACCATTGTTATCCTTTTTTGATAGTTGGAAAGACCAATTTTGGAAAGTCCTGATTGGTGATGGCTTAGGAGCCAAGGTTCCAATTAGGACAAAAAGAGTAATCATACTAACGAGTGGAGCCAACCATTTTTTTACATATTCTGAATAATAATGAACTCTTCCCTTTTCCATTAGATTGTCAAAAGTTAAAATACCCATAGTTGTAAAAGCAAGTATAACTGTTCGAACAATGGCAGTTTTGCCACCGTAGTCGGTAAGCGAATCTAATAGAGAAATATATAGAACTGTCAAAAGGAATAAGAAAAAAATCCACATGCGGTTTAAAAAGAAATTGATGAAATAGGCGATTATAGAAAGTAAAAGTAAGAATAATAATGTCTTGAATTCGTTACTCAATTTATTAAAATGGCCAGTTGTAAGCCAAATAATGTTCTGAACTACATGTTTAATGAAAATGAATATCCATTGAAAATGAAAGAAACCTAAATCGTAATAGAACTGATTAACGAAGGTTAAAACTAAGAATATATTTATTATCCATTGAAGGATTCTTTTTACTTTAAAAAAAGATAATGAAAAAACTATTAACATGTATAACGTGAAGACTTTCATATGATACGTATTTGTTAAATGATCAATGGGCCTTACCCATTCCAATAACAATAAACAGCCATATGAATACAACAAAAATAAGGTGAAATTACTTTTTATCATCGTATATCTCCCCCTGTAAAGGCCGCATTAAAATTACCTTCACCTACAATGATTGTTCTCACCCCGTGAGCATTGGCGATTGAAATGAGTGATTTTTCTCTTTCAGTTACGATCATAGACTCTGCCTTAATGACAAATATTGTAAATGAGCCTTTTCTATTTTTAATAAAACTAGCTTTTTCGACCAATTTTTTCGATAATTGAGAGGTTATTAAGATATAAGATACACTTTGTTGTATGAAACGAAGTTCTTTTTCTAAAACCATCTCAATTGGTGAAGTATTATTTGTCTCTATTTTCGCAAGGTGATAAAAAAGCTTTTGAAAATGTCCTTCTCCCCCTCTAATTGGAAAACAATCTAGTCTTTTGTTATTTGTTAAAAGGCCAACCTGAATACCCTTTTTCAGGACAGTATGTAGAAAAGATGCTGTAAACGACACAATTGATTCGAAAAGTTCATTTTGAGCACAATCCATTATGACAAACAGATCATTAGATTGTAATTCTTCAAACTCTTTTGTCATCATCTCATTTCGTTTAGCGGAAGCTTTCCAATTAATCCAGGAAAACCTGTCTCCAGACTGATATTCTCTTATACCTACAGCCATTGATGTATCCCGCTGAATATGATGACTATACATTGTTGAGCCGTGATTATTTTGATGCTCAAGTGAACGATAATAAAGCTCCGAATACTGAGGATATACTACAAATCTATTAATAACAGTAAATTTTTTTTTCAATTCGAAAATACCAAGAGGATCACCAACCTTTATTGTTAAGGAATTAAACATGTACTCCCCACGTGGTAATTTGTGAAGCATATAATCAAAGGAACATTCCTTTTTAAAGCCAGCTAAAATCAACTCCTTTTTAAATTTTTGTTGATCAGTAGTTTGTAAATTATTTGAGTAATTTTCTTCTATAAAGAAATAAAATACAGGAAAAAAATTTGACTTTTTCACGGTTAAAATAACTTTTATCGGATCACCGACCTTGAAACCGTTTTTAGGAAGTTCTCTAGTCACTTTCAGATTTTCCAACGGATAAAAAGATAATGCAACACAGTATAAGATAAATGGTAGAAAACTATAGAATAAAAACCAACTTACAAATCCTCCTTGAAACAAAGCATTCAAAAACAGTACTGGTAATAGAAAATATAACAATAGGTACTTCCTTACTTTTTTGAGGACACGTAATTGTATTTTCATTATAATTTCACTTTCCTTTTAACAGGTACAGAAATCTTTTTAACAATATTTTTAATAATTTTTTCAGCAGTAATTCCTTCAAATTTTGATTCTGAATTTAAAATAATTCGGTGGGACAATACAAATGGAGCTAGATATTGTATATCATCTGGTAAAACGTAATCACGTCCGTACATGAATGCATATGCTTGTCCCGCTTTCATAAGTGCGATTGAACCTCTTGGGCTAGAACCCAAATAAACATTTCCGTCCTGTCTCGTACGATTAACAATACTCACAATATAATGCTTAATTGATTCATCGATAAAAACATACTTCATTTCCTTTTGAAGAGACAGTAAACCATCAATGTCAATGACAGGTTTTAACTCTTCAATTGGAGGGATATTTTGCAACCTATTTAATATTTCTAATTCTTCATCTATTGTCGGATATCCCATTGACATCTTTAATAAAAATCGATCTAGTTGTGCTTCAGGAAGTGGATATGTACCTTCATATTCAATTGGATTTTGTGTCGCCATTACGAAAAAAGGCTTGGCTAGTTCATAGGTTATCCCGTCAATTGTTATACTGGCTTCCTCCAAACCTTCTAATAGTGCAGACTGTGTTTTTGGAGATGTTCGGTTAATTTCATCAGCAAGGATAATATTTCCCATCAAAGGTCCTGGATGGAACTGAAACTCCATTTCTTTTGGATTATAAATAGAAACCCCTGTTACATCTGAAGGCAACAAGTCAGGAGTAAATTGAATTCTTCGGAAATTTGCATTAACGGATTTAGCAAGTGCTTTTACCAGCATTGTTTTCCCAACACCCGGAACATCTTCCAATAAAACATGCCCTCCTGCAAGAAGAGCTACCAAACTAAGTTCGACTTCCTTTCTTTTTCCGATCATTACATTTTCGATATTTGTCATTATATTTTTAATTTCAGGATGCATTTTTTCGATGACCACGTTTTTAATCCTCCTTAAAGTGTAGTAGTTTGTTAAAATAATAGCTTTTCATTTCATTGTTCGATTCCAACTAGGGATAATGTGCAAGGAGTATTAAAAATAAATAGTAACTAGTTAATAGACTTATTAAATAAACCAATTAGAATAAATACAAATCGTTTGAATTGCAGGCGGTTAGAAGCAAAATAATTACTAAACTTCATTTTTACAATAAAAGTACAATTTTCATACTCCAAATAATGATCATGCAGACTATGGGAATCGTTATCTAAAGTATAGTATAATTTCAATAAAATTTCGATAATTTAAAATATTCACATAGGAAATAATTCCTATTTAATTGTTTTCAATTAGTTATTTAGTGGTTTCACTTTTTGTTAAGTATTAACATATGAAAAAGATCTTCTAAAAAGGAAAATCCTTCAATTATTATTCTGGAACATTCACAGTAAATGTGCCATTGATCAAAAAAATCCAAATAACATTTCGATTGCTACATATGGAAAGTAATATTTATACTTCAAACAATTTAGGAAAAGAATGGCTAGAAATCGTGAAAAAATAATACAGATCTTTAATTAATTTCTCAATATAGATCGTACAAAATGTATGGTTTACTTTTATAGTTTGTGCATTTCTATTAAGTGAATTAATAATCTAGTAATCAATAAAAACAGAAAAAATAAACAAAAACTCTAATCACCTATAAAAAAGGGATTATTGTTTTTGCTTTCTATTAAAAGGACATATTTTATTTATTAATAGGGGACAGTTCAGATTCTGTCACCCATTTATGATTTTTAACCACTTTTCCGACATTAGTCGGCTTGAAATCAATCATGTAGACTGTAGTATGCTCTGCAGAATCGATCGTTGCTTTTGCGCCTTTCATACCTTTCATATGATCTGCATTTAATGTGACTTCTGCTAGTTCAAATTGTTTATTATCTGCTTCTTTAATTTCTTCTCGTATAACCCATTTATGATTAGGAACCTTTTTTCCACCAGTCGTTGGGGTATAGGTAACTGCATAGGCTATTGTATCATAGGCACCCACAATCGTTGCTTCGGCACCTTTCATACCCTCCATATGACCTTCAGTGATTGTTGCTTTACTTCCAATTTTATAAGTTGGATTCTCCGCTACTTTCAAACCCATTGGAACTTCGCTTGTACCTGAATGCTCCATTTTGGAATGTTCCATCTTCGTTTCAGTATTACCACATCCATATAATACCAGTGCAGTGATTAATGATAAAACGCCAACAATAAACTTCTTTATTTTCATATTTTCACCCCATTAATTTTAAAGACATCATACCACCTAGTATAATGGCCTTTTATTAATTCATAAAACAGTAGTACATAATGTTAATTTTACATTGTCACCCTTTTTAATACTGGACCAGAGCTGCACCGTTAATTGTTCAAACAAAGTACATAGCCACCATTTTTAAGATTTTGCTATCCAACCTTTGCTATAAGGGTCACTTTAAGGCATTATATGATTTGTAGTGGCTTACCCGCTTAACCCTTTAAATCTATTTTGTATCCTTTGATTTTCCCCCTTTTCACACGTAGTGTAAGATATGTTTGTGCAGATATCGTGCAGAAACGTTGAAAAAAAAGAAAAATCTCTATTAAATCTGCATATTTTCTGCAAAATTATATGTTAACCTTAAAGAAAAATTTAATGGGGAGTTTACGAATGATTTCAATACTATTAGTTGATGATGAACCTAGAATGCTTGATTTACTTTCGCTCTATCTTATTCCTCTTAATTTTAATTGTACAAAAGCGCATTCAGGTGAAGAAGCAATTACGAGATTAACAGAGCATCCTTTTGACTTAGTTTTACTCGATGTCATGATGCCTAATATGGATGGATGGGAAACGTTAGAAAAAATAAGGGAATTTAGCAATGTTCCGATCATTATGGTGACAGCGCGTGATCAAAAAAGCGATATCGTTAAAGGACTAAAATATGGTTCAGATGATTATATTACAAAGCCATTTCATGAAGAGGAGCTTGTAGAAAGAATAAAAGCAATATTAAGAAGAACCTTGCCTAAAGAACGAATTAAGTTTAAAGGAATGGTGTGGGATCAACAAAAGCATCTTGTAACATACGAGGAATATCCAATTCCCCTTACTCCAATCGAATTCTCACTACTTGGATTATTCCTAAGTAATTTAAATCATGTATTCAGTAGGGATCATTTAATTCAAAAAGTGTGGGGATTTCAAACTATTACAGATGGACGAACAGTTGATTCGCATATCAGAAATTTAAGAGATAAACTAAGAAAAACCTCATTTCCAATAGATCAGTATTTATTATCCATTTACGGAGTTGGTTACAAATGGGTATCACACTAACATATTGATGGTGAATTATGATTAACACTAAATCGATTTCTTTTAAATTAGGACTTTCTTTCTTACTTCTAACGATAATAATTGAAACACTATTATTTTCAATTCTTTATTTTTCATTAGTTAATACTAGAGTAAATGAAGAAATACGATCTTTAATTAACAGAGGTAACAGTCATCGTGATGTACTTGAGAAACATTTTACTGATGAAACAATAAAACATGTTGCTTTAATGGAATCTGAAGCTGATACAAAAGTAATTGTTCTATCTATAAGTGGTGAAGTTTTAGGGAGCTCCCATTCACTAGATAAGGTAATGAGAGAACATTTAAATGTAAACAAATCTCATATTAACAAAAATGGTACAATTATTCATTCTGATTGGCGTCACGAAAATTATATTTCAACGATCAGTCCAATCACTGTTAATCAAAGTATTAGAGGCTATGTTTATATGTTTCAAAAAACTGAATCTATCCTACACCTAATCCTTAAATTAAAGATAATCTTTATTATTACAATGATGGTGACTTTTATCATCACGTTAAGTGCAATCTTATATCTATCAGGTAGATTAACTCGTCCACTTATTAAAATGACTGAAGAAACAGACAAAATGGCTAAAGGTGATTTGTCTGTTTCACTTAATATATCTTCAAATGATGAAGTCAGTGAACTTGCGGATGCGATTCAACATTTAGCCTCTGAATTATCTTACATGAAAAATGAACGAAACGAATTTTTAGCGACTGTTGCACATGAATTAAGAACGCCTCTAACATTTATCCGAGGTTATGCAGATATCGCACAGAGAAATACATTAGATGAAAATGAAAAACATGATTACTTAAAAATTATTAAAGAAGAGGCCGATCGTATTACGGATCTCGTACAAGATTTATTACTCCTTGCACAAATTGAACAACATAGTTTTGCTATCAACAAAACAGAACTAAAAATTTGTGAACTTTTAGAAAGTACGAAAGAAAAATTTGCAGGGGTTTTAATGGAAAAACATATTTCATTAACCTTACAATGTGATAGCGATTGTAAGGCAAATGTCGATAACCAAAGATTTAACCAAGTTTTACAAAATTTAATTATGAATTCTTATCAATATGCTTATAGTCATTCCACAATCAAAATTAAAGTAAATACGATCGATAACTTTATACAAATTTCAATTCAAGTTCAAGGAGTAGGAATTCCTCCTGAGGATATACCACATATTTTTAAACGTTTTTACCGTGTTGATAAATCAAGAACAAGGTCCACTGGTGGTACAGGATTAGGTCTAGCTATCGTAAAAGAAATTGTTGAGTTGCACGACGGTACTGTTTCAGTTGATAGTGAACTAGGAATTGGTACAACGTTCTTAATCAAATTACCGAAATAAAAAGGCAAGATCCAAATAAGAGTAACTTGGAGTTGTTAAACAAAAAACCAGCAGATGCTGGTTTTTTTGTTGCATGAATTTGGATGTATGACATTTATTTAAAAGTTAATTTACTTTTCAGGATCCACTACATTAGACTTAGATTGATTCCAAGACCCCGCATGCAATTCAAAATGTAAGTGTTGCCTAAACGATTGGCCAGTATTTCCCATATATCCAATCTGTTGACCATTTGAAACAGTTTGACCACAGCTTACATTATAGCTATTTTAATGTTAGTTAAAAACTCACTATTAAACTAATAAAAGCAAACCGTAAAATGACTAAAAATAAAAAAAAGGTCAAACCGGTATCGTAGCACGAATTTGACGCTAATATGTAAGGGGCTCACCTTTGAATATATTATTGGAACTTCCAATAACCATCCAGCATTTTAAAAAAGTGACTTTGATTCGTGTCAGTAAGGTTCACTAAGAAAGGAGTCTCTCCTTTTTCTTTTAAAACCTTAGCAGCCGTTCCATCTCCAATTGGTGTACAAAATATTAAATTAGTTCCGTTCAATTTTAATAATCTACAACGTGCATTGATTTCCGTATCTATATACTCTTCGCCTTGTTTAAGGTCAAACAAATTCTTCCAAGTTTCTATGGCCATATCCAAATTTTTTACGACAAATCCAACACTTTCAAATTTTGGTTTACCTAATATGTGTGACCATATTAAGCCTTGAACTGCTATTTCTGAATGTCTTTCTTTATCTGATTTTTCCCATTCAATAAAAAATGGTAAAATAACCTTTTTTTCCTTGTATTCAGGGAATAACAATGACCACTTGATTAATTGACCATCAGCACGAACTCTCTCCCCAGTAAGCGGTCCATATACTGTAAGTCCTTCTGCTTTAAGTTTTATTGCTAGATCTTCAATTTGATTTGTTCGTATTGCTACTTTTGCTGGCCCTTCCCGATTATCTTTTGCTAGTTGTTCAACGATTTGCGTAATTAATCGATTTTCATCATGATTTTCAGCTATAGATAAATTTTCAATTCCTAAAAATTCAATATAACTTAAGCCAAAATAAGTTAGGGTATTATATGTTCCCCAAGATTCATGACGTCCTCCATTCACAACATGGATTCCTCTTTGCTTTAAGGGGAAAATTGCTTTCTCTGGTTTCTTAACGAACCAAACAAGGTGATCAAAGAATAAATCCATTATCCGTTCTCCTTTCACTCGGTAATTTCTTTCATGAGGAGATTAATGCCTGCAATATCCTCGTTTTTCGTCAATTTCCATCATATAAATAGGTTACCTACCGCTTATATACCAATGTTATTAGATAATCAACGTTAAACCAATCATTTTCTAAAGCATATGTATTACTTTTCGAAAATCAATCTTGTCAAAATCTGTTTACTAAATGACCAACATAAAAACTCCTCAACAAGGCAAGGAGCTTTTTCTTCATTTATTTCGTTCCAGAAAATCTTTAACTCCTTCGAAATGATTCTTCATTTTTCCATCGATTTTCTCAAGTATAAAATGACTGTCTTTTGCAAGTGGACTACTTGATGTTTGATATGCATCAATCGAAGCAATATTGTGATCCGAACTGATACTCATTAATGATAAGTTGTGAATGTGTTGCCAAACATCAAAATGCACCCAATCGATTGCATGGTAGTAAGCATTCCCTATGATCATGCTCGTTGGAATCAGCAATCCTACTACACCTACTCCGAACCCGACAAGTAACACTTTCTTTCCTATTTTTTTGGTCTTATGAGCAAACATGAATCTTGAATCAACTAACGAATGTCCATTTTTCGTTTCCGCTTGCGCTTGAATGAGTTTGTTATGACCCTCGATCACTAATTTTTGTTCATATGGATAATACGTTGCAAATCGTTTAATCATCTAGCATCCTCTCTTCCATATAACACTATTCATTCATCACGTGTGCCTTTATTTAACGATATGAGACAACTGGTAAAGTATTCTAACAAATGGATGTATAATGCAGTATAAAAAAGAACGTTTTGATTCATCTAATTTAGAAGCACCATTTACTAAACCATAAAATCCACCAACTTAAAAAATGAATTATCTTTACAAATTAGTTGCATATGATATACTCTTTCTTGGTTTAACTAGATTAGTTTTCAAAGGAGTAACTACATGAGTATTCAAAACGTGTATCTTTCTATAAAACAAGGAGAAACAGCCACAAATCAGAATAGAATTCCTATTTCCTCTAATGAAACGTTGCTAGGGCGTATGTGGGGTAATGATTTACCACATATTCCTTTTACTAGTCAATATATTTCAAGAAAACATGCTTTAATAAATTTCGATAAAGAAGAAAATTACACAATTGTTGATCTCATGAGTAAACATGGAACACAAGTAAATCATATTATTTTAGAAAAAAACAAACCATTTTTTCTTCGTGATGGCGATAGTATAAGTCTTGCAAGTGGTGCCGCTGTACTTATTTTTCATAATCTATCAGAGCAGAACTTTGGAGACACACTTGATATGCCGCTAGTTTTAGATAAACACATAAACGATTTCAAAGGTATAACTGTGAATGTTGTTAAGCGAGAAATTTTAATTGATGGCGTCAGAATCCACCTGACTAGTAAAGATACAGAATTATTTTTGTTGTTATATCAAAGAGCCAATAGCGCAGTTAGCTATAACGAAATTAAAATAAATGTTTGGCCGGAACGAATTACTAATGATATTGAACAGCCTGATGTAGGACGTGAAGAAATTAATACTCTACTATATAGATTACGAAAGAAATTAGGAAAATACGGTCAAAAGATTGTTTCTGTGCCTCGATATGGTTATATGTTTGAGGATATTTAATAGATTAAAAATATAAAAACTAATGAAAAAGAGTGTAGAATTTTTTAGGATTCTACACTCTTTTTAGCATTTTTAGTTATTAGAATAAACTAAAAACATATACTTATTTTTTGATTGTTTATGTAGTTTATAATAAATTAGATCTTACTTTTTTCTCTAAAATAGTTAATTCTATATAAATTGCAATAAAAGAACACAATGAACCCACTAAAAGAATTATTGCGCATACATATACAGGTAGAATTAACAGAATGTACCCTAATATAGTTACAGCAACTATTAATAAATAAAACATTACAATTCACCCTTTTTTACATTAATCAAAATCGTCTATAAAAAAATTATGTACTAATGTAAAGGTATTACTTTATGATTAGTTACTCAATATCACATTGGTAACAAAACACTAACATTTTAAAATTAATAATATTTGTAAACTTAGTGTTCGATAAAGAAATGCAGTTATTTTTTTGTTACCTACTACTCATTAAACTTCAATAAATCTATACACTGAGTTTCTAGGTTTTACGATCAGATGATATAAATAGGTAAAAACCAACTGACAATTGTTTCAACTTTTCCTAATTCTACAATCATACCACTGCCTCCGGATGTTTGTTTGTTATATACTTCTATTATTTAATTTCATTCTTCTAAAAAATCCATCTCTTTTTATGCGATCAACATCATTCACATATCTTTCCAAAATCAAAAACAGCCTAGCTAAAAATAGGCTGTTAATAGAGTGTTGAAATATTGAAGAATAACGAACTTGGCTTGAAAAGAGATACATGTGGATCGAATAGTCTTATAAAAGGTTAAAAATTAATATACTTTGCTGGATTAACTGCGTTTGATTTTGCATTATTCCATTGTCCTTCATGTAATTCAAAGTGAAGATGCTGCCCAAAAGAATGACCCGTATTTCCCATCGTTCCAATCTTTTGTCCTTTTGAAATAGTTTGTCCAGTTGAGACTTGATAATTTTGCATATGAGCATAAACTGATGTAAACACTTTTCCATTCATTTTATGCGTAATAAAGACAACATTACCATAACTGGATGAATGGTAAGCTCGTATTACAACCCCATTTGCTACTGAGACAATCGGTGTACTTCCTTTTTTAACAATATCTACACCAAAATGCGTTTCATGATCAAATGATCGATATCCAAAACCTGAAGATAAATACCCTTGTGCTGGTCGTGTAAATTTACCACCTGAAATACTTGAAACGGCTTTTATTGCTTTTTCCTGATCTTTTAATAGATCTTCCTGTTCTTCTAAACTCAAAATATCCTGTTCCTTTTCATTTACATCATCTTTAAGTTTGCTAAGTATAGCCTTCATTTGAGTTTCTTGATTAACCAGTGAACGTTCTAAATTTAGAAGAACTTTTTTATCATTTTCCAACTTATTTTGAGTTAACATTAAGTCTTTCTTTTTTAATTCAACTTTTTCAAAATCGTTCTGTTGTTCCTTAACGATGTCTTGATCAGCATTCATAAATTTACCAATAGCGTTTATTCGTTGAACTAAATCACCAATACCTTTTGCATCAAAAATAACGTCTAAATAGGAGTTATTTCCACCCGATTTTTGAATTGTAATTAAACGATTATTAATTATTACTTGACGCTGATCTAAACGTTTTTGAAATTCTTCTATCTCAGCTTGTAATTTTTCTAATTCATTTTTGCCACTTATTAATTCTGCCTCTTTTTGACTCTTCTTTATTATTGTATTCTCAATTGATGTGTTAATTGTATCGATAGAGTTTAATAACAATTTTTGCTGATCTTTTAATTGATTCATCTCATTTTTTGCTTTTTGTGCTTCTTCTTGAACTTTTACTCGTTTATCTTGAATCCTCTTTATCTTTGAATTTGTTATATTATCTGCAAGTACACCATTTGGAAGTATAGTAAATGATAAACTTGCAGCTACTAATATTAATTTATTAATAATTTGTTTCATCGTTATCTCCCTAAGCTTGACATATACTTATATATGTTAACTTAGAAATGTAACAATTCTATGCAAATTAGACTACACTCTTTTTACAAGTTTTTTACAAGCTCTTTGCAACACGATAATAAATAATTAATAAACCAGTACTAAAAAGGGACTGAAGATAATCTAATTCAATCCATCTTTTCTTAAAAAAGATTGTGCAGTTACAGTTTTTCCTGCTGGTTTATAATTAGTCCCCCTTAAATATTTACATGCTGTATCTACTATCAAAATAAAAAGACTGCCTTAGCAGCCATTTTGAAGGAAACATTTTCCATCTATTTAAAATTTTTCATTTACTTCCCACGATTCTACTGTTAAATAAGCAGTTTTTGGGTCCATACCCCTACCAATCAAATAGGTCATTGCAGCAACTTCTTGTAACGCATGCTCATATGAAGTAGCTTTAGCTTCATTCAGGCCATACGAAACAAAAGGAGCAATTTCCCTTAATACTGGATCCTTTAAATGTGGATAAAACGGTTGCTTCGTAACTTGTTGTGCCCATATTTCTGATTGAGGGTATTGTGGAAACTGCCGAATATTTTGATATGGATAATAAGGCATAAAATTTAGATACAGATTAGTCATACTTTAACTATACCTCCCTTTTATATACATGCGTTATCATATGTTAGGTGTTTATCCATTGACTAGACGGTTACCCAAACCTATTATCGTTATAAAAACACATAAAAATCACTTGATATATGATTTTACTTCTAAATTCTCATTTATAAAATTTAATACAATAAAAAATACAAGCCTAGCTCATTTAAAGCTGGCTTGAACCAATGAAATTAACGTTTTACAGTAATTTCTTCTAATTCTGTTGTTACTTTAAATCCATCCTTCGTTGTGACATCTGCAGAAATATAATACGAACGGGATGGGATATTTGATTAGATGTCCATTTCATACGTAAAGTATGTTCGTTTAGTACTTCTTTAGTTTCAATTAATTTGCCATTAGCATCTTTAACATGAATTTTCCAATCTACACGATTATTAGCATAGCCAATGATTTGCGCCGGATTATTTTCATTTACATCTGTTCCAGAAACATAGAACAAACTTAGTACCATATCAGAATTAATATATGATTGAATTCTAGTACTGACGGAAATTTAATTATTTTACATATCATTCTTCATTCAATACAAAAGGATTGTAGCTAAAACGTAAATCTTTTTCTACTTAATGTTAAAATCCTAAGTGATGTAATGCTGCAATTACCACACCAAAAATACATGTTCCAGATAAGAATAAAGAAGCAAAAGTAATGAAAGCTTTAAGTTTAATTTTGCGATTCTCTTCTATTTTTATAACGTAATTACTATCACATTTATCTAACTTTCGCTTTTTAACAATTAGTATGTTCATTTTTCCACCTCAAATTAAGTCGATTTATTAAACCACCATATAATCAATGTTCTAATAGCCATTATAAAAGAAAGATTTATATAAGTTGTGATTTGTATCACAATTAGATTTTACACTTCATATATTGCAATCATTTTTATAGTAATACTGTATTAATTTTAACCCAATCTGCAAAAGATAAATTTAGGTCAAAATTTAGAATAAAGGTAGGAAATTTAAATGGTGTCAAAGGGTGGTCCTCAGTTATTTTTGCAAACATTTAATTTGGTAATCGGCTTTATGGTATGGGTCATTATTTCTTCATTAATGCCTTTTATACAAAATGATATTTCCATCAGTCCCAATGAACTTGCTTTGGTCACTGCAGTTCCAGTCATTTTAGGATCATTAATGAGGGTCCCTATTGGATACTGGACAAATCGATATGGAGCAAAAAAAATATTCTTTATTAGCTTGCTCATTCTAATCTTTCCAATCTATTTTATCAGTATTGCAAATTCAGTAATGGATTTAATATTAGGTGGATTACTTTTAGGAATAGGCGGTGCAATCTTTTCTGTTGGTGTTACTTCTTTACCAAAATATTATCCAAAAGAGCGACATGGATTTATAAATGGGATTTACGGAGCTGGTAATATAGGAACCGCTATCACTTCATTCGTAGCACCTGTTTTAGCAAGTTCAATCGGATGGAGAAATACTGTCAAATCATATATAGTTTTACTTATCTTTTTTGCTATTTTGACATTTTTCTTTGGAGATAAAAATGAGAAAAAAGTTTCAACTTCCCTATCTCAACAAATTAAAGGAGTTTATCGAAACTATAAACTCTGGTTATTATGTTTGTTTTATTTTATTACATTTGGAGCTTTTGTAGCTTTTACGGTATATTTACCATCTTTTCTAGTAAATCATTTTCATTTAGAAAAAGTGGATGCCGGATTTCGTACAGCAGGATTTATTGTGTTAGCAACTCTACTTAGACCTGTAGGTGGATGGTTAGGAGATAAATTTAATCCTTTTATGATTTTAGTAGTGGTATTCAGTGGATTAACTTTTTCTGGTTTCTTACTCTCATTTACACTTTCATTACCTATTTATACAGTTGGCTGTCTATTAGTTGCCTTTTGTGCAGGGCTTGGAAATGGAACGATTTTTAAACTTGTTCCTTTATATTTTTCAAAACAAGCTGGGATAGTGAATGGAATCGTTGCAGCAATGGGCGGAATTGGTGGTTTTTTTCCACCATTAGTATTAACAACACTATTTAATCTTACTGGACATAATGCAATAGGATTTATGGCGCTATCTGAATTTTCGTTAGCAAGTTTAATTTGTGTCATCTGGTTATTTTATCAAGATAAATTAACAATATCTGAACGTATAATCGATGGTACTGTCGAAGGAATTATGTTAACTGATTTGAAAGGGGTCATTCAAAAAATAAATCCGGCTTTTTCATCTGTAACCGGATATTCTAACGCAGAAATTCTTGGTAAAACGCCTACTGTTCTCCAATCTGGTATACACGATCCTACTTTTTATAACAAGATGTGGGATGATATAAAAATGAATGGTTTTTGGCAAGGAGAAATTTGGAATAAAAGAAAAAATCGAGAGGTTTATCTAGAATTACTTACAATTAGTGCGATAAAAGACGATAATGATAACATAACTAACTACGTTGGAATGTTTAATGAGATAAATGCTAATTCTAAGAAAGTTTAAGTATATAATTTAGTCTATAAAAAAAAGAACAGGTTCAATTTTAGAACCTGTTCTTTTTAATCTATCAATGTTTAATATTATACTTTACTCAGATACGATGTCCTGTCTATGCTCTGATATTTTTCGAATAACTCGTTCCATGTGCTCTTCTTCAATCTCATGTTTTTGCATTGCATTTTGTAAATGGTTAATAATCGAATCGAAGTGAGAATGCTCTGTGTTTATCCCTTGATGTGCATTAGCAATTGTTCGGCCATTATATTGATTTGGTCCACCAAAAGCATAACTTAAGAAATTAGTTTGATGTTCTCTTTGTTTTTCCATATCGATATTCTTAAAAAAATGGTTTAGTGATTCATCATTCATTACATTTTGATAAAAATCATCTACCATTTGACCAATCTTTTCTTTCCCACCAATGTGATCATAAATATTGTTTTGAGGTTCCATATGATTAATCTCCTTTATTCATGACTAACCTCATCCGTTTTCCGGAAAAAGATATAAGTAATGATTGAACAAACAAATATAAATCCCAATGCTAAAAAATAATAAAATAATTCGTGATAATGACCCGCTAAAAATTCTTCTACCATGAATTGAATAAAAATAATTTGCACTGCGAGCAATGCCATGAAAATCCACCATGCCATCCTCATTTTACATTTCTCCACCTTTCATTCCAATAGCGTATAAACCATCGTTTCTTTTTTCCAAAAGGATTGATGGTAATGAACGTTGAGGTGGACCCGCTAGTACAGAACCATCATAAACTGAGAAAAACCCATTGTGACATGGACAAGCCATTTTATTAGAAGCTTTATCGTAATATACAGGGCATTGAAGATGAGTACATTTAATATGATAGGCTCTGTATTCATCTTCAGATATTCGAATAAGTAATGCTGGATCTTTTTCATCAACGTAAGTAAAAGGTTTACTATCACCGATATTTAATTCTTCTATTCCAGCGATTTTCATTGCTTTTTGAGAAGTTTTTTCTTCTTTTTTTAAAGCATGACCTACTAAAGGAATCGAGGATAGAAACATGGTACCGATTAAACCTAAACTTGCTCCAATAAACCCTCTTCGATTCATATCTAACTCTTTATCTCTACTTATGTTAAATGTAAGTTTTTGCAAAAATTGATCAAATTTCTTCATTTTCATTCACCTTGCGTATCATAGTAGCCATATTTATTAGTTTTAGTATCTGGGATACCAATTACTGTCCTTGTTTGAATAAGTGTGCCTCCGAAGTTCCATTCAAATTGAACTGGCTTCGTAGAGTTTTTCTTAACTTCCTCTTCTTCTAGAAATTGTATTGTGTCTGTAGGGCATACACTTACACACATAGGAGGACGTCCTTTGGATGTACGGTCATAACATAAATCACATTTATACATTAGTTTTTTTGCATCATCAACACGTGGAATCCCAAACGGACATGCATAAGTACAGTTTTTACAGCCTATACATTTTTCATGTGAAGCAGATAATACTGTTCCATCAGCAGTCAAACTAATCGCTTGCACAGGACATGATTCAGCACAAGCTGGCGTGTAACAGTGCATGCAAGGTGTTGGTGAAGTTGCTACAGTCTCACCAGGCATTAATTCGTCTACAAACATTCTTGATAAATGATCGTGTCCGCTGCATTCTTCACAGCCGATCATACATGCACGACACCCGATACATCTTTCAAAGTCAATGTATAATACTTTTGTCATTGCGCACTCCTTTGATCCAATTTCTCAATACGTATTGAACATACCTTAAACTCAGGTATTTTCGATTTCGGATCTAATGCTGGATTTGTTAAGTGATTAATAGCCATTGTTTTTCCCCAATGATATGGAACAAAGAAAGTATCTGGCCTAATTATTTTTGTTATTTTTGCTGGAACCGTTAATTCACCTCGGCGACTGACGAGCTTCACTGGTTCTCCATTATTTATGTTTAGTTTTCTAGCTGTTTCAGGATTTATTTCGACATAAGGTTCAGGACAAAACTTTGATAAAGCTTCAATTCTTCTTGTTTGGTTCCCACTTAAATAATGGAACACCACTCGACCTGTTGTTAGGATGTATGGAAACTCTTCATCAGGTTTTTCATTTGGTCCTTTGTATTCAATTGCAAGTAATCGAGCTTTACCATCTGGAAATCCAAATTTTAAGTCCTCAAATATTCTCGGCGTACCTTGGTGCTCTTCAGTTGGACATGGCCAAAATACACCATTCATTTTTTCAAGCTTTTCATAAGTAATTCCATAATAATCTGATTTACCACCACGACTAGCAAGTCGTAATTCATTAAAAATATCTTCGGAAGAATTATATTTAAAATACTGTCCCCTTCCAAGTCGATCTGCTATTTCGCAGATGATTTCCCAATCACGCTTTGCTTGACCAGGAGTATGGTCTATTCCTTTTAGAAGAACTACACGCCCCTCCACATTTGTTGTAGTACCAGTATCTTCTATCCAAACAGATGATGGTAACACGACATCTGCAAGCTCTGCTGATTCAGAAAGAAAAATATCAATTGCGACAAAGAAATCTAGTTTTTCAAGATATTTTTTTACATTTCCAACAGTTGGGGCTGATACCATTGGATTACTACAAACCAAAAGTAGTCCTTTTACTTCTTCTCCTAATGAAGTTAATAATTCAAAGGCTGACATACCTGGTCCAGGAATTTCTGATTCATCAACACCCCAAACACCTGCAATATATTTTCTAGCTTCTGGATCCGTAATTTTTCGGTAGCCTGGTAATTGATCTGCTTTTTGGCCATGTTCTCTGCCCCCTTGACCATTTCCTTGACCTGTAAAAGTTGCAAATCCTGAACCCTTTCTTCCAATTTTTCCAGTTAGAAGGCAAAGATTTACATAATTTGAAACTGTATCGGTACCATTTGAATGCTGCTCAATTCCTCGTGCAAACATGACCATGCCATTTTTCGCTTGTCCAAAAAGTTTTGCTGCTTCAATGATTTTTTCAGTAGCTACCCCTGTTATGTCTGAAACCCTTTCAGGTGTAAAGGACTCTGTTAATTGCTTCAATTCTTCAAATCCATTTGTATGATTTTGAATAAAGTTCTCATCGATCATATTATCTTTGATTAATAGATGGATGAGACCATTCACAAGTGCAACATCCGTTCCGGGTCTTACATCCAAATGAACATCTGAAACTAAAGCAGTTTTCGTTTGTCTAGGATCTACAACGATTAATTTCGCACCTCGATCTCTAGCACCCCAAATATATGGCATTGAAAGTGGATGACATTCAGCCGTATTTGAACCTGCAATTAAAAGGACATCTGCAGATTTAATATCTGACCACGGATTGGTTGAACCTCGATCAATCCCAACGCTCTGATTAAATCCTACTGCAGCAGCTGACATACAATATCTACCGTTGTAATCTATATTTTTTGTCCCAAGTCCAATTCTAGCGAATTTACCCATTAAGTAGCATTTCTCATTCGTCATCGAAGAACCACTATAAACGCCAAAAGCATCTTTTCCGTATTTCCCTTGTATCTCCTGGATTTTAGAAACGATTAAGTCGATCGCTTCTTCCCAAGTAGATTCTACTAATTCACCATTTTTTCGAATCAATGGATTTACTATTCTATCACCATGCTCTGCTTGACGATATGCAGAAACTCCCTTGGGACAAAGTCTACCACCGTTCATCGGGAAATCGTATCTTGGTTCTACACCAATAACTTTTTTTGTTTCTTTTTCAACTCGTATATTCATACCGCACTGCATACCACAAAAACAACAGTGTGTAGCGATATTTTCTTCACCTTCTCTAAGTATAGGTTCATAAGCTCTTTGAGAATATTCGGCGTTCTGGGGGTGTCCCATCATTTTTCCCCTCCTTCATGATTCATTGTTAAACCGTTTTGTCCATTCGTAGCCACAATTACATTCGCTTCACCAAAATGAATAGGTGAACCAAAAGCTGCTAAGCGATGTGTCACTCTACGACACTCAGAACATAGATCAGACATATGAAAATTAGAATTTTCGATTAGTACTGATAAACGTCTTTTACTTAATGCAAGTTGTACATCTTTAATTTGTGTCCCTGTGGCATACTCTCTACCACATCTAGAACATGGTTTTTGCTCCTCAAGAGAATGGTAAGCTGGAATAACGACAGCTAAAAAACGTAGTGGCAAATGCCAAAACTTCCCAAATGGAAAGTACAATAAAAAAATAATGACTGCAATTTGGTGTGCCAAACCTATTCCAACATAAAAAGTACCTTTCATAAAATAAGCAGATACTGTTAGAAGAGATCCAGTTACTGAAATCGTTATTAATAATAATAGAGGAAAAAAATCATATACTTTCGATTGCTCTACTAACTTCTTTTCTTCCTTATATCTACGGTACATCGCCATCAGACAGCCAATAATAACCGCTATTCCTGCCCAATTTAGCCCATGGTAAATTAAAAAAGCTAAAGTTGAATCGACAGGCATTTTAAAAACTGGAATTCCAAACATAACAATTTGGTATGTACGAGAAGCAACTAATTCGAAATGTAGCCATCCGAATACTAATGAAAATGTAATCGCAAATGAGATCATTACTCCCCATGAAATTGACATGTGTTGAACCCATCGATATAAAGAACGGTGGGAAAGGAATTTCTGAACCCCGATATTTTGAAATAATGTTCCAAATAAAAATTTCCAACCTCTCGGGCTTATAAACATCCTTATTCCTTGTTGCCATAAACGACGAGTTGGTGGTCTCATTGTCCATGCAGTTATACGGATCGTCATTAGTAGAAAACATAAAATACTAGCCCATAAATAACCGTATAATGCCATATCAAAATAACCAAAAGCTTCTGTGCCAATATACACCGATAGAAATAGTAGTACTAAGACAATAAAGGCATTCCTTGCTGCTTTCGATGCAAATGCACCAGATGAAATCGTATAAGACTGGTATTCCCGAGAATCATTTTCCATTTTTTCCACTCCATGTATATTTTTAATAAACATATTCTTTGCTGATTCATTTAAAATATTCCTTTTATTTCTAAATTTGGCTATAAATTAAAGATTACTTGTTAATACTTTAGAGGTTGTTAAATCGTTAAAATTCTGAAAGGTGCTGGAAAAATTGACTACATATTTATCGATTGTGAGTGGTAAAGGTGGAGTAGGTAAGTCTACGGTGGCGGCTAATTTAGCAGTATCATTAGCAAATCAAGGAAAAAAAGTTGGCTTAATTGATGCAGATATTTATGGATTTAGCATCCCTAGTATTATGGAAGTCAGAGTAGAACCACAAACAATCAATGAGAGGATACAACCAATAGAGAAACTTGGAGTTAAACTAATGTCTTCAGGTTTTTTAAGAACTGATAATCAACCGATTATCATGCGAGGACCAATGCTTGGAAGAGTAATCAGAACTTTCTTTCAGGAAGTTGATTGGGGAGAAACAGATTACTTATTATTTGATTTACCTCCGGGAACTGGCGATATACCTTTAGATTTAAATGATTTAGTCAAGGATATAATGGAAATTGTTGTTACAACCCCCCACGAAACAGCATCAGAGGTTGCATTCAGAGCGGGTGCGATGACATCAAGAACTGGAAACAAAATCTTAGGTATCGTGGAAAATATGGCCTATATTCAATGTGGTGATTGTAACAACCAAATTAATCTCTTTGGTCAAAACGGAGGGGACATTCTAGCTCAAAGCTTAGCAAGTCAAGTTCTTGTTCAATTTCCAGTACAAAGACCAGGAGCAAATTCCCCGGCACTTGGAATTTATCATGAAGATTCATTAATGGGACAAAAATATAATGAACTAGCTAATACAATCATAGAATTAACCTCATAATTAAGGTAATTATTAAATTTTAGTTAGATTATAGTATTAGGTGTGAGCTACTAAATACCTAGTACTATAATTTTTTTGATTTACATAATGGCTCTTTAAATAAAAACAAAAAGACAACCACTATTGTGATTGTCTTTAATTTTATGCCATCGAAAGTCTAGTAAATTTAGTCATTCTTTTTTTTACTAGTACTTCTTTATTATCATTATCCAAAAGGTAAATATTTACATAATCAGGATTAATGACCTTTCCGTATCTAAGTTCACCGTCACGTTTACGAACAGATAAATGCTTCATTAATGTCTTCCAAGTTACGCAATTAAAATAGTTTTTGCCAATACACTGCTCATCCTTATAACTATATACCATATAAGTTTTCGACAATTGGTTTCACTCCTTAGTCTTAAAATAATTAATCTGTCCAAACGATTGAAAATTCTATATTTTTATTTCGGGCATCTGTAGTCTAATTCTGATTATACGTTTGCTGAATGATGATTGTTTTGATAATAGAAGATATTGTATTGATTACATAAAAATAATATCATTATTTTAATATAATATCTGTGTCTAATTTGTGAAAAAATAATTATCATTTAATAACATTTTTTTACGCACAAAAAAACATTAAAAACCTATTCTTACCAATAAGTTTTTTAATGCTTTTATTTATCCTCCAATTTGAGACATCTCAATTACTCATTTTCATTCTTCAATAATTTTGTTTGAATATTCAGTTTTTTTACTGGCATAAAAAAATATATAAATGAACTACTGTTTTCTATACCAAATTAGGGCTTCATGAGTTAATAAAAAGCTAATTATTTAAGATTTCTTTACTCATAAGGGCTTCATGAGTTAATAAAAAGCTAATTTTTGAGATTTCCTTACTCATAAGGGCTTCATGAGTTAATAAAAAGACAATTTGACGAGATTTCTTTACTCATAGAGACTTCATGAGTTAATAAAAAGCTAATCATTAGAGATTTCCTTACTCATAGGGCTTCATGAGTTAATAAAAAGACAATCATTAGAGATTTCCTTACTCATAGGGCTTCATGAGCTAATAAAAAGCTAATTATTTGAGATTTCCTTACTCATAAGGGCTTCATGAGTTAATAAAAAGACAATTATTTGAGATTTCCTTACTCATAGGGCTTCATGAGTTAATGAAAAAAGCAATATGATGAAAATTTCTTACTCATTATGGTTTCACTTATTAATCAGAGGTTTGTTAGATCAAATAAAAAAAGACATAGTATAGTACTAATGTCTTTCTACAAATTACTAACAATAAATGGAATCGTGATCACTGTTATTAACATCAAGACCCAGTTATACTTTTTAAGATTTTCTTCAATTTTTTGCATCTCATCTTCTGAATTGGCTTTAATTGTTTTCAATTAAACCGCCTTCTTTCTGATCAATTTATGTTTAAGTTGAAATCATTATAATCAATAGATGTGAACTTAGTGTGAATTTGTGAAATCTTAAATTAACTAATTCCCCTTTTTGGTAAAAAATTCATTAATTTGTCACAATTAGAAGCACTTCTTGAATTTTGAAGTGCTTTATCATTTTATATTTAAAACTAATTACTCCTTAACGTATCGGCTTTTTTAAAGGCTTGAAAAACAAGAAAAAACATAAACAATATTGGTATATAAATATATAGAATACTTGAAGTGACATATTTCATGAAAGTCCCTATTTTCTCTACATCCAATCTAGTTTTGGTACTGATAACTATGAGATGAACAATAATTATTGAGATCCATAAAGACTTTCTAGATTTAAATTTAAACGATTCTTTTAAAATTCTAAACGCTCCCCACATTGCCATACAGCAAGGAGGAAGAATGACTAAGAGCCATAAAAAAATATATACATACTCAAATCTTTCTATAAAAGGATAGCGAATAATTTTTGACATCATAAGGGTTGGCCAAGTTATATGTTTAAGTTGACCCTGACTAAAATAAGCAAATGATACGAATGTGATAAATAAGTATAGGATGGTTGTATACGCTTGTGAAATGTGTGCCCATTTTTGTGAGTTTTGATTATTTTTAATAAACGGAAAGTATATAAGTAAAAATTCTGGTCCAGAGTACATTAGGATACAGTTCTTTGCTGATTCATAATAGTCACTAATGCTATGATTAAAAACTGGTAATAAATTCGTCCAATAAGTATATTTGAATGGGAAGTATAATGTAAATAATAAGATCGAAGGGATGATTACTCCCCAAAAACAAATTCCAGTAATGACCCTAAATCCTCCAATGACCAAATAAGTGATGACAAATAGAATGATAAATGATAAAAGCGAAATTGGAACATACGGAAAAACCCAAGTATTAAGAACTGCTATATAGGACCTAATTATGGTTGCAATTAAAAAAAGCATGTAAACATATAATAAAATATTTAATACGTTACCTATCCATTTCCCAAATAATTGTTGATGTAAAGACATGATATCTCCGTTATTAGATTTCTTTAACAAGTAATACATTAACCAAATAATGATATGTACAGAGATTCCAACTACTAAAACAGAAATCCATGCGTCTTGTTCGGCCCCTTTTATTATTTTATTTTGAAAATTCAGGAAGCCAACACCTGTTTGGGTACTATGAATAAGAAATAATAAAAAAAAGGGAGATACTGTCAGACTTTCTTTCAATTGTTTACTCATAGTCGATCTCCTTTATATTTTACTCGCCAACCCCAGATTGAGATAATTCTATCTTTAATTTCACATCATATTCAATTGCTGGATACACCTTGTCATAAAACTCCTTTTCATTCCATTTTTTTGAATATGCTCTTGCTAAATCACCTATTCCTAAAGGATCGACTTGTTGTGTTCGAAATGTTAATAATAGCTTTTCTAAATCTTCTTTCATCTGTTTTTCCAATTGATTGTTTAATAATAAATTATCTTTTCTTTTCATTAAATCTAACCAATCTGGATAATCTTTTACCATCCCTTTTAGAGTAATATCAAATTTAACTTTTGTTTTTGATTTTTTTGTTTTAATTGATTTTTTGATGTTCCCACTTAAAATCGTTAAAATTGCAGAATCTATATTCTGACCCTTTTGTATTTTAAGTTCTGTTTGTCCTCTAATTAACCTACCTCTTAATATTTTATATAGTAAGCTTTCTTTTTGATTTAAAATAAGAGCCAATTTGTCTTTCTTAAAAACAGCTAGTCCGTTTACCTCAATATTACCGTTTTGATTTATCTTAATATAAGCTATTGAAGCATCTCTACCTTCGCCGTAATAATCAAATAAAAAACTATGTAAAGTTGGAATTGGTACAAATTGATTCCTAAAATTTTGCTCAATTAATTTATAGATATAGTTGCTTTCTTTCTCTTTGTTTTTTATTAATAATTCTCCTGCTGGTTCTTCTGATACAGCCAATAATACATTGCTTCCTATCAACGGATCTCTACAGACCGTTTTAACAAAATATGACACTCCAGTTGCAGCAAGTTCTTTTCCAAAGATTAAAAGGTTCAACTTTCCCATTTCTATCGGTTTTGGAGATTGTTCATTTATAGCTTGTTTAATTAATTGGGATTTCTTCCCACTCCCTTGTAAAATATTGCTTCCTTTGTTTTGTTCTTGTGTAAAATCAGAATAAAGTGCCGTTCCAACATAATGATTTTCAACCTTGTCAATACCGTATACTGATTGAATCTGTACTTCATCAATAATTTTTTGCCGTGGATATGAACAACCATTTATTAAAAATAGTAGTGGCAAAAAAACACAAAAAAAGCTTATATTTTTTCGATTTATACTATTCATTATTCTGATCATCCTTAATTTTATTTGGGTTATATCTTTTTAGTGAAAGAGGTCTTAAAAATCTACTCCGAGTTGTTGTAAACTGATATGATGACCGAATAAAACTATCACTAAAGCTTTTTATTCTAAACGGATACAAAGGAACCATATATGGGTTTCCCAAGGATTTAAGCTTTAATAAATGCCCTAGAAGTAATACAAATCCTATTATAATTCCAAAGCCTCCCATAAATGCCGCAAGTAAAATAAGCGGAAAACGCAAAAGTCGAATTGCATTTGCCATTTTAAATATAGGTGTTGTAAAAGATGCAAGTGCGGATAATGATACAATGATAAGTAAAATATTACTTGTTAGTGCAGCTTGGACAGATGCCTGTCCGATTACAATACCACCTACAATACCAAGTGTTTGACCAATTTTTGTAGGTAAGCGTGCGCCTGCTTCTCTCAACAATTCAATTGTTGTTTCCAAAAAAATCGCTTCCAATATCGGGGGAAATGGAACATGAGCTCTTGAACTAATTAGGGGTTGCAATAAATCATCAGGTAAAACTTCATAGTGATATGTTAATATTGCTACATATATTGGTGTAGCAAACAATGAGAAAATAACACTCATAATACGTATGATTCGAAAAAACGATCCAATTACCCAATTCAGATAATAATCTTCAGGAGAAATGAAAAAATCCAATATGGTCGTTGGCCCAGTAATAATGTATGGCGATCCATTTGATAGGATTGCAACTTGCCCACTTATCATCGCATATACAACCCGATCAGTCCGTTCAGTCGATAAAAAAATAGGAAAAGGAGTATTCGAGTTATCAGAGATAATTTGATCTATTTGGGAGTTATCAAAAATAACGTCGAAGTCGATATTTTTCAAACGTTGACGAACAGTATGAACATATTCTGGATTCGTGATTCCATCCAAATATGCAATAACAACTTCTGTTTTAGACATTGATCCTATTTTAATTTCCTCAAAAACTAACTCAGGTGCAGCTATTTTTTTTCGAAGTAAATGAAGATTAGTACTAAGGTCCTCAACAAATCCAACTTTTGGACCGATAACACTAAATTCATTTTCTGTATCATTATTCTCGCGATAACCGAGATTTGAATTTTCTACATTTATCGTCAAATAGCGCTTGAAATACTTGAATTCAAGAATAACATAGCCTTTTATTAACCTTTTTTCTAAATCTAGAGGGTTATTTGTAAATTGGACATCTTCAAAAGGAATCAACTTTTTCACATCATTAATATCACTGATTTTCTTAACATGTTCTTGTAAAGACGGTAGTAAAAGGTTATTTATTTTATCTGCATCTACCATACTTTTAAAGTAACTAATTATAATATCCTGTTCTTCAGTAAATGTAAATTGGTAGAAATCACTCGATTTTGCAGCCTGTAGTAATATTGATGTTATTGTCTTAGTTTCTTTTTCGGACTTTTGACTACTAAAAAATCGTCCTTTAGATTTTAAATTCATTTAAACCACCCAAAAGATTGTATTTTTTGAAATTAATCTATGTGATGAAGCATTATCATATTTTTATAGGTAAAAGTGGATACATTTATTACTAAAAAAGAACTGAAAATGAGCTTCTGCGTTATCTAATGAGAATTCAATTTAGTCTGGCTAGAATTTCCATTCTATCTCCTATTTTATTTTTTCGTTCTTACCAGTTTATATACTAAAAAAGGATAATGTTATTAAATTAACCTTATTTGTTAAGTAGTTCTTTCAATTTTTTGTATCAATAAAAACTAAAAAGAAGCCCCAATATTACATAAAATTGAAAGCTTCTTCTTTTTTTAATTATTAATAAAGATACTGTTTCTTTCTCTTACCAACTTTGTAAATTTTTAGCACCTATATCATATTTTCAGGTCTAACAATTCGATCGAACTCTTCTTCTGATAAAAACCCTGTTTTTAAAGCCGCTTCTTTCAGTGTAGTACCATCTTTATATGCTAGTTTTGCGATTGTTGCCGCTTTTTCATAACCGATATATGGATTTAAAGCTGTTACTAGCATAAGTGATCGATTTAGATTTTGTTCAATCACTTCGATATTAGCTTCAATGCCTTTTGCACAATGATCATTAAATGAAGTAATTGCGTCTGAAAGTAGTCGAACGGACTGTAGGAAATTATAAATGATGACTGGTTTAAACACATTTAATTCAAAGTTTCCTTGACTTGCTGCAAAACCAATCGTCATATCATTACCGATAATTTGTGTTACTACCATTGTTAGCGCTTCAGATTGAGTAGGATTTACTTTCCCCGGCATAATCGAGCTTCCTGGTTCGTTAGATGGTATGGTTATTTCTCCTATACCACTTCTAGGACCGCTTGCCATCCAGCGGACATCATTCGCAATTTTCATTAAATCTGCAGCTAATGCTTTTATTGCACCATGAGTATAAACGATTTCGTCATGACTTGTTAGAGCTTGAAATTTATTTTCCGCTGAAATAAATCGATATCCAGTTAATGAACTTATCTCTTCTGCCATCATAGTAGCAAATTTTGGATGTGTATTGATTCCCGTTCCTACCGCTGTCCCACCAATAGCTAACTCAGCAATATATTTCAAACTATCTACAATCATTTGTTCACTTTTTTCAAGCATACGATGCCAACCACTTACTTCTTGACCTAATGTAATGGGTGTAGCATCTTGTAAGTGCGTTCGGCCGATTTTAATAATATTATTAAATTTACTTACTTTTTCATTTAGTGTGTTTTTCAAGTAACTTATAACAGGTAGCAATTGTTCATTTACGGAAAGAGTAATGGCAATATGCATTGCAGTAGGAAATGTATCATTTGAACTTTGTGACATATTAACATCGTCATTTGGATGAATTTTCTTAGTGCTACCATTTGTCTCTAAAAATTGATTCCCACAGTGAGCAATTACTTCATTGACATTCATATTTGTTTGTGTTCCACTACCAGTTTGCCAAACTACAAGTGGAAAGTGATGATCATGAAGTCCTTCTAATATTTCATCTACCGCATGAAAGATTGCTTCTGCTTTTTCATTATCCAATTTACCTAACTTTTTATTTGTAATCGCAGCACTTTTTTTAATTAGTGCTAAAGCGTAAATTAATTGAATAGGCATTTTCTCAGTACCAATTTTAAAATTTTCAAAACTACGCTGTGTTTGTGCTCCCCAAAGTTTATCTGCAGGAACTTTTATCTCACCGATTGAATCTTTTTCAATTCGAAAATCCAATTTTACGCCTCCTAGATAGTAGTATATATATTTCTATTTCATGAAGTAATTATGGAACTTTTCTTGCCTTACTTTATTAATGTTATGTTTAATCTATTACTCTGAATGTTAGTTTAAAAAAGAAAGAACTTTGAATGACGCAAATGTAGTCAATGCTAATGTAATGTTTAAAGTTTTAGTATACGACAAAAAAATTATGTACTTTATTTCATTGAGAATAAGGACAGTATTATGTATAGTCATAGAAATATAAATTAGCTAACCGGAGTAAATCCCGATTAGCTAATTTTAATTATTGATTTGCTTTTTTATCCTATATCTTTCAATATTTAAACTTTATTTATTAGAATAAAAATGCATCTATCGCATATTGACCAGGACCAATTAAAGCTACACCGATCGCAACAGAAAACAAAGTTAAGTTGTATTCATATCCATTAGCTGTAGCCCATAAACCATTTGGTGCATGAACCTTAATAATCGCCATGGCCATAGTTCCAGCAATGATAATTCCTGCAAGTGGTGTAAATAGTCCTAAAGTAAACAAAATTCCACCAATAAGTTCTGCTAACCCTGCAAAAAGTGCAATAGTTACTCCTGGTTTCATCCCAATTGATTCAAACCATCCACCAGTTCCTTTCAATCCATAACCACCAAACCAGCCAAATAATTTTTGAGCACCATGTCCCACAAATAGTAAACCGATTACCAAGCGTATAATTAATAAACCAATATTGATCATCTTAATATCCTCCTATATGTTATTTATCTTTAATTCGAGATAATATATTAAAAAAATTGCTTAAATGGTAATTGTTGATTTATTAGAATAAAAATGCATCTAACGCATATTGACCAGGACCAATTAAAGCTACACCGATCGCAACCGAAAGCAAAGTTAAGTTGTATTCATATCCATTAGCTGTTGCCCATAATCCATTTTGCGCATGAACCTTAATAATCGCCATGACCATAGTTCCAGCAATGATAATTCCTGCAAGTGGCGTAAATAGTCCTAAAGTAAACAAAATTCCACCAATAAGTTCCGCTAACCCTGCAAAAAGTGCAATAGTTACTCCTGGCTTCATTCCAATCGATTCAAACCATCCACCAGTTCCTTTCAATCCATAACCACCAAACCAGCCAAATAATTTTTGAGCACCATGTCCCACAAATAGTAAACCGATTACCAAGCGTATAATTAATAAACCAATATTGATCATCTTAATATCCTCCTATATGCTATTTATCTTTAATTCGAGATAATTTATTGAAAAAATTAACCTTTAAACATTATTTCTTACTTTTTTCAATAGCTGTACAAACATCTCTGACTCGTCAGAATCTAATGATTTAAACATTTGATTAACAAACTCATTGTATTTCGGCATGATCTCGTCCATCAATCCATTTCCATCATCAGTTAATGTTACATGGATCACTCGCCGGTCATTTGGACAGTCACTTCTGATTAATAAACCTCTTTGCTCCAGCTTATCTATAACATACGTCATAGACCCACTTGAAACTAATATTGAATTTCCAATTTGTTGAATTGTTTGTTGCCCTTTTTGATATAGTACCTCTAAAACCGAAAATTCTGTAATACCTATATTATTTTTAGCCAATTGTATCTTTATTCGATCATGTATTTCTTTAGATGTTTGCATTAAAAGTAAAAAAGATTGATTTTGGCATTTTCTCTCCAATCATTTCACCTCCTGAATTATTTTAAATTAAAGTATCTTGAATCTGAGATAATTATAATATGTAGATGCCTTACTGTCAATAATAAAATTTTTTTTACGATACAATTTAGTTTTAGTACTTATTTTACTTATAAAATTATTTAATATTACAAGTTCTTAATATAGTTCCCCTTATCTAATGATATTGTTCAAGAGTATATAGACTTTAATTTATTATTCAAATTAGTTAATGGAAAGGGATAGTATGATAATGAGATTATTACTTTAAACAATGAAATTGATAATTTATCATATTTTCCTCATTCTAGTTCTCCCCTATCACTGAGTATAACCGTTACATCAACATTACCAAGAGATTTGGCTGTTAGTGGAAAATTACTTTTTTTAGTGATTGTTTTTTTCAAGATTTAAAATGATCAAGGCGGGAGATCTAACAAGAGGTATCACAAACAGCGTGCCAATTTTATAGCACGCTGATTAATAGGAGCATTTGATAATACTTAAACTGTAAAAAACCTTCTTTTTAAAAGGTCTTTCTTACATTGGAATTTTAGTTACTACTAGAAAACATCCAATCCTCCACTATAAATCAAGTACTATTCCTAAAGTAGTAATGGTTGGAATAGCTTGTGGATTTCGACATCCTCATTTGATATTCAAACATAAATCCCCTAAATAGGGGATTTATACAAAGTGTTGAAATATAAAGTTGTCAATATTGGAAATATACAATAGGTGAATTTTATTTATGATAAAGTGATATTAATGTTCTTTAATGCTAAAATGTTTGTTGAAAATAAAAATACCAACAAATTTTTATATCTATTTTAAAGGGTTACATTAGATTACTTTTTGTTAGAGAAAAAATAACATGTACTGATCGAAAATGGAGAACAAACTGATT
>NZ_NULG01000140.1 GCF_002577195.1 Bacillus sp. AFS041924
GAGCCACCATCTTAAATAAATAATAAGGCAACGTAAATAAATTTAGAGATATAATTTAATTATGCCGACTTAGCTCAATTGGTAGAGCACGAACGAATAAGCTTCGTAGCAAAAACTTCAGCGTACTTGCCGAGTAACATCTTGAAATGCTTTCTGAGACAAGGACGACTAAGAGTTGAACTAGATATGGCAACGTAAATAAAATTTAGTGATATAATTTAATTATG
>NZ_NULG01000141.1 GCF_002577195.1 Bacillus sp. AFS041924
GTTTGCAGCGTTGTATTTAGCAGTAACACACTTTATTTCACCATTTGGATTTACGAATATCCAGTTTCGTGTTTCTGAAATGTTCAACCATCTAGTAGTATTTAATAAAAAGTACATATATGGAATTGTATTAGGTGTATTTTTAGCAAATTTAATCTATTCTCCAATGAAAGGTTATGATTTGATATTTGGAGTTGGACAAACGATACTATCTTTATTAATCACGATTGCTACTGCGAAGTTCATAAAAGGAATAATTACTAGAATGATTATTAACACGATTGTTTTTTCTCTTTCTATGTTCTTAATCGCAATCGAATTAAAGTTAGCACTTGGTTTTCCTTTCCTAATGACTTATTTAACAACTGCTATTGGCGAATTTATTGTAATGATTGTAGGTATTCCAATCATGTACTATTTAAATAAACGAGTAAAATTCGAGCATCTTATTTAAGTAAAAAGAGTTGTTTCCTTAATCGGAAAACAACTCTTTTTTTATGTATTATTTGTCTTCTCTTAATAAATAATCATTACCGTCTTGGTCGTAGAATGAAAACATTGAACCATATGGCATTTTCATAAGATCATCAACTTTTACACCGTTTTGTTTCATTTTTTCATATGCTGCATCTATATCCGTAGTACTTAAAATGACAGATGGATGAGCTACTTTTTCTGGTTTAAATTCCTGCATTGAAGATTTAGAGTAAAGAACTAGTGTCGTAAATTCACTTTCGCTTGGACCTACTTCAATCCATTTAGCATCTGGTCCCATTGGCATTTCTGTTTTTAGAACAAATCCAATTTTATTAATCCAAAAGTCTTTTGCTTGCTCTTGATCTTGAACATAAATCGTAACTTTACCGATTTTATTAATCATTTTAAAAATCTCCTCTACTGGATAATTTTAACCATATCTATTTTAGCAAACGCAATTCAGTAAGACAAACGGAATAAGTACTACTTAATTGTACTCAATATCATTCATAAATAAGATTTCCACATTTAGAATTGAAGCATTTTTATGAAACTTTGCCATATACTTTTTTGAACCGTAAAAAAGTAAGGAGGAAGGATAGTTGTCAAATAAAGTAATTTGGAACGATGTTGATAAATATATCATTGATAAATTAATTCCGAATGATCCAATTCTAGATCGTGTATTACTTGCAAATTACAATGCTGGACTACCAAGTATTGACGTGTCCCCTACACAAGGTAAATTACTTTATCTTTTAGCAAAAATTAAAGGCGTGAAAAATATTTTGGAAATCGGTACTTTAGGTGGATATAGTAGTATTTGGCTCGCACGTGCTCTTCCTCCAAGACGGTAAATTAACTACTTTGGAAATTAGCGATGAACATGCAAAAGTAGCTGAAAAAAATATAATGGAAGCTAACTTGCAAAACAAGGTCGAAATTATTATTGGAAAAGCGTTAGATACATTACCTATTTTAAAAGAATCTAAGCCATTATTTGATTTTATCTTTATCGATGCTGATAAGCCAAATAATCCTCACTATTTAAATTGGGCATTAAAATTAGCGAGTCCTGGTGCTTTAATTATTGTTGATAATGTCGTTAGAAACGGTGAAGTGATTTATGAAACGAGTCGAGACGAAAGTGTTAATGGTGTTCGACAATTAATGGATCTACTAGCAACGGACCCTCGTATTGACTCTACCGCAATCCAGACTGTTGGACTAAAAGGTTATGATGGTTTCGTTCTTTGTGTTGTTAAATAACTTATTTAAGGATAGTCAGATTTTTTCTAACTATCCTTAAATATTTCAATTTGATACATTATCCTAAATGAAACAATCTCGAGATCGTTTATTACATAACACGCTTAAACATTTTTTCAAGCTCATATGAACTAAAATGGATTACGATTGGACGACCGTGAGGACATGTAAATGGATTACTTGATTTTCTCAACGATTCTAAAAGACTAAAAATTTCATCGTTTGTAATAAATTGATTCGCCTTAATTGATGCTTTACAACTCATCATGATGGCTTTTTCTTCACGTAGCTTTTTAATATTAATTGTTCCGCGTTTTAACAATTCTTGAATCATTTCATCAATTAAATTATCCTCTTGCCCTTCTGGGAACCAATTTGGATGCTCACGTATGACATAACTATTCGAACCGAATTTTTCAATAAATAGTCCAACTTCCCTGAGTTCATCATGGAATTGGTCTAATAAAATAGCTTGTTCTGGTGAGACATCAAATGTGATTGGTATTAATAAAGTTTGTAATTCTGAAGAAACTTCTCCAATCTTTTCTTTAAAATATTCATAATAAACTCGTTCCTGTGCAGCATGCTGATCGATTAAATATAATCCTTTTTCATTTTGAGCAATAATATACGTTCCATGCATTTGTCCGATTGGATAAAGAGGAGGTAGCTGGTCTATAGTTTGTTCATCATATACTTCTTCGTTAACGATGACAGTTTCTTCTATATTTGATTGTTCTTCTAAGTTCACTGGCTTAAAGTAATTTTCATTTCTATTAAATTCTTGTTTTTCGAAATAAAGACTCTCATAATCAGTTGGAGTATCTGAATCAAATTTAGACGTTGAATCAAATTCATTTTGACTTTCTCCGATCATTTCTTCCGTAGATTCATTGAAATAATTTGAATTTGAATTGGATCGATTTTGAAGCGAAAAAGGTAATTTCTTTTCGACGTCTTCTTTTGTAGAAGTATGTTCAAACGAAAATGTAGATTGCTCACTAACTATTTTTTCTTTTGGAGCTGTTGATTTTATTTCAGGAATAAGTGAACGACCTCTAAAAACTTTTTTGATACTTTCACTAATTAATGTAAATAATTGATCCTCTTTACTAAAACGAACTTCTTGTTTTGTAGGGTGTACATTTACATCAACTAATTGAGGATCCATTTTTACAAACAAAGCTACTATTGGAAAACGGCCAATTGGTAACAATGTATGGTATCCTTCACTAATTGATTTATTTACACCGTAGTGTTTTACATATCTTCCATTTACATAAAGTGAAATATAATTTCTAGTTGCTCTTGTATATTCAGGCATCGATAAATAACCTTCTATTTGAAAATCTAATGATTCGCCTTTAAAATGAACCATATTTTTAGCAATTTGAAGCCCATATAATGATGCCAGAATTTGTCTTGCGTCACCATTTCCATTACTACGGAACATTAATTTGTCATTATGCTTCAAATCAAATGCGATTTGTGGATTTGCTAATGCTAAACGGTATACGACGTCTGTAACATTACTTAATTCTGTTTGAACAGTTCTCATATATTTTAATCTAGCTGGTGTATTAAAAAATAAGTTTGAAACTTCTATGCTCGTCCCTTTTGATTTTGCAATTTCATTTTGAGATTGTAGTACTCCACCCTTTAAAATTGTTTCAATCGCAGGTCCTTCTTCTGTTGACGTTTTTACCGTGACATAACTCACCGATGCAATACTCGGCAAAGCTTCACCACGGAAGCCTAAGGTACGTATTCGAAACAAGTCATTTTCATCTTTTATTTTACTTGTTGCATGACGTTCAAATGCAAGTATACTATCTTCCTTTGACATCCCTTCGCCATTATCACTTACAAAAATTCGTGAGAGTCCACCATCATTAATTTCTACTGTAATACGCGTACTTGTTGCATCAATTGCATTCTCAAGTAATTCCTTTACAACGGATGCAGGACGTTCTACAACTTCACCTGCAGCTATTTGATTGGCTAAAATTTCATCTAACTTCTTTATTTTTGACATTAGTGAACCTCCTTCCTAAATACAAGAATAGTACGAAAAGCTATTATCCTAATTTTAACGACTAATAAAAAGAAAGGCCAATTGGCCCTCTTTTATTTTTTTATTTGTTTTTGAAGCTCATATAATAAATTAAATGCTTCCATTGGATTTAACTCTAATAAATTAATTCCTTTTAATTGATCAATGACTGGATGATTTTTAACTACTTCTTTAATCACCGGTTGATTATCATCAAATAGGCTTAGTTGAGCCCCAAGGTCTTCTTTTTCATTTGGTTGACTTTCTATTTCTACTTTCGTTTCTGGAATATGAACTGTTTCTTGTTTTTGATTTTGGATATCTTCTTTAACATGATTATGATTAGATGATTCCAACTCATGTAAAAGCTCCTTTGCTCGAAGAATGACATCTTTCGGAAGATTTGCTAATTCGGCAACATGGATTCCGTAGCTTTGGTCCGCTGCCCCTTCAAAGATTTTATGAAGAAATAACACTTTTCCTTCTTGTTCTTTCGCTGCAACATGAATGTTTTTCAAAAACTTAAGTTGATTAGCTAATACGGTCAATTCGTGATAGTGAGTAGAAAAAAGCGTTTTTGCTCCAATATGATCATGTATATATTCAATCATCGCTTGTGCTAAAGCCATTCCATCATATGTGGATGTTCCTCTACCAATTTCATCAAATAAGATTAAACTTTTTTCAGTTGCATTTGTGATGGCATAATTAGCTTCTAGCATTTCAACCATGAATGTACTCTGACCAGAAATTAAATCATCCGCTGCTCCAATTCGGGTAAAAATTTGATCAAATACAGGTAATTTAGCAGCTTCAGCAGGTACATAGCATCCAATTTGAGCCAATATACTAATTAATGCAACTTGTTTCATATACGTACTTTTACCAGCCATATTAGGCCCAGTGATTAAAAATTGATGTGTATCAACTTCAAAATTTGTATCATTTGGAATATATTCCGAACCCATTAGTACTTTTTCAACTACCGGGTGTCTTCCATTTTTTACGATATACTCTCTGTCTGTGGTAAAGGTTGGTCTTACATAATCATTTTTTTCACTTATAACAGAAAAACTTTGCAAAACGTCAATTTGACTAATTACAAGCCCTAAAGTTTGAAGTCTCGTTAAATATTGTTTTACTTGTTCTCGAATTGAAATAAATAATTCATATTCCAAACCAATCATTTTTTCCTCAGCTTCAAGAATCATTGTTTCTTTTTCTTTTAGCTCTTCGGTAATAAAACGCTCAGCATTCGCTAATGTTTGTTTACGTTCATAACGTCCTTCAGGAATTTGGTTAATATTGGATCTAGTTACTTCGATATAGTAACCAAAGATTCGATTATAGCCAATCTTTAATGATTTAATCCCTGTAATTTCTCTTTCTCGTTGCTCCAGTTCCATTAACCAATTTTTACCGTTCTTACTTACGAAACGATATTCATCTAATGTTTTATTAAATCCATCTTTAATAATGTTTCCTTCTTTAATTGATAATGGCGCATCTTCAATAATTGCATTTTCTAAAAGCATTTGAAGGTCTTCACATGGATCTATATTATTAATTAGCTCGTCTATACTTTCATGATTAATTGATTTTAGTGCATGAACAATTGATGGTATTGTTTGTAGTGAGCGTTTTAATTGTAGTAAATCTCTTGCATTTACATTACCAAATGAGACTTTACCAGCTAAGCGCTCTAAATCATATACATCTTTTAATAATTCCTTCAGATCTTCACGTATAAAGTAATTTTCCATTAACAATTCAACAATCGTCAAACGATTTTCGATTTGTTTTGTATTCACTAAAGGGCGCTGAATCCATTTTTTTAGTAAACGTCCACCCATTGCTGTTTTCGTTTCATCTAATAACCAATTCAATGATCCTTGCTTATTTTTTGAACGTTGCGTTTCAACTAATTCAAGATTTCTCATTGAATACATGTCCATATTTAAGAAATCATGCTGATTAATTACAACGATTTCTTGAAGATGAGATAGTGTTCGTTTTTGTGTCTTCGATAAATAATTTAATAATCTTGCTGCAGTTGTTTTTAAACTAGTTTGATCAATCGATTTTACAACGTTTGTAAATTCCTCTGACAAACGATCATTTTCTTCGAATGAAACAGTAATTGAAAAGCTCTTCTCAAGTGTTTGAATTGCTTTAGATGAAAAATCTTCATTTACGACAACTTCTTTTGTACCAGTTGCTGCAATTTTTAAAACTGCTTCTTCAATTGAACCACTTAGTAATAAAGCGTTCCCTTCACCAGTCGTCAAATCGATCCAAACTAAAGCAAAAGAGCTTGGTGTAACTTCTGATAATGTTGAGATATAATGATTCTGCTTCTCATCAATCGATCTCCCTTCCATTTGCGTACCCGGAGTAATCAATTGAACTACTTCTCTTTTCACAACTCCTTTTGCAACAGTTGGATCCTCGACTTGCTCACAGATTGCTACTTTATATCCTTTTTCAACTAATTGCTCTATATATCCAGCAGCAGAATGGAATGGTACTCCACACATAGGAATTCGTTCTTCAGTTCCTCCTGCTCGTCCTGTTAAAGTAATTTCTAAAACTTGAGATGCCTTTACCGCATCTTCAAAAAACATTTCATAAAAATCTCCAAGTCTAAAAAATAAAAATGCATCCTGGTAATTTTTCTTTATATTTAAATATTGCTCGATCATTGGCGTGTAAGTTGCCATTTTATCCTCTCCATCAAAAAACATTCTTCGCATATTATATCACATTTTGCTAGAGCCTTTAGAAAGTTCGAATGTTAAGATAAAGAAAACTTTACTATTTCTTTTACATAAAAAAGCTAGGAAGTTTCACCTTCCTAGCCTAGCTTACTCTTCTTCGCCTTCTAAAACAAAATCTGGATCTAAATCTTCAAACTCATCGTCTACATCGAAGAAATCGTCATCGTCATGTACACCATGTGGCGCAACAAGTACTACTACTTTTGTTTCACCTACAACTTCAACTAAGACTTCTTTTTCTACTGTAACGATAAACCGATTTCCATTTGGAGAAATAATTGCATCTAAACAATTTGGATGTTTTAATGATCTAGCAATAACTTCACAATCTTCACCAGTAAAATTTTCATCTCTGTGTCTTAGCTTTACTACTTCTTTATACTTAACTGCCTCTGGAACTACTTCAGTTTTCGTATTGTCACCATAGGAGTACCAAATATTGATATCGTATTTACCAGATACTTCTACTCCATCTTTTACTTTTTTTGCATCATATACATGGTTAATAACCCAGCAGCCTAAAATACTTGATGGCGCATGACTTGGTGTGATTGTATGTGTGACTTTGTTATATTTCTTGCCTCTTCCTACGACTGCCTTCGTTATAATCTCTCTATGTTCGCGTTCAGACATAGGTGTGACCCTCCTCGTTCCATTTTCATTTCATTCTATGCGTGACATATGCGGAATGTGTTAATGACATGAAAATTCTTTTATACAAGTTAAAAAAACATGTGATGATAAATTGTATGACGACAGCCTAATAAAGTTGACTGCAAATTGAAGAATTTAAAAAATAAACATAAAATTTATGGTATTTAGGCTATTTAGTAACTACTTTATTAAGCTTGCATAAAAAAAAGACTCAGGTAGCAAAATTAATTGCATGTTGAGTCTTTTTTATTTAGTGGTTGCAGCTATCTGTTTTGCAAGCATCAGGTCCGTGTGCTACTTTTGAACCTGTTTCACCACTTAATAGGTTTCCACCTGTTGATTTAATAATTTCGTCTGTCACACCATTAGAAATCGTGTGAGCGATTAATTGAAGTAAATCGTTAACTTCTACTTGTGAAGATTGGAATTCTTGTACTACTGGAATTGATTCTAGTTTTTCGTTTAAATCATTTAGCTCTTGTTCTACCTTTTTAAGTGCTTCTTTTTTACCCCAGTGTTCTAAATTAACAGCTTGTTTTTGTAATGACTTAATTTCTTCAATATAAGATCTTACAGTATCACTTTCGTTAATCTGCGCCTCAGCACGTTTAAAAAAGTCTACTTCTTCTGTTTCAGAAATCATTACTGCTAATTCTTTTGCACGTTCAACGATATCAGCTTTTGTATATTTTCCCATTATAGCACCTCGACTGTTTCTTCTACTAATTCTCCATCTAATGACCATGTTTTCGCCTTTGTAACTTTTACTTTTACAATTTGACCAACGATTGATTTAGGACCTCTAAAGTTTACAAGTTTATTATAAGGAGTATACCCAGCAAGTACATCTGGATTCTTCTTACTCTCGCCTTCTACTAAAACATCAAGAATTTGTCCTTCAAAACGTTTATTAAATTCAGCAGATTTTGCATTTACAAGATCGTTTAGACGTTGTAATCTTTGCTTTTTCACACTCTCAGGTACATTATCTACCATTTTTGCAGCAGGCGTACCTTCACGTGGTGAATAAATAAATGTAAATGCTAAATCAAAACCAACTTCTTCATATAAAGTCATCGTTTCTTCAAATTGCTCATCTGTTTCATTCGGGAATCCAACAATTATATCTGTTGTAAATGAAATATGTGGCATTGCTGTTTTTAATTTTCTTACAAGTTCTAAATATTGTTCACGATCATATTTACGAGACATTAGTTTCAGAACTTCAGAGCTTCCAGATTGAACTGGTAAATGAATATGTGGCATTAAGTTGCCACCTTTTGCTAATACTTCTATTAAATGATCATCAAAATCACGTGGATGGCTTGTTGTAAAACGAACTCGTGGAATGCCGATCTTACGAATTTCATCCATTAAATGACCTAATCCATATTTACCATCATTTAAGTCTTTACCATATGCATTAACATTTTGACCTAATAAAGTAACTTCTTTATAGCCTAATCTAGCTAGTTCACGTACTTCATTTATAATATCTTCTGGTTGACGACTACGCTCTTTACCACGTGTATAAGGTACAATACAGTACGTACAGAATTTATCGCAACCATACATAATATTAACCCATGCTTTAATTTCACCACGACGGACTTTTGGAAGGTTTTCGATTACATCCCCTTCTTTTGACCATACTTCAATAACCATTTCTTTACTAAACATTGCTTCTTGAATAATAAATGGTAATCTATGAATATTATGTGTACCAAATACCATATCAATAAATGAATGTTTTTGTAAAATTCGATTAACAACAGCCTCTTCTTGAGACATACAACCACAAATACCAATTAATAAATCTGGTCTTTGAAGCTTTAATGGTTTTAAGTGTCCGATTTCACCAAACACTTTATTTTCAGCATTTTCTCGAATTGCACATGTGTTTAATAGTATAATATCAGCGTCTTCAACTGAAGTCGCAACTTCATAACCCATCGTCGTTAAAATACCTGCCATCACTTCTGTATCATGTTCATTCATTTGACAGCCGTACGTACGGATTAAGAATTTCTTCCCTGCACCTGAATTTTTCATTTCTTCAGGAATTTCGAAACCACGATCATACGTAACTTCTTCTTTACCTCGACGTTTTGCATCAGCTAAGGAAGGAGCTTGGTAAACCTTTTCAAAGTATTTGCTATAATCTTTATCGTTTTTATCTTTTGTATTATTTATATTAGTGCCTTGAAGGCGTTGTTGTTCATTCATAAAACAATCTCCTTTCATCTCGAGCGTCTACACATTACTTAAGTATATAACGTTATTCTACAATATACAATGTGCGTTACGCAAAAAAGAAAGTCGATAATAGAAGTATATTTGAATAATTTTATTCATTATTTAATATTGCATTTTAATTTAGATAAAGCGCTTTATTTTCTAAAAAGCTAATTTTAAAAAAAGAAGATTGTTGTTTTCTAATACAGAGTAAGTGTGCTTTCTTTCCTTAGATGTCGCGCGACTTGACTCGAGTCAACACCCTAAAGCTATATTAATAAATCACAAACATTTATTTTCCAAATCATATGGTCATATCCTTTGTCCCAATAATCCTTTAATAAATAATCTGGTTCCCCAAATTTATTTTTCCATATTTTTTGGGCATTAATATAACCACTATCTAAACAAAATTCTTTTATACCTTTCATCTGTAAAGTACGGTACATTTTATTTAGTAATAAATTCCCTATTCCTTTTTTCTGATAGTCAGGATGAACAAAAACAGTTCCGATCTCTGTTAACCCTTTAAATCTATTTTTTGTGCAATTTAATATGAGATCACTTGCCGGACCAATTTCAATTGAACCAATTATTTTTTCATGTTCAAGAGCAATTAAAAAATATCTATTCTCTCCATTGCTTTCAAAATCGTTTTTTAAGTACTCTTTTTTCGTTTCAATTTCGTCATGAATACTTTCCAACTTCTCTCCTATTCCTTCTTTAGTAAACGTATCAGTAATGACTATTCGAAAAAATTGATTTAATTCTTCAGTGTCCTCTATTCTCGGTCTTCTTATTAAAATTTTCATCATTAATATCACTCTCCACTTCAAAACAATTCAACAAAAAATTTGCATAGTCCTCCTCAGTTTTTACGCTTAAAAGGCTGCAAACTCCCTTTTACTCAAATTGTTCTAATAGCCAAGGGGAATCTCCATTTTTTTAAGCATGGAAATAACAAATTAACTAGTACTAACCGTTTCGTCTCCCCCTAACATACAATAAAAGAGCCCTATTCTTTAACAAGAATTAAAATAATTTTCATTCAGAACCGGCTTTCACCTTCTACTACTAAACGCTTAAAATAATTTATTACAAATTTTATATAAACATCTTCTAGTTTTTTTGAAAAAAGTTTTCCAAATTCTAAAGTTTCCCAGTGATCACCGTTTTTTTCTTCTAATGCCAACAACATAGTGGATAATACATCATTTTCAAATACCATTTTTTTAATTTCAGGAATTGTAGTTAATTCTTTAATAAAATTGTATACTCTGTCATCTCTTCGCTCTTCATCAAGCATATTTTGGACTTCGCAACATAAGGCTACTAAAGATCCTTGTCTTAACATTTCAACTTCTTCAATAAAGCCATCCATTCGTTCGTCGATTATCTCAACTAATATGAATTTTTCATAATTAACTGTTTCAAAATCAATATTATGCCCAAATCCTCCATAGCTTCTAATCATATCTTGGTACATCCAGAAAATATTTTTTATAGTTTCCCTGCATTCATCAAAGTTTTCCGTATGTAGTTGAAAAAAGTTGTACATTCTATCCTCCCCTTAACTCAATGAATTAGCACATATAAGATTAACACTTCTATAAATAAAATGGATTTCCTTTTTCAATTGAACTGGCATAAGTTGCATAAGAAAATCAAAAATCTGTTTTAACAAAGCCAAGAACATACATTCTTCAATTTAGTTGAAAAAAGTTATATATTCAAACTTCTTTTGATAAGAATTTGATTGCATTCTGTAGTGGAAAGTAATATCACACAGCAACTTTAAACTCTATTTATTAGCAGCACAAAAAAACTCCTCAAATAAATTGAGGAGTTTTTGTTTTTATTACATGAATTCAGCAACTAATTTTTCGAATTGACCTTTTTCTAATTGTAGATCTGATTCCACTAATGGATCTTCACTGTAACCAGAAATTAATTCTTGGTATGATTTTTGCTCTTTATTTTGGTAAATAAGACCAGTTACTAAACCTTTATTTTGCATTAATGTTTGCATAGCCATTTCTTTGTTTGATGGATCATATCCTTCAATATCAGAAAGTTTAACAAGATTTTCTTTAAACCAGTCATATGTGTTTACTTTATTGTAAGTTACACATGGGCTGAATACGTTAATTAAAGAGAAACCTTTATGGTTAATACCTTGCTCAATTAATGAAGTTAATTCTTTTAAATCACTTGAGAAACTTTGTGCTACGAATGTTCCACCAGCTGTTAACGCCATTTCCATTACTGAAAGTGCAGATTCAACAGAACCTTGTGGAGTACTCTTCGTTTTGAATCCTACATCACTACGAGGTGATGTTTGACCTTTTGTAAGACCATAGATTTGGTTATCCATTACGATATAAGTGATGTCGATGTTACGACGAATTGCATGGATTGTATGACCTAAACCGATTGCGAATCCATCACCGTCACCACCAGAAGCGATAACAGTTAGATCGCGGTTAGCCATTTTTACACCTTGTGCAATTGGAAGTGAACGACCATGGATACCGTGTAAACCGTAAGAGTTAATATATCCTGAAATACGACCAGAACATCCAATACCAGAAATTACTGCAAGGTTATCAGGTTCTAAACCAACATTTGCCGCTGCACGTTGAATAGATGCTTGTACTGAGAAGTCACCACATCCTGGGCACCAGTTTGGTTTAATATTATTACGAAATTCTTTAAATGTTGCCATTTAGAACAACTCCTTCCTTGCAAGTGTTGTAAATTTCTTTTGGTAAGAAAGGATTTCCATCATATTTTAATAAGCTTGAAATCTTTTCTGCATGACCACAATTCATTTTAATAATGCTTGCTAATTGGCCAGTAGCATTATTTTCGACAACGATTACGCGTTTAGCTTTTTTAAGCTCAGGCATTAATTCATTTGTCGGGAATGGGTGAATTAGACGTATATGAGCATGGTTAACTTTGATACCATCTTGCTCTAAACGAATCATTGCTTCTTCAATTGCACCACGAGTTGAGTTGAAACCAACTAGTAATACATCAGCATCGTCGTGTTTAGAGTTCACTAACACTGGGTTAGGGAATTTTAAGTTGTTTAACTTACGCATACGTTTATCCATTTGTTGATTACGGTTAATTGGTGATTCTGATGGTTTACCCATTTCATCATGCTCAACTCCAGTTACGTGGTGAATTCCACCTTTCATACCTGGTACTACACGAGGAGAAACGCCATCTTCAGTCACTTCATAACGTTTGAAGTACTCTTTATTTTCTGATACAGGTAATTCTTGTTTGTAATCAAACTTACCACGGCGAATTTGTACTTTTTCAAATTGAAGTGGTTCAACAGTTTGTTTACCTAAAGAAAGTTGTAAGTCAGTAATTACGATAACAGGAACTTGGAATTCTTCAGCTACGTTAAACGCTTCCACCATATCGTAGAATCCTTCTTCTACTGTACTTGGAGCGATTACTACTTTAGGAATCTCACCGTGAGTACCGTAGATCATAGCCATTAAGTCTGATTGTTCTTGTTTAGTTGGAAGACCAGTACTTGGACCACCACGTTGAGTATCAACGATTACTAAAGGAACTTCAGTAATACCAGAAAGACCGATTGCTTCCATCATTAATGAAAGACCAGGACCTGCAGATGCTGTTAATGTACGAACACCAGCATAGTTAGCTCCGATTGCCATTGTACATGCAGCAATCTCGTCTTCAGTTTGAATAACTGCTCCACCATACTGTGGTAATTTTTTAATTAAGTATTCCATAATTTCAGATGCAGGCGTAATTGGATACGCTGCCATAAAACGAGAACCACCAGCTAATGCACCCATTGCGATTGCATCATTACCGATTAAGAACATACGTTTTTTACCATCTGCTTCTGATAATTGCATTTTATTTACATTCACGCCAAGCATTTCTCTCATTTCTTGTGCTCCACGTGCGATTGCTTCTATGTTTTTCTCAACAATTTGTTGACCTTTTTTACCAAAAATTTCATCTACAACTTCTCTGAAAACTTCAATTGAAAGACCTAAAATTGCACTTGAAGCTCCAACTGCAACCATGTTTTTCATTAATGAAGTACCTAGTTCAGCAGCTAATTCTGTAAATGGAATTGAATAAAGTGTTACATCAGTTGAATCTGGAATTGTCGGATTAAATTTAGCATCAGCGATTACAATTCCACCTTTGCGTAATTCATAAAAGTTTACATCGATTGTTTCTTGGTCAAATGCTACTAAAATATCTAAGTCATCTGAAATTGCACGAACTTCAGTTGTACTTACACGAATTTTGTTATTAGTGTGACCACCTTTAATACGAGAAGAGAAATGACGATACCCGTATAAGTAGTAACCTAAACGGTTTAACGCAATTGCAAAAATCTCACCTGTACTTTCGATACCTTCACCCTGTTGTCCTCCAACTTTCCATGAAAGTTGTTCAATCATTTCCTACACCCCTTTGAATGCCCTCATTCGTAATAAGTTAAATTATAAATGGATAATTTTTTTGCATCTCATTCATTTTATTAAAAAGAATGAAAGCGATTTAAGACATATCTTTTGATATGAGTTAATTCGCTTTCAATTCTAGACCTATTAACCAAAAAAATCAATGATTTTGAAAGAAATTATTCCTTTAATTTTTATATTTTTATTATTCTGAACAAGTAACGTGTCATTTGTAATGTATATATGATGAATAATTCTCATACATAAAGCCTTTTACTTGCTGTTCGGTATAATATTTTAGCAATTCATTCGTTAAATTTTGATAGAGCCCAACATGATGTAAATCGGTTGGATGTTTATCGATCCCATCAAAATCTGATCCCATCGCGATATATTTTTCGCCACCTAGTGAGCACATATAATCAATATGTTTAATAATATCTGAGATCGTTGCAACTCCTTCATCCACTAAAAATGTAGGATAAAAATTAATCCCTACAATTGCACCTCTATTAAACATTGCCTTCAACTGTTCATCGTTTAAATTTCTTGGATGTTTACAAATTGCTTTAGCATTCGAATGAGTTGCAGTTGGGTATTTTGCTTGCTCGAATGCATCCCAAAAAGCAGCTTCACTACAATGAGAAAGATCACACCACATATTATGCTCATTTAAGTAATGAACTACACTTCTTCCAAAATTAGTTAATCCACCATTCCTTTCTTCAAGTATTCCATCAGCTGTTTCATTAGCGTAATTCCATACTAAACCGACACTACGCACTCCTAGACGATGTAATATCTTAAGTCGGTTAATATCACCTAAAAGTGCGTCACAGCCCTCTAGCGTCAAAATAGCGCCCATTTCGTGACTTTTCAATCCAACTTCATCTTCTTTTGTACGAATAACTTTTATATTATTACTTTCTGTTGCTACTTTTTCATAAAAAAGAGTCACACATTGAAGTGCTGCATCAAATTTTATTAGTTTATGTACATTTTCGGGGATATAAATCGCATAACATTGTACTTTACTTTCCCCTTCTTTTAATCGATTAACTGAAACTTCTAATGAATCATCATTTTCAAAATTGATCGAAGGCTTTTCTAATAATTTCATTAGTACATCACAATGAGCATCAAAAACTTTCATTCCTTAACACCCTTTCTTTTTTGACTATTTAAACTAGTTTAACATATTTATAAATCCATTAATAAAAGTAATATTTATACAAAAAAAACTCGTCCAATGACGAGTCTATGCTAGAAGCTCTATACTTATCTCCTCTTTCTAGCAGCAATAATCCCACTTCTTTAGAGTAAAATAAAACAACCTGTCGCTTTAGGCTAACAGGTTGTTATTATTAACGAGGTTCTACAATTAATTTAATCGCTGTACGCTCTTCCCCATCGATTTGAATATCTGTAAATGCAGGGATACAAATTAAATCTACACCACTTGGTGCAACGAATCCTCTCGCAATTGCAACTGCTTTTACAGCTTGGTTTAACGCGCCAGCACCAATTGCTTGAATTTCTGCTGAACCGCGTTCTCTCAATACACCTGCAAGTGCTCCTGCTACAGAATTAGGGTTTGACTTTGCTGAAACTTTTAATATTTCCATTCCTGATCCTCCTTGTACTTACAAAGCTAATATTGTGTACAATAAAAACTATTCTCGGTACCAAGAAGTTATTCCTGCAAATATTTAAAAGTTTTTTAAAAATTTTCACAATTCTTTAAATTATTTTTATAGCTCTTGATGATCATCATTTATTTGTATTCTTTTTATCGATTTTGCTAGCCCACTTTGTTTATCTAATTCAATGATAACACCACTTAGCTGACCTCTACCTTCATCAACTTCGAATCTTACTGGTAAGTTTGTTAAGAATTTTTTAATAACAGCTTCTTTTGTAACGCCTAAAATGCCATCGTAAGGTCCAGTCATACCTACATCCGTAATAAACGCTGTACCAGCAGGTAAAACTCGCTCATCAGCCGTTTGTACATGTGTATGAGTACCAACAATCGCAGTTACTTTTCCATCTAAATACCATCCCATAGCGATTTTTTCACTCGTTGCTTCAGCATGAAAATCAACAAAAATGATTTTTGTTCTTTTTTGAGCGATTTTTATTAGCTCATCAGCTTTTTTAAATGGACAATCAAGTGGTGGTAAAAATGTTCTACCTTGCAAATTTATTACAGCTATTTCAACGTCATTAAAATTTAAGAATACTAGTCCATTACCAGGTGTACCTTCAGGGAAATTAGCTGGTCTCACTAAGTATTTTGCTTGGTCAATAAATTCAAAAATATCTTTTTTATCCCATGCATGATTACCAAGTGTAACTGCTTGAGCACCTAATTCTAAAAATTCACGATAAATTTTTTCTGTTATTCCTTTACCGTGTGCTGCATTTTCACCATTTATGATTGTTACGGAAGGACTATATTTTCTTTTTAAAGCTTGAATATTAGCCTTTACCATTGCCCTACCATTTGAACCAACTACATCACCTATAAACATTATTCTCATTTCGTTACTTCCTTCCAACTTGCCACTGTATATACAGCACTGATTTTACATTTAGATTACCCAAAAATACAAAAAGCTCCATTACTAGCACAACCTGAATCTTTCATCTATGCCATTCAACTAAGATTAATTCCAGATATGTATTAGTTGGAGCTATTATTGAAAAAACTTATTTTGTTGATAAAAAGAAAATAAAGTGGTATACACCACTTTATTTTGCATATTCGACAGCTCGAGTTTCACGAATAACAGTAACTTTGATATGTCCTGGGTAATCCAGTTCATCTTCAATCCGTTTTCTTATATCTCTCGCTAATCTATGAGCTTGTAAATCATCAATTGTATCTGGTTTTACCATAATGCGAACTTCACGACCTGCTTGAATAGCGAATGATTTTTCTACACCTTCATACGATTCAGAAATCTCTTCAAGTTTTTCTAAACGACGAATATAGTTTTCTAATGTCTCGCTACGAGCTCCTGGTCTAGCAGCAGATAATGCATCTGCAGCAGCTACTAGAACTGCAATAATTGAAGTTGGCGCAGCATCTCCGTGATGAGATGCAATACTATTGATAACGACTGGATGTTCTTTATATTTCGTTGCTAATTCAACACCGATTTCAACGTGGCTACCCTCTACCTCATGATCAATTGCCTTACCAATATCGTGAAGTAAACCTGCACGCTTCGCAAGTTTTGTATCTTCACCTAGTTCAGCAGCCATAAGTCCAGCTAGGTTCGCTACTTCCATCGAATGTTTCAACACATTTTGACCATAACTAGTTCTAAATTTCAGACGACCTAATATTTTAATTAAGTCAGGGTGAATTCCATGAACACCAACTTCAAAAGTAGTTTGTTCACCGACTTCACGTATGTACTCGTCTACTTCACGTCTTGATTTCTCAACCATTTCTTCAATTCGTGCTGGATGGATTCGACCATCTTGTACTAATTTATCTAGTGCAATTCGTGCAGTTTCACGACGAATTGGATCAAAACCTGATAATATAACAGCTTCAGGCGTATCATCAATAATTAAATCTATACCAGTTAACGTTTCTAAAGTACGAATATTTCGTCCTTCACGGCCAATAATACGACCTTTCATTTCATCATTTGGAAGATTTACAACTGAAACAGTTGTTTCAGCAACATGGTCTGCAGCACAACGCTGGATTGCTAATGATAAAATATCTTTTGCTCTCTTATCTGCTTCTTCTTTTGCACGAGCTTCTGTTTCTTTTACTAGTATTGCTGTTTCATGGGATAATTCATTTTCGACTTTAGTAAGTATTAATTGTCTTGCTTCTTCTCGATTCAAGCTAGAAATTCTTTCTAACTCTTCTTGCTGAGCAGCAATTAATGCTTCTATTTTGCTTTCCATTTCTTCTATCTGCTGTTGTTTTAAAACAAGAGATTCCTCTTTTCTTTCAAGAACAGACTCACGTTTTGAAAGTCCTTCATCTTTACGATCTAAGTTCTCTTCTTTTTGCATTAAACGATTTTCTGACTTTTGTATTTCACTACGACGGTCACGAATTTCGTTCTCCGCATCTGTACGAATTTTGAAAATTTCGTCCTTTGCTTCCAATAAAGCTTCTTTTTTAATTGTTTCTGAATCACGTTTTGCATCTTCAATAATTTGATTTGCATGATTAGTTGCGCCATTTATTTTAGCTTCTGCAATGGACTTACGGACAAAAAATCCGACAGCATAACCGACTCCGAATGTGGCAAGCAATGCGAAGATGATCAAAATTATAGTATTTGCACCCATGATTTCACCTCCTCTTGCTATTTAATTAGTTTCATTTTTGTCGGCTGTTATATTGTATAAAAAATAATTGCATCAACATACAGCACATTTCATTTCAATTTTTCACAAAAAAGTAATATTTTTTTAGAATATACACTTAAATATTAAATCTCTTACCAAATGATGTCAAGCCTTGTAAATCGCTTACTTACTTGATTTATCAATATTTATTACATTTTTACTAGATTTCATACATAAGAATCTAAATTTTATTCATTAATTTATTTATTAAGAGCTAATTAACAAGTTTTTGGAATGAAATTTTTTTTTGATGAAATACAGAAATCATATATTATCTGTTGCTAAATTGTCTATAATTAAATTTAGATTATTGATTTTTGCTACAGGTAAATCGCTTTCCATTGGGCTTGATCTGACACATTACGCATTCGCTTCCTACTTGAATTCAGGTTTTACTCATTTCTTACATTAGTCAACCAACAATTTGGTCTAATCAACACTTTTATGCTGTGAAATTTTTCTAAATCACCTTACACTTAGATTAGTTTTTTATAAACAAATTTACGACCAATAAAAACAAAAATTTCAAAAAAGATCATTTAATACTAATAATCTGATGTATAAAATATCAAATTAAAAAATGCGGACACTTTTAATAAGCGCCCGCATTTTTTAGGTTGTTTCATACTACTTTTAATTAATCTTCTAATAAAGAGAATTGTCCTTCGTCGCCTGTTTCAGTAACAGTAACAGGATTATCTAAACCATGGTGAAGACGGATTGATTGTTTAATCGTGTCACGGATATCTTTATTTTCTTTTAAGAATTGCTTAGCATTCTCACGACCTTGTCCAAGACGTTCTTCATTGTAAGAATACCATGCTCCACTCTTAAGAACGATATCTAAATCAGATCCAATATCAAGAATTTCACCTTCTTTAGAAATACCTTCTCCGTACATAATGTCTACATCAGCTTGTCTAAATGGTGGTGCTACTTTATTTTTAACAACTTTAATTTTTGTTTTGTTACCAACAATTTCATTACCTTGTTTTAATTGTTCAGCACGACGTACTTCTAAACGAATTGTCGAGTAGAATTTTAACGCACGTCCACCTGGAGTCGTTTCAGGATTACCGAACATAACCCCAACTTTTTCACGAATTTGGTTAATGAAGATTGCAATTGTTTTTGACTTGTTAATTGCACCTGAAAGCTTACGTAATGCTTGAGACATTAATCGAGCTTGTAGACCTACGTGAGCATCACCCATCTCACCTTCAATCTCAGCTTTTGGAACTAATGCAGCTACTGAGTCGACTACGATTATATCAATTGCACCACTACGTACTAATGCTTCTGCGATTTCAAGTGCTTGTTCACCTGTATCTGGTTGAGATAATAATAACTCATCAATGTTTACACCTAATTTTTGAGCATAGATCGGATCTAATGCATGCTCAGCATCTATAAACGCCGCTTGTCCTCCATTTGCTTGAACTTCAGCGATTGCATGTAATGCAACAGTTGTTTTACCTGAACTTTCAGGACCATATACTTCAATAATTCGGCCTCTTGGATATCCACCTACACCTAATGCTACATCTAGTGCTAACGATCCACTAGAAATAGTTGAAATTTGGCGATCTGTTTGTTCTCCAAGTTTCATAATTGAACCTTTACCGAATTGTTTTTCAATTTGTTTTAATGCCATATCTAATGCGGCTTGACGATCACTCATTAAAATTCCTCCTCAGGATTCATTTATCTCTTAACTATATAATAACTGTTTTTTGTACGTTTGCCAATAAAAAAATAGAACGTTTATTCGATTATTTTTGTATTTAAACATATTTTTTAAAGAATAGAAACGCTTGTTTCGTATTTTTTGTCCTATAAAACTAGATTTTTATTAATATCGAAACTATAAAATTAAAAAACTCGGCTAAATAGNNCTAAATAACCGAGCTTTTTTATTATAAAATATTCTATTTCATTTTATAAGTCTTGACTTTCATAACTTAAATTAATTAATTTAATTAACAAATTTGCACCATTTTTGACACTTGATAGTCTTATTTGTTCGCGTGTACCACTGAATTGAAACTCTTTTATAAACGGATTTGAATCACCTAGTTTTATACCGATAAATACTTTACCAACAGGCACATCTTCTAATGTTGAAGGTCCTGCTTCACCAGTAAAACTAATTGAAATATTACTTCCTGTTAAACTTTGAATATTATCAACTAGTGATTTAGCACATTCTGCACTTACTGCACCATTATTAGTCAAAATGTCAGATGGTACATTTAATAGTTTTTGCTTCATTTCATTCGAGTAACAAACGACACTTCCTTTAAATATGGCCGAGTTACCCGGAATATCCGTCACTCTTTTACTGAAAAGGCCACCCGTTAAACTTTCAGCAGCGGAGATAGTTAGTTTATGATCCTTTAATTTACTTGATAAAACAGTAAACAAGCTATCACCATTCGTACCATAGATGAATTGTCCAACACGTTCACGAATTTTATCTTCAGCTTGTCCAATAAGCTTTTCTGCTTCTTGTTCATTACTAGCACTTGCAGTAACTCGAAGCATCACTTCCCCCTCACTCGCTAAAGGAGCGATTGTTGGATTTGATTGTTTTTCAAGCAAATCAAGAATTTGAGTTTCTAAAATTGATTCACCGATCCCAAAGAACTTAAGCTCTTTTGAAATAATTGTACTTGCTTCTTTCCCTTTTAAAAAATAAGGAATAAGTTCATTTTCAACCATCGGAATCATTTCTTTAGGTGGACCTGGTAATAATACAAATTGTTTATCCTTCGCTTCATAAACCATTCCAGGTGCCATACCATTTTTATTCAATAAAACAAACGCATTATTAATGACTAATGCTTGTTTTTTGTTATTCTCAGTCATTGGTCGATTTGCTTTAATAAAATATTGTTCAATGTACTGTAGGGATTGATCATGATAAACAAGTGACTCTTGAACAAATTCAGAAACAACCTCTTTTGTTAAATCATCCTTTGTTGGTCCCAATCCACCGGTTAAAATGATTAAATCGCTTCTAGATGAAGCAATTTCTAATGCACTTTTAAGTCGATTGGAATTGTCTCCTACAACTGTTTGGAAATGATGGTGATATCCTAATGTAGATAAATGTTTAGCTAAAAATTGCGCATTCGTATTTGCAATCTGTCCTAAAAGTAGCTCTGTCCCAACTGCGATTATTTCAGCACGCTTCATATCATTTCCCCCCTATATAAATAATTACATTGATTTAAGAAGAACATCTCTATTTTTATAAAAATAATCCCAACCGGAATAAACTGTAAAGAATAGCGCAACCCATAGCGATACATCTGCAATAGAAAACGGTAAGAAATTCAAAGGGAAGTCATGTAAGAAATAAGCAGAAATCGCGACAATTTGTGCCCAAGTCTTAATTTTACCTAGCATTGCTGCAGCATGTACCTCTCCTGAACCTGCCAAAATCATTCGTAAACCGGTTACAGCAAATTCTCTACTTATGATTACAATCGTAATCCAAGCTGGAACGTACTCAAAATCAGTTAAAATAATTAATGCTGAAGACACAAGTAGTTTATCTGCAAGTGGATCTAGAAACTTACCAAAATTAGTAACTAAATTATATTTTCTAGCATAATAACCATCAATAAAATCAGTAACAGACGCAATAATAAAAATTGCACCTCCTACTAAATGATTAACTGGTATCGAATCACCAATTAACGTAATATTTCCCCATCCAAAATCTATTAAAACTACTAGCATAAATAATGGAATTAACAAAACCCTTGATACTGTAATCTTATTTGGTAAATTCATGGTAAACCCTCCAAAACTTTCTAAAAAATGAAGCAATTTATAATAAATGAATAAAAGCCATCTTAAAGATGACTATTGATTCATTTTTAAATTTTTAATCGTAATCCTTTGGTGAACAACATTTGTTGGACTAACTGGGTATTTAAATACCTCATCATTAATTCGTAGCTCAACATTATTAGAAGCACCAATATTTACTGTTACTTCATTCTCTTCTGTTAAGTCATAGTTTTGAGTTTGTCCTTGTTTTAACATTCCGCTATAGAACATTTTCCCATCTGCATTTTTTAAATCGATATAACTTTCACCATTTGCAACCACTTCTAATTTAAATACATCCGTATCAGATAATGAAATTGTAGTTCTTTTACCTGCAGCAGAGTCAACTGTAATTTTTTGCGTTGGCTTATCCTCAGTCACGTCATTTTTCGGTTGCTCTGTTTTTTTCTTATTATCATTTTTAACCTGATCTAGCGCATTATTTTTTGGTTTTTCAATTTCAGAATTAGAATTAGATTGGTTAGTAGTATCAGCAGATTTTTCATCATTATTTGATGGAAGCATCATATAAATAGCAATGCAAATCCCGATTATTAGAATCGCTACTAGAATCTTCGGTAAATAATCCATTATACGTGACGACTTAACGTTATTTAATGGCTCTTTAAGTTTAGAAGCTCTACTTGGAATCTCTTCATGTTTTACTTCTTCAGCTATTGTATTTGGCACGGCAGTCACTTCTACAGCTGGCTTTTCAGTAAGAAAACCAGAGACATCGACACCGATCGTTTCTGCATACTGTTTAATAAATGCACGTACATAAAATTGCCCTGGCAATATTTCATAATTGCCTTCTTCAATTGCTTCAAGATAACGTTTCTGAATCTTCGTTAACTCTTGAACATCATCAATTGATAAGCCTTTAGCTTCTCTTGCTTCTCGTAAATAGTTTCCTAATTCTGTCACAGATTACACCCCAACTTACTTTAAAAATCAAACATTGAGAACGAGTTGTGTCCATTTTTATCCATTTGGTCTACTAGTTCATATTTAATTTCTTCATTTTCATCGTTTCTTAATTCAATTATGTAATCAAAATCATCTAAAGAGTATTCAGTTTGCTGTACAAATACATCTGGATGCTCAACTACTTTCACAGAAGACATTGCCATAATTTCGCGAACTAATTGCCAATGTTGTTCATTAGCTCTTCTATGAGAAAGAATACCATCAATAATAAATACATTATCTGAATTATATTCGTCTTCTATTAATTGACTTCTTAATGTTTGTTTAATTAATGTAGATGAAACAAATAACCAGCGTTTATTAGCACATACACTTGCTGCTACAACTGATTCAGTTTTACCAACACGAGGCATTCCCCTAATTCCGATTAGCTTATGACCTGGTTGTTTAAATAGTTCTGCCATAAAATCAACAAGCATACCTAGATCATCACGAACAAAACGAAAAGTCTTTTTGTCATCTACGTCTCGTTGGATATAAGTACCATGTCTTACAGCTAAACGATCTCTAAGAGTTGGCTTTCTAAGCTTAATTATAGTTATATTGTCCATAGTATTTAAAATTGATTCAAATCTAGTAATTTGATCATCGTTATCGCAACCTAGTAACATGCCGCGTCTCATTGTGTCAACACCATTTATTGTTAAAATATTAATCCCTAGCATACCGATTAACGAAGCAATATCTCCAAGTAGTCCAGGGCGATTCTTATGTATTTCATACTCAAAATACCATTCGATTAACTCCATACCTATACCCCCTATTTGTTAACTACTCATACTCTACATTTAATAATAAACGATTTCCCGATAATATAAAAGGTAAAATATGTGAAATAAATAACTTTCAAGTCGAAATTTTGTTATGAAGTATGCCAACCGCCGTTTACTCCAAGTATTTGACCAGTAATATAAGAAGATTGTTCGGAAATTAAGAAATTTACAGTGTTAGCGATCTCACTTGGAAGTGCTAATCTATTCATTGGAATATCATTTTCAATTTCAATTAAATCTTCTTCACTAAATGCATTTAGCATATTCGTTTTTACTGCACCTGGGGCAACCGCATTTACTTTTATTCCACTTGGTCCCAATTCTTTAGCTAACGCCATGACATAAGCATTTTGAGCACCTTTTGTAGTTGAATACAATACTTCACATGATGCACCAATTTGCCCCCATATAGACGATACAACGACTATACTGCCAGATTTTTTAGCTACCATATTAGGAAGAAAATAATTGACTACTTTTATTAAGCTTTTAATATGTAATTGAGTTAATTGATCAATCTCTTCATCGCTTACATCGTTTATCAGCCCATAGATTGAAAAACCAGCTGCATAAATTATCGAATCGATTCTTTCCTTTATTTGAGATGTTAAACGATCAACTCCGTTTTTTACTGACATGTCCGCTTGAACGAATTGACAATTTACTCCATTTTCTAAGGCCAATTCAATTAGTTCATTTAGGGGCTCTTTTTTACTATTATAATGGACAATTAAATCATATTTTTCATTGATTAATTTTTTTGAAATAGCTAAGCCGATATCTCCACTGGCTCCGACAACCAAAATTCTTTTTCTCATTTAATATACTCTCCATTTGATCGAGGTTTTAATGCAGGTTTAAAAGTTTGGATCTGTTAAAAAAGAATGTTAATTTTCCATTCCAGGTACTTCACTTTCCATGGGGCGTGACCCTGAGCCTCCTTAAAAAAGCCTCCGGGGTCTCAAGTTTCCCGCATTTCCCATAGGAGTCTTCGCATCTTCCATTTCAATTAGTCTCGAATTTAACTAAAATCAACAATTTATACAGAGC
>NZ_NULG01000142.1 GCF_002577195.1 Bacillus sp. AFS041924
GCCTGTGGAAACAATGGAAATTACCTAAAACGAGAGTGAGAAAACTGATTGGATTAGGTGTGGACATCCATAAAGCATTCGAATGGGGAAACAGTAGAAAAGGCTTTTGGCGAATCGCCAAAAGCCCAATCCTACATAAAACACTTGGGAATGCATATTGGCAAAACCAAGGTCTTAAAAGTCTATTTCAAAGATATGAATTTATACGTCAGACTTAATTTGAA
>NZ_NULG01000143.1 GCF_002577195.1 Bacillus sp. AFS041924
TTAGGGGTCTCAAGTTTCCCGCATTTCCCATAGGAGTCTTCGCACCTTCCATTTCAATTAGTCCCGAATTTAACTAAAATCAACAATTAATATTAACAGAGCCTAGAAAAAAGATAAAATTCTTTAAGGTTTATTGCTAGATTTCCTAATTAAAATAGATTATAATAAAAAATTGTATGAAATGAACTAATAATAGGTTTAACTTTTTGTACTTACGAATAAACTATCAATATGTGCTTCCTAGTTTATTAAAGGATGGAAATAAAACTACATAAATCGATACATGTTTTGAAGGAATTACAAAAGACGTGTAGAAATTAATCATAAGCGATAAATAAATGGGTTAATGAAAACCAGAACTAGCAGTTGAATGCAATGCTTATGAACTACTGTTAACACTTTGTTTTTTGATTAATACTAATTCATGTTGTACTTAATAAAGCGGAAAATATTAAGTGAAAAATATGGAAATATTTTTGTCGAATCATGAAGGAATACAGTGAGTTTTATCGAATAAAATAGTATATGGAGCTGTCAGTATGGGAAACAGAATTCCCGATGAACTTGTCGAACAAGTTCGTCAGTCAGTTGACATAGTTGATGTAGTGAGTGAGTATGTTCCTCTGAAAAAACAAGGAAGAAATTATTTTGGACTTTGTCCTTTTCACGGAGAAAGCACACCATCTTTTTCTGTGTCTCCTGAAAAACAAATTTTTCATTGTTTTGGATGCGGTGCTGGAGGAAATGCGATTTCTTTCATTATGCAGCTTGAAGGACTAAACTTTCAAGAATCTGTCCATCAGCTTGCAAAGAAGACAAATATCACTTTACCTTCAGAAACTATTGACACAGTTAAGAATCCACAAGCTACTGAGCATGGAATTATGCTTGAAGCTCATGAGTTTGTCAAAAAGTACTATCATCATCTATTAGTTAACACAACAGAAGGTAAACAAGCGTTAGAATACCTGTATAACAGAGGGATTTCTAAAGAAGAAATAAAGCATTTTGAGCTTGGTGTTGCTTTAGATTCTTGGGATGCTGTTACGAAGGTGTTAGAAAAACGTGGTTATCCAATGCCGGTCATGGAGAAAGCTGGTCTAGTAGTTCGAAGTGAACGAGATGGTAATTACTATGATCGATTTCGAAATCGATTAATTTTTCCGATTCATAACCATCAAGGTAAAATTATTGCATTCAGTGGCAGAATAATGGGTGAAGGGTCACCAAAATATTTAAATAGTCCTGAATCATCAATTTTCCATAAAGGTAAATTATTATATCAATTTTACCAAGCGAAAAATGTTATGCGAAAGCAAAATCGAGCAATTTTAATGGAAGGTTTTGCAGATGTCATTTCAGCTTATAAAGCTGGTGTCCATGATGCTGTTGCAACCATGGGAACTTCATTAACAGAGGATCAAGCGAAAGCCTTGAAAACGTCTGTTGATCAAATTATTATTTGCTACGATTCAGACCAAGCAGGTATAAACGCTACTGAAAAAGCAGCAAAAATTCTTCAAAAAGAAGGATTTACAATTAAGGTTGCACAAATGCCTGATGGGTTAGATCCTGATGAGTATATAAGGCAATTTGGTCCAGAAAAATTTAATACCTCTATTATTGAAGCTAGTGTATCATTAATGAGTTTTAAAATGCAATATCATCGAAAAGGAAAAAATCTTTTAGATGAAACGGTTAAATTTCAGTATATAAAAGAAATGCTACAGGAAATTGCTAAATTAAGTCAACTTATCGAACAAGATTATTACTTAAATCAACTCTCAAAAGAGTTTTCGATCTCGATTGAAGTACTTAAGAAGGAATTTGGACAATATAGTAATCAGGCAAATCGTATATCTAATGTAACAGAAGTAAAAACTGATATCAAACGCGATATTACTTCTAAGACACTTCTTCCTGCACACGTTAGAGCTGAACAATTACTTTTAGCTCATATGCTAAATAGCAGAGAAGTAGCTGAACAAGTAAGGCAGCAATATCAGGGTCTATTCTACAATAATGATTATTCCGAGATTATAATCCATCTTTATGCTTATTATGAAGAGGGCAATGAGTCTAATATTAGTAAATTTATGAATTACCTTCCTTCAAAAAGGTTACTTGAAGTAGTTTCAAAAATTGTCAATTTACAGATAGCACCTGAATTAGCAGAGCGAGAGTTAAAGGATTATTTAGATGCATTAAACAACTATGATAAACAACAACGTATACGTGAAAAAGAAATAGATCTAAAAAAAGCTGAACGTGAAGGAGATTTTGTAAAAGCTGCAACGATTCTCCAACAAATCACACAGCTCAGATCTACTATGAAATATGTTAAATGATTCGCGAACTTTTCGAAGGAGGGGAACAGATGGCTGATAAATCGGCTCGTTCTAAAGATACGGAAACAGAAGTAACACTTGATCAGGTAAAAGCATTAATAATTGAAAATAGTAAAAAACGTGGTGTAATTACATACGAAGAAATTGCAGACCGTTTAAACGGATTTGAAATTGATTCAGATCAACTTGAAGAATTTTATGAGCAATTAGGCGAACAAGGCATTGACATTGTCGGTGATGCTGAAGATGAGCCAAGAGGTGCTCAATTAGAAAAGGAAGAAGAATTTGACTTAAATGATTTAAGTGTTCCTCCTGGTGTTAAAATTAATGATCCTGTACGTATGTACTTAAAAGAGATTGGTCGTGTTGATCTACTTTCTGGACAAGATGAAATCAACTTAGCGAAACGAATAGAAGAAGGCGACGAAGAAGCTAAACGCCGTCTAGCAGAAGCAAACTTACGTCTAGTAGTAAGTATTGCAAAACGTTATGTAGGACGTGGAATGCTTTTCCTAGACCTTATTCAAGAAGGAAATATGGGTCTAATCAAAGCCGTTGAAAAATTTGATTATCGTAAAGGTTATAAATTTAGTACATATGCGACTTGGTGGATTCGTCAAGCGATTACTCGTGCAATTGCTGACCAAGCTAGAACAATTCGTATTCCGGTTCATATGGTAGAAACAATTAATAAATTAATTCGAGTTCAACGTCAATTACTTCAAGATTTAGGACGCGAACCATCTCCTGAAGAAATTGGTGAAGAAATGGATCTACCACCAGAAAAAGTTAGAGAAATCCTTAAAATTGCTCAAGAGCCAGTTTCATTAGAAACACCAATTGGTGAAGAGGATGATTCACATTTAGGTGACTTTATTGAAGATTCTGAAGCGACTTCTCCAGCTGAGCATGCAGCTTATGAAATGCTAAAAGAGCAATTAGAAGATGTTCTTGATACATTAACTGATCGTGAAGAAAATGTTTTACGTTTACGATTTGGTTTAGATGATGGACGTACGCGTACGTTAGAAGAAGTTGGTAAAGTGTTTGGTGTAACACGTGAGCGTATTCGTCAAATTGAAGCAAAAGCTCTACGTAAATTACGTCATCCGAGCCGTAGTAAACGTCTAAAAGATTTCTTAGAATAGGATGTTTAAAAAGTTTATCCATATTTGGGTAAACTTTTTTATTTTTAAAAATTAAAATTTTATTTTTGAAAACGTTTTAAATAGTAAAAATGTCACATTAAAAAAATGTCAAAATATATCGAATGTCTATACTAATAATATAGTAGTAATGCTATGCTACTTACAAAGTAAACTAAAGATCATCTAAGTTGTAGTGATAATGAATAATATAATTTGATGAAAATCGGATTTAACAAATCTTTATTTATACGATCCAAAACATTTTATTCAAAAGATGAAACAAAGGATAATTTAAGTAAAAATGGTTATGATAAACTCTAGTAGTAATTCCATCATTTTTATACTTTGGTAACCTATTTACTTTATTTTACAGAATTGTCTTTAAATTTGCAAACACTCATTTTTCCTACTTTTTTTACTAATTTTATAATTAGTTCTATCTTACTAACTATAAAATAACTGGTTTTTAAGACATATTACCTATACTGTAATAGCAATTATTAATTTCTTTAAGTTTCACAAATAGAATGGATCGGATTTGAACCAATCTATTTCTAAAAATGATTAAAAATAGATTAAAAGCTAAATTGGTGACAATGTATATAAATGGTTTCTTAATAAAACTTACTTATTTCATTTATTCGCATATAGGATCAAACAGTATTTATGTGTTATTAAATGGAATTCTTTATATCAAAGGTTTATTTAATTTTGAAATCGTTTAACAATTTTTAAATTTATCCAATATAATACTTTTTTTATTGTTTTTAATCGTATACAATAATAATGTTATAGTAATTAATTTTATTTTTTAAGGGGTTACATAAGGGGGATCATAATGAAACGAAATCCATTAATTCCTTTTGCTCTAATTGCAGCACTAGGAATCGCAATCATGCTAATTATTTCATTAAAAGGGGCAAAACAGGCTGATGAAATTGCTAACGGTGATAAAAAACCGGAACAAACAGCATCAACTAAGCCAGATGAAATATATGCTCAAACATGTGTTACCTGTCATGGTGATCAATTACAAGGGAGTGTTGGACCAGACTTAACAAAAGTAGGTTCTAAATACTCAGAAGATGAAATCAAAGAAATTCTTAAAAATGGTAAAGAAGGCGGAATGCCTGCTGGTTTAGTACAAGGACCACAATTGGAAGCTGTTGCAAAATGGTTATCTGAAAAAAAATAAGCAAGCATTTAAAATGACCTCTTCATATGAAGGGGTCATTTTGGTTTATCGACTATTTTAGTGTAAAATATTATTATGAAAATAAAATGAAATTGGTGATTATGTTATGAATGAAGTAAATTTATCAAAGCGATTAAAAAGGGTATTTGATTACATACCAGAAGGCACAAAATTAGCTGACATTGGGTCAGATCATGCATATTTACCTTGTTATGCAGTTTTAAATAAAAGATGTACCTCAGCAATTGTAGGAGAAATTACAGAAGGACCATATAATTCAGCACGCTCTACAATCCGTCAAAGTGGACTAGAAGGAATTGTAGAGGCAAGAATGGGTGATGGACTAGAGGTTTTAGTTCCAAACGAAGTAGATGTCATCACAATAGCAGGAATGGGTGGTGCATTAATTTCTAGCATTTTAGAAAATGGTAAAGAAAAACTTGAAGGTGTTGAAACATTAGTGTTACAACCAAATATTGGTGCGCATCAAATTAGAAATTGGCTTGATAAGGAAGGATATTCTCTTGTGGAGGAAGATATATTAGAAGAAGATGGAAAAATCTATGAAATTTTAGTAGCTTCTAAATCGAGTCTAAATAGTGCATACAGTGAACAGAAAGAGATGGAACTATTTATTGGGCCCCACTTACTTAAAAACAAAAATGATGCATTTATGAAGAGATGGAAACACGAAAATAATAATTTTGAGAGAATTTTATCTCAGCTAGAGTCAGCAAAACAAACAGAGGAATCAGTTCAGAAAATAAAAGAAGTCGAACAAAAACTTCAGTGGATTAAAGAGGTGCTTTCATGAAATCGATAAATGGTTTTCAGCTAGTACAGCAATTTGAAGAATTATTCCCTAAGCATTTAGCTGAAGAAGGTGATCCAAATGGACTTCAAATCGGTACATTGTCAAAACAAGTAACAAAGGTATTGATAGCGTTAGATGTCACTAAAGAGGTTGTTGAAGAGGCTATTTCGATCGGCGCTAATCTAATTATTGCTCATCATCCAATTATCTATAGACCTTTAAAAAAGATTGAAACAGACAGTGAACCTGGTAAGATTGTGGAACTATGTATTAAACATGATATTGCTGTTTTTGCTGCCCATACAAATGTTGATATTGCAGAAATCGGTGTGAGTGATTTTTTAGCGGAGGCACTACAATTAGAAAACACGAAAGTCCTCGCTCCTACATATGTAGAAAAGCTAATAAAATTAGTTGTGTTTGTACCTAAAACGCATGCTGAAAGTGTATTAAATGCAGTTTGTGATGCTGGCGCTGGTCATATTGGTAACTACAGTCATTGTACCTTTAGTTCGAATGGAAAAGGGACATTTATGCCGTTAGAGGGGACAACACCGTTTATTGGGAAACTGGACCAATTAGAAGAAGTCGACGAAGTAAAGCTTGAAACAATTGTTCCACAATTAAAATTAAAACCAGTTCTTAAAGCGATGCAAAAAACTCATCCATATGAAGAAGTAGCATATGATACATATACTTTAGAAAATGAAGGAAAAACGTTTGGAATTGGTAGAATCGGAAGTCTTAAAGAAGAGCTTTCATTAGAGCAATTTGCGCATTATGTGAAAGACAAATTAGATTTACAAGGTGTAAGAGTGGTAGGAAATTTAGGAGATAAAGTAAAAAAAGTTGCAATTGTTGGTGGTGATGGCAATAAATTTGCTTATCATGCAAAAAGAAATGGTGCTGATGTGTATTTAAGTGGTGATATATATTATCATGTAGCACAGGATTGGAAAATGTTAAATTTAAATATTGTTGATGCAGGTCATAATATTGAAAAAGTAATGAAATTAGGCGTTAAACGTCTTTTAGATCATAAACTAAAGGAAAAAAATATGTCTTGTGAAATTATTGCATCTACAATCCACACTGATCCATTTACATTTATATGAATATAAAAATAAAAAATAGGACTTCCGAGTATAAAATTCGAAAGTCCTATTTTTTTTTAGTCTTTTATTCTAACTTTAGGTAATATTTTGCTTAATTCAACAGCTGATTCTGTTCCCCAAGTGCTTTCGTTGTTTGGATCGTATTGCTCTAAAAATGCGATAACCTCACGTGTAATTGGTGTTGGAGTAGAAGCTCCTGATGTAACTGCTACAGTCTCAACGCCTTCTAACCATTTCAACTGTATTTCTGAAATGTCTGAAATACGATATGCCTTTGTTCCTGCAATTTCATGCGAAACTTGAGCAAGTCTATTTGAGTTATTACTCATTGGGTCACCGACAACGATTGTTAAATCCGCTTGGCCTGCTTGATCAGCAATTGCTTCTTGACGAACTTGAGTTGCCATACAAATTTCTTTGTGTACATGAGCAGTAGGGTATTTCTTAATTGAGTATTGAATTAATTCCACTACGTCCCATTGACTCATCGTTGTTTGGTTAGTAATGATAATTTTATCAGTCGGAATATCTAGAGCATCAATATCAGACTTGCTTTGGATTAAATGAACAATTGAAGGTGCAATACCAACTGCTCCCTCTGGCTCTGGATGTCCTTTTTTACCAATATAAATAAAGTGATAGCCTTCAGCCATTTTCTCTTTGATTAAATCATGTGTTTTCGTTACATCTGGGCATGTCGCATCAATTGTCATAAGCCCTTTTTTTATTGCTCTAGATTTTACTTCTGGAGAAACTCCATGTGCTGTAAAGATTACAGTACCTTTGTCAATTTTTTCTAAAATATCTAAACGGCTTGGACCATCTAAAGTAATAATACCTTCTTCTTCAAATGCATCAGTAACATGTTTATTATGAACAATCATACCAAGAATATAGATTGGTCTTGGTAGTGATGGATCTTTTGCTGCATTTCTTGCAATAACCATTGCATCTACAACTCCGTAGCAATAGCCTCGTGGGGTAACTTTAATAACTTTCATGGAGTAGCCCCTCCTTTATATTATTGTTATCATTTTTTATTATAAAGGAGGGAGAGGCTACTATACAAAGAAAAAGAAAATTTACATAAACAATTTTGGTTTCGGATTTACGCTTGAAGTTGGTTCTTCAGAAACTGGCGTTTGTTTTACTTCAGTATTAGTTGTAGCTTTTTTTCTTCTTTTTGGTTTTGTATCTGGAGTTTGTGAAACATCAATTATTTCATTTGAATCATTTTTTTTAGTTTTTTTTGTGTCAACGGGATCGTCAGTATTTACTGCCTTAAAAATTTTATAGATTGAAGGAAAGTTTTTTAACGCAGGTGCGTATTGTTGAATCATTGGCGTGACCTGTTGTGCAGCTTGAACTGCTCTTTGCATACCGCCTATAACACCTGTAATCGAAGTGTCTCCTCCCATTAATCTCGAAAAAAATCCTGGACTACCATCATCTTCTTTTTCAGGGGGTTGCCCAGTCATTGGATATTGATTTTGAACTCCTTGTTGTTGATAATTGCTACCATTGTGTGATTGCATTACTGGCTGATTTTGAAAAGGAATAGGTTGTAATATTTTATGTTGATTTATATATTGTTGATGCTGATTTAACTTTGGTTGATATGATATCGGTTGTTGATAATGTCCTTGTTGCCCCGAAATTTGTTGTACTGGTGGATAATAGTGATGATGATAAGTCTGCTGCGGTGATTGAGGATAAGGGAAACGTTGGTCAAAATTTTGTCTTGGACTGTATGGATTTTGCATATTTTGATAAGGCTGTTGATAACCATTAAAATAATTAGGACCGTACATTGGAAAAGGCTGTTTATTTTTTTTCTTAAACTTATCAAGTAACCCCATTCTAATACCTCCTTTCAGAAATGGTCTTTATTACTTAGGCTATGCACATACTTTAAAATGGTTAGTATAGGACAGAGTAAAAATTTAAATGCTAAATAAGAAGAAAGAATAATTAGTATTAGCTTTTATGCACAAACCTATTGTATAATAGATATTTGTAGCTATTTTGTATGAGGATACGAATACCTCATTTACATAGAAAGTTTAAATTAAGAAGGTGAGAGTTATATGGCAATTTCATTTAAAAGTTATGATTTAAAACCATTTATTTTGGAAGCGATAGAGAAGAAGCACTTTACAGAACCAACAGAAATTCAACAAAAGATCATACCTCAAGTTAAAACAGGGCGTAGTGTAATTGGTCAATCGCAAACTGGGTCAGGTAAGACTCATGCATATCTAATTCCGACAATTAATACACTAGATCCATCCTTAGATCAAGTGCAGTTAGTGATTACTGCACCAACTCGTGAATTAGCAACTCAAATTTATAATGATGTTCAAGCGATCATTGAATGCTGTCCTGAGGACCAACAATTAACTGCAAAAAACTTTGTTGGTGGAACAGATTATAAACGTACTGTTGAGAAGCTAAAAAAACAGCCACATATTGTAATAGGTACTACAGGTCGTATTAAAGATTTAGTAAATGATAATGTTTTATTAGTTCATACTACGAAATATTTAGTAGTAGATGAAGCTGATTTAATGTTAGATATGGGATTCATCCATGATGTGGACCAAGTTGCCTCAAAAATGCCAAAGAAATTACAAATGCTTGTTTTTTCAGCAACAATTCCTGAGAAACTAAAACCATTCTTGAAAAAGTATATGGAAAATCCTGAACATATTCATATTAATCCGAAGCAACTTTCAGCTCAGCAAATCGAGCATATTATTGTACCAAGTCGTCATAAAGATAAAGTAAAAATGGCTAAAGATATTTTATTAAGTTTTCAACCTTATTTAGCGATTATCTTTACAAATACAAAGAAAAAAGCTGAAGAAGTTGCGACTCAATTATCATCATATGGCTTAAAGGTTGGTCAAATTCACGGAGATTTAAGTCCACGTGAACGTAAAAAAATGATGAAGCAAATCCAAGATTTAGAGTTTCAATATATTGTTGCTACTGATTTAGCTTCCCGAGGCATCGATATTGAAGGGGTAAGTCATGTAATAAATATTGAATTACCTGCAGATTTAGACTTCTATGTTCACCGTGTTGGACGTACAGGTCGAGCAAACTTCTCTGGTACTGCGATTACGATCTATGACCAAGAAGATGATCAAGCATTAGATAAGCTTCAGGAACGTGGTATAAACTTCGAGCATCGTGAACTTAAAAAAGGCGAATGGGTAGATTTAGGTCCGCGCGCAAAACGTAAACTTCGTAAAAAAACTGATCGCAATCTAGATGCAGTTGCTACAAAAGCAATTAAAAAGCCATCAAAAGTAAAACCTGGCTATAAGCGTAAATTAAATGAACAAAGAGAATCATTTAAAAATAAAGTAAAAAGAAAAACGAGTAGATAAATTTTAAAGAAAGGAAGAATATTCCTTTCTTTCAGACTGCCCGCCAAACGCTCGCTTTCTTCGTTGCTTCGCCTGCTAAAGCGGTGCTCATTACCATTTAGGGTAACTCAGCCCCTCATCAGACTTAGCGCCTTAAAAGACAAGCGATTTTCAATCAGTCCGAGAATCAAATTTTT
>NZ_NULG01000144.1 GCF_002577195.1 Bacillus sp. AFS041924
AGTCTTTTTTCAACAGCATTAAAAAATGGACGTTATGTTACGTCCATTTTTTAATACGGCATCTTTAAAACATCCATTGCTTTTTTAGCATCGTTCTCGATTAATTTATTAATATTGTAAGCTGAATATTGACCTTCTTTAGATAGATAGTTAAAAATTTGAGAATGGAGAGTGTTAATTAATACTAGTTGTTTAACAAACATATTATTTAAATCAGGTGTAGCCGTTTCTGTTAGTGCATGTGCATACATTTTTGTTAACACTTTTGTTGCTGTTAATAAATCCTCAGCGCTCATTTCGCTTGCTAATTTATCACTTGCCGCATCTCTTTCTCCGATTGTAATATTACTCATAAACTTTAGTATATCTCGCAAATTATTTTCAAACGTGTTAATGGAAGCTTTATATAATTCTTTTAATCCTTCATCTGTTATATTTTTTAAATTTGTTTTAAGCTTATATAAATAATAAGTAGTTGCAGCCATAATCTCATGCAATTCTAAAGTCTCATGCCATGCTAATGTTCTCATGCTTGTCCCTCCTTTTTTTTGTAAAAGTCTATTCAGTTGGACAGGATAATATGACGATATAAAAGTGTGAAGTTCAAGGAAAGAAAGGAGGGAGAGGCAGGGAGGGGTATGGATTGGTGAATAACTATGTCCACTTTAATTTTATAACCTTCGAATTCTGCCTTAAATATGTATATTAAAAATGTGATTCATCAGTTGAGTTTATGTGTAGAGAGTGTTTTTGAAATGATGGAGATGATAAATGAAGAGGATTTACATTTTCGACCGATAGATGATAAGAAATCAATTGGGGAGTTAGTTCAGCATGTGTGTGAGCTTATCGGTGCAGATTTAGAAATCATGAGAGGTACCAGTCAAGAAATGATGGCTAATTATTATACGAAGGTAAAGTGTAGTACTTTAGATGAAATGAAAAGTTTATTACAGAAAAACGTCCATGATTTAAATGAAATCTTTTTTAACATGAAAGATGAGGAGTTATTCGAAAAAACTACATCTTATTGGGGACTCCAATATTCTAGATTTGAGTGGCTATTAGAAATACTTGTCCACTTTACACACCACAGAGCCCAATTACATATGCAATTAGTCCAAAAAAAAGGTAATATCAATATCCAATTATTTTAAAAAATAGGATTAGGGAGAAGAAAATACTTCTCCTTAATCCTATTTATAACTAGTCTCTAGTCTCGTGCTGTGGATGCATAAATTGCTTCGTTGGTTCACGTTTTTTCGATTCTAGAAGTGCAGCATTTTCTTCAGTTGCCCAACCAATATCATTCGTTGGATGAACCCATTCGTCTCCAGCCATAACCGATGGATCAACATCGTCGGACCAATTATTTAGTGGAGAGTTAGGAGAATTATATTTACTGTCGCCAATGACTACTCCCTTAGAATTTACAAATGGTTCTTCCATTTTTACATCTGTTCCTTTAAAGGAAGGAAAATTTGAAATATGCGGTAATGTGTCTTGCATTACCGGTGAATCGATTTCAGCTTTGTCTTTTTTTCTTTTCATTAAATTTCACCTCTACTTACAAATTATTATTTGCTAATTAGTGAAATCAATACAAAAGGACAATATCAAAAATATTGTCCCAGACTGCCCGCCAAACGCTCGCTTTCTTCATTGCTTCACCTGCTAAAGCAGTGCTCATTACCGTTTAGGGTAGGTAACTCCGCTCCTCATCAGGCNNGTGCCTCGAAAGACAAGCGCTTGCAATAAGTCTGGAAATCAAATTTTTAGGACTTTGTCTTATACTTCGATTGTAAAAAATGAAGGTGATAAAGTTTTTGGAGAGAAATAAACTAGCATTGCATAATTGCCAGTTCTATATTCCCCAGTCGCTAAGAAATGATCGATATTAAATGAAAGGGCTTCAACCATAGTATGTTTATAAATTTCCTTTTCACTTAAATTAAGAGCAATAAAATCTGAACCTAACTGCTCAGGAGTTTCGATAATTCGTTTATAAATTTCTTTCGAGAAATCATGATTTGTTACTTCATCCCACCAAGGTTTACGTGGTTTGTATTTATGATTTAGATAATAATCAATTTTCATAATATCTCTAACAATTGATTCATTTTTAATTTGATATTGGGTTAAAAATTCATTTAGTCGCTTAAATAAATCTTCAAGCTGATGTCCGATTCTTGACCAACCTCTTTCTTCCCAATATGAACCAAATAATTGGAAGAAATCAAATGGGCTTTCAAACTCGTTTTTAATTAAATATTCAATCGTATTATTTGTTCGATGGTCATTCCAATATTTTTCAAGTACGTCTTCAACCTGCTTAATTTTAACGATATCATCGAAAGACAATACATTATTGCCTAGTACTTCATAAGGTGCATAATCCATATATACATAATCATGTTCATGTGCACGTAAACGTACTCCAGTTCCTCTTAGCATTTTTAAGAAGCCTAGTTGAAGTTCTTCAGGTCTTAATGCGAAAACATCATTGAAAGTTTGACGGAAAGAATTGTAATCTTCTTCAGGTAAGCCAGCGATTAAATCTAAATGTTGATCTATTTTTTCTCCATCTCGAACAAGTGTGACAGTTCTACAAAGCTTTTCAAAATTTTGTCTTCTCATAACTAGTTCGTTAGTCGCATCATTTGTAGATTGAACACCTATTTCAAATCGGAACAGTCCTTTAGGAGCATTTTGATTTAAAAACTCGATGACTTCTGGACGCATAATATCACCAGTAATCTCAAATTGGAATACGGTTCCTTCGACATGCTCATCAATTAAAAATTGAAACATATCCATAGCATAACTTCGACTAATATTAAAAGTTCGATCTACGAATTTAAAAACCTTTGCTCCATTTGCCATAAGGAAACGAATATCATCTTTGATCACTTCTCGATTGAAATATCGAACCCCAACTTCGATTGAAGATAAACAAAACTGGCAATTAAAAGGACAACCTCTACTAGTTTCAATATATTGAATTCTTTTACTCAAAAATGGTAAATCTTCTTTAAAGCGATACGGAGAGGGAATCGTTGTTAAATCTATTTTTTCAGTTTGTGGTTTAATGATATTTTTTCCTTCATCTCGATAACCAATACCATTGATTGAACTGAAATCAGTCTCATTTTCAATAGCGTGAATTAATTTTTTTACAGTAATTTCTCCTTCGCCAATGATAACTACATCAATTTCCTTAACGCGATCTAACCAATAATTTACATCATAGCTGACTTCCGGTCCCCCGATAAAAATAATGACAGAAGGGTCAATTTTTTTATACATACGAATAACTTCGAGTGTTTGTTCGATATTCCAAATATAGCAACTAAAGCCAAGGACTTTTGGTTTACGCTTATATAAGTCTGTAATGATATTAAGACTTGGGTCTTTAATTGTATATTCTGCAAGCTCTATATCATATTCAGGCTGAGAATACGCTTTAAGGTAACGAATACCTAAATTAGTATGAATATATTTTGCATTTAATGTAGCTAAAACAATGTTCATTTATATACCTCGTTCTAAATTATTATCGATTTATTTTAACATAAAATATTGAGATTACTAAATTTTGAAAAGGATGATATAGAGACAGTTTTTTAGAGCAGCAAAAAAGTACAGTTGAATCTGCAAAGAGAAAATGGTTTAGATGATAAAGCATGTAGATATTTCATTACAGTTAAGAGATATTCTTCACATTTTTAATAAAAAAAGCATATAATTCACTAAATACAAAAAAGTTTCCTTAGGGAAAGAAAGGATAAACATATGAGTAAGAAATTATTATTTTTTACGTATTTATGTAATAAAATCGGTGTATTGTCTAATCAGGATGTAAAAAAGGTATTAAATCAATAATTCCTATCAAAAAACAAAAAAAGTTGTAGAAAATTGGTGTTTGTTCATTTACTTAGAACTATTGACAATGAAGACCGACACATGACATAATTTTAATAAATAGTAAGAATAGTTTGAAATTTTAATAGTGTCCAAATAGATAGTCTAAATAAGTGGAGGTGTAAATATGAGTTTATTTTTAGAACAATGGAAAAAGCTAGCTAATATTAAATGTGATTTAGCAAAAAGAGATTGGTTTTATGGTACGAGCGGAAACCTGTCGATGAAAATTTCAGACGATCCTTTGTTATTTCTTGTAACAGCGGATGAGAAGGATAAGCGAGCACGCTGCGATGAAGAATTTATTGTTGTAAATAATCTTGGAGAGCCAGTATTTGATACGGTATTAAAGCCATCTCTTGAAACATTGGTTCATGCAAATATTTATGAAAGAACTTCTGCTACTTGTGTGCTCCATGTACATACGGTAGATAATAATGTTATTTCAGAATTATTTGGTGATGAAGGAAAGGTAGAGCTTGAAAATAATGAAATGATTCATATCTTAACAAGCTCTTATTTTGAAAATAAAATAACTGTGCCGATCATAGAGAATGCACAAGATATGGAAACTTTTAAACGAGCTTACACTCCATTTTTAACAAATGATTTTGGGGCTGTTCTAGTAAGAAATCATGGAATAACTGTCTGGGGTAGGAGTCCACTAGAAACAAAGAAATGGTTAGAAGGCATCGAGTTTTTAATAAGCTATAAAGTTAAATTAATGATGATTCAAGGTCATAAAATTAAAGCAGGAAACTAAGAAGAAAAATAATAAGCTGAAATAGTAGTGGTAAATAATTTCCATTACATTTCAGCTTTTTTATTTTATAATAATAGATAAAGAATAGTCTTAATTACATACTTAAATCAAAATTAATCATCTTAAGCAGGATTTCATAAAAGAGCGTCTAATTTATTAATTAAGAGCATTAGATATAAGTGGTTTTACATAAACATAAATAAACCTACTAGGTAATTTTGCTTAGTAGGTTTCATATTGTATCTATTTTAAATAAATTAGATAGAATGAATAGTAGTAAATAAATCAATTATTAATGAAAAGGTTAGTTTTAAAAAACATCCTGTAGAAGGGAATCAGTCTAATGAATGAATATCAACTCAGCCGTTTATTATTATCTATCTCATTAAAAAGAGAAGAAATGGTATATTTTGCGGAAACTAAAGGGTTAAATGAACACATGACCTTAAAGGCCAGTCAAGAATTGGACGAGTTAATTATTTCATACCAAAAAAAATTGCTAAATGAATTAAATAAATCATTTTCATTGAAATAAGCTTAAGTAAAAAAGAATTGATCTAGGAAAAGAAATTGAAGGGGTATTAATATGGAAGAGACAAATAGAGAAGATATAGAGCTTTCGTTAAAGTTATTTATTGTATTATCGCGAGCACATAGAAAGATAAATGATTCTGCTAATAAATCAATTGCTAGTTTTAATTTAAATCCAACTGAATTTGCAGTTTTAGAACTCCTGTATCATAAAGGAAACCAGCCACTTCAACATATTGGTGAAAAAATACTAATTGCTAGTGGTAGTATTACTTATGTAGTAGATAAACTCGAGAAAAAGGGATTAGTTTATAGAAATCCATGTAGTGCAGATCGAAGAGTAATCTATGCAGAAATAACTGAAAGTGGAAATAAACTGATGGAAGAAATATTTCCTGTGCATGAAAAATTCTTGCATGAGCAAATGAGTGATCTCTCAAATGAAGAAAAAAATTTCCTAATTCATTTATTAAAGAAAATTGGATACCATGGTTCAAACTAAAAGCTCCTATTTGTATGAGCTTTCAGACTGCCCGCCAAGCGCTCGCTTTCTTCGTTGCTTCGACTGTTGAGCGGTGCTCATTATCGTTTAGGGTAACTCCGCTCCTNNTTTTGGACTTTGTCTACACACTAAAAGCTCCTATTTGTAGGAGCTTTTTTGTTTTAAAAGAGTTTGTTCAATCATTATGTTCGCTTTTTTCTGAGTCTATTATGTTTATAAATCAATGAATAAATTTGCATCGTGTTCTTGTTTTTCAAAATTTACAAAATAACATAAACACTTTTAAATTAGTAGTTTTATCACTTAAAAAAGTTGATAATACTAGATTTCAAAGATTATATCAAGTAAACAATTTTAAATTTTCAGAAATTTATTTAAATTTAGGTTTTTTTACAAGAAGATTTTATATATAATAGCAATATCACAAAAAAATGGAGGGATTAACATGGGTTTTCAAGATTACCACTATACTAGACCAAATATGAAGAACTTTGGTGAACAATTCAAACGTTCATTACAAAATTTTTATGATGCATCAACTGTTTATGAACAAGAATTAGCAATGAATGAGATCAATGATTTAAGAAATGAATTTGCAACAATGGAAAATTTGTGTGCAGTTCGCCATTCAGTTGATACAAACGATAAATTTTACGAGGATGAGCAAGCGTTTTTTGATGAAAATACTCCAATTGTTCAATCATATGGGCAACAATACTACAAAGCACTAAGTGGTTCACCATTTAGAGAGCAGCTTGAAGAAAAATATGGGCAACAATTATTTGCTTTAGCTGAATGTGAAGTTAAAATTCTAAGTGAAGAAGTAATTCCAGATTTACAGGAAGAAAATAAACTAACGACTGAATATGCTAAGTTAGTAGCTGCGGCGAAGCTTTCATTTTATGGTGAAGTGAAAACGTTAGCACAAATTTCGGCACATTTCGAAGATAAAGATCGAGAAGTTAGAAAAACAGCTTATGATACATACTTCGGTTATTTCTCGGAGAATCAGCATAAATTTGATGAGATTTATGATAAATTAGTAAAAATTCGAACTCGAATCGCAAATAAGTTAGGTTTCTCAAACTTTATTGAACTAGGTTATGCACGTATGATGAGAACTGATTATGATGCAAATGATGTTAAAAAGTTTAGAGAGCAAGTTCTTGAAACAATTGTTCCAATCGCTACAGAATTAAGAGAGCGACAAGCAAATCGAATTGGAGTAGAACAACTTTATTACTATGACGATAAATTCGAATTTGTAACTGGCAATGCAACACCTAAAGGTAGTCCGGAGTGGATTATTGAGAACGGTAAAAAAATGTATGATGAATTATCAAAAGAAACAAGTGAGTTTTTCAATTTTATGTTAAAGGAAAACTTACTAGATTTAGTTGCGAAGGAAGGGAAACAAGGTGGAGGATATTGTACTTATATTCCAAACTATAAAGCTCCTTTTATTTTCTCGAATTTCAACGGAACATCTGGTGATATTGACGTTTTAACACATGAAGCAGGTCATGCATTCCAAGTTTACGAAAGTCGTAAATTTGAAACACCTGAGTATAACTGGCCAACATATGAGGCGTGTGAGATTCATTCAATGAGTATGGAATTCTTTACATGGCCTTGGCAAGAGGAATTCTTCAAAGAAGATACTCAAAAATATTATTTCACACATTTAAGTAGTGCAATTACATTTATTAGCTATGGTGTGGCAGTAGATGAATTCCAACATGAAATTTACGCAAATCCAGATTTAACTCCAGAAGAACGTCACGGGCTTTGGAAAAGAATTGAGGAGAAATATTTACCACATCGAGTAAACGATGGAAATAGTTATTTAGAAAAAGGTGGACTATGGCAAAGACAGGGTCATATTTATCAATCACCATTCTATTATATCGATTATACATTGGCTCAAATTTGTGCACTACAATTTTGGAATAAGATGCATGAAAACAGAGAATCAGCATGGTCTGATTATGTTGGACTTTGCCAATTAGGTGGAAGTAAATCATTTTTAGGCTTAGTTAAAGAAGCCAAGTTAGAATCTCCATTTAATGATGGCTGCATCGAAAATACATTAGAACCGGCTAGAAAATGGCTAGCAGGTGTAAACGATCAAAGTTTATGAGTAATTACTCCGACTTTTTATAGTCGGAGTTTTTTTATTACAAGGAAAGCGAGTATCCTATAGTGGGAACCAACATGAAAAAGAGAAAGAGTATAGTCCCTTTCTCTCTATTAAATAAGTTTAGTTATTAACTACTTTAGAAGTTTCCTCCGTTTTAGTATTTTTCTTTATTCTCTTAGAAAAAAATAGTTCATAGACAACCGGAATAAATACTAATGTTAATAAAGTCGATGAGGTTAAACCGCCAATTACTGTAATAGCTAATCCTTTCGATATTAAAGTACCACTAGATGTCGTTAATGCTAATGGTAGTAAAGCAGCGATCGTAGCAAATGCAGTCATTAAAATAGGTCGTAGACGTGTTTTACCACCTTCAATAATTGCTTGGCGAATAGGTAAACCTTTTTGTTCGATATTTTGTCCTATTCGATCAACTAATACGATGGCATTTGTCGTAACGATACCGATTAACATTAATAATCCAATCATTACACTAATAGAAAGCGGTTCGTCTGCTAAGAATAGTGCAACAAATGAACCAATTGGTACAAATACTAATGCAGATAAAATAATAAATGGAATTCGAGCTTTGCCAAATGTAATTAACATTGTTAAATAAACTAATCCGACTGCTACGCCCATTGCAACACCTAAGTCTTTAAATGTTTGTGTAGTATCATCACTACCTCCGCCGCCTTTTAAAGTGACATCAGATGGTAGGTCTACATCTTTTTTTACATCATTGATTACTTCATTCGTTACTGTTGCGATGTCTTTTCCTTTTATTTGAGCAGAAACTTTCGCAAATACTTTACCATCTAACTTTTGAATTGCTGAAAATGTTTCAACGGTTTTAACTTGAGCCACATCTGATAGTTTAATTGCTCCTTTTTTTCCAAATAAAGTAATATTTTTAATATCTTCTATTGATTGTAATTCTTTATTATAAGTTAATTGTACATTTTGTTCTTTGCCATCAATTTTTAATGTTCCCATATTAATCGGGTTTGTTTGATCGGCAACTAAACCTAATATCATTCCAGCAGAAAGACCATTCTCAGAAACTTTTTTCCCATCTACTGAAACAATTACTTGTTTTTGTTTTTCTGAGAAATTATTCGTAACATATTTTAAGTCATCATTTTTTTTCATGTAGTCTTCAACTTTTTTAGCGCTTTCTTGAAGTGCAACTAAGTTATTAGAATACAAATTGATGTCGACGTTATTATTTGATGGTGGACCACTAGATGAGTTTTCTTGCAATCCTACTTTTGCACCTTGAACTTCAGAAGCTGCTACTTTTTCCATTTTACTTTTTGTATCTTTAATAAACTGATCGACATTTCCGCTTTGCTTCAAATTAATAAAATAGCTAGCTTTATTCTCCGTTTTTAATCCGGTCATAAAGTCGCGACTACCTACACCAGTAGAAACTTCTTTAACTTCTTTCATATTTAAGAACATCTTTTCAATTTTTAATGAAACTTCATTTGTTTTTTCTAATGATGTTGATGGCGGTAGCTCTAATGAAGCAATAATTGCTCGAGAAGACTCATTTGGAATAAATGTGAAACCAAGTCTACCTACTAGTGAAAAAGAGCCTGCAAGTAATACTACAGCTAATACGATGACAATCCATTTGCGATTTAATGATTTTTCAATTACTTTACCGTACCATATTTGAATTTTTTCTTCTTTTTCTTCTTGTGGTACTTTCTTAAATGCATAACGACCTAAGATTGGTACAATTGTAATTGAAACTAACAAGGAAGCTAGTAAAGAAAATACAATTGTTAATGCAAAAGGTAAGAATATTTTACTCGTAAATCCACCTACAACTCCTAAAGGTAAGAACACTACAATTGTAGTAATAGTAGAAGAGGTAACTGCTTTTAATATTTCTTTTGTTGAAGATAAAATTAACTCATTTGAAATACCTTCTTTTGATTTGCGAATTCTACGGAAAATATTTTCAATTACAACGATACTATCATCTACAACACGTCCAACAGCAACTGCCATACCACCAAGAGTCATAATATTTAACGTTATATCTAATTTGATCAAGAATATCGATGTAATTAATAAAGATAAAGGTATTGAGATAATAGCAATAAATGTGGCACGGAAGTTACGTAAGAATATTAAAACTGCCAATGAAGCAAATAATGCTCCTAATAATCCTTCCTTAATTAATGATTCAACAGATTGTTTTACTCCATCAGCAGAGCTATAGCCCACTTTATATGAAATTTCTTTTTTGTGTTTATTTAGGACATTAATTACTTTATCCGCTACTTCAACTGTATTTGCATCTTGTTTCTTCGTTATTGCCATTGAAATAGCATCGTTTTCATTGTAACGAATTAATTCATCTTTAGAGTCTACTGATTCAATTTTAGCTACGTCTCCCAATAAAACTTTTGGAGTCTGGGCATTTTGAGTTGATGTCGTAGATGTAAATGATGCAGGTTGTAATTCTAAATCTTTTAGCTTTTGAATTGTATCTAATTTTTCTTCGACACGAATTGGAATTTTAATATCTCCATCGTTTATTTTTCCAGCTGGAAAGGATAGAAATTTTGCATTAATTTGATCTTTTATACTTGTTAGTGATAGCCCTAAATTTGCAATTTTCTGCTTATCAACTTCAATAGATAAGGATGTAGAATTTCCTCCACCAATTGAAACACTGTTTACACCTTCTATTTTATTTAAGGCAGGAACGATTTCATCATTTAAAGTTGTCTCGATGTTCGAACCGTCTTTTGAAAACATTGAGATGTAATAAATAGGGAAGGAACCAAACGAAAAACGATCCACCTTCGTTGTTACATTATCAGGTAAGCCTGCATCCTTTAATGTCGTGTTGACTTGTTGTTCAATTTTATCCATATCTGTATTAAATGGAAATTCTAAATTAATAACAGAAACACTTTCGAAAGAAGAACTTGATAGTGTCTTTATTCCTTCTATTGATTTAAAAGAGTTTTCAAGTTTTGTTGTGATCTGTTCATTTATATCATCAGGTGCAGTCCCAGGATAAACAACCTGAACAGAAATTGCTGGAAATTCGATATTTGGAAGCTCTTCAACTTTTAATTTTGAATAAGAGTAAAGTCCTCCAAATATTAATAAAAACGAAATAATAAAGATTGCTACAGAATTTTTTAAACTAAATTTTGTTAAAAAGTTCATTCAATACCTTCCTTTCTATATCTAGTGATTTTAGTGGGGAACGGTTGTAATCGGAATTTTCAATCTTTTGAATGCGATAATTTTCTACGAAAGAGAAACCGGTAATTTCTATTTCAAGTAGTTCCTTTTTATGTATTTTCCTTCTTTCCTCGTGCTTCCTAGTTCTTCTTATAATAAAAATAACTAACATATATTTTGACTAATTGTGAAATGATAAGATGGCAAGAAATTTCTTAATTTTTAGGAGTGATAAAAATGACAAAATCAAAAAAAGAAAAGGAACGATTTTGGAATGAAAGAAAGTCGAACCATAAACCACACGATAAAGTAAAATCGTTTAAAGAATTGGACAAAGAAACAAAATAGCCACCTCCTTTACAAAAGAGTGAATGGTACCAGATTTTACGATTTCCACTAATCACATTTCATTTGTAATCATAAAAAAAAGTCCCGTGATATACACGGGACCTTAGACTGATTTGGTAAAGAAATCTTATAAAATTTTAATAGATTTGAAATCTATGTAAATCGAACCTTAAATTATGAATATAACTAATTCTACTATCTTTATTTACTCTGCAGTTACTACTATTTTATAATTTTTATGGTTTACGACAGTTAGTGGTTCCATTTCTAAATCGCGGAAGTTTTCCATTATGGATATGTCAACAATGACAGAATTTTTATTAACTTTTTGTACTCTACCTTTTAACCCCTGTTTAAACTCAATGATATTTCCTGCTTCTGCAATTTTCATGAGCATATCTCCTAACAAAGTTTTGACTTGACACCTTCTATAATGCATGAAAACGGTTTAAAGGTAAAGAGAAAATTTAAATTTTTTTACAATTATGTCTATTTTTATAAGAAATTATGTTTAAAAACCTTTTGAAAGGAAAAAATGGGTTGTAGCACTTTCTGGAGGTTAGTTTGTTGAAAGAATGGTTTAAAGAGTTTGAAGTAGAAATTACAAATGAAATAGAAAATTTGGTAAGTAGTAATACTCTGATTGGCGATCCTATATTATTTTTTGAAAAAATTATTTTAGTACCATTTTTTGAGATGATTGTCGTTCTTGGTGAAGCGCATTCTTCATTAGAGTTTGCGAGTCTTGGGACAGGAGTAGAAGTAATTCCTAAAGCATTTTTAGTTTTAATGGATGGAAAAACCGAAGTAATTTTAGTAAATAATAAAAATATGAATTTATCTGTAACAGAAAAAATTCTTGATGTTACGATCTAGTTTCCATTTAGTACACGCTTTGTTAATGTTAGGTTTGAAGTTTTTTATAGTAACCTTTAAAATTCTAAATATCAATCTAATAATAAAGGGTGAGAATATGGAACAAAATGAATTTATCAAATTGATCGATCAGCTAGTTAAAGGAGAGATTTCAGAAATTAGCGTTACAAAAGATGATTTTTTAACATTTAGACAAATAATTGTTAATCGAGAAGATTTTAAACACTTTCGAGGGAATGCTCAGCATGGGGGACATGTAATTTATACTTACTTGGAAGAAGCAAGAAGTTAATATTTTTGTTTAAAATTGAGCCGAATTCATTAAAAAATTATATTATTTTAATCATGTACTCATTAAAAGTTTGCGAAAAAAAAAAGTTTTTTTAGCTTTTTTTCTTATTTCGTAAGGCGTTAATGAGTACTTTTTTTGTGAAAATGTTATGACTTCATTTGACAAAAAAATCGTTTTACACTTTATTGCACTCTTCTCCATAATTTGTTAAATTTCATATATTGTTTTATTTCGAGACATATTGTCGAAATGTTTATTTTTTAATTTCGGTAACTATATATTGTGTTTGTTCTAAAAAGGTAATACAATATGTAGGTATATAACATAAGTATTTTCAATATTCTTACATATTAACGAGGGTGATAAAATGGTGATAGTTTACAGTTCAATGACAGGCAATGTTAAACGATTTGTCAATAAAATTAGAATGCCGTCAATCCAAATAAAAGATGGATTAAAAATTGATGAACCTTTTATTCTCGTAACCTATACTACAGGATTTGGTAATGTACCTGAAAACGTAAGTACTTTTTTAAGCAGTAATTCGAAGTATTTAAAAGCAGTCAGTGCAAGTGGTAATAAAAACTGGGGAGATTCTTTTGCAGCAAGTGCAGATAAAATAGCATCAGACTACCAAGTTCCAGTGTTATCAAAGTTTGAACTGTCAGGGACAAGTCGAGATGTACAATATTTTATTGAAGGAGTGGAAAAGCTTGAGACATATTGAGCTGAACAATGAATTGACGATTAAAAAAGATGGTTTTTTTGATCTCGCAAAAGATAAAGAAGCACTTCTTTGTTTTTTAAAAGAAGTTGAAGATAAAAAGATTCTATTTTCTTCCTTAAAAGAACGCTTAAACTATATGATTCAAGAAAACTATTATTATAATGTTGAGTCGGATTACTCCTTTAATGAAATAGAGAAATTATATGAGTTAGTTTATAATGCTGGATTCACTTTCCAATCATATATGGCTGCATCAAAATTCTTTAAAGATTATGCATTAAAAACAAATGATGGTAAGCATTATTTAGAGGGATATGAAGATCGAATTGCGATCGTTGCACTATATTTAGGAAGAGGTAAAATAGAAAATGCATTGAAGTTAGCAAACAGCATGATTCAACAAAACTATCAGCCTGCTACTCCAACTTTCTTAAATGCCGGAAGAAGTAGAAGAGGCGAACTGGTATCATGTTTCTTATTAGAAATGGATGATAGTTTAAATTCAATCGGATTTCAGATAAATACAGCAATGCAGCTGTCAAAAATCGGCGGTGGTGTTGCACTAAACTTATCAAAGCTAAGAGCACGTGGAGAACAAATAAAGGAAATTGATAACGCTGCAAGTGGTGTTGTCCCTGTAATGAAGCTATTAGAAGATTCGTTTTCGTATGCTAACCAGCTTGGACAACGTAAAGGTGCTGGTGCAACCTATTTAAATATTTTCCACTGGGACGTAGTTGAATTTCTTGATACAAAAAAAATCAATGCCGATGAGAAAAGTAGAATTCAATCACTATCAATCGGATTAATTGTTCCAAATAAATTCTTTGAACTAGCTGAGAAAAATGAACCATTCTACGTATTTGCACCATATACAGTGTATAAAGAGTATGGAATTCATTTAGATGATTTTGATATCGATGAAAGATATGAAGAATTAGTCAATAATGAACGTATTAAAAAGAAAAAACTAGATTTAAGTGCACGGGACCTTTTAGTAAAAATCGCTGCGATTCAGTTAGAATCTGGTTATCCATATTTAATGTATAAAAGTAATGCGAATGAGCAGCATGCATTAAAGGATATTGGTGAAATAAAGATGTCTAATTTGTGTTAATAGCTAGCACCTTCTAGAAGAAATTCTAGTCGAAAACTCTGTTAAACGGGAGAAGCCTTATAATAGGTAATCCACCGTGCTAAATCTTATCTTAATTTCCAGTGTAATCCCAGTAAATATTAGATATTATTAGGTTAAATCTAATAGAACGGGGAAATGCTATATGACTCAGGAAGTGCCTTATGGGTTTGTCTATGAGACTATAAACAAACTAAACGGTAAAAAATAAGAATTCTTGCCGAAGTGTATTCTGATGAGGAACTAGCAATAAATTTCCTACCTATAAGAGACTTTCTGAAAGATTAAGATAAGTAAATGCCTAACGACTATCGAAAGCATAGCTGGATGAAAAACTCCAGTGAAGAAGCGAGTAGAGTACACTCAAAGAGCGAGTGGAAAAGCAGAGCACCTTACCAGGTTGAGCTGAAGGTGATGATATAGTCTATCCTACATGGTGACATGTAGCAGTTCATAAGAGAACGGGTTAGGTTTTAGCGAGCCTAATCGAATATAAGAGACAGAAATCTTTCAACTACAAGAAACATCAGTCATCAATAACTATGGTGAAGAAGATGTTATCAAACGTGATGTGAATTGTAATTTAGGATCATTGAATATCGTAAATGTAATGGAAAATAAAGCCATTAGAGAATCAGTACATGTTGGTATTGAAGCTTTAACCGCTGTAGCAGATATGACGGAAATAGAAAATGCACCTACTGTTAAAAAAGCAAATGAAGAACTTCATTCTGTTGGTTTAGGTGCAATGAATTTGCATGGATTTTTTGCGAAAAATGGCATTGCATATGAGAGTGCTGAAGCAAAAGATTTTGTGAATACATTCTTTATGATGGTAAACTTTTATTCGATTGAAAAAAGTATGCTAATCGCTAAGGAAACAGGTAAAACATTTAAGGATTTTGAAAAGAGTGAATATGCAAAAGGTACTTATTTTGAAAAGTATACTTCAAAATCATTTGAACCTAAAATTAACAAGGTAAAAGAATTATTTAATGGTATTTATATCCCTAATGAATTTGACTGGGTTACCTTAAGTAAGGAAGTACAAGCATATGGTTTATATAACAGCTATCGCTTAGCAATCGCACCTACACAATCAATTAGCTATATACAAAATGCTACTTCATCGGTTATGCCAATTGTAAATGTTATTGAATCTAGAACTTATGCAAATTCAACAACATATTATCCGATGCCTTATTTATCAAAAAATAGTTTCTGGTATTATAAATCAGCGTACGATGTTAATCAATTTAAATTAATTGACTTAATTGCTGAGATTCAGCAGCATGTCGATCAAGGTATTAGCTCAATTTTATATGTAAACAGTGATATCTCAACACGAGAGCTTGCTAGATACTATATTTATGCTAATAAAAAAGGATTAAAGAGCTTATATTACACACGTACTCGTAAATTAAGTGTAGAAGAGTGTATTAGTTGTTCAGTATAAAAGACTTTAGTATATAAATAGTTAAATAGACGAAATTGAATCGAAATTAAATTACTTGATGATCTAAGTGAGAAGCTCGAATATAGAATGCTTTAAGCATATTGTTCTATATCATCGAGCTTTCTTTATGATTAGGGGGAATAGATAAATGAAAGCTGTTAACTGGAATAAAAAAGAAGATGATTTTAGTTTAGTATTTTGGAAGCAAAATCTATCTCAGTTTTGGACTGAAGAAGAAATCGTAGTTTCATCAGATAAAAATACGTGGAATTCATTATCAAAAGAAGAACAAACGGCTTTTAAAAAGGTATTAGGTGGACTAACATTATTAGATACTAAGCAAGGCGGAGAAGGTATGCCTTTAATTTTAGTTCATCTTAAAAATTTACAAGCTAAAAGTGTACTAGCATTTATGGGTGCAATGGAAGAAGTGCATGCTAAGAGCTATTCGCATATTTTTACAACTCTTGCTACAGAAGATGAAATTGATGAGCTATTTAAATGGGTGGACGAGCACCCAATTTTAACTAAAAAATCGGAATTAATTTCTTCATATTATTTAAATTTATTAAAGCGCGATGTTTCAGATGAAGAGTTATACATGGCAATGGTTGCAAGTGTGTTTTTAGAAAGTTACTTATTTTATAGCGGATTCTTCTTCCCGTTATATTTAGCAGGTCAAGGGAAAATGACAGCAAGTGGAGAGATTATTAATCTTATTTTACGTGATGAAAGTATTCACGGAGTATTTGTAGGGCTTTTAGCGCAACAAATTTATGACCAATTTACTGATGAACAAAAAACTCGACTTTTCAATAAAACAATGTCATTATTAGTTCAATTGTATGAGATTGAATTACAATATACAGAAGAAATTTATTCTTCGATTGGTTTAGTAGAGGAAGTAAATACGTTTATTCGATATAATGCAAACAAAGCGTTAATGAACTTAGGGTTTGATACTTATTTTGATGAAGAAGATATTAATCCGATTGTATTAAATGGCTTAAAAACTGATACGAAAAACCATGATTTTTTCTCTGTAAAAGGTAATGGGTATGTAAAAGCAGTTACAGTGGAAAAATTAACAGATGAGGATTTTATTTTTGAATTTTAAATGTAAGGAAGTATGTAAATGAAGGCACTTGTTTTTAGAGAATTTGGACAATCGGATGTATTAAAATATGAAGAAATCGCAACACCTGAAATTTCATCTGATGAAGTTTTAATTGAAATGAAGGCAGTAGGTGTTAATTTTGCGGATATATATCGTCGTAAAGGGAACTATCATTTAGCTGGAGACCCTCCATATATTTTAGGTTATGAAGGCTCTGGAATAATTACCGAAGTTGGTTCAAGTATAACGGACTATAAAGTAGGCGATCGTGTAGCATTTGCAGATGTTCCATTTGCAAACGCGGAGTATGTTGCTGCAAAAGAAACGCATATTGTACCAATTCCAGATGAAATTAGCTTTGAAATTGCTGCATCTATTATGCTACAAGGTTTAACTGCACATTATTTGATTAATGATAGCTATAAAATTAAAACTGGTGATGTTGCTCTTGTTCATGCAGTCGCAGGTGGAGTTGGCCAATTATTGACTCAAATGATTCTGTTAAAAGGTGGAGAGGTAATCGGATTAACCTCATCACAAGAAAAAAGAGAAAAAGCTTTATCAATCGGTGCTAAAGAAGTATTTTTATATAATGAAAACTGGGTTTCACAAATAAAAGAGTTTACGAAAGAACAACATGGCGTGGATGTTGTATATGAATCAGTAGGTTCTACAATAATGGATAGCTTTGAAGCAACAAAAATTCACGGAACAGTTGTATTTTTCGGAATGGCTGGGGGAGATCCAGTGCATATTGATCCACGAATGTTAATGGATAGCTCAAAAACTCTAACTGGTGGAGACTTATGGAATGTACTAATTTCGAAAGAAGAGAGATTACGTAGAAGTAATGAACTATTTGATTGGATTGCAAATAAACAATTAATTGTACAAGAACCTACCGTGATTCCTTTAAAAGATGGAAAGCTTGCACATGATCTATTAGAAAGTAGAAAATCAACTGGAAAAATCATTTTATCTGTATAATAAAAAAGACCAAAACTTTTAAGTTTTGGTCTTTTTTTTATTTAACAGGCAAAGCAATTGTAAACGTGGTTCCATTCATACCGCTTATTGCAGAAATCGTTCCATTATGATTTTGAATCAGTTTTTTAGTTAGTGATAAACCAAGTCCTGTACCATCGTCTTTTGTCGAAAAGAACGGATCAAATATATATGGTAAATCTGCAGGAGGAATTCCCGTACCATTATCTCTAAAAGTAATATAAACGATGTCTTTATCAATAAATGTTGTAATATTAATAGAAAGTAGTTCTTCTTTTTTTGCGTCTAATGCATTATGGAATAAATTTAAAAACACTTGAACAAGTTGGTTTTTATCAAAGAAAATATGTGTACCTATCAATTCACTAGATAGGTAATATTCTATTTTAACATTATTTAATACGGTTTCACTAAAAAATAGCTGTTTTAGATGATTTGAAAAAAAGTCATTAATATTAATTGGCTCTGGTTTATAGTTCGCATTCTTTGTAATTGATAAAAAGTCAGTAATAATGGCATTTGCTCTGTCTAACTCGGGAATTAGTAGATCATTGAACAATTGTTTATACTGTGGCGGAGCTTCTTCTTGTAAGAATTGTAAATACCCTCTAACAGTTGTAAGTGGATTACGGACTTCATGAGCGATACCTGCCGCAATTCTACCAGACATTGCCAACTTTTCGGATTCTCTTTCATCGTTTAAATTATGAAAAACACCAATCACTCTTGAAATTTCTCCATTTAGATCACGGATAATACGAGTATTGATTATGCCATAATTTATATTTAAAATCTCCTTATTATAAAATTCTTCACCTGAATAAAGTGTTTGAAGCAAACAAATCTCTTTGTCTTCTATTTTTAATAAGTCTCTAATATGTCTTCCTATAAATTCATATTTCGTAATTCGAAAATCGATCGCAACTTGTTGATTATATAGTGTAATAATACCGTTTTTATCTATAAATAAAATATGGTGCGAAAAGGCATCATAAATAGATTGTAAAGTTCTTTTACTATTAGATAAAAAGTTTGTGAATTTAGTATGTAATGGAAGTGTTTCATTTTTGGAATTGTTATAACTTGTATTTCTAGTTAAATGATTTGAGTTAGATAATTCACGAGTTTCATTTGAAAAAATAGATCCAGAAGTAATTGTATTTAAGATTGATTCGTACGATTTTACTTTTTCTTCAAGCTCAATTATTTTGTTTTTTAGTTCTTGTACTGTCTCGTTAACCATTTACACTATACTCCAATTTCTACTAAAATAAATTTATACTGTAGTCATTATATCAAACAAAATCGTTTATTTTAATGAAAATAAGAAATAATTATTTAATAATCAAAACACTTTGGGAGAGAATGATGGAAATAAAAATTGGGGTAACAGGGTGGGGGGATCATGATCGTTTATATCCTGATCGAATTCACTCTTCAAAAAAATTAAGACAGTATTGTATGCACTTTCCAATTGTCGAAATTGACTCATCTTATTATAGTATAATGCCACAATCAAACTATCATAAATGGGTAAATCAAACGAATGAAGATTTCTCCTTTATCGTTAAAGCATATGGTGGCATAACTGGACATTCAAGACAAAACTATTCTAAAGAGGAGCAAATTTTACTATTAACACCATTCTTGGAATCAATTCAGCCGTTAGTTGAAGCGAATAAATTAAAAGGAATCTTATTTCAATTTCCACCTTGGTTTAATTGTAAAAGGGAAAATGTAGAATTATTAAGAACGCTTAAAAGTAAATTGAAAGGTCTTCCTGCAATTTTAGAATTTCGTAATCAGTCTTGGTTTCATTCGGAATACTATGAGCAAACTTTAAAGTTTATGGAGGATGAAGGTTGGATTCATTCAATTTGTGATGAGCCACAAGCTGGTAATGGTAGTATACCAATCATTTTACACCCAACAGATCCAAATTTAACATTAATCCGTTTCCATGGTCGAAATATATATGGATGGAATCATAACGGACAGGATAATTGGCGTGAAGTAAGGTATTTATATCGATACAATGATGAAGAACTATATGAATGGGTAGAAAGAATTGAACAGTTAGCAAAAAACACAAAAGAAATTTGTATACTTTTTAATAATAATTCTGGTGGAGATGCAGCGGATAATGCTAAACAATTAATGAAGCTGCTAGGTATTGAGTTTGGACCAACATCTACCGAGCAGCTTGAACTGTTTTAATTTGATTTTCGTAAAAGAGAAATACAGCAAATATTAATAAGTAGGAAAGCAACAAATGCTAACATTGGAATTGTAATAAAACCAAACCAGTTTAAATAGTCCCCAGTACAAGGGACCGGGCCACACTGTGTGACTGTTTCCTTTAGTGCAGGAACTTTTTGAATTAAAATATGATAGATTGAAATACACATTCCAATTAATGATAATGGTAAAACATAAATTACATCTTTGATATTATTTTTATAAAATGCAATACCTACAATAAAAACGATCGGATACATGAAAATTCTCTGATACCAGCATAATGAACAAGGTGTCCAATGATTAAAAACTGAAAATGATAAACTACCTAGAGTTGCAACAATGCTAACAATCCAGGTGAAAAATAAAATTGATTGTTGTTTCTTCATTTATTACCATCCTAACTTTGATTATCGATAATGCTATTGTACCTTCGTTTGGATGTAAAGTGGTATAAAAAGGTCATTAAGTAGTAAATATTTAATAAAAGGCTCTGTTAATATTAATTGTTGATTTTAGTTAAATTAGAGACTAATTGAAATGGAAGGTGCGAAGACCCCTATGGGAAATGCGGGAAACTTGAGACCC
>NZ_NULG01000145.1 GCF_002577195.1 Bacillus sp. AFS041924
AATCGGCGAGTTTTCTTTATAAACAAATTTGTTACAGGTATTAATTGGAGTTAAAAAAAACATCTTCAATTAACAAGTCATGAGAAGCTTTTTTACTTATTATGAGTTTTGAACCATCAATTAACAATTTAAAATCCTCCTGAAAAGGTCAACCTAACTTTGTAATACATTTGAGTATTGCAATTAGCTGTCATTAAAGGGAGGGTTTTATATTGAATAAAAAAGGTCTTATCGTTGCTACAGGTACAGTGTTAGCTGCATTATCATTAACTGCTTGTGGAACAGATAATAATGCAATGAATGACCATAAAAGAAATGTTGGTTATGAAAAAGTGGACTTCAATAGACCAACTAACCCTTACGCGGTTAATAATCGTTATGAAAACGTAAATTATCCAAATAATAAAGATTATTTCACGAAGAACAATAATCATTATGGAAATGATCGAATAAATGAAGGTTTAAGTAGCGAATATTCTAATGATGGCATTATCCATGACGGAACATACGGAAGAAATGTCAATAATACGAATAGAAACTACACGATGGATCAAGTACGTTTTAATAACGATTTGAATACTGCTCCTCTTATACCGTATACAAATATTAGTACAAACACTAATATGAGCGAAGGTGAAAGAAAGTTTGCAGCCCAAATTTCAAATCGAGTAGAACAAATGTCAAATGTAGCCAGCGCAAACACGATTGCTGTTGGTGACCAAGTCCTAGTTGCAGTAGACTTAGTAAATAAGAATGTTGATGAAAATACTTTACGATCACAAATCAAAGATAATTTATCACCATACACTAGCGGCAAAAAAGTTTATGTAACGTTCGATGGAACAATTAGAAATAATCTAAATAACATTCCAAACGCTACAAAAAATGTATTATACGATACAAAAGAAAATGTTAAACATCTGTATCGTAATGTAAAAAATGATGTTAAAGATGCGGCAAATCCGAACCGATAAACTCTATATCAGTTTGGATGGTGTCTCTTTACTGAAGGAGAAGTAGCGCTTTTGCTTCTTCCTTCAGTCTAATTGTATAGGGATCACTCTTTCATTAAATTTTTGGGGATGTCTCTGAAGTCAGGATTACTGATGAGCATCTCCTTTTTAATTTCAATGTAAATACTTCTTCCAGTTCATATTTAGAATAGTTAAACAAACTCGTTTGATGACGACGAAACAATATGATAAAGTGATTTTTATATTGACCAAATTTCATTCTCGGTCAATTAGTTAAATTAGGAACTTGAGGTGAGTTTTTTTTGAAAAAGCAAAATATTTTAGAAGCTGCCACAAAGTCATTTACCATTTTTGGTTATAAAGCAACTACAATGAGTCAAATTGCAAAACAGGCAAATGTTGGGAAGGGAACAATCTATACTTTTTTCAAAAATAAAGAAGAATTGTTTGATGAAATCATCAATAATTTGATTAATGAAATGAGATTTTTAGCAGAACAATCTATTCGTGATGAAGATTCATTTATTGAAAAAGCTCATAAAGGGATTGAAGTTTTTATTGCTTTTCATAATGATCATGAATTAACAATAAAGTTACTTCAAGAACAAAAAGAAATTGGAACAACTGTCGTACATGACGCTTTAAAAAGATTAAATAATTCAATCATCCTATACATACAGAAAAAGATTGAAGAAGCAATAACGAAGAACGAAATCGTTGAATGTGACCCAGAAATCACTGCTTTAATTATGTTCAGACTTTATACAACACTTAAAATTGATTGGGAAAAAGAACACGAAGCGTTAAGTCCTAAAAAAATTACTGAGTTATTTAACTTTTATATCTTAAATGGTTTATCTAAAAAGCCAGGCAAGGAAAATAAACAGGGATTCAGTATTTAATTTTGGGATTAGGAGGAGAAAACTTGATTGTTAGATTAGATAATAAAGATATAAACACCGCAAGTTTAATTTTAGGTGTACAGCTACCTGCATATAAAGTAGAGGCTAAATTAATTAATTTTGAAGGTATTCCTCAATTAAATGACAATGTTGAAAGTATTAGAGCTTCAAATGAAATCTTTATCGGTTATATGATCGAGAATGAGTTAAAGGGATTTTTATCTTACTCAGAGAACGAGAAGGAATATCAAATTTGTAGATTGGTTGTACATCCTAGTTACTTTAAGCAAGGCTTTGCTAAAAAATTAGTGAATCATTTTTTAAAGGAAATTGCCAGGAATAAAAGAATAATAGTTACGACAGGTACAGATAATTCCCCGGCTATTAACTTATATAAATCTTCTGGATTTAAAATTCAGAAAAAAATTGAAGTAGCTCCAAATTTTTTTATTTCTGTTTTCGAAAATTCAATGGGCAATTAAAAGTTTAAGAGTTGGAGAACATGAGTGGTAAGTTATTTATTCAATAAGTATTCATATTTGATTGCAAAACATTTTATAGTTAAATGTTAAAATTAGATTAAGGTTCATTAACACATTAAATTTGTATATCATCCCCTCTTCCTAAAGACTATAGATCTTTAGGTTTTTTTGTAACAACTTGGATAAAGATAAACAGAATGGTCAAACTAAAAAAGCTTGTATGAATTTGTCTAAAGGAGTGGATGTTTGTGAATAAGTTTATTTTATTATTTGTTTGTTTACTAGCTCTATTAATACCGGCACAAACTGAAACATTGGCAGCTTCTCATAATATTAATCATCATCGTTCTACTAATAAGGGAATTACGGTCATTTTACATAAGATTTATATAAACGGTGAAGTGATTGAAGAAATTTATATTAATCAACATAAAACAGTAGCCCAAGTTAAAAAGGAATTTAAGGGTTGGAAAGTAATAGAAGAAAATGATGATCAAATTGTACTGATGAAAAAGATAAATGATCTTTCTCCTACTTTGAAGTCGAAAGGTTATTTTGGAATAAATTCAAATGGAATGTTGAATTTATATATTGGCATGCCAAGTGGAGATAATATTATTGAATCTTTCTTTCAAATAGATACGAATAAATTAGAAGTAAATAAACAAAAGGAACTTGAGAAAGGGATTAAAATTTCGACAAAAAATCATTACGATTATCTATTACATTACTTAAAAGAGTATGAAAGAATCGTAAATTAAATTTCAAAGTTTTTATAGATATTGATTGTTTATGGTCCTTTTGTATCGGCCGCTATAAACGATTCAAATAGCCACAAGGTAAAGGATTCTCTTTGTGGCTTATTTTTAGTCAATCTATATTTGTGATCACTTTTATTTCGTGGTTTCTAAAATTTGATTTAGCTATTTCCTGACATGATCCCATTCGCTTCGTAATATTGAATAAACAAATGTATCATGTACTGTACTACCTTGTATTAAATACGCCCGTAATAAACCTTCATTCGTAAATCCAATTTTTTCCAGAAGTTTCTGGGATGGTAGATTTTCTGGATATACGATGGCACCAATTCGATTTAGTTGTAGAATATCAAATCCATAAGATAATAATGCTTTAACAGCTTCAGTAGCAAAACCTTTTCTCCAATAGTCCGGGTGCAGCTCATAGCCAACCTCAGCTCTTTTGTTTCGTTCTTGAAGGGCATTAAATCCACATGTGCCGATTAATTTGTTTGTTTCTTGATCGATTATTCCCCAACGAATTCCTTTACGGGTTTCATACATCTCTCTAAAGTAATGAATTAAGTCCATTACTTCACTACTATTTTTGAGTGCATCTAAACCATAATACATCATGACGTCTTCTCTTGATACGATATTAAACATTCGGTTTAAATCAGTGACTATTACTTCTCTTAAATAAAGACGCTCGGTTGTAAGGATTGGAAATATGTTCAAATAATGGCCTCCTTATTCATATTCTAATGTAATACGTATTTATCATTTAAATAAAATTGGTGTTAAATCATATGTATAAAATTTTTATTTTCGACAGCCGACTATTTTTTTCCTTCTTCTATATATGGTACAATGGAATACATGTAAAAAGGGGAGAAAACCATGTACGAATACATAATTGGAAAGATAGATTGGGTTGGACCTGAGTATATAGTGATTGATCATAATGGTATGGGCTATCAGTTATTTACACCTAATCCATATGTTTTTAGACCTTCAAATGAAATCTTAAAAGTTTATACACATCTTTATGTAAGAGAAGATGTTATGATGTTATATGGTTTTAAAACACTTGATGAACGTACTTTATTTCAAAAATTGTTAAGTGTGTCAGGGATTGGACCTAAAGGTGCGTTGGCAATTGTTGCGACTGGAGAGCCAAATCAAATCGTTCAAGCGATTGAGGAAGAGGATGAAGTATTTTTAACGAAATTCCCAGGTGTCGGTAAAAAGACGGCAAGGCAAATGATTCTTGATTTAAAAGGAAAGCTTGAAAAGGTCTTTGGAGCAGTTCAAGTGGATTTATTCACTGACCTAGATGCTATCGAAGAAAAGGAAAACGCAGCATCTTCATTAGATGATGCAATTGAAGCTTTAAAAGCATTGGGCTATGCAGAAAAAGAAATTAAAAAGATCGTACCATTATTGAAGAATGAAACACTTTCAACTGATGAATATATTAAAAAAGCACTTCAATTACTATTGCAAGCTAAGAGGTGATGGAAATGGATGACCGAATTTTATCAGGTGAAAGTAGTGGTGAGGAATTTGATCAAGAGCTCTCACTTAGGCCTCAAACTTTAAAAGAATATATAGGGCAAGATAAAGTTAAAAAGAATTTGCAAGTTTTTATTGAAGCTGCAAAAATGCGAAATGAGTCTTTAGATCATGTTCTATTATACGGTCCTCCTGGATTAGGAAAAACCACATTAGCAGCAATCATTGCAAATGAATTAGGTGTTGGATTTAAAACAACGTCAGGACCAGCGATTGAGCGTCCCGGAGATCTAGCTGCTATTTTGACGTCACTTCAACCAGGTGATGTATTATTTATTGATGAAATACACCGATTACCTCGTACAGTAGAAGAAGTACTATATCCTGCTATGGAAGACTTTTTCTTTGATATCGTAATTGGGAAGGATGCAACTGCTAGGTCAGTAAGAATTGATTTACCACCATTTACATTAATTGGTGCTACAACTAGAGCAGGTCTTCTATCTTCACCACTTAGGGATCGTTTTGGTGTATTAAATCGATTAGAGTTTTATACAGTTGAACAGCTTGCATTAATCGTTAAAAGAACAGCAGAGTTATTTGGAATGGGAATTGAAAAGGAAGCAACATTAGAAGTAGCTAGAAGGTCGAGAGGTACCCCTCGAATTGCAAACCGTTTATTACGAAGAGTTAGAGATTTTGCTCAAGTTCAAGGCAGTGGAATTATCACATTTGAAATAGCTAAAAACTCTTTAATTCAAATGCAGGTCGACGAAGCAGGGCTAGATCATATCGATCATAAATTGCTACTAGCTATAATCGAACGATTCCGAGGTGGTCCTGTTGGGGTTGATACAATTGCAGCTTCGATTGGAGAAGAATCACAAACGATTGAAGATGTATATGAACCATACTTACTTCAAATTGGATTTCTTCAACGAACTCCTAGAGGAAGAATCGTTACAGATTTAACGTATAAACATTTCGGATTGCAGGTGCCAAAGCAATGATCGATCTATCAAAAATATTGATTACATTAGGAATTATATTATTAGTAGTTGGATTGTTTATCCGATTTGTTGGGAAACTGCCAGGCGATATTTTTATTAAAAAAGGAAATGTATCGTTTTACTTTCCAATTGTAACTTGTATTATCATAAGTATATTGCTCTCTCTTATTTTTTCGCTTTTTGGGAGAAAATAGAGGAGCAGGAATGAATAGAGTAGGGAAAAGGTCTACCTTTTCCTTGTTCTGAAATTTACGAGGTGTGTAGAAATGGATGTAAATTTATTTGATTTTGATTTACCTGAGGAATTGATTGCTCAGACTCCTTTGTTGGATCGAGAAGCATCGAGACTAATGGTATTACATAAAGAGTCGGGTAATGTAGAGCATAAACAGTTTCCAGATGTGTTAGATTATTTACAAGAGGGAGATTGTTTGGTATTAAATGAAACAAAAGTTATGCCTGCTAGATTATTTGGTGAGAAAGAAGATACGGGTGCCCAAATAGAAGTATTATTACTTCAACAAGAAGAGCAGGATGTATGGGAAACTTTAGTTAAGCCTGCTAAGAGAGTAAAAGAAGGTACAATTATTTTATTTGGAGATGGCAGACTAAAAGCAGAATGTGTAGGTACAAGTGATCAAGGCGGAAGAAAATTAAAGTTCCAGTATGATGGAATCTTCTATGAGATTCTAGATCAACTTGGAGAAATGCCACTACCTCCATATATTAAAGAAAAATTGGAAGATCGAGATCGTTATCAGACTGTATTTGCAAAAGAAATTGGTTCAGCGGCTGCACCGACAGCAGGCTTACATTTTACGAAGGAGCTTTTAGCAAAAGTTCAAGAAAAAGGTGTAAAGTTAGCATTTATTACTTTGCACGTAGGGTTAGGGACGTTTAGACCAGTAAGTGTAGAATCAATTGAAGAACATGATATGCATTCGGAATATTACTATATGTCTGATGAAACAGCTGTTCTTTTAAATGAAACGAAAGCAAACGGTGGTCGAATCTTAACTGTAGGGACAACTTCTACTCGAACAGTTGAAACGATTGCTACAGCTAATAATGGCAAGTTTGAAGGGTCTAGTGGTTGGACGTCTATCTTCATTTACCCAGGATATAAATTTATGGGAATTAATGGGATGATTACGAACTTCCATTTACCAAAATCAACACTAATTATGCTAATTAGTGCTTTAGCTGGAAGAGAAGCAGTTTTATCTGCCTATAAAGAAGCAGTAGATCAAAAGTACCGCTTTTTTAGCTTTGGCGATGCAATGTTAATACTTTAAGAATTGAAAGGAATCGAAAAATGACAGCAATTCGTTATGAACATATTAAAACTTGTAAGCAAACAGGTGCTAGACTAGGAATCGTCCACACTCCACATGGTTCATTTGAAACTCCAGCTTTTATGCCTGTTGGGACTTTAGCTACAGTTAAAACAATGGCACCTGAAGATTTAAAAGCAATGGGCTCAGGTATAATTTTAAGCAATACTTACCATTTATGGTTAAGACCTGGTCATGAAATTATTAAAAAAGCTGGTGGCTTACATAAATTTATGAACTGGGATCGAGCAATTTTAACAGATTCTGGAGGCTTCCAAGTATTTAGCTTGAGCCAATTCCGAAAAATTGAAGAAGAAGGCGTACATTTCAGAAATCACTTAAATGGTGATAAATTATTCCTTTCTCCAGAAAAAGCAATGGAAATTCAAAATGCTTTAGGCTCTGATATTATGATGGCGTTTGATGAATGTCCACCATACCCTGCTGAGTATGATTATATGAAACGTTCTGTGGAAAGAACTAGCAGATGGGCAGAGCGTTGTTTAAATTCTCATCAAAGACCAGAAGATCAAGGTTTATTTGGAATCGTACAAGGTGGAGAATATGAAGAGCTACGTAAACAATCTGCAAGAGACTTAGTTTCTTTAGATTTCCCAGGCTATGCAATTGGTGGTCTTTCAGTTGGTGAACCAAAGGATGTAATGAATAGAGTATTAGAGTTTACAACACCTTTACTACCTACGAACAAACCGAGATATTTAATGGGTGTTGGTTCTCCTGATTCATTAATTGATGGAGCAATTCGAGGAGTAGATATGTTTGACTGCGTACTTCCAACCCGTATTGCACGTAATGGTACATGTATGACTAGTGAAGGTCGCTTAGTTATTAAAAATGCAAAATATGCAGAGGATTATTCGCCACTAGATCCAAATTGTGATTGTTATACATGTAAAAACTATACAAGAGCATATATTCGTCACTTAATTCGGTGTGAAGAAACGTTTGGAATGCGATTGACTACTTACCATAACTTACATTTTCTGTTACAATTAATGGAACAAGTTCGCCAAGCAATCCGCGAAGACCGTTTAGGTGATTTCCGAGAAGAATTTTTTGAACAATACGGTTTTAATAAGCCGAACGCTAGGAACTTCTAAAATTTACATATTGAAAGGAAGATATTAATGAACTTAGGATCTTTAGGTGGAATTTTACCACTAATATTAATGTTCGTAATTTTCTACTTCTTATTAATCCGTCCACAACAAAAGCGCCAAAAACAAACAGCTGCTATGCAAGCTGGTATTGGTAAAGGCGATATGGTTGTAACAATCGGTGGATTACACGGATTAGTTGACGCAGTTAACGAAGAAAATAATACAATTACATTAAAAACTGCTGATGGATCACGTATGGTATTTGAAAGAAATGCAATTCGTGAAAAAAGAGCACAAGCTTAATTTTAATTAATCGTATCGTAAGAAACGCTAGTTCCTTTTGGGAACTAGCGTTTTTGTTTTTATGATAAGATTGTATTCGATTTAATTCCTACGGTACGTCTTCTAAGGCTCGTCAAACGATGAGTTTTATTTATTATACGATTTATTACTTGCAGTATTTACTCCAAAAATTGATCCTAACATGCAGATCGCTATGAAAATGGCATGGTACATCAATTGCTCTTTTGAAAAAGTTCGATCATATCCAAGAAATTGTACAAAAAATACAAATATAGAGTATGCTCCACTTGTTAAGAATCCAAGAATCAAGCCTTTTTCTTTCCCTTTTGCTCCTGTAACAAAACCACCAATTAACATAACGATAAATGATAGGATAAGAGTTGTTGTAGTAACACTAGCTTCTGTAAGTGATGTTAGTCTAAGTAATAATGATAAAATTAAACTTATTGACAATACTAATAATAAAATAGTTAAAAAACCAAAAGAGACAGCTACTGCTGTTTTTTTCATTCATATTCCCCCTTGTACACTCTTTTAATACAAGCATATTCATGAGATGAATTTTTAGAATACTTATAGTGCAATTACAAATAGTAAAATTATGAACAAAATTCTACTATTATTTTCTTTATGGAAAATTAGTGTTATTTAAACTCATTTTGTAGGTTTTAAGCGTCATCTTAGTAGTAAACGGGTATCTTTGAAAATCAACAAAGTTTTGGATGTGAGGGTAAGTAAATGGAATTTGGATCAATGACAATTCGTACCATTTCAATCTATTTAATCATTGCGTTTTTCTTTCGTTTAATGGGTAAAAGAGAAATTGGAGAGTTAAGTTTATTAGATTTAGTTGTTTATATATTGCTGACTGAAATAGCAGCTATCGGAATCGAGACCCATGATGAGCCGATCATAAAAGTGATTTATCCTATGTTTTTAATTGTTGCGATCCAAATAATCTTTTCTCTAATTTCCTTAAAAAGTGTTAAGTTTAGAAAAATATTGGATGGACATCCAGTATTGATTATTAGCAAGGGAAAAGTATTAGAGAAAGAAATGAAAAAACAGAGATATACATTCGACGACCTATTACTCCAATTAAGAGAGAAGGATATTGGAGATGTAAGAGATGTCGATTATGCAATCCTTGAGCCTACAGGCAAATTATCAATATTTAAAAGGGAAATAAATGGCGATTTAAATTATAGTTCACTCACATTTCCGTTAATATTAGACGGTGCCGTTCAAGAGGATAATTTGAATGAGTACCAGAAAGACAAACAATGGTTATTGCAGCAATTAAAAAAACATGGTTACGATGATTTTAGTCAAGTATCTTATTGTAGTATACGAGGTGAAGAACTTTTTTTTGATAGGAAAGACAAATAATTAAGAAGCTATGGAAAGCAAGAAGAGCAAAAATAATACAATGAACCACAAAGTATTAATTACCTTGTGGCTTTTGTAAAATGAAAAAGTTTACTATAACTATTCACATTTTTATTATCTTATAATTAACTTTTTAAAGAATGGGATTCGGATGATTTCGTCTTTCTTCACTAAATTAAATAATAGTATTAACAAGATATACATTAATGTGACCACTGAAATACTTACTAAGGTTTGTACTAATAGTGAGGGTGAAAAGACTACGTACTCCTTGATGAATTTTCCAGCATAAATACAGATACCTAAAATGATTAAACAATAAACATAGTCCTTAACGAAGATTGAAAAATTGATTGCTTTTAATACAGTGAAATAGTGTAGAACAGTTATCGTTACGATGCTGATATTCATAGCTAAGGCAACACCGTTAATTCCAAACTTTGGATTTGTAGCTAGTAATAATATACTAGAAATTTTTACGACCGATCCAATAAAGCTATTGATCATAGCGGAATTCGCAAGGTTAAGTGCCTGTAAGACAGCTTGTAGTGGACCTTGAAAATAGTAAAAAATAAAGCACGGTGCTAAAAGTAATATAAAATGTGTAGCTTGGTCACTTTTATACATTAGCGTTAAAATTGGTGAAGCAAAAACATATAAAACAACGACAGACCAGCCACCTGCAATCATCGAGTATCGTAGTGCTTGCTGTAATCTTCTTTCAACAGTTACACGATCCTTTTTAGCCATTGCTTCACTAATCGCAGGGACAAGTGAGGTAGATAGTGCATAAGTAATAAAGGCTGGTAAAAGTAATAAAGGTAAAGCGTATCCTGAAAGTAATCCATATTGTTTAGTAGCTACAACTGCGGTTACCCCTGCAAGTGCTAAACTTTGTGAGACAACTATTGGTTCTAAAAACATTGAAATTGATCCAATTAATCGACTTCCAGTTGTTGGTAGCGCGATACTTAACAGATCACTAAGTGTTTTTCTGCCATCTTTAAGATTGTTTTTAAATCCAGAAAGGAACTTCGCATTTTTTTCCTTTTTAAAAACATAAAGCATATAAATTAAAGATGCTAATTCCCCTAATACTGAAGATATGATCGCGCCACTTGCGGCAAACTCAACTCCATATGGTAAAAAGGTTTTAGTACAAACTGCAACTAGTACTATTCGTACAACTTGTTCAATAACTTGGGAAAAGGAAGAAGGACGCATGTTTTGTACGCCTTGAAAATAGCCACGTAAAACAGAAGAAATTGCGATAATCGGAACAACTGGTGCAATAGCAATTAATGGGTACATAGTCCTTGCATCCGTTAATAGATTTTTAGCAATAAAAGGGGCTAAAAAAATCATCGCTGTTGTAAAAATAATACTTAATATGCCAGTTATTGACATTGAGACTGCTAAAATCTTTTTTATCTTATCTTGTCTATTTTGAGCAACTGCTTCTGCAATTAATTTTGAGATGGCAATTGGTAAGCCGAGTTGTGTAAGTGTCATGACCAAAAACAGTGTCGGGACTGCCATCATAAATAATCCTACGCCTTCTTCACCCATAATTCTTGCTACGACAATACGATTAAAAAATCCTAATATTCTTGTGATTAGACCTGCAATAAGTAAAAAAAACGTTCCTCTTAAAAACGTTTGCTTTGTCATTACTTTTACCACCTTCTCAAACAGCCTAGAATGATTTACAATTATATATATGCTAGAAATGTAGGCAAGCATGACAAGTTAGTTCAACAACTAGGAAATGAATCAAGGTCTAACATCATTTTTCTAAAAATACAGAAAATTAGGGGGGAAGAGTATGTCGACATTTCATCAGCAAGCTGCAGAGTTTAAACCTACGCTTCAAGTAGTATTTGAAAGTAAATTGGATGAATTTAGAATGCTTGGATTTGATACTGTCAGTGAGGATGACTTATGGGAATGCCTCGTAAAAACCATCTGGAGAAAAAAAGAGGATGAACCTAGGCTTTTTCAATTGGTAGAAGACATACTCTCTTTAACTGTAAACGATTATATGAATTATATTCGAATCGAAGCATTTAAATCTCCTGCATGGCAGTTTGGGGAGTCAGTTTAACCATTAATTGACAATGAAAAAATTGCATTTGTATAATAAAAGAATGAAAACATACCAATTTCGTACTAGAACTTGAACTAGTTAGAGGAGGAAATTCACAACATGGTGAAGCGTAACAGGATTGTTGCCTTCTTCTTAATTATTGCTGTATTAGCAGCAGTAATCGGAACGACTGTATTTGGTACTGCGAAAAACATTAAGCTTGGTCTTGATTTACAGGGCGGCTTCGAAGTACTTTATAAAGTTAAGCCGATTAAGAAAGGCGACAAAATTAACAAAAATGTCTTAGTAAGTACAGCAAAAGCCCTTGAAAAGCGTGTAAACGTATTAGGGGTAAGTGAACCAAACATTCAAATCGAAGGGAAAGATCGTATTCGTGTACAATTGGCTGGTGTAAAAGACCAAGCTAAAGCACGTGATATTCTTTCGACAGAAGCGAACTTAACAATTCGTGACGTAAATGATAAGGTTCTAATGACTGGAGCAGATTTAAAAGAAGGTGCTTCAAAGCAAACATTTGACCAAATGGGTAAACCTAGTGTATCGATTACATTTAAGAATGCTAGTAAGGTTAAAGATGTAACAAGTAAAGTGTTACAAATGGGCGCACCAAATAATATGATGGTTATTTGGTTAGATTTTAAAGAAGGTGAAGATTCTTTTAAAAAAGAATCAGCGAAAGCAAAACCTAAATTCTTATCTGCAGCTAGCGTAAATCAAGTATTTACAGAGGATTCACTTTCGATTGTAGGTTCTACATTTACAGTTGAAAGCGCAAAAGAACTATCAGACTTATTAAATGCTGGGGCTCTTCCAGTGCATCTTGAAGAAATGTATTCAACATCAATCGGTGCAAAATTTGGAACAGATGCTCTTAATGAAACAATCTTTGCAGGAATGATTGGCGTAACAGTAATATTCTTATTTATGTTATATTTCTATCGCTTACCAGGTTTGATTGCAAGCATCATGTTAATAGCATATACATACGTAACTTTACTTGTATTTGATGCTATGAATGCGGTATTAACGCTTCCAGGAATAGCGGCTTTAATACTTGGAGTTGGTATTGCGGTTGACAATAATATTATTACTTTTGAAAGATTGAAAGACGAGCTTAAACTAGGGAAATCTGTTGCATCAGCATATCGTGCAGGTAATCAGCGTTCATTTGGAACAATTTTTGATGCCAATATTACAACGCTACTTGCTGCTGTCGTATTATTCATTTTTGGAACAAGCTCAGTAAAAGGATTTGCTACAAGTTTAATTGTAAGTATTTTAGTAAGCTTTTTAACTGCGGTTTTTGGAACTCGTTTATTACTTTCTTTATTAGTTCAAAGTCGTTATTTAAACAATAAGAAAACTTGGTTTGGTATTAAACAAAGTGAAATTCTAGGTTTAAATCATAATTTAGCACATCCTCCTACAAAATATGATAAAGTCGATTTTGTTAGCATTGGTCGTAAGTTTGTTTATTTTTCAATTATTACTACTATTATCGGTGTAATTCTACTTTCAGTATTCCGTCTGAATTTAGGGATTGATTTTGCTAGTGGTACACGTGTAACCTATGAATCTAAAACGGCTGTTACAAAACAAGTTGTAAAAAATGAATTAACAAAAATGGACTTAGAACCTGAAAGTATTACTGTTTCTACAAATGATGCAAAAACAGGTTCAATCGTGTTTAAGGGTGTTTTAACAAAAGATCAAATTAAAGATTTGAAAAAGGATTTTACAACTAAATTTGGGGTAGAACCAAACGTTAGCACAGTTGATCCAATTGTAGGACGAGAATTAGCGGCTAATGCAATTAAAGCATTAATCATCGCGTCAGCAGGTATTATTCTTTATGTATCGTTACGCTTCCAATTCTCATATGCAATTGCATCAGTAATTGCCCTACTACACGATGCATTCTTCATCATTGTAGTGTTTAGTATTTTTAGATTAGAAGTAGATATAACGTTCATCGCAGCGGTTCTTACAATTGTTGGTTATTCAATAAATGACTCGATTGTTACATTTGACCGAGTTCGTGAGAATATGAAGCTTAAGAAGAAAATTCGTACTAGAGAAGAATTGAATGAAGTTGTAAATGATTCAATTCGTCAAACTTTAGGACGCTCAGTTAAAACAGTACTTACTGTATTGCTAGCGGTTCTTGCATTACTTTTATTCGGAAGTCATGCAATTCTAAACTTCTCAATTGCATTATTAGTAGGTTTAGTTGTTGGAACATATTCATCAATCTTTATCGCTTCACAAATTTGGTTATTTATTAAAGGTCGTCAACTTGATAAAAACCAAGTAATTGATGTTGAAGAAGCTAAATAATTTGAAAGAGTATAGGCTTATGCTTATACTCTTTTTTTGTGTGCAGTTTAAATAAGATAAAGTGAGGCATTTTTTGTATTAGATTCATTCTGAATTGAAGATACTAATATAATGTGTTATTTAGTATTTTTCTTAAATTGTTCAATTTTTTAGCGTTAGACAAAGGGAGTAGGTAAAGTATATGAATCAAGAAGAGCGTTATAAAGAAGCCAAGAAAGGGGCTTATATCGGAATATATGGAAATTTACTTCTAGCAATTGTTAAAGCAATAATCGGATATATTGGAAACAGTAAAGCGTTAATGGCCGATGCAGTTCATTCTGCATCAGATGTAGTAGGCTCATTAGCGGTTTTATTTGGTTTAAGAGCAGCCAAAATGCCACCAGACGAAGACCATCCTTATGGTCATGGAAAAGCAGAGTCAATCGCTGCAATTATTGTTGCAGTACTATTATTTATTGTTGGAATTGAAATAACCAAATCTTCCATAACTGCATTTTTTAAACCTGTTCATCCACCAGAGTTAATTGCTTTGCTTGCGGCATTTATATCAATTTTTTTAAAAGAATGGATGTTTCGCTATAAATTCGCTTTAGGAAAGAAATTAAATAGTGACGCTATCATTGCGAATGCATATGAACACCGTTCTGATGTATACTCGTCTGCTGCAGCTATGGTTGGTATAGGAATAGCAATTTTAGGTACTAAATTAAATATGCCAGTACTATATTATGCAGACCCTGCGGCTGGTCTTATTGTAGCAATTATGATTTTAAAAATGGCTTGGGATATAGGAGCGGAATCAATACATACAACAATGGATCATGTTCTTCATGAAGAAGATGTAGAGCCATACAAAGAAGTCGTTAGAAAGATAGAAGGAGTTAAGGAGATAAATACTCTCTATGCGAGAGAGCACGGATATTACGTCATTATAGATATTAAAGTTTCTGTAGATCCTTATATAACGGTAGAAGAAGGACACAAGATAGGGAAAAATGTTAAAGCTAAATTGATGGAACAAAAAGATGTAGAAAATGTGTTTGTCCATATTAATCCATATAATGATAAAAATAACTCTTTCATCCAATAAGTTTACTTTAGTATAATAGTACAGTTAGGGGTGAGAGTATTGTTAAAATCAAAAGCACGTTGGAAACAGAAATTATCGAATCAACAAGAAGAGCAATTATTAAGTAAAGAATTACAGATTTCCCCTCTATTAGCTAAACTACTTATCACTCGTGGGTTTAATACAGTAGAAGCAGCAAGTAAGTTTTTATATGAAGATCAAATGAGCTTTCATGACCCGTTTTTATTAGAGGGTGTGGACATTGCAATAGACAGAGTTTTTCAAGCGATTGAAGAAAAAGAAAAAATATTAATTTTTGGCGATTATGATGCAGATGGTGTTAGCAGTACTTCGGTATTGTATTTAACATTAATCGAACTAGAAGCAAAAGTAGATTTCTATATACCAAATCGTTTTACTGAAGGGTATGGCCCTAATAAGAATGCGTTTAAATGGGCGAAAGAACAGGGCTATTCATTAATCATAACAGTAGATACAGGCATTTCCGCAGCAGAGGAAGTTAATTATGCAAATGAACTAGGTGTGGATGTAATTATTACAGACCACCATGAGCCACCGGAAGAATTACCAAACGCAATTGCCATTATTCATCCAAAGCTGAGCCCAGACTATCCCTTTAAAGAGTTAGCAGGTGTAGGGGTTGTATTTAAATTCTCTTCTGCATTACTAGGTAGAGAACCAGAAGAATATTTGGAACTTGTTTCAATTGGTACGGTTGCCGATTTAGTACCATTGGTAGACGAAAATCGTTTAATCGTAAAAAAAGGTGTAAGACAATTAAAACAAACAAAGCGTGCTGGACTAAGAGCACTACTTGAAATTAGTGGAACTTCAACAGATTCAATTAGTGAAGAAACAATAGGATTTGCAATTGGTCCTAGAATTAATGCAGTTGGTAGACTTGGAGATGCAAAGCCTGCGGTTGATTTAATTTTAGAAAATGATCGAGAACTTGCTAGATCCAGAGCAGAACAAATTGAAATTTTAAATAAGGAACGACAAGAATTAGTTTCACGAATGACAGAAGAAGCAATAAAACAGGTTAATGAATTGGATTTTTCTTGTTCAAACAAAGTAATTATTGTAGCAAAAGAAGGCTGGAATGCAGGAGTAGTTGGAATCGTTGCGTCAAAATTAGTTGATCGCTTTTACAAACCAGTAATTGTACTAAGTATCGATCGAGAAAAAGGAATAGCAAAAGGTTCAGCAAGAAGCATCGAAGGTTTTTCTTTATTTGAGAACTTAACAAAATGTAAAGATATTCTACCTCATTTTGGAGGGCATACGCTTGCTGCAGGTATGACATTAGCGATTGAAGACGTTGAGCTATTAAGACATCGTTTAAATGAGTTTGCAGATCAAATTATGACTGATGAAGATTTTATCCCGTTAAAAGAAGTGGATTTAAATTGCCAGGCTAGCGAAGTTTCAATTTCATTTATTAATGAATTAAATATGTTGGCTCCTTTTGGAATGCATAATCCAAAACCCGTTATAGAAATAAACGATGTTGATGCTCTTAATATTAAACAAATTGGTAATGAGGGGGCACATCTTAAAGTACAGCTAAAAGATGATGTTACTTCTTTAGATGCTGTAGGGTTTGGATTTGGACATGTTGCAAATGAAATTGCTACTGGCTCAAAAGTTTCTTGCTTAGGAATGGCTTCTATTAACGAATGGAACGGTAAACGAAAACCACAGATAATGATTCATGATATTAAAGTAAATCATTGGCAGTTATTTGACTTAAGAGGTCAAGAACCACATCGATTAACATTGCCAGCAAACGAAGAAAAATTTATATTTTTACATCAAACATCTAATGATTATGAAAATTTAAAAACGAAATATCCTGTTTCAACGTTTATTTCGTATGAAGATGTACTAAACTTAGATATTAATATTCAAAAAAATTATATAATCCTACTTGATTTGCCTAGTTCAGAAAATCATTTAAAAGAGGTTTTTCAAAACGGTTTATCAGAACGCATTTACTTAGTTTTTAATCAAGAAGAATTACATTTCTTCTCACCAATTCCAAGTAGAGAAAGTTTTAAAAAATTCTATTCAATCTTAGCAAATACCAATCCATTTGACATGAACTTGTATGAAGTGGCATTATGTCGTAAGATGGGATGGAAAAAAGAACAAGTTGATTTTATGACAAAAGTGTTTTTTGATTTAGAATTTGTTACAATAGATGATGGGAAAATTCGTTTGTTACCACAAACTGAGAAGAAAGATCTCTCTTTATCTAATACCTATGCAAAAAAATTAGCTAGTATTGAACTAGAACGTTTATTTCTGTACTCAAAATGTGATGAATTAACTACATTTTTTCAAAATATGAAAAGTCATTTTTCCGAAAATGGGGAGGCACTTATTTAATGAATTTAAAAGATTATATTACGATCGTACCGGACTGGCCTAAAGAAGGCGTTCAGTTTAAAGATATTTCATCATTAATGAATGATGGAAAAGCTTATAAAGAAGCAACAGATCAAATTGTAGCTTATGCGAAAGAAAAAAATGTAGACTTAATAGTTGGTCCAGAAGCTCGTGGATTTATCGTTGGTTGTCCAATTTCTTACGCTCTAGAAATCGGTTTTGCACCTGTACGTAAACCAGGTAAATTACCTCGCGAAGTAATTAGCTACAACTATGATTTAGAGTACGGTACAAACACGTTAACAATGCATAAAGATGCGATTAAACCAGGTCAACGTATACTAATTACTGATGACTTATTAGCTACTGGTGGTACGATTGAAGCAACAATCAAACTAGTTGAAGAATTAGGTGGCATCGTAGTCGGTATTGCTTTCTTAATCGAGCTTTCTTACTTAGAGGGTCGTAAAAAATTAGATGGCTATGATATATTTACACTAATGACTTATTAATATTTAACATATGATAATGTTATCTTAGCAGGGTACTCTGAATCATCAGAGTGCTCTTTTTCTATAAAGAATCTGCAAAAAAAAATGAAATTTGACGACTCCTGCTTTACAAAAAACGAAATTTTCATGATAATAAAAGAAATAATGATTTAAGGTGATTAAATGGCTACTGAGCAAGTTTTGACAGCAGAACAGGTTTTAGAGCAAGCGTCCCATTATTTAAAAGAAGATGATGTGGCGTTTATTAAACGTGCTTATGAATATGCTCGTGACGCACATAGCGAGCAATTTCGTAAGTCTGGAGAACCATACATCATACACCCAGTTCAAGTAGCAGGTATACTTGTTGGCTTAGAGATGGATGCTACAACCATCAGTGCAGGGTTTCTTCATGATGTAGTAGAAGATACTGAAGTTTCTAAAGAGGACTTAGAAAACCAATTTGGCAAAGAAGTATCTATGCTTGTGGATGGTGTAACAAAGTTAGGTAAAATTAAGTTTAAGTCGAAGGAAGAACAGCAAGCTGAAAATCATCGCAAGATGTTTGTAGCGATGGCACAGGACTTGAGAGTAATATTAATTAAATTAGCCGATCGCCTTCATAATATGAGAACGTTAAAACACTTACCACAAGAAAAACGTATGCGTATTGCGAATGAAACGTTAGAAATATTTGCACCTTTAGCTCATCGATTAGGGATTAGTAAAGTAAAGTGGGAACTTGAAGATACAGCTTTACGCTATTTAAATCCACAACAATACTACCGAATCGTTAATTTAATGAAGCGAAAAAGAGCAGAGCGCGAGCAATACTTAGAAGAGGTAATTAACGAAATCTCAACTCAACTTGAAGATGTCGAAATTAAAACAGAAATTTCTGGACGTCCTAAGCATATCTATAGCATTTATCATAAGATGGCTAAGCAAAATAAACAATTTAACGAGATTTATGACTTATTAGCCGTACGTGTAATTGTTAATAGCATTAAAGATTGCTACGCTGTTTTAGGCGTTATTCATACATGCTGGAAACCAATGCCAGGTCGATTTAAAGATTATATTGCAATGCCTAAGGCAAATCTATATCAATCTCTTCATACGACAGTAATAGGACCAAAAGGTGAACCACTAGAAGTGCAAATTCGAACCCAAGAAATGCATCAAATTGCTGAATATGGGGTTGCAGCGCACTGGGCATACAAAGAAGATAATGCAAATTTTCCTTCACAAAAATCTTTAGAAAATAAATTAAGTTGGTTCCGAGAAATTATCGAGTGGCAAGATAATTCTACTAATGCAGAAGAGTTCATGGAATCAGTTAAAATGGATTTATTCTCTGATATGGTTTTCGTATTTACTCCAAAAGGTGATGTTTTTGAATTACCATTAGGATCAGTCCCAATCGATTTTGCTTACCGAATTCATTCTGAAATCGGAAATAAAACGATTGGTTCAAAAGTAAATGGAAAAATGGTACCACTTGATTACAAGCTTAAAACCGGTGATATCGTTGAAATTATGACTTCGAAGCATTCATATGGCCCTAGTCAAGACTGGTTAAAGGTCGCTCAGTCTTCTCATGCTAAAAATAAAATACGTCAATATTTTAAAAAGCAAAGAAGAGAAGAGAATGTTGAAAAAGGTAAGGAATTAGTTGAAAAAGAAATTAAAGCATTAGAATGTGATTTAAAAGAAGTATTAACGTCTGAAAATTTAAAACGCGTCGCTGAGAAATTTAATTTCTCTAATGCAGAAGATATGTACGCGGCGGTTGGATATAATGGTATTACTGCAACACAAATTGCTCACCGTTTAACAGATAAATTCCGAAAACGTACTGAAGTCGAGCTAGAAGATCGTCTAAAAGAACTTTCTTCGGATCTTAAAAAAGCTCCATCACGTCGTAAAGATGCTGGTATCTCTGTAAAAGGTGTAGATAATTTATTAATTCGTCTTTCAAAATGCTGTAATCCCGTACCTGGTGATGATATTGTTGGTTATATCACAAAAGGCAGAGGTATTTCAGTTCATAGAAGCGACTGTGTTAACATGTTAAATGATAGTGAAGAAGATCGTTTTATTGAAGTGGATTGGGAGGAAAGTCCTACATTTGAACGCGATTATAACGTCGATATAGAAATCTTTGGATATGACCGTCGTGGTCTTTTAAATGAAGTTCTTTCTGTTGTAAACGAAACAAAAACAAATATCTCTTCAGTAACCGGTAAAAATGACCGAAATAAAATGGCAACTATTACAATGAGTTTGTCTATTCGTAATATTAACCACCTGCAAAAAGTAGTGGATAAGGTTAAACAAATTCCAGACATATACTCTGTGAGACGAATTTTCCACTAATAGGAGGTGCCATCATGAAAGTATTATTACAGCGTACAAAAGAAGCAAAAGTCGTAGTAGATGGACAAGTGGTAGGTCAAATACCTAAAGGATTATTATTGCTAGTTGGAATTACACATGAAGACACAATTGAAGATGTTAAATATTGTGCCGACAAAGCAGTTAATCTCAGAATTTTTGAAGATGAACTTGGAAAAATGAATTTATCATTAAATGATGTTGGAGGCCAGATTCTATCTGTTTCTCAATTCACTCTATATGGTGATACGAGAAAAGGAAGACGTCCAAGCTTCACAGATGCTGCTAAGCCAGAAATGGCAAACGAATTATATGAATATTTTAATTCATATTTACGTGAACAAGGATATGAAGTACAGACTGGTATTTTCGGAGCAGATATGGATGTAACATTTACAAACTGGGGACCAATTACAATTATGATTGAAAGTAAATAAATAATTTCTTACCTCCTTTTTCATTAAAAAGGGGGAATTTTTTTTACTAGAATTAATTTTTAAAATAATAACTTCTTATTGCGAATATACTGAAGTACAGGGGTTCCCACAAAGAATTCAGAGGAGGTCACTATATGGACATAATTACAATCGTCTTGATTCTCATCGCTGGTGTAATTTTGTTTACAATCCTCAAAAGTTTCTTTAAAGCACTCTTTTTTGTTATTTTAATCATTCTAGTTTACTATGGCTTAATGTATTTCATTGACGGATCAGTCGAAAGTATTCAATCGACTATAAGAGCTTTTCATTAGACCATGGTGTGTACCATGGTTTTTTTATTTTGATTAGTTTTGGAAACGAGGAATCATAATTAAAAAAGGTGATTCGCAAATAAAATCCGGAAATCGCAAATAAAAATGAGGAATCGCAAATAAAAACTGGAAACCGAAAATAAAATCTGTGAATCGTAATTAAAAACTGAGAATCACAATTAAATTAAGAGAAACGCAAATAAAAATGAGGAATCGCAAATAAAAACTGAGAATCGCAAATAAAAATGAGGAATCGCAAATAAAATCTGAGAATCGCAAATAAAAATGAGGAATGACAAATAAAAACTAAGAATCGCAATTAAAAATGGAGAATCGCAAATAAAAACTGGAAACCGGAAATAAAATCTGTGAATCGTAATTAAAAACTGAGAATCCCAATTAAATTAAGAGAAACGCAAATAAAAATGAGGAATCGCAAATAAAAACTAAGAATCGCAAATAAAAATGAGGAATCGCAATTAAAAACTGAGAATCGCAAATAAAAATGAGGAATCGCAAATAAAAACTGGAAACAGGAAATAAAATCCGGAAATCGCAATTAAAAACTGGAAACCGCAAATAAAAACCGGAAATCGCAAATAAAAACAGAAGTGCACCCCAAAAGTT
>NZ_NULG01000146.1 GCF_002577195.1 Bacillus sp. AFS041924
GTTCCAGATGGTACTTATAATTATGTAATCAAATCAACTTTAGATTATAAAAAAGCGAAACCACAATATGTAAAACTGCCTGTAAAGGTTGATTCAAAGGCCGTAAAAGTTTCAAATATTCAAGTTCAACCAAATAATGGAAAATATGAAATATCATTCAATGCTACTGATAGTACCGGTGGTAGCGGATACAACGGCGCCATTGTTTTTGTAAATGGCGAGTATTATGAAACGAACGAAGGAGAAACATCGGTTATTGTTCCAACTGAACCAAAAGGAATTGTAGTAATGGCTTTTGATTATGCATACAATCAAAGCTATACTGTTTGGGGTGACGAATCATATATTGATTCCAACATGGTTCTTAGTTGGTTTTACGTTTCTGGAACAAATGTAAACGAAAATAATCCTGTTCAAATAACTGGATATGCAAACAATCGTGTAGATTGGAAAATTTATGTTAAAGATAAAAATGGCAACATAATTGACACAAAAGAAGTATTAAATGAGCATACTTTACGTATGAAATGGACACCGGAATCAGATGTCCCAGATGGTACGTATTATATTTCTGCAGGTGTAAATACGAAGGATGGATTTAAAGTAACAACAGAATCAGAACAAGTTACAGTTAAACGATAAATTTTTTGTACGAGCCAGCTTTAAATAAGCTAGGCTTGTATTTTTTGTATTAAGTTTTTTATGAGAAATAAAGAAATATATTCATATACAACAAGTTTTTATGGCACCCTTTATAACAATTTTAAATTTTGAAAAATAAATTATGAAATTTGATTTGAATGGATAATGTAAAAAGCAGAAACAATTTAAAATTAAATAACTGGGAAAATAATGTGTATTTGAAGTTCAAAAGGAAGCTGTTTAATTTTCTCTATGGAATGAAGTTTTTGTCGAATGTCCTTTTCATAGAATTTTAAAGTATATAAGATTTAGTTAGGCTATGATTTTTTAAGAGAGTTCTGTATAAATATTTTTGACTGAACGTTCTTGAATGTGATAAATTTATTTAGATTAATATAATTTTAGTAATGAAAATAATTAAGTATGCTGACTAAAGAACAGTATATTTTAGCTCAGAATAGTATAGATGAAGTGCCCTTTGATTATGAATACAGAAATAATAAAAAGAATACAACTATACTGAAAAACTAATATAGACGTTTTAATTTTAAATAAACATGAGATTATATTAATAATGTTTGAATTTATTAAAAGTGAAAATTTGAAAGATATTGATTATAAATAAATAGGATTACTGAGTATCAGGCTTTTTACTACTATGGATCAAACTTTGGAGGCATTGTAATAGATGGAATATATAATTTATATTATTGAAGATGATATTTCAATTAGTCGTTTACTTAAAGAACACATTGATAAATATGGACTTTCAGCTAGAATTGTGGAAAACTTTGATAACATAATAGAAGAATTTCTTCTCATCAAGCCTCATCTAGTCCTACTTGATGTAAATTTACCTAAGTTTGATGGATTTTATTGGTGCAGGAGGATAAGGGAAAATTCTAAGGTTCCTATACTTTTTATATCTGCAAGAGAGAGCGGATTGGATCAAGTTAGAGCTCTCGAGAACGGTGCAGATGACTATATTACAAAACCATTCTCATATGAGGTAGTGATGGCCAAAATAAATAGCCATATAAGACGGGCTATCGGAGATTATGCCACTACTATTGGTGAGCGGATCATAGAAATGGATGGGTTAAAATTTTACGCAGAAAGACTAGAAGTTACGTTTCAAGGTAAGACAATCCTACTGACGAAAAAAGAAGCAATTTTGCTAGAAAGTCTGATTCAGACATACCCTAAAGTGGTTAACCGAGACTATCTCTTGGAACAAATGTGGGATCACTCCGATTTTGTTGAAGAAAACACTCTAAACGTAAATGTTACAAGGTTAAGAAAAAAACTACAAGACCTTGGTATTGCGAATGGAATCCAAACGATAAGAGGTTTGGGCTACAAACTAAACAAGAGTTGGTAGGAGGTTAAGGGTAATGAATTTATTTTTAAAAGAGCAGCAACAGTATATTGTTGTTTATTATATTTCCGTGATTATAACTACTTTTTATTGTGTTCTTGCTGGGAATTTTACACTTTTTGATGTTATATATGTAATTATTTTCAATACTTTTATTCTGATTGTTTTTTTAGGTTGGCAATATATTAAGACAAAGAACATCTATGTTTTATTTAAAAGTAACTTCAATTCAATCGAAGAAACTTCCTTGGAACAAGGTGATTCCTTTTGGGGCATCCATATAACTGCCCTATTAAGAAAGCAATACCAATTATTCGAAAAAAGTTTGGACCAACTCAACAAAAAACATCAAGAACATATAACCTTTATCAATCAATGGGTCCATCAAATGAAAACGCCGCTTTCAGTCATCCGGCTTCAACTTGAAGCACACGCTGGCGAACCTTATGCACACGATATTAGCGAAGAGGCCTTTAAACTGGAAAAGGGTCTAAATATGGCCTTATATTATGCCCGTATTGATGCATTTCAAAGTGACTTTGTTATTGAAAGGACACATTTGAAGTCTTTAATATTGGATAGTATCAACCAAGAAAAAAAGCTGTTCATTAAAAATAATATAAAGCCTAAAGTAAATATAGACGACATGATTGAGGTTTATACCGATGTAAAATGGATAAAATTTGTCATTGAGCAATTGATTACAAATGGCATCAAATATTCTAAAGGAAAAGGTAAATACTTGACTGTATCCGGCTATAGAAAAGAAAAGTTTACTATATTGGAAGTCATGGATGAGGGAATTGGCATACACCCAAAAGATATTAGGAGAGTCTTTAATCCGTTCTTCACCGGTGAAAATGGAAGAATTTTGGGAGAATCGACTGGAATGGGTCTATATCTTGCAAAAAAGATATGTGAAAACTTAAATCATAATATTTATATTGAATCTGAAGTGAACCGTGGAACAAAAGTAAGTATTTTGTTTGATAATATTTAAGCAAATTATAACGAATAATAAAAAAACATGCTCTACTCCTAAGCATGTTTTTTTATTTACTCTATACCCTTACAACATTGTAAGAATTGAGTAATAAAGATGAATCGCTTCCAAAGAAACAATAGATATATAGTTAGATTAGAAGGAGTTGTAAAAATGGAAATGCTTAATGTTAGCCATTTGAGTAAAAACTACGGAAAAGAAGTGATATCTCATGCTTTAAATCATATAAGTTTTTCAGTTGAAATCGGAGAATTTGTCGGAGTAATGGGACCATCAGGCAGCGGAAAGACCACATTATTAAATATGATTTCTACTGTTGATCAACCCACAACTGGTGAAATTCAAATAAAAGGCATCAACCCGCAACAGTTGAAAAGTGATGAGTTAGCTCTATTTAGACGTAGAGAGCTTGGCTTTGTCTTTCAAGATTTTAATTTACTCGATACGTTAACGATTGCAGAGAATGTGGTCTTACCACTTACCTTAGATAAAATCTCCGTTTCAGAACAAAAAAATAAATTGCAAAGTATCGCTAAAATATTACATTTAGAACACCTACTGGACAAAAGAACATATGAAGTTTCAGGTGGCGAAGCACAAAGGACAGCTATTGCTAGAGCAATTATACATAATCCTACACTTCTTTTGGCAGATGAACCTACTGGAAATTTAGATTCCAAATCAGCTAAAACTGTAATGGAACTGTTTGAGAAAATTAATAAAGAACAAAAGCTGACAACTATTATGGTGACTCATGACCCTGTGGCAGCTAGTTATTGCGAGAGGATTATATTCATTAAAGATGGAACCATCTATAATGAAATTCATAGTGGAGGGAGTAGGTTGCAATTCTATCAACAAATAATTGATGTCCTTTCACTTTTAGGTGGAGATTCTAATGGATTTTAAGCAGTTTGTGATTAGAAATGTCCTTCGCAATGGAAAGGTTTATTTTGCCTATTTTTTAAGTACATTCATTTCCGCAACTTTATTTTTCTCATTGACTATGTTTATACTACACCCCGATAAAGGTACATTCAAATCCTATATTAAGCAATCCCTTTTCGGTGCAGAAATTATAGCCTATTTATTTTTGTTTTTCTATGTATTTTATTCTAGTGGTGTGTTATTAAAAAAACGGAATAAAGAATTTGGTATTCTATATACGATAGGCATATCAAGAAAACAGCTTTTGAAGATGATCTATATTGAAAACATGATTATTAGTTTTACAGCAACAATTAGTGGCATCATTACCGGATTAGTGTTCTCAAAACTTTTTTTGGAAATCATTGAAAAACTTCTAAGACTTCATTCTTTACCGTTTTACTTTCCGATAAAAGCAATTCTTATTTCGCTTATTTGTTTCTTAATTCTTGGTATGTTCGTCTCATTAATTACATCTTTGTTCGTCAAGGAAAAAGAACTTTTACATTTATTAAAAGCAACAAAGTCAACTAATTCTGCTCCTGAATTTTCTAAGTTAATTGCACTCTTCAGCGTTATTTTACTATTGGCTGGATATGGATTGTCATATTTTGTAAATCAAATTTATGCAGTTTTCACTTCAGGTAATTTAATAGGCAACAGTTGGATCTATTGGATTATTTCAAAAGGTGGTATTTTTGCAGGCTTTGTTCTAGAGAAATTAATATTAATAATTATCGGAATAGTCGTAGTTGCAACTTATCTAATATTTTCGCAGTTTATTGTCTTTGTGATTGATTTATTAAAAAAGAAAAAATTCTTTTATTTCAGAAACGTTAATCTAATTTGGATATCTAATTTATTTTATCGTATACGCGATAATGCTAGAATGTATTTCATCATAACAATCACTTCTACGGCATCATTGATATTAAGTGGAGCTTCATTGACTTTTTGGTCAAATACCTTAAGTGATATAGAAAAGAGGTATCCACTGACTTTTTCGTATGAAAGTTATAATAAAAACGAACCATTCACAGCAAAAGAAGTTCGATTTATTGAAGATCAATTAAAGAACAATAATTACTCGTATGTAAAATTAGTTGTAGATAATAAATACCTCATTCAAGAGAACGGCCCTGAAATAGTTGTAATGAAAACAAGTGTTTATAATCAATTTGCTGAACAATTAAACTTAAAACCATTAAACTTAAAGAAAAATGAAGTCATTGAGGTCGTTAATCCAAAAAATCCAACCGAAAATATTTTAAAATCTGTTGGAGGGGAAAAGGTTCATATTAAAGAAAGTATTGAACAATCATTACCAAAACAAGACAATTCATTTTATGTGATTCGTGATGATCTATTTAATCGCATTGATAACAAATATTTAGTACCTTCCAAATACGCACAGTATTTTTTTAATGTTAAAGATTGGACAGGTACTTATTCGATTTATGATGAGTTTGAGAGGAATTTTGGAAATAATACAAATTCGTTATTTTTGTCTAAATCCCATATCTATGAGACTGAAAAAAGAGCGTATGGTACGATTATGTTTTTATCGATTTTCTTAAGCATCATTTTCTTTGTAGCGACAGGAAGCTTTATCTATAATAAATATTATATGGATGAGGAAAGTGATAGACAGAAATATAAACAGTTGCATAAGATAGGGGTAACGTTTAAGGAAATGAAAAAAATTGTTTCAATCGAAATTGGAATTATGTTCTTATTACCGTATATCGTTGCAACAATTCATTCTACAGTTGCTTTTGGAGCTTTGCAAAGGATATTTAAACTAGATGTAGGCACTGCCTCAATTACGGTTTTGAGTATCTTCTTGATTCTTCAGATTGGCTATTTCTTAATTATTCGTAAAAGTTATTTGAATGGAATAAAAAAACATCTTACCTTCAGCTAAATACAAGATTTTACTCGGCATCCAATTGGAAAGATTGGATGCTGTTTTTTATGGTTTAATTTATTCTATTTTTAATTTTCTTCGTAAGTCTTCCATTTCATAAGAATACTAGCATGAAACCAACATGATAAACCTTACAATTCTGTAATGAAATAGAAAGAATAATCGATTCGTAAACAATTGCATCAGTGATATAAATAAGTTGTCTAGAAGATAGAAATGAAATTATTAAAAGGAGTGCAAGAATATGAAAAAGCTTACTGTAGGAGTATTATTTGGGGGAGTTTCTAACGAATACGAAGTTTCACTTTCATCCGCCTCTTCTGTTATTCAACATATTAATAGAGAACAATATAATGTGGTAATGATTGGAATTACAAAAGATGGACGCTGGTTTCGATACTATGGAGACATAGTCTCTATCAAAGAGGATTGTTGGAGTGAACATCCAAGCTGTATTCCTGTTCAATTATCTCCTGATCGTTCAATGAAGGGGTTGATTGAGCTTGTCAATACAGAATTCCGCTTTACCCCACTTGATGTTATTTTTCCAGTATTGCACGGAATAAACGGCGAGGATGGCACCGTACAGGGGCTACTGCAACTTGCGAACATTCCCTTCGTAGGGTGCGACCTATTATCATCAGCACTGTGTATGGACAAACCCCTGTCTAAAATTGTGACTAAAGAGGCAGGAATTCCTGTTCCTTCATTTATTATAGCTACAAAGGGAGAATTGGAAGTAGATCTTATTATGAAGTCAGAAAGATTGGGATATCCTCTTTACGTTAAGCCGGGTCGATCGGGATCGTCAATCGGAATTTCAAAAGCTTATAATCGAGATGAATTGATAGAAGGTTTAAAGGAAGCGTGGGAACATGATAACAAAATAATTGTTGAGAGTCATGTTGATGGAATTGAATTAGGATGTGCTGTTTTGGGAAATCGTGAGCTTATTATAGGTTCTATAGACGAAATTTCCTTATCAGGCGAATTTTTTGACAATATAGAAAAGTATACTCTTAGCAGCTCAACTATTCATATGCCCGCTCGAATCACCACCGAGAAAGAAATAGAAGCAAAAGATGTCGCACTTCGTATTTATCGCCTATTTGGGTGCAGTGGGCTTGCAAGGATCGATTTATTTCTGACACCTGATGGAACACTTTTATTTAATGAAGTAAATACCCTTCCAGGATTTACAGCGACAAGCCGTTATCCGAACATGATGCGTGGTGCAGGAATCGAGTTTACCGACCTTCTCGATCGCCTGATACAAACTGCTTTGGAGAGAGAAGGGATTTAATGGCGAAAACTATAAGTATATGGAGTTCTGCTCCCAAATTAAAAGAAACTGACCGCATTTTATTACAAAAGAATCAAATACATGAAGGAGCACTGATTTTGGTAAACAGAAATCATCCGGTTAAGATGTCTACTCCGGACTTAATCCATTTACCAACAGGTATGCTTCAAGTCTTTTCACCTGAAGAACCTTTAATTCAATTAGAGCGAGCATGTACGTTTCAGCTCTCTACATTAATTGATTTTTGCGGAGGAAGTAAAGAAATCGCAATTGTTAGTGGTTACCGATCAAGGGAATCACAGGATCTTCTCTATATTAATTCAATAAGAGATAACGGAGTGGATTTCACTGCCAAATACGTTGCCTTACCAGGTGCGAGTGAACACCAAACTGGATTGGCCGTCGATGTTGGTCTTTTTCAAGAGGAAACGGATTACATTTGTCCAGCTTTCCCGGATGAGGGAATAAGTAGAAGATTTCAAAAAGCAGCCTCCGAATTTGGTTTTATCTGCAGGTATAAAGAGGATAAAAGTAATATTACGGGAATTGCTAATGAGCCATGGCATTACCGTTATGTAGGACATCCACATTCAGTTATTATCGATCAGAAAAATTTATGTTTGGAAGAATATATCGATTATTTAAAACAATTTCAATTTGGGAAAAAACATCTAAATATAGAGTTCGGTGAACATATATATGAAATTTATTTTACCTTTGCGAAGAAAAATATTACCCAAATAACAGTGCCGGTAAATAACTGCCACTGGACCATCTCTGGTAATAACGTAGATGGTTTTATCGTTACAACTCAATTTTTGAAAGGAAGTGTCGGGAATGACATGTGAAGACTATCGAGCATGGGTTGAAGTTGATCTTACTCGCCTCGACCATAATGTTATGGCCTTAATGGATCTCCTACCTCCAGAAACAGAGTTTATGGCAGTTATAAAAGCAAATGCTTATGGTCATGGGAGTGTCGAAGTAGCAAAACGGTTAGTGCAGTCCGGTGTTCATCAATTTGCCGTAGCAGAAATTGATGAAGCAATTAAACTGAGAAGAAATGGGATAGAAGGAGAAATTCTAATCCTTGGTTACACGCCGACACACCGTTTGGACGATCTTTTAGTTAACGACCTTACTCAAACAGTTGTTAATGCAGAAGACGGTGAGCGTCTTGGGAAATTTGGAAAAAACTTAAAAGTTCACGTAAAAATCGATACAGGGCTAAACCGCTTAGGTGAACATTACGAAAATACAGACAAAATATTATCGATGTACAGACATAAGAATTTGCAAATTGAAGGAACATTTAGTCACTTAGCCGCAGCCGATAGTCTTCAGGATCGGGATGATTCTTTCACTCGAGCCCAATATAATCGCCTTCAAAAAATAGCTGAATTCGTACTAGAAAACGGCTATAAACCAGGAAAGTTTCATATTCTTAATAGTTATGGCATACTCAATTATCCAGACATGCATCTGGAAATGGTTAGATCGGGAATTGCTTTATACGGTGTTCTCTCTAGTACGAACACTTCTGTGAGGTCTAAAATAATTCTATTGCCCGTTTTATCACTCAAAGCAAGAGTTTCACGGGTCAACAGGGTAAAAGCCGGGAATTCAGTAGGTTATGGACTAAGTTTTACTGCAACCCGTGACAGTGTGGTTGCGACAGTTACTATTGGATATGCAGATGGTATTCCTAGACAGTTATCCGAACTGGGAGGAGAGGTATTAATATGTGGCCAACGAGCTCCAATTATTGGGAACATCTCCATGGATCAACTTTCTGTAGATGTAACTGAAATTAATAACATTCGACAAGGTGACATAGTTACATTAATCGGACAAGACGGCTCCGAGACTATTAATAGTGAAGATATCGCCACTTTGACGGGCACAATCACAAATGAGTTACTGAGCACGATTGGAGATAGAGTAAAAAGAAAAATTATTAAATAAAATAAATGGTTACAATAGCTGGGTTCCAACATAAATAAACAAATATGCTTTAGTAAAATTAGCAAGTTGAAACATCAAAAGTTAAAAAATGAAAGTCAATTAGTAATAAAGGGGAAAAAATGAATTCAATACTGAAGCTTATTGCAATATTTTTCTTAGGAGGTATTACATTATTAATTATTGCAGAGCCATTATTTTATTTGTTGATGTGGTCTGCCACTTTAATATTTGAATAATAAAAAGTCTATAAAATATTGAAAAACGAATACATCTTCAAAAAAATGCCAAGAATTTTTTCTTGGTATTTTTTTTTGACAATTTTCATTTACTTAGACTTTTAAATGTTCAATAGTGTTTATTTTTACTTAATAACATTACAACAATGTAAGAATCGAGTAAGTAAAATGAATCCCTATAAGTAATGTGACAAAGTATTATTTAGTTATTGGAAGATCCAAATACATTAGTTAATTTATATTAGTGCTACAAGAATCGAAAAAGATGAAATTAATATAAAATGGAGGAAACTTAAAAAATGAAGAAGAGGAGATTTATTTTTTTATTATCATTGTGCATATGTGTTATTTTCATAAATTTTGAAGCGTTATTAGGATCAAAAGTAGTAAATAAAATACAAAAAGAAAATAAAGTAGATTACAAAGTAGAAGAAGAAAATATTTCTGAAAATATCCCCAAAATAGTGATCGAAGAAGAACAAATTTTTCATGGAAATCTACTTTTGGTTAATAGTGAAATTCCAGTTCAACAAGAAAGTATAAAATCGGATATAGTAAATCTATCTGCGCATAATGAATTGACAATAGGATTCAAACTGTTAGATAATGAAATTTATTTGTCAGAAGAAATAGCGCATAGATTTTCAGAGATGATTGCTGGTGCAGAACAAGATGGTGTCACTAATTTCTCCATAAATAGTGGTTATCGAGACTTTGAAAAGCAAAGTAGAATTTATCAAGAAATGGGTTCTGCTTATGCCTTACCGGCTGGCCATAGCGAGCACAATTTGGGCTTATCTATAGATGTAGGATCAACTCAAATGAAGATGGCGGATGCGCCTGAAGGAAAGTGGATAGAAAATAACGCCTGGAAATATGGGTTCATTTTACGCTATCCAAGAGATAAAATGGATGTAACAGGAATTCAATTTGAACCTTGGCATATCCGCTATGTTGGATTACCTCATAGTGCGATAATGAAGGAAAATAATTTTGCTTTAGAAGAGTATCTAGATTTCCTAAAAGCAGAAAAACAAATTAATACTAGTAATAAAGGGAAAAATTACACAGTTACTTATTACCCTATTTCTAAAAGTAGAGAGATTAATTTAAATGATCAAAGTAATTATGAAATTTCAGGTAACAATATGGATGGTGTAATTGTGACCGTTTATGAATGAAAAGATTTAAGCAAAATTTCACACTAACAAGCAGAGCCATTTGGCTCTGCTTGTTAGTGTGTAGACAAAGTCCTAAAAATTTGATTCTCAGACTGGTTGCGAGCGCTTGTCTTTCGAGGCGCGAAGCCTGATGAGGAGCGGAGTTACCTTAAACGGTAATGAGCACCGCAGAAAGCGAGCGTTTGTCAACAGTCTGAGCAGAGCCATTTGGCTCTGCTTTTCCTATTTTATTTGCTATATTAAATACATAAATTAAATTAAACTATACGTAATATCATTAGCTGAAATATTTTTTACTTATTGAATTATAAAGAATATATTGCATAAAAAATTAATTATATTTCATTAGGTAAATCTTTGTTTTTTACTAATCAAAACGACTGGAAATCTTCTAAAAGGTTAATTCTTTGTATCATGATGGAAGAGTAGTTTAAAGGTTTATTAAATAGTTTGGTAAAGGAATCCTATTTATTTTTCGTTTTAAGTGTCAAAACCGATATGTAGGTAATTCAGGTGACTTTCTAGGATATGTTTTATTAGTGGTTTCTTCCAAAGTATTTTTCGTTTTTTACTTCTAAATTGTCATAAAAATATTAAAGGACTGATTATTCAGCCCTTAAATATTTTAGTCCACTCAAGAACTAGTTTTACTGTAACTAGTGAAAATTTAGACTATTTTTCATATATAAATTCGTATAAAACTACTGTTGGGTTGTAACTTTTTCATAATATTTCTTAAACTTAATTGAATAAATTAACACATAGATAATAAGCACAGCAGCAATTGAATTTAAAATTATTAGCGAGAAGTTCAAACTAAAAAATTTTGTTAGTATTCCAACCCCAATTGGAGGAATGATAAAACCAGAGTATGCACATAAATAGAATGCCGAAATGACTCGAGGGCGTTCTTCAGGTTTAGGTAATTGTCCAGCAAATCTTAATGCAGCTTGAAAAGACCAGCCTGCACCAATACCCTGTACGAGCATACCAAACCAGAGTAGTAATAAGTTCCCTGACTGACCAGAAGAAATAATAATCCACGGTCCAATGGCTAATAGTATGACTCCTATCCTCATACGTTTAATTGGATCTTGAATCCAAGGAAATAACTGTATTAATGAACCAACACCTAAAAGTAAAAACATTAATAACCCAGGAATTGCGAGATTATCAGTATGCATAACAATTTTGACGAAAGATGGAATTAGAGATAATACAATTCCCCCTAACATGAAAAAAGTAAACGCAGGAAGACCAATAATGGAAAAAAAATGTGATCGAATATTCTTAGGTACACCTAGTGAAATTTTTGTACTAGCTGTATTTTGTGATTGGGTATGTTCATTCTCCGGTAACAATTTTAACAAAATCAAAGAAATAAATAGCATTAGTAGTAATCCCCAAAACGGTAACTGAAGAGGGTGAAATTGAATATATTGAACAATCAATCCCGAAATTGCTGGACCTAAACCAAAACCAATATTTACGATTATTCCTGAAAATTTTAAAGCATTACTTACTTTGTCTTGAGAAGTTTGCTTTAATAAAAAAGCGCTAGCTGTACCAGTAAAAGCACCATAGGCTAGACCTTCTAATAGCCTTGCTGTGTATAACATCCAAATGTTTTGACTAAAAATAAAAAGTAGTGTTGAAGCTATAGAGATCCATATGCTGATTCGGATTACTCTTTTTAATCCCCAAGTACTTCCTTTTGCTCCTACTATTAGTAAAGTAGGTAACAATATAATCGCATAAACTGCAAATAATAAACTAATTTCCAAACTGCTTAGTTGATAATACTTCCCATATAAAGGGAATAATGATGAAATAAATGTTGCCCCACAGGACATTAGTAACACTATCCAAAGCATTTTTTTCATAATATTTCTCCTTTTTTATTAACTGAATCGATCATTTATTTTTTGATTATTCTTCCAAAGAAATTCTTTTTTTAATACACTTGCTTACTTTAAATTGATATATAGGTTATCACCTCTACAACTGTTGTAATATAATTGACATCTGTGGAACCTTTCATTAAAATGAGAGAGACAGGTCTGTACCGCTCATAACCACATGATACAGACAGTTCTGTCTCATGTCAACGAAGATTTTTTATTACATAGAAAGAGGTCGCTATAATGACAAAAGAAACTGCAAAGGATCGTATTTTACGAGTAGCTTCTGAATTATTTTATTCTGAAGGAATTCGTGCTGTAGGAATAGATCGTATAATTGCCGAATCAGGAGTTGCAAAATCAAGTTTTTACAGAAATTTCGCGACGAAGGATGATCTAGTAATTGCTTTTTTAGAACTTCGTCATAGTCGAAATCTATCTAGAATCGATGAAATAAAAGGTTTGTACCCAAATGAACCAATTAAACAATTGTATGAATTAATTAAAAGACTTTCAGAAGTCATACTTAAACAAGATTTTCGTGGATGTGCATATACTAATACATTGCTTGAGTTCCCTGATGATATACACCTTAATCATCAAGCGGCATTGAAATGTCGTAAACATCATGAAGGATTAATTGCACAAATAGCAAGAGAGTCAGGAGTGAAAAATCCTGAAACTTTGGCTTCACAAATAGAAATGTTGTATAGCGGGGCTTACGTAGAAAGCCGTATTCATAAACCAGAAGTAGGTAGTGAAAACTTTTTAAATGCGGCAAAAACTCTGATTAAAGCTCGTCTCTCGAATAGTTGAATTTTGAGTACTCTCTAATTTTAAGTAATTGTATTTATGTAATAGCAATTAATGAAAAAGCATCCATAAAATATGGGTGCTTTTTAGGTGATAATATGAAAATGTAGATCTAAAATGATTACTCGAAAATTGTTAAAAGTAATACATCTAGAATACTCATTCCATTTGTATGAAATAATTCTAAATTAGCTTGATCAAGAATAAAATTTCTACGTACAAAATCATGGAAAGAGTGATGAAAATGATCTCAACCAATAATCTAACGAAAGAACAAATGATATTATTAATACGTAATGGATTGCCTAAATCAACAAATCCAAAACGAATAACGATCGTAGGTGCAGGATTGGCTGGGTTAGTGGCTGCTTCATTACTAATGGATTCAGGACATCAAGTCATCATATTAGAAGCAACTAATCGTGTAGGTGGTAGAGTATATACTGAACGAAAAACATTCACAAATGATCAATACATGGATTTTGGAGCAATGCGTATACCAGAAACACATAAACTTGTAATGGAATATATTAACAAATTTAGTTTGCCGATAAATAAATTTATTAATACTACATCAAATGATTTATTTTATGTAAATGGAGTTAAAACATCTAAAATAAAATATGACCAAAATCCGGAAATATTAAATTTTCCAGTAACAGCATCTGAAAGTGGGCTTAACTCAGATCAATTATTAAATTTAGTTATTAACCCAATAATTGAATATATAAATCAAAACCCTGAAGAAAATTGGGAAAATATAGTGAATAAATTTGATCAGTATTCTATGGACCAGTTTTTAAAATATAATCCAATCGGTGTTTCATTGTCACAAGGGGCTGTGGAAGCTATAAAAACTAATGTAGGAACAAGAGGTTTTCCAGAATTGGCATTTACAGCGGTGTTTAGAGAGTTTATGATTTTTTTTACTAATCCTACCTTTTATGAAATTACAGGTGGAAATGATCAGTTACCAAAGTCGTTTCTATCACAATTGAAGAATAATATTTTTTATGGGCAAAAGATGACAAAATTAGTTCAAGATAACGAAAAGGTAGTAATTCATTCATTAAATATTAAAAGTAATGAATCATTTCAAACTTCATCTGATCTAGCAATTATAACTGTCCCATTCTCGGTTTTAAATTTTGTTGATGTTATCCCTTATCATTCATTTTCATATAACAAATGGAGAGCTATTCGAACAATTCACTATATGGCAGCAACTAAGATTGGTTTACAATTTAAAACAAGATTTTGGGAAAAGGAAGGCATATATGGTGGGATGTCAATTACGGACCTACCAATTAGATTCTCATATTATCCTAGCAGTGGGTTGGGTACTGATGGACCAGGAACCTTAGTTGCTAGTTATACTTGGGAAGATGATGCGTTATATTGGGACAGTCTATCTGAAAATGAACAATTTCAGCAAGCACTAAAAGATCTTACATATTTATTTGGTAATCAAGTATATTCAGAATTTGTTTCCGGGTTTACTTATAGTTGGACACTTGACCCTAATGCTGCAGGGGCTGTATCCATGCTAAAACCAGATCAATTGAAGGAGCTTGGTCCTTATCTTGCAACACCGGAAGGTAGAGTACATTTTTCTGGAGAGCATACATCATCAGTGCCTGGTTGGATGGAAGGGGCAATTGAATCTGGTATACGAGTAGCCTCAGAAGTTAATGATTTATTGTAATTTATATTTTTAATTCAAAAGAGTAATTTGCAATTTGTTTTTTATGTGAATTGTATAAAAATTGCACTTCAGATGGAATCTAAATGAAGTATATTTAATTAGTACATCGACTGGAGTGTTGACCATTGAGTAGTAGATATATGTATTATTTGATAATGATATTAATAATATCTATGGGAACGCTGAACATGTCCAAAAATGTAAATGCAACTACGATTTTCGAAAATTCACCAAATATCGAAATCATTACAAAGTCATATACCAAGAGTGACATTCGACCATTTCGAGTGAATATTCCTGAAAGAAATCTTTTAGATCTACGTCATCGAATAAATACTACAAAGTGGCCAGATAAAGAAACAGTTTCAGATACATCACAAGGGATACAACTAGGAACAATGAAAAAACTTGCAAAGTATTGGGCGACTGACTACAATTGGCGAAAAGTAGAGGAAGAACTAAACGCACTGCCTCAATTCATTACTGAAATTGATGGATTGGACATTCATTTTATTCATGTACGTTCACAACATAAAAATGCTATTCCAATAATCATAACACATGGCTGGCCAGGTTCGATACTTGAGCAAATCAAACTAATAGATCCGCTGGTGAATCCAACCGCTCATGGGGGTAGTGCCAATGATGCATTTGACGTTGTGATACCGTCAATTCCTGGTTACGGTTTTTCAGAAAAACCAACTGGCACTGACTGGGGACCAGAGCGGATTGGGAGAGCTTGGGATAAATTAATGAAGCGAATAGGTTACAAACGCTATGTTGCACAAGGTGGGGATTGGGGGGCTATTATCGTTGATCAAATGGGACTTCAAGCTCCGGCAGGATTACTTGCTATTCATACAAACTTGCCTGGTACTGTTCCAGTAGAAGTAGACAGAGCTCTAAAATCTGGCGAATTAGCGCCAATAGGATTATCGGTAGACGAAAAACGTGCATATGATCAACTTGTACGTAACGAAAAAAATTCGACTTACGCCAGATTAATGGGAGCTCGTCCACAAAGTTTATATGGAATTGCTGATTCACCAATTGGACTAGCGGCTTGGCTACTCGATCATAATGATGGAGAAGGACAACCGGCGAAGGCAATTGAAATAGGGTTAAACCGTACTTCAAGTTCTACGGGTGAATTGACTCGAGATGAGATATTAGATAATATTACGCTCTATTGGTTAACAAATACTGGGATTTCAGCCTCACGCCTCTACTGGGAATATAAGGGAGGCTTCTTCACCGCAAAGGGTGTTAAGATTCCGGTTGCAGTAAGTGTTTTTCCTGATGAACTGTATCAAGCACCACTTAGTTGGACTAAGAAAGCTTACACTAATTTAATTTATTATAATAAGCTCAAAAAAGGCGGCCATTTTGCTGCATGGGAACAGCCAGAACTTTTTTCTAAAGAACTACGCTCAGCATTCAAGTCGTTACGGTAATCAACTATGTAATAAGTAGTTTTCATTTTAGAAGAGGTTATCTTTTCTTTTCAGATTTAATAGGTATATGAGAATTCAAATCAATTTTTACGGGATTTTTTCAATTATTAAGAAAAACATACAAAAATTGTTAAATTTATTAAAAAAATGCCCTGAAAACAAAAGAACTGTGGTACCTGAAGGATTTAAAAATAATATTTATTGGCGAATCGGCCATATTCTTTACTCTACAGATTATTTTGTTCTTGGATTATCTGGTTACAAAAAATGTTGCCAGAGAGTTATCAAATATTTTTTTCATAAGGTACAAAACCACTTAAATGAAGTAATGAGCCTCCTAAATGGGATTTACTAATTGAACAATTAAATGTTCAGATTGATTATATTTCTGAAATTTTAAATATTCAACTTGACAAACCTGTAGAAGAGAATTTCTTAAAAGCAAATCCTATTGGTGAATTACTTGTTTATAATATATCGCATGTATCTGAACATATTGATCTAGAGAGAAATAAAAAGTATACAGCAATGTTAAAAGTTTGCTTATTACGCTATTTCTTAAAGTAGCGTGACTTACGTAAATGATTATTGCAAAGTTCAATAGATGCGATATAAAAATTAAAAGATAATCTTAAAAAGTATAATCGGTTATTGATGTTAATAACTGTGATCACAATTCCATATAGTAAAGAACTAGAAAAAAGACAACAGTATCGTTGTCTTTTTTCTTATTTAATTAAATCCATTTCCAGCTAGTTTAGGTTTAGTATCGTAAAATGCCTTTTAAAAAATTGAATAATCTTATATTTGATTATCTAACCTTACAATTATGTAAGAATCTTGTAAGTAAGCTGAATTTCATAATAAGAGGTAAAGAAGTACTATTTAGTTATTGGAGAACCCAATAAAAAGCATTAGTTAAGTTGAATTATTCAAAGCTAGATACTTCAGGTAAAAACAAGAAAATAGATAAATGAATATCAATAAAAAATAGGAGGAGAAATAAAATGTTAATTACAATAAATTCTTGGTATATTTTGCTTCCAGTCTTCTGTATTTTTTTACTATCGCTTTTCAGTGTAAGAAGAAAAAAGATCTTTACAACAGGACAATATTTTGTATTAATAACATTTTCTATCTATCTGTTGGCAGTGCTTAAATTAACATTCTTCCCAATAGAAATATATACAGGAGGAAATCAATCGGCACAGCCGATATGGAAAGTGATTATACAAGAAATTCAATTTATTCCACTCTTAACAATAGATATTCCAACTTTTATATTAAACGTAATTATGTTAATACCTTTTGGAGTATATTTACCGTTATTAAACAGGGAGTTGGATTCATCAAAAAAAGCAGCAAAGTACGGTTTCCTTCTAAGCTTATCAATTGAAGTATTGCAGCTAATAATCGAAGTCACATTGGGAAGTGGCAGAATAACAGATATTAACGACATTATTGCCAATACAATTGGTGCTACAGTTGGATTTTTAATCTTAAAGAACTTGGGAAAAATTAAAATATTCAAAGTTATGCTTTCTAAGCTTTCATTAGTATAATATGAATAAATCCCCTATCTAGGGGATTTATTCATGCTGTTGAAAAAAGAACTTGGCAATTATTACAGGAAATTATCACTGATAAGTAAGTTATGCGA
>NZ_NULG01000147.1 GCF_002577195.1 Bacillus sp. AFS041924
TTATATATAGTATCATGCAAAAAAATGAGGTTCCTTTGAACCTCATTCAATGTTTACATAGTAATAAAGATAAAGTGTATTTTAATTGAATTCATTGTAAATCGCTGCCCAATCAACTCTTAATTGTTCTCTCAATTTCTTATTTTCATCTTCTAGGTGTTTAATTTTTTTCCGTAGTGATGCAATTATCACATCTTTGGATTGTTCTGTCATGTTTCGTTTAACCTGTTTTGGTGTATCTAATTTTTCTTCCTGCATCCTTAATGTTTCAATTCTAGACCTAATATCACTGTATTTGTATAGAAATGGTTTTGATACTCCCGATTTTGCTGAAACGGAATTAAAATTTATCTTTTCTTTCTGTTTGATCATTTCTTTAATGGTATATTCAACTTTTTGCTTCGTCTTTTGCTTTTTATCTTCGATACTTCGAAGTAATGGTTCAGTATTTGGATTTTTATTTGCCATTATGTTTCATCTCTTTCTTTAGTTTTTCAATTCTCTTTTAGGTTTAGATATCCCATAAATTCCACCATTACTTAAGATACTATCTCTAATTTCTTTATATTTTTTCAACTTTGGTTGGATAATTTCAATTGATCGAATTCTACCAGAACGTTGATAGACTTCGATATCAGATTCTATCTTCATAATCTGTTCTTTATAGTAATCTAAAAATGTTTGATCTACGTGGAAACTGCGACAGTTATTTTTAATACATGGTGGTTCTAATGTCTGCTCTAGATAATCACAATTGTTTTTTGGGCTTTTAATACAAAATCCATGATCTAATCGTATTGAATCTAGATTGTGACGAATCCAATCTAAGTCTAATCCATTTTCGTCAGCTTGTTGTTTTAATGAAGTTGCGATTATTTTACCACCCTGTTGTAGCTTTACAGCTCCATTATTTGATGCTTTTTCCCATTCTTTACGAAGGGTTCTATCATGGATTTTGGCATATACTAGTGTCATTTCAGGGCTCGCATGAGCCATAAGCTTTTGTACATGTAAAATATTCATTCCATTATTAATGAGGTTAACTCCAAATCGATGTCTAAATGCATGTGGTTTACATCGATAAACATCTCCGTTCTCATCAACTATTTTATTTTCCGCAGCTAATTTGTTTATATTATTTACTACATTTTCCCTTGAAATCGGTTGCCTTTTCCTTGTCCCACTATATGTTGGGAATAAATAATTTAGTGGATTTAACTCTAGTAATGATATCCTTCTTGTTAGTTCTTGTTGCTTAAGAACGATCTTTGCTATTTCTTCAGAAATAGGCACCCTATGTGTCTTATCCTTGACTTTACGCTGTTCTCCAGTGATCCACCAACCATCTTCTCTATGAATCAAACAATCTATTTTTAATGCACAGATATCGGAGATTCTGAATCCAGTTGCTTCCAACAATAATACAATTAGTCTTATTTCTTCAGGTAGCTTTTCTATATGATTAATAATTTGATCCCACACAAAGTCTGATATATATTTTATATCGTTCATTGATTTAGGAGGTAACTTCGGCTTATCTTCAGGCAAAATTAATAGCCTAACGGGCTTTATGGGTGCTTCGTTCCATTCTAATCTTTGTATGTATTCAATAAATGTTTCTAAAAAGGAGATAGAACGATTTATATAGTTCCCTGAAGGTGCTTTTCCCTTGTGAGCGCTATTTCCACCCATAGGTGTTGTTCGTAAATGCTGAATAAATTCCTCAATATCTTTTCTGTTTAAATGTTCTAAGCTATCCCATTTTGGATACTTTTTGTGAACGAAATTGAAAAAGACTGGTAGCTTCGCTATATTTTGAATTGCCGATCCCCAGCTAAGGCTTTCTTGTATTAAGAGACGGTTTTTAATATATTTCTTTATTAATTCTCTATATGGTGTAGGAACGTAATTAAAATTTAATGTACAATCGGTAGAACTGCTCTTATTGTAATCAATTCCAAGCTTACGAACATTCCAGATATCTTTTTCAGTTTCGTTTCGTTCATCATACCAGTCATGATAAAAGGAATAGATTCGGTTGTATAGCTGAACATAACCTTTAACTGTTAAATGGCTACAACCTTCTTCGAAAAGATACGATTTATAGTGAAATAAGAATTTCTCATATGAAATATCTAGAATCGAATTTATATCTGAGTAAAATATCGAAATAAATTTTTGTAATCTATTTAATGCAGTAGATTTTCTCCAAACCGTCTCCATTTTTAATACCATTTCAGTCAGACGTGTGAAGAAATAATATTTGAATTCGTTTGTGATTCTTGTATTTAAAGTAGTATTGAACTTAATAAATTCATTCTTTATATTGGTTTTTTTTGTGTATAGTGGGCATTCCAATGGGTCCCAAAAGTCATCTTTCCAATATCCTTGTAATTCTTTTTCAATTTGATTGTATCGTAGAGTACTAGATTCCTGTTTATTACCTTGTATTATTTTCACTTTAATTTATCATCCTTCATATTCTTATGAGCTTTCTGCCACTCTTTCCGAATTGTCTCATCAGTTGGATGCACGTACGTTTGTATTGTTGTTTGTACTTGTGCGTGCCCTAATAACTTTTGTATTATCGAAACTTCAACTCCTTGTTCATGTAGCTCAGTGGCATAAGTGTGCCTTAACATATGAGGGGTAATATCAATCTGCGTTTTCTTTCTTATACGTTTTATTACATCGAAAGCTGCTTGATAATTTAATGGATTCCCCTTATTAGGACCTGATAAATTAATAAATACATAGTTGGTATCTGCATCGTGATATTCAATTAGATAATCTTGAAAGACATTCATGGTATCGCCAGATACGTATACCCTTCGTCCTTTACCTGATACACTCTTAGATTCCCGTACTTGAATAGAAGTGGATCCAATATCAAAATCCTCAATCCATAGAGATAAAGCTTCTCCAATTCTGAGACCACCCTCATATAACACTCTTATCAGTAAAGCATCTCGAATGTTACTACACGCATCATGAACTGACTGGACCTGATTATTTGTAAGGGTTAGGATCTCTCTTCGAGGTTCTCGTATTTTTAGGATGTTCTTATCAAAGTATTTTCCCTTAGAAACATGATGTAGAAATGGTTTAAATGAGCGATGATTTCCTGCTACTTGCTTCTTTGTTTTTTCGGATAGATCTTTTTCATAATCCTCAATCCGCATTAAATAATCGTAGAAGCTCTGGACACAAGTAATCATAGTATTAACTGTTCGCTCAGATCTCCTTGCTTTAGTTTGTTGAAGTTGCACTACTTTAGTAGATTGACATGGATTTCTTAGCCAAGAAATATATTCAGCCAGAAGATCAAGATTAACTTCCTTATATCCTATTTCTTTTTCGTCTAAAAACTGAAAGTAAAACTTTAAATAATGACAATATGATTTTAATGTATTTTCTGCTTTTCCAATATTATCTAGATATTTAAGAAAGCTTAGCACAGGAACAACAGGTTTGTTATCACCATCAATAAGTAAATATCTTTTTTTGCCATTAATTAAAACCTCTTGCACTTTCATTAACATCACCTCCAGATACAATAGTGATGTATTCTTGTTAGTCTTTCTACGAAAACTATGTTTACTATATTTTTCTACTCAATATATGCTGTAAATAAAGAAACAAAAAGGGGGTAGTATTTAACTTTATTAACGTTAAGTACTCCCCCCTGAAATACTATATATAAGCA
>NZ_NULG01000148.1 GCF_002577195.1 Bacillus sp. AFS041924
GGCTCAAGTCACGCCCTATGGAAAGCGAAGTCCCTGGAATGGAAAATCAACATTCTTTTTTAACAGAGCCAATCAAAAAACAAAAGTATTGGTATTTTTCCTTATGGATTTACCAATACTTCTTCTTTTTCGATATATAATTTATGACCATTTGTTGATAATTCGATGTCTCCGAACTCGTCTGTTGTATATTGTTTAATTCCAAGGTGGTTTAACCGCTTCATCACTGACCGATGTGGATGGCCAAATAAATTAAATTTATCATATGAAAGAATTGCGACTGTAGGGTTCACCGCAAATAAAAAAGATTCTGAAGTTGAAGTTTTTGATCCATGATGTGGGATTTTTAATACTTGAGCTGTAATATCCTCTCTTTTTATTAGTCTTTGCTCAGCCTTTCTTTCTATATCACCAGTTAATAAAATTGAAATGTCTTCATATTTAACTTTCAATACAATCGAACTATTATTATTCGTATAAGATTTTTTCCCGCTATTTAAAACAGTGATGTCTACATTTTGATCTAGATTTATTTTTTCATTTACCTTTGCTATGCTAACTGGAATGTTCTTTTGAAACGCTTCTTTTTTATAAAGGTAATAAGAGTGTGAATTATATTTTTTCCCACTGTCCAGAATCCTTGTAATCTTAACACTATTCATTACTTTTAATAATCCACCAATATGATCAATATCTGGATGTGTACTGACTAGTAGGTCAATCGTATCTATATGAAGACGATTAAGTTTTTTAATGACGACTCCACCATGTTCCACATCTCCTCCATCAATTAATACTGTCTTTCCATTTGGTAAAATCATAACCATGCTATCTCCTTGACCTACATCAAAAAAATAGATTAATAAAGGATGAGTAATATAGCCATAATTTGTGGTTCTTGCTTCACTATTTATGTTATGACTAAAAATAGCGGTAGAAAAAATAATGATAGAAATTATGAGTGAGTAGAGTTTTCGATTTTTGTTCATTCACACTTCCTCCTAACATTATTTTCTCATTGCAAATTCAAAGTATGTATGAACACCTTTAAAATTAGTTGGATTTTGAGTATACCTCAAAATGAAATTGTAATTCAAATTAGTTTAAAAAAATCTCTAGAAATAAAAAAACTGTAAGCAATATAACTTACAGTCAAGCGGATAACATATATTAATTACTCAAATATTTCCTCTAGTTTTTTGACAACTAACAGGGAATCACTAACTTTCATTGTTGTTTGATTTGTAATATATACTCCATGCATCCCTAATTTAAGAGCAGGTGATATTTCATTAATGAAGTTATCACCTATTGAAACAACTTCATGAGGCAAAACATCGAACTGTTTCATTATCTTTTTAAAATGGTTTTCTGTTTCATATGGCTTCTTTCCATCTGTAATTTCTAAATGAAATAATCCGTTTAAATTAAGTAAGTTCAATAGTCTTGTTACATCTTCTCGATCAGAGTTTGTTAACAATACTAATTTTTTAGAATCCTTAACCTTCTCTAAACTCTCTTTTAATCCCTTAATATAAGGAATACTAAATTCTTTAGTTGCCATATACTCTTTTGTTTGATCATAACAATGGTATACATCTCTTGCACCGTAATGATAACTTGCAACTAATGGAATCCACCACCCATCTCCTACTGGGATATAAGGTAATTCATAATTAATTTTTTCAAGATAATGTACCGGAAGTTCTTCTTTTGATAGAAGTTGCCCTTCCCATGTAAATACTTGGATTGGTTTTAATGTAATTGGATCTAATGAAATGACTAAATCTTTTTCTGAATCATATATTTTTCCAATCGTTAACGCATGGTCGTATTCTTTTATTTTTTTATAATCCTTTAAAAAATCATCACGCTTTTCTGGACTTATTTCATTTGCTAATAATTTAGCATAGTAATCATAATGGTCCGTACCATCATATAAGGTTCCATCCAAATCGAATACTATTACTTTTGAATTCGTTAATAAATTGTGCATTTCGTACTCCTTAGCTGTCTTTGTCTTTTACATCTAAAATAAAATTAAATGATTTTTGTTCGTCATTTAAATCAAATTCATAAAATATTTTATACATTCCTGCTTTAGGTAAATCAAGTTCATAGTTTACTTTTGAATGATTATTAGGATTATTCATTAGTTTAAAATATGTCCCATCTTCATTAATAATATAAAATTGGTGATTTGTAAATTTTGTACGTTTTTTAAATTGTTCAAAATCAAATGTTATTTTACTCTTTGTTTTTGGAAGGATTGATGTATATAGCAACGAAACTGTAAAATCATCAGTCTTCTTTGTCAAAATTGCAGTAGGAAATACTTCATTGGATTTGTCCTTTTGTTTTTGAAAAACCTTTGTATCAATCGTCTGATTGTTTAAAAATATACTGATAAAATATGGAACGTTTTTCTTAAAGGAATACTTAAATGTAAATTGATTATTTCCGTTATAAACTGGTGAAATAATTTTATAAGAATTTAGTTTCTCAGAAGTTATAAATATTTTAATTTTTTCGCGTTGTAATGCGCTTATTGAACTAGATGCCACACTTACTCTTTGTGTTTTATTTTTAGAGGAAAGATTCCAATCAACCTTTTTGACTTTCAGTGAATTAACCTGACTACTATTCGATAATATACTATGATTAACTAAGCGATTGCTAATTAATAAGATAATCATTATAGCTATACATAGAGCTGCAATAAAACGAAATTTCATAGATCATTCTCCTTAAATAGTTAAAATTTACAATTTTTCGTTATTTCTAGAATACAGAATTTCTTATTGTAAACTCTTTCCATATTTATTCACCTATGCAATAATTAAAATTCGCCATAAATTATCTGTATTGGTTAATATTGTCTATACATTATTTCTATATTTAATATGTACTACGTTCGTCTTACAATTTCCTTTAAGTAGCCATACAAATAAGAATGTTTTTTATTTAAATGTAGAAACTAAAATACTGATAATGGATGGCCTATTCAATTACAGTTTTTAAGGAGGATATTTAAATGAGTGTACATATTGGTGCCGAACAAGGTGCGATTGCCGATAAAATTTTATTACCAGGTGACCCATTAAGGGCTAAATATATTGCGGAAACATTTTTAGAAGATGTTACTTGTTATAATGAAGTACGTGGAATGCTTGGTTTTACTGGTACATATAAAGGTCAAAGAATTTCCGTTCAAGGAACTGGAATGGGAATTCCTTCAATTGGTATTTATGTAAATGAACTGATTAATAGTTACGGTGTAAAAACATTGATTCGTGTAGGTACTTGTGGTGGAATTCAAAAGGATGTAAAAATTCGTGACGTTATTATCGCGATGACTACTTGTACAGATTCTAATATGAATCGTCAAACATTCCCTGGATTTGATTATTCTCCATGTGCTAGCTTTGAATTACTAAAGAAAGCGTATGATGGAGCAGTAAATAAAGGGTTAAATGTAAAAGTAGGTAATATTTTAACATCAGATATATTCTATCGAGAAAGTATGGACATGTATGAAAAATTAGGAGAGTATGGCGTTCTTGCTGTAGAAATGGAAACTACAGCGTTGTATACAATTGCAGCTAAACATAATGTAGATGCACTAACTGTTCTAACTGTAAGTGATCATATCTTTACTGGAGAAGAAACATCTGCACAGGAAAGACAAACTACTTTTAATGATATGATTGTTATTGCTCTTGATGCAGCGATTGCATAACAATAGACAAACAAATTCAAACAATTGATTAATAAAATACGAAAACGAAAGCCTGGAATAATCAAAATTCCAGGCTTTTTTATTACAAAAGTTTTTTTTATTAGGCTCTATTAAAAAAGAATGTTGATTT
>NZ_NULG01000002.1 GCF_002577195.1 Bacillus sp. AFS041924
TTTATATTTCAACACTTTGAGCGTGTTTAAATAACACGCTTCTTTTTTATGGTTAGACTGTGCTATTTTTAAACGGTATGATAAAGATACTTACAAAATATATGTTCAGAATGGTCGTGGGAGAATGGACGATAAATATTATGATGATTTACTAAATATAAAAACTGAAGGTGATCAAAAAGGATTTAATGAATCATTTCATTATCATCGATATGAGCCAACACCTTATAGTGCTCTAGAACAATTATTTAATCAATACACTATTTCAAGCAATGATCGAATAGTTGACTTCGGATGTGGAAAAGGGAGACTAAACTTCTATATTAATAGCTTATTTAATGTTACTGTAGTTGGCATTGAGATGAATGAAAGTTATTTTGATGAGGCTATTGAGAATAAAAAGAATTACATAAAGAAAAAAAAGATGAGTGAAGCCAAAATCTTGTTTTATTGCTGCTTGGCCGAAGATTATCAAATTAATACACTGGATAATCGTTTCTATTTTTTTAATCCATTTTCAATCCAAATTTTTATGAATATCATTAAGAATATTTTAATTTCAGTCGAGCGATCAAAACGAGAAGTTGAAATTATTTTGTATTATAGTTCTGATGACTATGTTTACTTTTTGGAAAAACAAACCGCCTTTGAATTAAAGCAAGAGATTAAATTGCAAGCTGCTTATAAAAAAAATCAATATGAAAGATTTTTAATCTATCGATTAACTTACTAAATTTTTTAGATTCAAGGATTTATTTGCCTTTATGGAGAATTTTTACAGTAGTGTAAATTAAATTGTCGGAAGGAAGCGTACGCATTGTATAACAAAAACATTAATCCCTTTTTTGAATCATTTAAAAATACAAATCAACAATTAGCAGGTCACGGATTTAGAAATGTTCAAATACTAAAAGATGCACTAAATGACTTTAGTGGTAATGAAGAAAGTGATCAGTACGGAGCAGGTAATTTTATTGAAGATTTTCAAGTGAAAATGGCAGAGTTTTTAGGAAAGGAATCAGCAGTATTTTTTCCTAGTGGTACAATGGCTCAGCAAATCGCATTACGAATTTGGTGTGACCAAAAAGGAATTAATAAAGTCGCTTACCATCCTTTGTCACATCTAGAAATTCATGAAGAAGATGGATTGAAGAAGCTACATAATATACAGCCTATTTTACTAGCAGATAAAAGTCGTGTTATTGAGCTAGAAGATGTTTTAGCAATGGGTGAAGAAATCTCTTGTTTATTGCTAGAATTACCACAAAGAGAAATTGGTGGCCAATTACCAACGTATGAAACATTAGAATCAATTTCCTCATACTGTCGTGAAAAGGGGATAAAATTGCATTTAGATGGTGCTAGATTAATGGAAATTCTCCCATACTATAAAAAGACAGCTACTGAAGTTTGTAGCTTATTTGATAGTGTGTATATGTCATTTTATAAGGGAATTGGGGGGATTGCAGGAGCGATTCTGGCTGGCGATGCTAATTTTATAAATGAATCAAAAATTTGGAAAAGACGACATGGCGGAGATTTAATTAGTCTTTATCCTTATATAATTAGTGCTGATTATAATTTTAATCAAAGAGCAAATAGGATGGAACAATATTATAAGAATGCAGTAGAGTTAGCCGAATTGTTTAATAGCTGTTACGTAATTCATACAGTCCCTACTGTTCCTGTTTCCAATATGTTTCATGTACATTATAATGCACCGATTGAAAAGATTAAACATATCATCCAATCTATTCAGGAGGAAACAAAAATTGGCATTACTGGTAACTTAAGACCAGTTAATGAGGAAGTTTGTTATTGCGAAATTAGTATTGGAGATCAGTATTCAACAATCTCTAAAGAGGCTCTCCACGGTTTATTTAAGAAATTAAATGATGAAATGAAATCACTTTAAAATCCAAATAAAAATAAAAAGGAGTTTGAATTACATGCAGAAAATTACCACGTTTTTAATGTTTGAAGGACAAGCAGAAGAGGCAATGAATTTTTATATGTCTTTATTTAAAGATTCAGAGGTTTTAAATATCACACGCTATGGAGCAGATATGGGTGAGTTTGAAGGGAAAGTTATACATGCTACTTTCACATTAAATGGCCAACAATTTATGTGTATTGATAGTACTGTTAAACACAAATTTACGTTTACACCAGCTGTTTCATTATATGTGACTTGTGAAACAAATGAAGAAATCGAAAATGCATACGAAAAATTAAGTCAAGGTGGAGCAGTATTAATGCCTCTACAGTCATATCCATTCAGTGAAAAATTCGTATGGGTGAGTGATAAATATGGTGTATCTTGGCAATTAACTCTTGTGAAAAAATAAATAATAAGAACAAAAATCGTGTCGTTACTATGACACGATTTTTTTATACTCTTAACAAATCAGATAATATTTTTATAATTTCAAGTTTAAAAACAGAAGATTTATTGCAAACTTTTACTATATGAATTTTTATAAAGGTGAGAGTTTGATATGAATGAAGTAAATATGATTTGTGAGAATGAATTTGATCTACAATTAATGAATAAATACGCAAGTTTAATGGCGTTAGGAAATGGTTACTTAGGTTTGCGCTCTTGTCATGAGGAGGATTATGAAGGGCAAACTAGAGGGATGTATGTAGCAGGAATTTACAATCAGTTATCTCCAAGCCAAATGACAAAGATTGTAAATCTTCCTGATTTAGTTGGAATGGAAATTGAAATCAATGGTGATATTTTTTCAAATGAGAGCGGGCAATTTGAATTTTATGATCGTAAATTAAATATGCTGACCGGCGAATTAATCAGAGAAGTAATTTGGAAGAATAAAGACGGAAATCGTTTCCACTTTTTGTTTCAGCGTTTCGTTTCAAAGGATGATTTACATTTATTTGCTTCAAAAGTGACTGTTACAGCTTTAGATTGTAATGCCTTAATTAAAATAAAAACGGGCATTAATGCGGAGTGTGTCAGTCAAGAGAAGAATGAACTAACAGAAGAACTAGTAAAAATACTCGATAAAAGAATTATGCACGGTGTTTATCAAACAACTGAGAGTAACCATAAAATTGCGATTGCAACATCTTGTATTTCACCAGATCAGAGTGAAGTTTCATTTTTTGCGCTAAATAATCAGCTTCTGACTTCTATTACACAAGAGCTTGTCGTTGAAAAATCCGTTAAGTTTGAAAAAATTAGCTCAATATTTACTTCGAATGATATGTTACGCGAAGAACCAGCTGCAGCTAGTGTTAATACTGTACAGAAATATTTATCAGAGGGCTACGATAAATTGAGAGATAGTACGACAATCAAGTGGCAGGATTTTTGGAAACAAAAAAGAATCGAAATTACTTCGAAGGACAAGGCAGATCAACTAGGCATAGATTTTTCTTTGTACCATATTGAAGCAATGACTCCTATTCATGATGATCGTATGAGTATAGGCTCGAGGGGGTTAACTGGTGAAGGCAATAATGGTTTAATATTTTGGAATACGGAGATGTTTATTTCACCATTTCACTTATTTACTGAACCAGAAATTTCTAAAAAATTACTTAGATATCGGTATCATCATATTCAGGAAGCGAAAGCAAATGCATCCTTATCTGGTTATGAGGGGGCATTATTTCCTTGGGCAAGTGCTTTTACTGGAAAAGAAGAATCACTTAAAAGTAGAGAGAACAGTAAGCGCTCTAATATCGTTCAAAACGCAAAATTGGCCAAAGCGTGTGAGCACGTTGTAGCAGATATTGCATTTTCAGTTGTTCAATACTATGAAAATACGTTAGATGAAAGCTTTATGGCTAGTGATGGTCTTGAACTACTTAAAGAAACAGCGAGATTTTGGGTTAGTCGCACGACCGATAAAGGTGGTGATTTGTTTATTAAAAATGTCATTGGACCAGATGAATTCACAGAACTAGTAGATAATAACGCGTATACGAATTACATGGCTTTTTTTAATGTGCAGAATGCGATGAATTTTATGGATAAATACAATGATCAAGATGCAGAATTAGCCCAAAAATGCAAAGATTTTCTAAAACAATTGTATTTACCACAACCTAATGATGAAAATATCATTCCACAAGATGATACATTTTTAAGCAAACCTGAAATTGACTTAACGGAATATAGACAATCCATTACAAGTCGGGAAATTTTATTAGATTATTCGCTTGAGGATTTAAATGAGTTACAAGTATTAAAACAAGCTGATGTCGTTTTGTTGCTCTATCTTTTCCCAGATTTATTTTCAACTGAAATCGTTAAAAAGAATTTGGAATACTATGAAGAGCGTACTGTTCATGATACTCCTATTAGTAAATCAATTCACGCAATTGTTGCTGCAAGATGTGACTATCCAGAGGAAGCTTACCAATTATTTCAAGAAGGATGTTTAATCGATTTAGGGCCGAATCCAAAATCATCAGATGAAGGAATTCACGCTGCCTCTATGGGAGTTAATTGGTTAGTAACAATTTTTGGTTTTGCAAATATTTCAATGGACATAAATCGTCTAAAGATTGATCCGAAATTACCTAAGAATTGGGAGAAAATAGCTTTTCCTTTCTTATGGCAAGGATCAAGACTTGAGATCACAATTGCCAAACGTACAATTACCATCACAAAGGAATCAGGGCCCCCTGTATCAGTAGAAATTAATGGTGAAACATATAATGTAACAGAAAAGATAAAAGTTTCTCTATAAGTGATAGAGAAGGAATAGATTATTGTTATAAAAATAGGCTCTGTTAATATTAATTGTTAATTTTAGTTAAATTCTGGACTAATTGAAATGTAAGGTACGAAGACTCCTATGGGAAATGCGGGAAACTTGAGACCCCTAAAGGCTTGCTTAAGGAGACTCAAGTCACGCCCTATGGAAAGCGAAGTACCTGGAATGGAAAATCAACATTCTTTTTTAACAGGGCCTAAAAATAAAAAAACAAAACAGCAGTCTTTCATTAAGACAATGTTTTGTTTTTTTATTTATCAAAATCTACTCTTCATACAATTCCAAAGGTAACCCATCAGGATCATGGAAAAATGTAAATCTTTTATTTGTTATCTCATCCATTCGAATTGGTTCTACATATACACCATTTTGCTTTAAAAATTGAATGCTTTCTTCAATATTAGTTACAGTAAATGCTAAATGACGTAAACCAACTGCTTCAGGATTAGTTTGTCTCTTTGGAGGGTTAGGAAATGAAAATAACTCAATTTGTCCATTATTTCCAACTCTTAAGTCCAGTTTATACGAGTCTCGATCCTCTCGATACGTTTCCTTAATTACCTGACAACCTAATAAATCTATGTAAAAATGCTTAGACAATTCATAATTAGCGCAAATAATAGCGACATGGTGGATACTCTTAATCTCCATCTTAAAACTCCTTCTTACTTCTAACTTATTCAAACTTTTCCTAGTTTACCATGATTAGTATATTTTTGAAAAAGGAATAGGCTTGGCAGTATAGTTCATAGGTTTAAGTGGAAAAATGAAAGTTGAACTGTAAATAGATCTTCAAAAAAAATAATGGGAATCATCTCCCATTAAGTTTTATCAATTTATCTTCTTCTCTTTTTATCGTCTTTTGCTAAAATTTGTACTTTTTTAATAACCTCTAGTTCAACTAATACATTTACGTGCTTATCATTTATTTGATTAACACTTAATACTTTACCTTTGCGACCTTTAATGAAAATAGCATCACCTTCAGAGGGAACATTTTTGAGCAGTTGGTTTAATAGTTCAACGTTTTTCTCAATATAATGAACTACAATCATATAGCTTCAACTCCTCTAATCTTTCTTATCTTTATACAATATTTAAAATGAAATAAAATAAGAACAAATTTTAGCTGATTATTTAACAATAAAGATTCATATATTAAACAATATTGGATGAATGTTTTACTTAAAAAACTAATAAATACTTTCTATTTCAAAAATTATTTAATACAATTTAAGAAAATAGCAGATTGTGAGGGAGCCAATGCATAAGAAAATTTTATCTATAATTGTGATAAGTATGCTTCTTGTAGGATGTCAGCGTGGCGATAAGTCTGTAAAAACTGTTAAAAATGAAGATAAAAATCCTTCGAATGAACATGTGATTGATAAAGGAGAAATTGATACGATTTATGCTCCTTTAAATGGGTTACCAATCAGCCAAGCAAGCGAACAAAGACCCGTTGCTGTCATGGTTAATAATTATCATTTAGCTAGACCACAAAGTGGATTAAGTAATGCTGACGTTGTTTATGAAATTTTAGCAGAAGGTGATATTACAAGATTTCTAGCAATTTTTCAAAGCAATATACCTGATAAAATTGGTCCTGTACGAAGTGCTAGAGATTATTACATTGATTTAGCAAATGGATATCATGCATTATTTATCTGTCACGGAAATAGCCCTAAAGCAAAACAAATGATGGATTCTGGGATGATTGACGCTTTAAACGGACTGATTTATGATGGTACATTATTTAAAAGAGATAAAACGAGAAAAGCACCTCATAATTCTTATATTTTAAAAGAAGGTATAGAAAAAGGTGTTACTCAAAGACATTACTCATACACTGAAAAAGTAACTCCATTAGACTTTACGCAGACAGACTTGGTTTTTGATAGCTCATGGAAAAATACATCTGAGGTTTCTATAAGATACTCTCATGACGCTAGAAATAATGTAACTTATAAGTATTCAAATTCAACAAAACAATTTCAGCGAATTCAAAACGGAATTGTAGCAAAGGATGCCTTAAACGGCAAAGAGCTCCAAATTAAGAATATTGTAATCGTTGAAGCTAGCCATAAAGTGATCGATAAAACAGGCCGACGTGCAATTGATATCGAACATGGTGGAAAAGGCTATTATATTGTTGATGGAAAATACATGGATATTCAATGGAAAAACGTAGATGGGAGAGTCATTCCGTTTAGACTAGATGGAACTGAAATAAAGCTTTCTCCAGGTCAAACTTGGATAAACTTTGTCCCAGCATTAAAGGATGTAACAATCAAATAGAGCGATTTTATAGCAGATAATTGTTTAAGTTATCTGCTTTTTAATTTGAATGAAAAAGTCGAACAGTTTGTGAACATCGCTTGAATAATGAGGAAAGTGGCTTAATTAAATGGAGAAGTGGCTCAATTAATGAGGAAAGTGGCTTAATTATGATGAGAGCGGCTCCATTAATAGTAAATGTCGCATAACAATTCTATGTTTGACCAAAAAAATCTACGATGTTACGATAAAAATTATTATTCGTTTATTTCTAGCATGAAGGGGGGAGTGAATGTGGCTGAAAAATTTGAAAACATAGGATTAGTAGAAGATCGGTATAAAAATCTAAAAGCGGACTGTGAGAGCTGCTTTGGCTTATGCTGTGTTGCATTACCATTTGCTGCTTCGGCTGACTTTGCTAATGATAAAATTGCTGGAAAACCATGTTATAATTTACAATCTGACTATCGATGTGGAGTTCATAATAATTTAAGAGAATTAGGTTTCAAGGGATGTACTGTTTTTGATTGCTTTGGTGCGGGACAAAAAGTATCACAAGTAACCTTCAATGGAAACGATTGGCGACAAAATCCTGAATTAGCCAATGAGATGTATGAAGTATTTCCGAAAATGAAGCAGCTTCATGAAATGCTTTGGTATTTAAATGAAAGTCTGATACTTACTGCTGCAAGTGAGATTCATCATGACATAAAAACAATATTAGAAGAAACTGAAAGATTAACACAAATGGATGCTAAGTTCATATTAAACTTAGACATTATACTACACCGTACAAAAGTTAACTCTGTACTTTTACGTGCAAGTGAACAATCAAGGGCAGAGGCTTTAAATAAATTTAAAAACAATAAGAAGTTGCGAGATGCTAATTTGAGTGGAGCGGATCTTACGGGCTGTATCTTTCTAACTCAAGCTCAAATTAACTCAGCAAAGGGAGATTATCATACGAAAATACCAGTGACACTTAGAAGACCGTCACATTGGTGAAACAAAAAAAATGAACCTTTTTTTAATGGTTCATTTTTAATTTGTTCACATACCAGGTCATAGCAATGAAATAACTGATAAAAGGAGAGGTTCCATAGCCGATAATCGGTACTGGGAAGTTTCCAAAAAAGCTTGAAAGAATGCAAATTGCTAAATAAGTCCCTAGACTATACGATAACAATTTTGCATTATTTGGAGGAACAAAGAAAAATGGCATTAGTAAAATTAAAAGTGAGATGATTGCAATGACTAGCCATCCAACTCCCATATCCTTTACTAAACTTAAGATGTCTTCAACATATGGCACTGGTGCAAGTTTATCTAAATGAGACCAGCTAAAGACTATTAAAATAATAAAGATAATCAGTACTAGTAATTGAGTTTTTTTATATTTTTTTACACCTAATAATAAAAACGCAATCGCAAACGTAAAAGCAGTTAGTTGTGATGCATCCGGTTGAAAATATAGTAATAGTGCAAAACATAGTATGAAACTAAAATTGATCCTAATTGCATTAGACTTCATTAAATTTGATAGTTGTATAATTAATAATGGGACGAATGCAATGGCAATATTAAGCCTTATAGGGCCAATGGCCAACCAGCGGTGTACACCATGTAATCCTTCATCAAAGAAGGTTAATAAAAGTAATATGAATATGCATGTAATTACAATGATATTTGTTTTAGTCTTTATAGTTTTTGGACCTCGTAACAAAACTAAAAAAGAGACTATTCCTCCTACAATTGAAATAACAATATTTTGTCCGTATATAGATGGGGATACTTGATTATTAATCATAGCAAATACGCCAATGATCATAGCGGGTAAAGTTAATAAGAGTGGTAGTAGATTTATTTTTTTTGAATTTAGCATCTTGTTCTAAACGGCCTTCCATTACGAAAAATTATCTTGTTCTGATGATGTTACATAGCTTCTCTAATCCATCGGATAAGTCAATTTCGCTAACAAGCGAATAACTAATACGAAATGAAGAAACATCTGTTTTATTATTATAACAAGCCACACCAGGCAAAAATGAAATATTTTCTTTATTAGCTTTTCTTAATAACTCAAAAATATCTAGATTGGATTCATGAAATGTCAGCCACAAATTAAAGCCACCATCAGGAATCCGGCAATATAGTTGATCACTAAGTGATGATAGTATGTCAACACTTGTATCACGTCGGATTTGTAGAGCAATGCGTAGTTTTTCAACGTGATTCCGCATTCGATCGGTTCGTAAAAATGGTAAAATCGCCTTTTGAGTTAGTAAAGGGCTTCCTACGTCCATTGAAGCTTTTATCGCTAGTAGCCATTCTAAGACTGGTCCATTTGCCAGCAATGCAGCAATTCTAATACCGGGTGCTAACGTTTTACTGAATCCTTTCATGTAGATGACATGATCTGATTGATCGTAATATTTAATCGGGAAATATTGAATTGATTGATCAAAATAAATATCACTAAATGAATCGTCTTCAAGAATAAAGAAATGATACTGTTGTGCTAGTTGAATTAATTCTTTTCTTCGATCATTACTCATTGAGATTCCTGTTGGGTTTTGAAAGGCAGGGTTAACATAAATTAATTTTGGCATAAATTTAATGCACAAGTCTTCTATTAAATCTGATCGAATTCCTTCTTCATCCATCTCGACTGGTATTATATGAATCCCTTTATTTATAAAAATATCAAGTGCACCACCGTAGCATGGACTTTCTACGATAATTGAATCGCCAGGTTTTAATAATGCTTGAGCTACTAAATCAATTCCTTGCTGCACTCCGCTTGTAATGATTAGATGATTAGCGCTACAGCGTATTTTTTGAAATTCAAATAAGTGATTAATAATTTCCGTTCTTAGTTCGAAATCTCCTTGAACAGGTCCGTAAGTTGTTAAAATAGAGGCATCATCTCTTAATAGCTTTTGCATTTCGTCTGCTAAAAATTTATTAGGAAGTAGACGTGGGTAGACAACTGCTTTCGAAAAATCATATTTTAGCTGTTCTCTATTTATTAAATATTGGGACCGGACAATATTGATTCCTAAAGTCTGTTGCCAGTTAGAACTTGAATCTACTTGCACCATTTTATTCACTTTCTTTTTTATAAATACTCCTTTACCTTGTTCTACCGTGACATAGCCTTGTGACTCTAACCATTTATACGCCTTTCTAACTGTTAAAACGCTTATTGAAAGTTCATCAGCCAAAATCCGTATTGATGGTAATTTCTCGTTAGGCATAAGTAGACCACTTTGAATGCTACCTGCAATCTGGGTACTTATTTGTAGATAGATTGGAACTGTTGATTTTTTATGGACTTGAATTTTCATCATTTCACCACTAGTTTTTAAGTAATAAGTTATTAAAAAAAAGATCAATCGTCAATGGGGAAAACAGCTAACTGTTATATGCTCTATTATACTGTTATACTCCGACTTTAATATAATACTTTTATCAAAGGGGTGATGAAATGATTATTATTAATTATTTGGTTATTTGTATTATTTTCGGTACAACTTTTCTTGCAATAAAATTTGGCATTGAGTCAGGGGTTTCACCTTTATTTTCAGCCGGAATTCGATTTACTATTGCTGGACTGATTGTCATATTATATTTTCTTCTTAAAGGGCAAAACGTGAAGAAATTTATTTTGTCAAAACGACTAATGTATATTGGATTTTGCTTAACTTTTATGACATTTTCAACACTATATTGGGCTGAACAGTATATAACATCAGGGTTAGCTGCAGTTTTGTCTGCAACTGGTCCTATGATGATTTTACTTTTTCAATTAAGACGTAATAATAAGGGAATTGAACGTAAACAGTTAATAGCGTTAGTAATGGCTTTTGCTGGTGTGATATTCGTTTGTTTACCTGGGATTAGCCAGCATATCTCTTACTTATGGGTGGTAGGTTGTATCGCAGTATTAATAGGGGAAGCATTTTACGGATTAGGTTCTATTACTTCAAAGGAAGTCTTAACTGATTTTAATCGTATATCGCCATTTTTAATCAATGCTTTTCAAATGCTATATGGTGGAATATTTCTTCTTCTTTTTTCATTTGTAATAGAAAAACCGAAAATTTCAATTTTAAGTTCTTGGGATGCACAGTGGCCTATATTGTACCTTATTATTATAGGTTCAATTGGGGGACATGGTTTGTACAGTTGGTTATTAGCGAAAACGAACCCAGTCTTTCCATCAACATGGCTTTATGTATCCCCATTAATTGCAAGTGTATTAGGCTATTTCGTAATGGACGAACCAATTAAACCAATCATGGCAATTGGTGGAATATTAATCTTATCTGGTGTATTCATTGCAAATTGGTCTACTTTTTCTATGTATAGAAAGCAAGGGATGCTTTTAAAAAAAGAAGTGGAAGTTTCAAAGTAAGGTTTGCACCTTGGTGTGTAGTTTCTAGCGACCGCCTATTTGTGAGAAATACGAACAAAATATGTACTTTGTTCATAAACCTGTGAACTTGGTGCATAAAGTATTATTTTTTGTTCATAAACTGTAGATTTTTGTTTATAAGGCAGCGGCTTTTGTTCATAAAATGCTTGCCCGTTGAATATGGCTTCTTTAAGTAGTGGTAATCCTCTACATTTTTAAATGAACAAACAAAGAAAATCCACAAGGAAATTGAATATCTTGTGGATTTTTAAGCATTTTAATTTGGTTTTTGGACAAATGCCCATATGTAACCGTCTGGATCTCGTAAGCAAAATTCCTTATAGCCCCAAGGTTGAATAATAGGTTCTGTGATCACTTTTTCTCCATTTGAGAAATCTAATGGAGTCAATTCTTTTTCTATTATGTTTTCAAAAAGTGGCTCAACTTCTTTTACTACTAATTGAAAGACTGCATCAGTATTTGATTGTACATCAGTAGGATGGAGCATTATTTCGCCATCACCAACTTTGAACCAAAACATACCCTCGTGTTCCCTTAAATATTCAAATCCAACTTTTTCATACCAGTTCTTAGAAGAGTTTGTATCTTTGCAAAAAATTACAATATCTAAAACTCCGTTCATTTTAACTCATCTCCTTTAACTATTTACTCTATTACCTATTCTTTGTGGACAATACCCTGACCTTTTTTTATTTAGGCTCTGTTATAAAAGATTGTTGATTTTCTTATTCAAGTAAAGCAGTGCTTATATACAGTATCAACTCTAAAAAGATTGATAGAATGCACCTTTTATTTTTGTTTACATGAAAGCATTGATAAGTGGTTAAGGACTTGACTTGGAGCCTCTGTGGGCATGATTAGTTTTAAAGGCTGAAGCAGATGTTTCAGTTGGCGTACAAGCCTATCATACCCACCTCTCCAAATAAAGTCCTATCGTTGTTTACGTTAATAACTATAATTACTTACTGAATATAATAAGTAAACAAAGTTAGAAATAAGCTGATTTTGTTTCGTTATTTACTATGAATACGGTCAAAAATCATACTGTATATAATGGCAGAATAGTTCAACAAGGATAATGGTTATACGTGGTAAAATATAAAAGGAATGTTTGTTTAACTTACAAGGGGGTGTTAAAGTGCAAGATAACAAAGAAACTCCTGATCGAAAAAGAGAGAGATTAAGACAAAAAGAATTAAAAAGAAATCCGACAGTTAGTCTGAACGATGCTTTTAATAGAGCAAACAGTGGCAGTCTTGTGGATTTATTAGGTAGTATAGGTTGGAAAGGTACGGGGTTACTTATTCTTGTACTTATAATGGGAGTTATAATTGCTTCAATTTTCTTTAAGTAACGGGGGCTATAATTTCACAACAATTGGGACTGTTAGCGGCAGACCTTTTTTCAATACCGTTATACAACTTACACATTGATTTAGTTATACAAAATGATCGACGATTTGTCGGTCATTATTTATTCAACATAATGGCAGGTTAGTTCAAGAAGGAAAATCTTTACTCAAAGCGAATTTATTATAAATTCAATTGCCCATTTAGCATTGGTAAATGGGGGAAAAGGCGGATGTTCGAGTGATAAATATGTAGATACACTAATTACGCTATTCAATAACATTCCTGAACCAGACACACTAAAAAGGCTTAAAAAGCCTATTGAAAATATATTCGATAAAGGCAATTACAAAAAAGTACATATCACTTTTGGATACCCATATTTAAGACCAATATTAGAAGAATCTTTTTTCAAAATGGATTCTTTTTATTTTCCGTAAAATAAAGGCTTATTCAATATCTCGTTCTAACTATATTTTAAACCAACATGTACACCTTTTATTTATTCTTCTCCAGACTAATTTTCAATAGATTATGAAACTTTCTAACTATTTTACAATTATAATCAAACCGTTTATAACCTCCCTTCGTTTCCTTTAATAGTACTAATAAAAATCATGTATGAAATGGAGGAAGAATTATGAAGAAGACCGTGTTCCTATCAGCTCTACTGCTCTTTGTCATTATGGCTACAGGATTGTCAGCCTATGCAAAAATGGACCGAAAGCCAGCGTTCCAGGCGACACCAAATTCTAGCCAAAGTGATCATGTCATCCGGGTGTACGGACCAGGCGGACCACTTGGACCGATTAAGGAAGCTGCTGAACATTTTTCAGCTGAAACGGGAATCAAGGTGGAAGTAACAGCCGGACCAGAGGGCAATTGGATCGGCCAGGCAAAGCAAGATGCAGATATTATTTTCGGTGGCTCCGAGTATATGCTGCAGGACTTCATCTTTAACCACCCCGAAATGATCGACACTAAATCACGTACGGAGCTTTACCCGCGTGCCGTAGGAATATTGGTGAGGAAAGGAAATCCTAAGAAGATTGAAAGTCTGGAGGATTTGACGAAAAAAGGAGTAAAAATTATCGATGTGAATGGGGCCGGCCAGCTTGGCCTGTGGGAAGACCTGGCAGGCAGAAAAGGGCTGATTGAAGGCATTTCCCAAAATATTATCCTTTCTGTAAAGTCTAGTGCCGAAGCCATTGAACGATGGAAATCGAATTCCAGCCTGGACGCCTGGATTACCTATGAATCGTGGCGTTACCGGCTCCAGGATGTGACCGACCTGGTCGAACTGCCCGAAGAAGAAAAGCTCTATCGTGGAACGCCAATCGCCCTAACGAAAATCACCGATCAGAAAAAAGAGGCACAGCAATTTATTGATTATTTAAGAACGGAAGAATCTCACCAAATCTTTCAAAAATGGGGCTGGAAGTAAGGATGAGCCTTAAATCTAAAAAACTGGAAGGAAAGTTTGTGAAGAAATGTACTTAAACTAACGGGGTGCATTAGTTGAACAACGAATGGCTGCTTCGGCGGTCTTTTTTAACGAACTAAATGGCAGGTTAGTTTAAGTGCAAAGATTTACAAATTGAGTAGGATAGAATGAAATGTGGTAACCAAGCCACTCATATTAGACTGTAAATCACTATTGATAATATTTGCATTCGTGCTAAGATTTTAGGTACTAAACAGTATTTTAATAAAAAACTAAATACTTCTATTAAAAGATAGCAAGCAATTAATTTAAAAAAGAAGTTTGTTGTCTTTATTTAATTCTGCCTAAAAAAGTAACAAAACCTACTGTAAGTATAATTTTGAAGTAGTGGTTTGACAGTTTCGTTCATATCAGTTGAACAAGAAACGATGTTGTTTTATGTCCCGTGGTCAGGATACGCTAAGCTCATTTTTCATGATAAAGTCTTATTCGGTATGAAGGGCGATAGCATAACGTTGTTTGTCAATGACCGTTACTAGCGACAACATGGAAACTATAATAAGTAAATAAACAATTGAAATAATGATGAAAGACTAGCCGTAAGTTTGGGCTAGTCTTTTTCATGATTATAAGGTTTAACTTCTATTAGAAAAGTTAGAAGGCGAAGAAATACCAGTATTGGCACGGATTCTTCGTATCATGAATAGTTTTGATGCAATAACATTGACCGCTATTATCGTGAAAAAATAGACTTTATTGGTACGTTGGAAGAAATTGAACAATGTTCTAGTAACTTTATGATCCTTACTTTTCTGACCAATTCATTATATTACAGAATAGAAATGATGATGTTATTGAATAAAAAAGTTCTTTACTGAATTTAAAATATCCAGAATTAAATTGGTTAACTTATAATGCTATAAGTATTGGGGGTTTTTATTTAGCCTAAAATACCATTTTCTTATTCAATATAGTGTGGTGCATAAATCATAGCTTTGGACCTTTTTTTTAGACCATTTTTTCAATGAGTTTTTTTTCCAAGTTACCTGGTAAAATTCCTCACTTTCTATTCACCAGTGAATTTATAACATCTATAAGAAAATCCTCCTAATTACCCCAAAATTATAAGTAAGTATTTTTATTAGAATTATTATTTCGCCAATATTTATAACCTAATATTACAATATAATACTAATTTCATGGTAAATAATGTTTTTTTGACATTTTTCATCGTGAAATTGTCAAAAAATGTATGTATAGATTCGTGAGAAATCCCCCAATTTACTAACACTTAGGATGAATGTACGATTTAAGTTGTACTAACTACTATACAAGGGGGTAAGGAAATGAGCGAAGAAAAAGGCTTCAATCTATTTAAAATAGCTTTATCAGCAATAGTTTGCTCTTTACTTGTGTTTGGACTGATTCTGACTGGCATTAAAGTGAATGTAAAGGCGGATTCAAATGAGAAATACAATTACAATCGAGTTTTGAGTTCCTTTGATGATCAAGGGGCACAAGGTTTGGTAAAGCAGTATATTCAGTTTTTACAGGATCCTACATATAATCCAGGGATAGCAAATAAGAGTACTTATATGCCAAATCTTAAAAATGCAGCTACTTTTGTAAATTCAGATTTCAATATAAAACCATCTATTTTTGCTTCATTAAGGTCTGTGAACACATCGGTTCTAGACAAGACACGTAATTTTCTATGGGTCGGAACAGACAAAGGGGTTACGATGACTAATCTTAAGAGTAAAAAGATAAAAAGCTATACAAAGGCAGATGGGAGCTTACTTGATGATAAGGTCCTTCTTTTAATAAATGATGGGCATGAAGGGGTTTATGCTATAACTGAAACTGGTGTATCACATCTAATTCATAAATAGGAGGATAGCAAATCGATGAAGAAAATCTCAAAAAAAATGCTAGTAATTGGATTAACGAGTGTTCTACTCCCATTGCAAGTTTTTGCGCAAGATAATGCTCCAAGTAGCACTCCAACGAGTGCAAAATATAAACCTATAAAACTAGAAGCAGTTCGTACAAAAGAAACCACTTATTTTAAGATTGGGGATCCTGCTATCCCAACAAATCTGAATTGGATCACAAACTCTCAAGCACTAGACTTTCTTCCAACCTCGGTAATTGGAGACGTCAATAGCACAATCAAAGATGCGGACGGTGTTTATTGGATTGGGACAAAAACAGGTTTACAACGTGTTGATTTTAGTGAAAAAGATGAAAGAGATATTGTTCAATATTTTGCAGGTCCAAGATATCTTTATGGTGGAGACGACAATGTACTACAGCTTGCAACTGATGGAGACGGTGGCATTTGGGTAAAAAACGAGTTTGGTGTAACTCATATTGCAATGCCTAAGAAGACTTTGAAAGAAAAAGCAGACTATATGGAAAAGTTTGTATCAGTAGTTGATCGTCGTGGAAATATTGCAGATCCTTCATTCACTTTTACTGAAACTGATTCAAATAAAAAGTATGTAGATTACAATTCTCCTACAGGTACTTTTGCCGGTAATCCTGGGCCAGTTGATAATGATAATCTTTGGACAGCATATTATGGAATTGGAGAAACTTATCGTTACCTAACTTTAAAGCGTGAATACGGAAAAAATCCTACTTCGGCGCAAAGCGCAGAAATACAAGCAGCAAAAGATGCCGCTATTAGGGCTACAAAAGCTGTGCTTTTATTAAACTATGTTTCAGGACGTGACAATGGATTCCCAGTTAGAACATATGCATTAACGAGTGAATTGCCAGGTAGCACAGATTTTGGCTACCAAACACAGGGTGGCCTATGGTTTAAATACATCATGGATGGATCACCTAATCCAAACAGTATTATTCCAAGTATGCAAAGATCTGACAAACAACCAATTGGTTATTCCTTAGTTCGAGTGACAAAAGATGCACAAACAAAATTTGGGGATCAACTTTATACTGGTGCAGATCAAAATGATCCAAAGAGTTTTAACGGGTATCAATTAACTAAAGAAGCAATTGAAGAGCTTAATAAAACGCGTCCAGAAGGGCAAAAACTAGGTACAGATATTTATGTGCTTGACGCTAATGGAAATAAACAGGTGATGCCTGTAATTACAAATGCATCAAACAAAAATACGGCAAAAGATGATAAAACAACGAATGCAACAAATAAACCATTATTCCAATTAACCGTTCCAGTCTATGAAAAAATACCACAATTTTTTAATGATTTATTCCCAAAAAGTGCAATCGCAAATGATGGTTATATTGATTTAAACCAAATCGCTTACAAAGCCGACACGTCTTCTGACGGAATAGCAGGGGTTTATGCAATGTATTACACTGCTTATACTCTACTTTGCGACGATTCAACACCAGAGTTAATTCAAATGAAAGACCTAATTGAAGATGCAACGGTGAAAATGACAAATCTCCTATTAAAGAATGATAACTATTATATTGAGGATGCAACCGGAAAGAGTACGCAATGGGCGAAATGGTCAGCAAAATATGTCAATGATAACATTGGTCTCATAAAGCAACAGCCTCTTTGGAAGGACAATGTCGGTGTTTATCCAGATGGAACGGATGCATTGTCTTATGGCTTTGAAGATGGACCACTAAAGGCTTTAGATCTAATGGCTATTTTGAAAACAGCAGCTACTGTGTCAAAAGAAAAATATCCTACCGACCATCAGAAGTTCAAATCTGCTTATGATTTAACTTATGATTCAACATTTAGTTCTGAAGCACCTTATGTAAACGGGAAAGGCTATATAAATATGGCGCAAGAATATAAAAAGCGTCGTCTCATTCGTCAAGCAACATGGGGTTATAACCTCACTGGAAGTACAAAAGAAATAGTTACTTATGACAATATCTTTTCTTTATATACTGGTGACGTACAAGAAGATTCAAATCTTAACGGCACCGTACACAATGATTGGACACAATACATTAATTACTCCGATGAGCAGCTTTGCTGGTTCCCAGTCTATCAGCTGATTATGCAAGAAAAAGATCCAGTAAGACACAATCAGATTACTGATGCATTCAGTCAATGGTATGAAAACGAAAAACGTGAGGAGAATCCTTTCTATACGTTCTTGTATCAACTAGCAAAACCAGATGACACTACAGTTGATTTAAAATCAGCTGCGAGGTATTTAAATAGAACGCCTGCATTGAAGATAAATTTCGATTCTCAATACGATCGACAAGATGTTTTCTATATTGAACCAAATGATCGAGATGGCGGAAGGGCACAAACGAACTACCCATTGCCACTTGATGAAAAAAATGTTCATAAGAACAACATAAATCCGTTCCAACGAACTAAGAATGGTGTAATTTATTCAAAAAATCCGAACTATAACTATAAAGCTGGAACAATGTTCAGTAGTAGCACCTACACATTACCATACTGGTTTGGACGCTATTTTGAAATGATTGAAGAAGTGAAATAGTTGGAGTAGAGGTTGGGTCAATTCAGTATATAAAAAAATTAGCGAGAACTATCTAGGGTAGTTGTCTTGAAGAAGAAATTGTAACTCCATGAAAAGTAGGTGACTTAAAAACATATTTTTACTTTTCATACGTTTTTGTGGCGTCTTCCCTCGACATACCTTAGAGGAGGATTTCTCGCTTTTTTTTTAGAGGTGACAAATGGTGAATTGAACTCTTTTCCAATCATCTTTAATAAGATATTCCCCAAAGGTACTCGAATTGTGACCTAGCCTATAATTTGTATTAAGTGTTATTTCTCAATATTTTAAACTTTCAATTTAAACTAGATAGTTGAGAAATTTTAAAAGATTCATTTTGAAATACAGATTAGTGTACTAAATGTTGAAGTTAAGACATCAGTGCGAAACTTTAACATTTTTGCAAATATATTAGTTTACCATTTATTAGGAAAGGGAGAGGTTAGGTTACATGGGGAAAAATAGAAACAGAAAAATGTTAAGCGTATTAACCGCGAGCGTGGCTTCTGCAGTACTATAGGGAACAGGTACTATTGATTCTTTACCTTATAATGACAGGGGCAACTGTTACTTACGACCCGATATTTAAAAAAGATGTTCTCGTTCTTACTGGGGAAGGTCATCGAGGCGCCCCATCCTCTGAAGCAAGGGTAAGTGTGAATTCAAGTATTTTTAATGTCCAACAGCTTTCTATTGAAACTGCATTTTCTATTGATTCAGACATTCATCCTTGGACGTTGCCTGGTTCTACAAAAGGGGATAAAGTTCACGATAACGGCATAGAGGCGTACATTTTAAGCACTTATGAAAATGGAGGTTACGCACTATATTACAACTATACTGACAAGAAACTTCACTTTTCGATGTATGGAGCTAAGGCAGATGATTATGAGGGTCTAGCAGCACCAATCAGTTTAGGCGTTCCACACCATGTTGCGATTACTTTCGATCAAAATCAGTTAAAAATGTTCCTAGATGGACAACTTGTAGCTACCGAAACGGCTCGATACACGGATGACTCTCCAATGGGGCTACTAATGAATCCAACTATGGACTTGTTTATCGGAGCAGATTCAGAGGGGTTCCAAGACAGATACAATTTCTTCAAAGGTAAAGTTAGCTATGTAAATATTTTTGACAGAGGGATTAGTGATGCAGAAGTAGCAATTGATTACCAAAATTTTGTGGCGTCCTTAAATGGAATCACTCCTGTATTTGACCAGCAATAACAGAAAATCCAGCTCCAGCAACCTATTTGCAAAATAGTAAATTAGGATGATGGTTGACCCTTCCACCATCAAACACAGCGATACTTGGAGCTCTACTAGTATAATAGAAGAAGATATTCTAAGGTTGTTCAGTAGAGATACAGAGCTATGCGATAAGGTGTCCTATGGCAAAAGAAGCCATAGGACACTTGTCACATTTTGAGGAAGTTCCATTAGGTTCAAAATAAGTCAATTATATAGTTGAACTGAAGAAGCAATGAACAATCTTTGTCATATGTTATGCAACAAACTGGTGCGATAGTTGAAGATCACGAGTCACAAAAGTGGCTCGTTTTTTATGTGTGCCAGGCATGTTCATCAACTTGACGGTGAAAGTCCGTTATGGGCGTTGAGATATGCGAACAATTAGTTGAAGGCAAGGATGTTCATGGCGACATGAAATCTGAAGGAAGCCCTAGACAAAATCTCGGTCTGAGGTACACGAATCACATTCGAGGTTCCTATTTTAGGATGAGTCTGCATAACAAGACAAAACTCTCCGAATCATCAGGCATTGGTCAATAAAAGACCAAACTGAAAAGCTAAATCAAATTCTTAGAGGTCATTATAACTACTATGGAATGGCTGGTAATCTTTGGACAATAACTAAAATCTATAAAATAACGGAACGTTACTGGAGAAAAATGTTAAGTAGTAGAAGTCAAAAGAGTTATATAACTTGGGAGAAATTTAACTAGATTAAATCGGTTTTTCCTCTAGAGCGACCTAAATTTTCAATTCCATTTTCGGAATTGAAGATGTACGCAAAACTGTGAAGCAATCTGGGGCTGTTGACAAATAGCTGTTCAAAGCAAAAAGAAGACGAATCACTACTGCATATAGTGATTTGTCTTCTTTTCTATTGCTATATTTTGTATGAATAGGACTAAAAAGTAGTTTGTCAACAACCCCTTCTGTGGCTCTTTTTTTATTGATGACAAAAATATATATAATTAATTCACTTTCATTTGTTTGAATTTTGGTAAAATATATATATGTAAGGGAGGTATTCAACTTGATAGTATTAAAAGAAGTCACTATTCAAAACTGGTTTAACATCGTTATGCTGAGAAGTGGTAATGATCAAGAGAATAAAATTTTCGAAAAAAATATTGCATCCAATTGTTTTTCTTTAGCACAGTCTAGTATAGAAGGAAATTGGGTAACTAAAGCTATTTATTATAATGAAACACTAATAGGATTTACTATGTATGGTTATTCAGAAGAACTACAAGGATATGAAATTTGTAGATTTATGATAGATTTTAACCACCAAGGTAAAGGGTACGGTAAAGAAGGATTAAACTTAGTAATACGAGAAATGGTAAAGCATTTTAAATGTGAAGAGATACTATTAAGCTTCCATCCAGAAAATGAAAAAGCAAAAAAACTATATGTATCAGTAGGATTTCAGAATACTGGAAAGGTTGTTAAAGGTTTCGTTGATGAGCATATATATTCTATAAAAACTAAGTAGTACATTTAATATTTTCGAGAGTCTACTATATAAATAGTAATTAAGAAAACCAACATAATTTGTTGGTTTCTTTACATCCATCGAATTAGCTTATTCAAAACGCAGTGCGTTAGGTGAACAAGGTCGAAGGTATTAAGGATTTATGAACGAATATAAATAATAAGCTATTTGTTCATCATCATAAAAAAATTTAAAAACGAGGCTAACATGGATGAAAAAAAGCACAAAGCGCGTGATTCAAATTGGAGGGCTAGGAATTTTTATTCTTTTCCTAGGCATTACATGGTTTTATCCGTATTCGTTTTTTAGTCTGAAGAAGTCGGTAACCTATGAACCGTATGGTGTTGCGGTCAAAGACTACAAAAAAATGGTCAATGAAGTTAAACAAACGGTTGAACCAAACGACCCTATCCAACCAATTCTCAATTTATACGAGCAAAACTGGTTAATGAGCGAAAAAAACGTATCGATGACGGTTGAAGACATTGATGAGATGTTAAAAAAAGTGAAAGAAGCAAGAAGTAGTCTGATTCAATTGGATTTAGGGACGATTTCACCATATGAAGTAGAGGATCGAAACATTTTACTTGGTAATTGCGACTCATTTAAAAAACACATGGAAAACATCAAAAAACATAAGACGCATACGAGAATGAAAATAAACAGGGAATACCATAATCTAATGGCAGGGTTTATGACGAGTGTGCATGTCTTTGTTGAATTTTATGAGATCTATGAAAAAGACGAAGAACACACGGAATAAAAACATACATTTATTTGTAGATGTTCTTCAACGCATGCGCTTGTTGGCTAATGATCGATATATTCGTCGGTCATTTCTTATTTTGCTAACTGAGTGATTACAATAAAAACTAGGATTTTTTGAATAAGAATAGAATAGTATTAAATATTGATTTTGGAAGTAAGGAGAATGTATGAAAAGATTAATAACTTTTTACGTTTTAGCTTTATTTCTAATTGTGACTGTTGGCTGCGCTAAAGAAGATACACCTGTAACGAAAAGTAAAGTTGATACTGAAAATGAGAATAGTCACAAAAACCAACTATTTTATTTCGGTGAGGGTGAACATTGGTTTGGAACATATACAATTTCCAAGGTAAAATCATCTAATTTCGATTCTTTGTATATCCAATATATAACGGATCGCAATGCTTCTGTTGATGAGCAAACATCCCCAAAAATAGGTAAGATCGAATATGTATTAACGATAGGCGATGAGTCTAAGAAAAGTAGTTTTCCATTAGCTTTGAAAGGAATTGGTAATTATCATACAGCTAGTGAGGTTAATGCAAAAATATATGACCGTATCAGTGACGCACCAGACGAAATTACATTAGAGGTAAAATGGTTAAATCATAAAGAAACAATTAAACTCACAAAACAAAATTAATTATTAATACAAGTTTTCTTATTCAACTACCATGGGAGTACGATATAAACTTCCATTCACTGTTGTGAATCTGAGGATTCATGTTTGGCTAACGCAATGCATTAGTTATATAAGAAAAAGCAAAGACTACAATTTTTGTGGTCTTATTTTTTGTTCAAAAATCAACAATTTACTTTAACAGAGTCATTATTTAAAAATAAATGAGATTCGTCTTTGCCAAAAAAACGTCACAAGTTAGTAAAGAAAAAAGCTAACTTTACCGATATATAAATATAGACCAGTTATTTTAGATTCTATTAGAAATATTGTTCTCTTTTTTAGGTAGATGATTTTTCATTCTCATCTCTAGTATTTCATTTACTAGTTTTTCTGAACAGTCTCGTAGATTTTATTTTTATTTGATATTAACTTTTGCATTAACAAGTCTAAAAATGGGGGGTGGGCAGAAAATTAAATTTTTTATATTTTTTAAAGAAAGAAAGGAGGAACGTTGCCTAATTGATTGAAAAAATCGTTACTTTAACTGGAGACCAAACAGCAAATTTAATTGATGGCAACGGGATTGTTAGATGTTTTTGAAACTAAGGAAAAATGTATTTAAGATCGGTATGATTCTAGCTATACTAACTAGTAGTCTATTTTTGGGAGTAAATAGTAGTAAAGCTACTACTACAAAGACCGGTGAAGTTACGGCGACTTCTTTATATATGAGAAAAGGACCAAGTACTGCATATAGCAAAGTAATGACATTAAAAAAAGGATATAAATTATCAATCATTGAGAGTAAAAATGGTTGGTATAGGATTAAGTATAGTAATAAAGCGGGCTGGGCATCAGGTGCTTATATTAAAGTAGTTAAGTCTACTTCGTCAGCTCCGAAAGTATTATTCGCTGGTGAAACAACTGCATCATCTCTAAATGTAAGAACGAGTTCAAGTACAGCAAGTAAAGTATTAACAACTTTAAAAAAAGGTACAAAGATTTCTGTATTGGAAAAGAAAGGTACTTGGTACAGAATAAAAACAAGTAAAGGAGATGGATGGGTAAGTTCGAAGTATGTGAAAAAGACTGTTGCAGCAAAACCATCGGAAGAAAATATAGTTAAGCCTCCGACATCTGAGCCACCAAGTGAGGATACTTCAACATCAAGTAGCCAAGATAAAATGGGGATCGTCACTACTTCCGCATTAAATGTAAGAACTGGACCTTCGACTACTTTTGAATCGATTAAGACACTTACTAGCGGAACCGTAGTATCAATAAAAGCAGAAAAAGATGGATGGTATCAAATTGAAGTTGGTGCTATTACTGGTTGGGTAAGTGCAAAATACATTCAACAAGACAATGAGGATATGAAACTAGAAAACTTTATTCTAGTTATTGATCCAGGGCATGGTGGAAGTGATCCCGGTGCAACATTTAAAACTAGTAACGGTGATGTTTATAAGGAAAGTATGATCGTCTTAAAAGTATCACAGTTTTTAAAAAGTTACTTACTTGAACTACCAATCCAAACATATTTTACTCGAGAGACTGACGTTTATCCAACACTATCACAGCGAGTAACGTTTGCGAAAACTAAAAAAGCTAATGCCTTTATAAGTATTCATACTAATGCAACTTCCTCACATTCTGGAAATGGAACTGAAACGTATTATTATGGTGAAACAAAAAATTCTTCTACAATTTCTCCAACAAAACTAGAGGATAGTATGACACTTGCTGATACTATACAAAATAGACTAGTTGAAAAATTAGAGTTAAAGGATCGTGGCACGAAAAGCGGAAATTTCCAAGTAGTTCGCGAATCAACAATGGCTTCAATTTTAACTGAATTAGGCTTTATTGATCATCCAGCAGATAATATAAAACTAAGTGATGCTATCTGGCAGCAAGAAGCAGCAAAAGGGATTTATTTAGGAATACTAGATTACTTAAGTGTTCAAGGCTATAACGTAGATTCATATTATTTATACTAATTAATGGGGCTCTCCTTAAGTCGTTAAGTAACGAGTGGAGAGTCCTTTTTCTGTATTTTTTCATAAAAATTCTTAGAAATTGATAAGAATTGACAAAAATCATCAGAAATAAAATTATATCAAGTCTCGATATAATGAAATTGAAAAGTAATAACTCAAAGAGAATTAAATAAGAAAATAATTAGTAGGTGAGAAGAATGAACGCAGCTCTATTTGAAGAAATTCAATGTATATGCTGGGAGAATGGCTGGACAAAAACAGACTTAGCTCATAGGTCAGGTATTCATATTAGTGAAATAAGCCGTATATTAAATCATAAACGTTCGCTTACATTGAAATATTTGGATGCGATTACAAAGGCTATTGGGTTAGAGGAAGGAGCACTTTATTCGCATTTTACGGAAGAATGTTTTAATGAAGAAAAAATATTGAACAAGCATAAAAGTGTACAGTTTTTGTTTAAATGCTTCATGAATGGATATGAGGAACAGTGTCAAAACCTGATACAAATAATGACAACAGAAAAATTAGACATACGAACAGACTATTTGAATTACATTTTTTTCGTTGCTGAAGAGCTTTTTAAAGTTGGAAATGAAGAAAAAGCATTGATTTTGTACGAAGTCATGATTAAAAACGATTGCAAGGAAAATTTAGAACAGTTGGCAATTAGTTATTTTAGGCGTTTTTATATTTTAAGAATGACAGAGAATGGTCAGAATGCACTGACACATGTATTGGAGTATTTGTTTTGCCTGCCAAAAAAAGTAAGGATGGATGCTTATTTATGGATTGCAGCATTCTATTATAGACGTGAGAAATGGGAAGAGGTGCTATACTACGCTGAACGATTAAGAAAATTAATTAAAAGCGGAGAGTATTATGGGAGAGCTCTTATGTATAAAAGTTTTGCACTTGCACGTCTAGGGAGCTCATTAGAAGAAATAATAGAAATAACAGAACAATATGCTCAAGTTAATGATCATTTTGCTGATCTGGCAATCGGAAATCGATTTGCTTCTTATTTAGACTATGGACAGCTTGAATATGTAGATCAATATCTTAATTGGTTAGAAGATAGAGAGGATGTGTATGTTGGTTTACCAAAGGTACTTGAAGCATTTATTCACTTGAATCGATTAGATGATGCTAAAAAAATCTTAGTTTTATATAAACACACAATTGATGAATTGGCCGTAGATGTAGAACCATGGATAAAACAAAAGATGCATTTGGATTTTCGTTATGCATATGCATTTTATCAATGTGAAAGCTTACAGCTTCCAAATGGATTAGATGAATTACTGGATGTAGCTTTTACAGCAAATAAAATTGGAAATTTGGAAAGATTTAATAAGTGTTTATTAATTTACTGGAGATATAAGCAACATGCGACTTCCGAGCAGATCAATAAGTATATTCAATTATTAAGTATTAATGGAATTAAGGATCTCGTGTAATTTTGCGTAGTTTTAATTTATTTGAAGAATTTGAGATTGTGTGAAGAGAGTAAGAGAAATAAAAGTTCGAAAAAAAAATAAATTTGACGTAATTTTCAGAAAGTAAAATTGTATCAAGTTTCAATATAATGAACTTATTAAGAAAAGAAAGTAGGGATAGTAGTTGAAAAAGAAAATGTTTAGAAATGTTACAACATTAGCATTAACAACAGGACTTATAAGCACAACGATTACACCAATCTCCTTTTCGCACCAAGTTCATGCACAAGCAACTTCAAAGATTGAACAAGCATTAGCAAAACTTACTCCGCAACAGCGTGAGGCAATCAAACAATTGAAGCTAAGTGAGAAAGATGGGCTTCAATTGTCTCCTGACATCGACCAAACAAGTGATAAGCTTACTTCTGTCATTGTCGAGTTTAAGGACAAGCCTGGACAGACTGCAGTATTAGAAGCAGAATCTGATGGAGTTACTCTAACAGCAGAAGATGCAAAAGAAAAAGTAGATGCTTCTCATGAAACGTTCCAAAAAGACTTAAAAACAATTTTTAGCAGTGAATTAAAGGCGAAGAAAAATCCATATTCAATTAAACGATCATATAAAAAAGCATTTAATGGAGTTTCTATGACTCTACCAGCTAACAAAGTAAAGTCGCTACTTAAATCTAGCGCAGTAAAAGCTGTCTGGAGCGATATGCAGGTTCAAGTAGAGCCACCTTCAATTAAAGAGACGGCAACAAAGCAAGCAGCAACTCATACGATGGTTACATTCCCTGGCGTTGAAAAGCTTCACCAAGAAGGCTTTACAGGTAAAGGGGTAAAAGTCGGAATTCTTGATACGGGAATTGATTACAGTCACCCAGACTTAAAAGGTGCTTTTAAAGGTGGTTACGATTTCGTCGATAATGACAATGACCCGATGGAAACTTCATATGCTGATTGGAAGAAGTCTGATCAGCCTGAATTAGGCTCAAGCGGAGAAGCTTACTACACTGAGCATGGTACGCACGTGGCCGGGATTATTGCGGGGCAGGCGAAAAACAATGCAGATTTTGCTGTAGAAGGTGTTGCACCGGAAGCTGATATTTATGCTTATCGTGTTCTGGGACCTTACGGATCAGGTTCTACATCTGCAATTTTGGCAGGTATTGATAAAGCAGTATCAGATGGAATGGACATCATTAATATGTCACTTGGAGCAAATTACAATGATCCATTATATCCTACGAGTATTGCCGTAAACAATGCTGTACTTGCGGGAGTAACAGCAATTGTCGCAGCAGGGAACTCTGGGGACAGAATGTATTCACTTGGGGCTCCTGGTAATGCTCCATTAGCAATTACAGTAGGTGCAAGTGACACGTCTGTTACAATTCCAAGTTTTTCAGGTGCATTGCATCATTCAACAGGCGATATACCGGTGGATTTAAAGCTAGCTGCTCAAGGTTTAACTGATAATGTAGCTGACTTTGACGGGCAAACTTTACAAATGGTGAATGTATCATTTGGTGGTGAGCCAAGTTACCTTAAGCGTGAAGCGGATGGTAGTTATTTACCAATCGATGTAAAGGGAAAAGTTGTGCTTGCGCAACGAGGTAGCTTTGGAATTACTCAAATCATAGCGACAGCTAAATCGCATGGGGCAAAAGCTGTTGTTTTATATGACGCAGATCAACCATTGGGAGATGTATACCTTGGAGACGCTTATGGCTTACTTCCGACATTTTTATTGAGTAACGCACAAGGAAAAGCCCTCGCAGCTAAATTACCTCTAGGTGCATCAGCAGGTATACCTTTAGACTTTACATTTAGTAATATGAAACAAACAGTGACTGTGGGCGATAAATTAGCGCCATTTAGCTCTCGTGGTCCATCGCGTGTGTTATATGATATCAAACCTGAAGTAACGGCACCTGGTGTATCTGTTTTCTCTACTGTTCCTTCTTATATGCACGGGGCAGATCAAATTGGGAACTATCAATACGCATATGAGCGTTTATCTGGAACATCAATGGCAACCCCTAACGTTGTTGGAGTAGCAGCATTATTAAAGCAAGCTCACCCAGATTTGTCTCCTTCAGATATTAAATCAACACTTATGAATACAGCAGATCCATTATCTGATAAATACAGTGTATATGAAGTTGGTGCAGGGCGTGTAAACCCATATGATGCTGTTCATGCTCAAACGGAAATTCAAGTAAAAGATAAAACTTCAACTGTAAAAGATAATGCAAGTAATAATGGGTCAACTACTTTAGCAAGTAAAGGAATTAAACAAATTAAAAACATTACTGGTGCATTGAGTTTTGGAGAACAAGCTGTCTCTGGTAAAGATCTAACAGATCAACGCTCTATGACTTTATTTAATAAAAGCTCTGTTGATAAAACATATGATGTAAAAGTTCAATTCCAAAAATTGGACGGACGATTCACAAATGACTCTAGAGCAACCCAAGATGCTGCTGCAAATGGCGTTACATTAGATGTTGAATCATCTATAAAAGTAAAACGATATAGCAGTGCGAGTATGGATGCTACAATCAACATTCCTAAAAACGCGAAACTTGGAACGTATGAAGGGTATGTCGTATATACAAACCAAAAGGATCCTAATGAATCATATAAAATTCCATTTGCTATTCATACGGTAAAAGAAGGAATTGACCATGTTGCGGGAAATCCACCTACGTTTACGACTGCGGTAGAGGCGGGGTATAACGGAATAAGATGGTCAATCGGTCTTAACTTCCAATTAAATTCTCATATGCGTACGATGGATTTATTCCTTGTCGATCCGAAAACGAACAAAGAAATTGGCTTCCTTGGTACTTTGGACGGCATGGGTGCGGATGAGAATATTGAATATTATTTAAGGGGTGCAATGAACGAAGGTTTTTATTATCCATTAACGGGGAATCCAGATCAACCAATTGCATATGATAAGGAACAAACTGCACCAGGATTATACAAAATCAAGCTCGTAGGAACAAATGATCGAGGAAAAACCTTCAGCGCAGACGCTCCTGTTTACTATAGCGTTACCCAGCCTACACTCAATCTTAGCTCGGAATCTGGTATCTATGAATATAGCCCTGAACAGCAAGTTGTATCGTTAACAGGTTCCGTCTATGACCCTGATGTGGACGAGATGAAAGCCGGCGGTATCAATGCTTCTCAAGGAAATAATAAAGTTTTCTATTCGGTTCCTAGTAAACTATTAGGAGGGGGGACTGTTTCGGTTCCGGTGAACAGTGACGGCAATTTTACCGCACAAATCCCGCTGAACAAGACAATCCAACCGTTTAAAGTGGATATGTATGCGGAAAACATGGCGACAGTACAGAACTACTATGGCCATAAATCCCTATACTACGTGAAACAAGGCACACCGTATGGAACAGCTATCGCTGATAAACAAAATGTAAAAGCGGGCGAAACGGTGACAGTTACCCTTTCCATGAACAATATGGTAAATATGAAGCAAGCCGTGTATTCATTTTTCGATCAAAGCTTATCGAATGCTGAGTTAGTAAGTATTAAACTAAATGCAACATTGAAAGGAAAAGTAGATATTCAGACAGTGAATACAGATGTAGAAGTAAACGGAAAAATGGCAAATAGAACAGATATTACTGCAACATTAATTGGTGATGCAGCTCAAACAGGAGTTTCCGGAAAGGTTCCAATGGTAGATATAACATACAAAGTGAAAGATGACTCTGACAGTGTAAGCCTAGGTTTAGCACAGTTCAATGTATCGTACACAAATACGGATAGCACAACGAAATCCTCTTTTGGTATTAGTCTTCCTTATCAGGTGGAACGAAATTACTCCTTCATGAAATCATGGGTTTATGGAGAAGCATTTATGATTCCTCAACTTGATGAGCCATCAACATTGGATTATGTAAAGGCAGGCGCAAAAGTCAAAGTGACAGATGAAGCAGGAAAAGAATATCCAAACACGTTTGGAAGTAATAGTGGTTTCCCTTGGCATTTTTCATCTAATCTGCCGTTAACGGATAAACCATTTACACTAGAGGTAGATATTCCGGGACATTTCACTGTTAAGAAAACCTTTACGATCGGGCTCAAAGAAAATGGGAAAGTGAAACCTTACTCGAAAGCACTCTATTATGAAAATGCACCTGCTGGAGACGTAAATAAAGATAATGTCATAGACGTAAAAGATGCGATATACATCCAAACATATTGGGATACAAATAAGCGTGATGCTGACGTTAACTATGATGGCGTTGTTAATACTAAAGATATGCAATATGTTATCAATAACTATTTAATGCAAAATCCATGGAATGACAATTCACCAAAAGCAGCTACAAAATATAAGAGCAAAACATTGGATGATGTTTTAGAGGCACTTGGTTTGGAGTAGTTAATAGGAAAACTAGTAAATCGGTAATCATTAATTGGTTACCGGTTTTTTTAGTGCTGAATTTTCGTAAGGTAGAAATACGAACAAAGTGTGTACTTTATTGATAAAGTTGTGAACTTCGTTGATAAAGCACGTATTTTTGTTGATAAAGGAGTGAACCTTGTTGATAAACTGTTTATTTTCGTTGATAAAATAGTCAGAGACCTGTTTATTTCACTGAGAGAATGAGAAAAATAACTTGATGCAGGTTAATTCTGACCGAATTTACTAATTCAGTAAATAAGATTATTTTTATTGGATTAATAAACGTTGTGATACAATGGATAAGTCATTTTTGAACAAATATATGAAACAATCGTTAGTATTAATGATAGAAAATAGAAAGTAAGGTAAATTTAATGAATAAATTTTCTAGTTTAGGTTTAAGTGAAGAATTAACGGAGTATTTAACTGAATTAGGTATACTTGAGCCGACTCCAATTCAAGAAAAAGCAATTCCGATTGTATTTGAAGGCAAGGATTTAATAGGCCAAGCACAAACAGGGACTGGTAAAACATTTGCATTCCTATTTCCAATTCTTGAAAGAATTAATTTAGAACTACCACATACTCAAGCATTAGTAGTTGCTCCAACAAGAGAGTTAGCTCTTCAAATAACAGCTGAGGCTAAAAGGATTGTTAGTGAAGATTTCGGAGTACTTGCTGTGTATGGTGGACAAGACGTCGAACAGCAAGCAAGAAAATTAAAAAGTGGTGCACATTTAATCATTGCAACACCTGGTAGACTTTTAGACCATTTAAGAAGAGGAACAATAAAATTAGATAAAGTTGATTTCCTAGTACTTGATGAAGCAGATCAAATGTTACATATTGGTTTTTTACATGAAGTTGAAGATATTATCAATCAAACGCCGGCATCGAGACAAACATTATTATTTTCTGCTACGATGCCAGATCAAATCCAATCTCTTGCAAAACGTTACATGAAAAAACCAGAAGTTATTAAAGTAAAAGCGAAGAGAATTACACTAGATGAAATTGAACAATTAATCATTGAAACAACAGATCGTGGAAAATATAATGCATTATTGAGTCAAATAAAAGAAACAGAACCATTTCTAGCGATCATTTTCTGTAGAACAAAAAGAAGAGCTAACAAGTTAAATGAACAGTTAAAAGGAAAAGGACTATTATCAGAAGAACTTCACGGAGATTTAACCCAAGGAAAACGCGAAAAAGTTATGAAATTGTTTCGTGAAGCTAAAATACAATATCTTGTAGCAACAGATGTAGCAGCTAGAGGAATTGATGTTGATGGAGTAACTCATGTATTCAACTATGATATCCCGTTAGATACAGAAAGCTATGTACACCGCATTGGAAGAACTGGTCGTGCAGGAGATACTGGTACCGCGATAACATTTGTTACACCAAAAGACTTTCAGGATATGAAAATGATTGAAAAAGAACTTAATCTTTCAATTAAGAGAATAGAAATGGAAAGAGTTGAAAGAACAGAATACGAAGGAAGTTCTGGTAGAGCAGTAAGATCAAGAAGTGCAGGCAGAGCGGAAAGATNNGCAGAGCGGAAAGATCAGGAGATGCAAGCAGAGCGGGAAGAACAGGAAATACAGGCAGAGCGGAAAGAACAGGAAATGCAAGCAGAGCGGAAAGATCAGGAAGTGCAAGCAGAGCAGGAAGCTCAGGAAATGCAGGCAGAATGGAAAGATCAGGAAGTGCAAGCAGAGCGGAAAGAACAGGAAGTGCAAGCAGAGCGGGAAGATCAGGAAATACAGGCAGAGCGGAAAGATCAGGAAGAACGGGAAGTGCTGAAAGAACTGAAAGGTCCAGAAATGATGGGAAATCAAGAAGTGTAGGAAGAGCACGAAACGAAGGAAGATCTGGTAGGAGAGGGAGATAAAATTAAGAAGGCCTTCTCTTCTTTTAAACCTTAAAACTGAAATAAAGGTGATTTTATGACGCAAAACGGATTTCGTGAGGAAAAAGAAGTTAGCCATATGGAGGAATTGAAAGTCCTGATTGAAGAGGCAAAGGAATTTATTCAGTATGGAAAAGTAGCAAACTATATTCCTGCCCTTGCGAAGGCAAACAAAAAGGATTTATCGTTAGCTGTGTTTTTGCCTGATGGACGACATTTTGAAGCTGGTAACACAAGTACTCGTTTTACATTGCAAAGTATATCCAAGGTGATTGCACTAGCTTTAGTTTTAATGGATCGAGGAGAGGATTTTGTATTTGAACGAGTAGGGATGGAGCCTACGGGTGATCCGTTTAATTCAATTGCAAAATTAGAAGTTAGGTCTGCTGGAAAGCCGCTAAATCCAATGATTAATGCAGGAGCTTTAGCGGTCACAAGTATGATAAAAGGTCATAGTATAAATGACCGTTTTCATCGACTATTAAATTTTATGAAGATTTTAACGGATAATAAAGAACTTTCATACTCGAAAGAAGTTGCTAAATCAGAATTTGAAACAGCTCATTTGAACAGATCACTTTGCTACTTTATGAAGGAGCATGGAATTATTACTGAGGATGTCGAGTTGTTATTAGATTTATATACAAGACAATGCTCAATCGAAGTGAATTGTGTTGAGATGGCGAGAATAGGACTAATCTTCGCACTTGATGGATGGGATCCGATTTCTAAATCGCAGCTAATTCCAGAGAAAGTAGCGAAGATTTGTAATACATTTATGGTTACTTGCGGGATGTATAATGCATCAGGTGAATTTGCAATCAAAGTTGGAATTCCTGCCAAAAGTGGTGTTTCTGGCGGTGTTATGGGTGCGGTACCACGCCGATTTGGAATTGGTGTCTATGGCCCATCGCTTGATGATAAGGGAAACAGTATAGCCGGTATAAAATTATTGGAATTACTTGCTTCACGATATAATTTAAGTATTTTTTAAAGTTTTGGGGTGTCCTAAAAGTCAGGGAACTGATCTATAGGCACCCCTTTTTTAATTTGCTGATTTCGTTTGAACTGTTCCACTATATTGTAGCTAAAGTGGGGGTATATCGGCAGAGTTTTTCATTTTAAGTTGATTTTGGTGGGGCTTTCTATAGAAATTTAGCAGATTTCGATTCATTTTTAACCGTTTAGATAAAAATTTAGAGCAAGTTTGATTGTTGCCATTTGAGGAATCTATTTTGGTACAAATAGTAAGGTTTCATACCCTAACCTGTATGGGTAATATTAAATCTTATTTGCGATTCTTGGAAATTTAATTGCGGATTTGAAATTTTTAATTGCGATTTTCGTATTTTATTTGCAGTTCACTGTTTATTTGCGACCAAACATCCTTTAATTGCGCAAATGAATCCCTAATTTGAGAATTAAAAAGACTTAATTGCAGTACAGACTTTAATTTTAGCCCACACTTCTCTCATTGTAATTAAGGTAAACAACACTCCAATGTGTATTCAAAGGACTGAATTTCTATTATACTTTACCTATATACCTATAATTTTTTAAATTCTTTCATAAAGATCAAGCTGTTAAGTTTCCCTTTTTTCGAATAGTTTGTGTATAGTAAAGATAGAAGCAAAAAAGGGAGATAGGAAAATGGACTCACTATTATTACTTTTTATTTTAGGAATTGGTGCAGCGGTAGTTGGAACATTAGCAGGTGGCGGGGGATTAATTACACTGCCAATTATGATTTTTCTTGGTATTCCTATTCAAACAGGGATTGCCACAAATAAGTTTGCTTCAGGTTTAGGTTCATTTAGTAGCATACTTTATACAATTAAAAAGAAGGATTTTAAGGCATCTATCATTTTACAATTTATTCTAGTTTCAATACTAGGTGGAGGAATTGGAGCATTTGTCACAAGTATGTTAGATGAACATGTAATGAATATTGTCGCATTAGTTTTATTAACTGGCTCATTATGGTTAACATTTGCAAGTAAAAAGTGGAGCTATGAAACTACGAATAAAAGCGGTGTTGAAAAGCAAACATTACTAGATAGAGGGATCTTAACAGGTATTGGCGTTTATGATGGTGGATTTGGTCCGGGTTCTTCAACATTTGCAATCTTGTATTTTATTAAAAAAGGTTTTACTTATGTTAATGCAGTTCAATTAGCTAGGGTATTAAATTTTGGGAGCTGTTTATCTGCTTTTATTATATTTTATGTAACGGGTCACTTTCAGTGGAAAATTGCATTAACTATGGCTGCTGCTTCAATCGTTGGAAATCAAGTAGGGTTAAGATTTGCAGAATTTGTGCCAATGAAGCTTGCCAGAATTCTTTTGATTTCAGTTTCAGTTTTATTAATTGTTCAAGTAAGTTTGAAATTATTCGTATAAATAGTGAAGGTCTGTGTGTATTCACAGACCTTTTTATTATTTTAGTTAGAGGGAATTTTTACCACTTAGTAGAATAGCATAAATATCTATCTTTTAAGGGGTGAATGTTGTGAATCTGATGGAATATAAGTGGGTTAAAGAAAATCGTGAATCGTTATTAAATTTCTGTAGTGAATTAAAAAAAGAGGATTTTAACCGTAAATTAGATGGGTTCGGTTTTCAAAGTGTAAGGGAAGCATTATTGCATATTGCTGAATGCTATATTGCATGGATTGGATCTTTTATATTATTGAAAACGAAAAATCCAATTACGCCAAAGGAAAACATTATAAATTTCAGTCTAGATGATATTAAATTAAGATTTGAACAGGCTGATTTATTCGTGAATGAATTATTGGACATGACGGCCGATGATTTAAATCGACCAATTGTTAAAAAAATCCCATGGAGAGATAGTAGTGATGAAATAGCTATAACCCCAATGAAATTGTTAATACATGCGATAACTCATGAATATCATCACAAAGGACAAATTGTTGCTATGGCTCGCCAGATGGGGTATATTCCGCCAAATACTGATGTTTTAGGCACAAAGGATTGAGGGACAATCAAAATGAATTTGAGGTTAGCAAAAATAAATGATATTGATCAATTAATAAAGATGAGATGGGATTTTACTTTAGAAGACGACCGGTCGGGAAGAATGAAGGATTGTGATTATACTAGTTTTTACGATGAATGTCGTGATTTCTTATTAAGTGCAATTAAAAGTGAACAGTGGTATATATGGATAGCTGAAGTAGAAGGTACAATTGTTTCGCATATTTATATTAAACTTGTTCAAAAAGTACCTCGACCAGGTAGGGTGACTAAGCCATTTGCCTTTATGACAAATGTATATACGGTAAAGGAATATCGAGGGATCGGCATCGGAAGCAAATTAATATTACGAATAAATAAATGGGTCGACGAAATGAAATTTGCTTTTGTTATTGTTTGGCCGAGTGAGCAAGGAGTTAATTTTTATAAAAAAAATGGTTATAATCAATGTATTGAGGCGATGGAGTATATTTCAAATATAGAGTAATAATCTAACTTAATGCATAGGAGACCGATTGATGAATCAATTAGAAACAGCTTATATAGACACTCCTCTAGGTACATTGAGGATAGTGGGGAATGAAAAAGGAGTAGCATTTATTGATTTTGTGAAAGAAGAGAACGATGAAATCCATGAAATAGTACCTTCTTCTTTAAAAGATGCAGCGAAAGAATTAGTTGAATATTTTAATGGAACTAGAAAAGAATTTAGTATTCGATCAATTGCAAAGGGAACACATTTCCAAGAAAGTGTATGGAAGGAACTAGTTAAAGTTAAATATGGAGAAACGGCTTCATATGCAGAGATTGCTAATAGAATTGGGAACCCAAAGGCTGTCAGAGCAGTTGCAAATGCAAACGCAAGAAATCCATTGAGTATTATCGTTCCATGCCATCGAATTATTGGTTCAAATGGTAAGTTAACTGGTTATGCCGGTGGCTTGTGGAGGAAAGAATGGATGTTGAAAAGAGAACAGGGTAGGGAAGTATAGTTTAAACTTGAAAGAGCAGGAATAACAGAAGGGAAGAGTGAGTTTCGCTCCAACTTCAGTATTCCTGCTCTTTTTATTCTTTAGGATCTTTGTCGCTGTTAATCTTTATTTCGATATTCGTTTCAATTTCGTCTTCGATAATTTTATCTGCAAATTTGGCTTTTTTCCTTAAATTGATGATTCTAGTTATATTAACAATCACGACTTTACAAATTGCATAGGTTGGGACAGCTAAAACCATACCAAGTACACCTGCAAAGTTACCTGCGAATAATAATAATAGAATAATCGTTAAAGGATGGATATTTAACTTTTTCCCCATGATATAAGGAGAGATTAAGTTTGAATCAATTTGTTGAACAATTACAATTATTAGTACAACGAATAAAGCTATTTTTGGAGAAATTAAAGCAGCAACGATGACTGCAGGAGCTCCACCGATAAACGGGCCAAAGTAAGGTATAATATTTGTTACAGCAGCAACTAACGCTAGAATTAGAGCATTAGGTAATCCGATAATACTATAACCGATGAATGTTCCTATTCCAACAAAAATACAAACTATCGTTTGGCCTTGAATGTAAGAGGCCAATGTTTCACCTGTTTCATTAGCAATATGAATTGCTTCTTTCCTCAAGCTTTGCGGTAAAAAACGAGACATTGCAGTTGGAAATTTATGACCGTCCTTGAACATATAAAACAAGATAAATGGAACGGTTACTATGATTAAAGTTACATTGCTTAAAATATTAAAAAACGCTCCAATACCACCTGTAATTCCACCGATAAATACTAGGGCATAGTCAGCAACTTTCTTTTCTAAATCTTTAATTTCAACGTAATTTTGACTTCCTAACCATTTTTCTAATAGGCCAATTTTATCTGTTGCTTCATTTACAATTGTTGGCATATTATTTACCAAATCTTTAAATTGCTCGGTTAAGGTTGGGAATATATTAATGATAGCTACAACGGCAATAAGGATTAATCCGAGATAAAGAAGCAAAATGCCAATTGAGCGGGGCACCTTCTTACGTTCTAAAAAATCAACGATTGGTGCAAATAAGAAATATAAAAAGACTGAGACAAGGATTGGTGCAAATAAAGTACTTATTAAAATAGCAATTGGTTGAAATAAGAATGAAATTTTAGTTCCAACGAATAAAACTAAAAATAATAATAGTAATTCGATCGTCCAAAATAATAACTTAGAATTTTTATACAATTAATATCCTCCCTTACAATATTTTTTATAATATGAATTTTATTTCTCTATGTATAAATACCATATTATAACAAAAAGAGATGCTTGTAAAAGCATCTCTAGGTCAGTAGTCAAAGTCCAATAATTTTTTACTGGTTTGGTTCAGTTATTGTTTGCATTGTTCCTGTTTTGTACTTATTGTTGCTGTAGAAACGGAATAAATCACCATATACAATATTATCTGATAGTGTTAATTCTTTTTTAGCTTTATCAATTAATGATTTTGCTTCTTGCTCGTTAACTTCTACTTTTTCAGCCGTTAATCGATTATAGAATGTATTTGAGCCAGCTACATAATAATATTTACTTGTTACGAAGCTTCCGTCACGGAAAACAATAAATTCCGTATAATTTGGACTGAATAAATCTTTTCCAAATTCGATATCTGATTTTGTATCTACACCTAGTAAATGAAGAATCGTAGGTTTTACATCAATTTGACCAGCAGCCTTTGAAATTGTTTGACCTTTTTGTTGCTTAGGTAAATGAATAATTAATGGTGTACGTTGTAAGTCCATATGGTCGTATGGAGTAATTTCGTCTTTACCTAAGAACTGAGCCATTGCGCGGTTGTGGTTTTCAGAAATACCATAGTGATCACCATACATAACAATAATCGTATTATCATAAAGACCTGATTGTTTCAGACCTTCAATAAAGTGTTTAATTGATTCATCCATATATCGTACTGTCGTTACATAACGATCTAATGTTTCGTCATCAGAATTATATTGATCAATAAATTGATCCCCGGGATCAAGTACGAAAGGATAGTGGTTTGATAGAGTTAAAAATCTAGTATAAAACGGTTGTTTCACTTGAGATAGTAATGGAAGTGATTGCTGGAAAAAATCTTCATCCTTTAATCCCCAGTTTACCGAGTTTTCATCGGTAATAGTATAATCAACTTCATTAAAGTAGCGATCGTAGCCTAGCGTAGGGTACATCACATTACGATTCCAGAAGCTTTTATTGTTTGCATGGAAAACAGCTGAATAATATCCTTTATCTTTTAAAATTTCAGGTGTAGCCATATATTCATTATTAGCATGTGTAAAATATACAGCACCACGATCTAATGGATATAATGAGTTATCAATAATGAACTCGGCATCAGATGTTTTACCTTGACCAGTTTGATGGTAGAAGTGGTCAAAATAATAGCTTTCTTTAATGTATTTATTTAAAAATGGCGTTATTTCTTTACCGTTAATATTTGCTCCAATTGTGAAGGTTTGCATTGATTCTAATGAAATAACAATCACATTTTTTCCTTTATATTTACCGAAAAGCTTTGCATTTGCTTTTACGCCGTTGCTATTTACGTAGTTTTCGATTTCGGTTAATTTACTACTATCAGCAAAGGCCTTTTGTGTTGAAGTCTTTGTTTGAAGTGATAAATCATAACCTTGATAAACATATAATCCAAGATTTTTTACAAGCATTTCTCGGTCGAATGAACGAGTAAGCAATTCAGGTCTTTCCATTTCAGCTAAGCCTAAGTTTAAAACTGCAATAGCAATCGTGATTAAATAGTAAGTTGACTTCATAAATGAAGGGATTCGACCAGTGTGCGAAAATTTTGGAAATTTCTTTGAGATGAAATATAGGATAACGATATCCATGAACATAAAAATAATTTTCAAGCTTGCTAGCTCTTTTACGCTTGATCCTAAATCACCCATATTACTAGTTTGGAAAAGTACTGGTAAAGTTACGAAGTCATTAAAGAATCCGTAAAATAAAACGTTTCCACATAATATCAGCGTTAAGATGAAATTAATTAATAGAGCTATTGTATTCCGTTTGTTCCCTTTGAAAAAAAGCGCGACCCCCACAAGAAATAAAGAGGATGCCAATGGGCTAATAAATAATATTACATTTTGAAAGACTGTATCAATTTTTAAATCGAATCCTAAAAGAGTAACAATATACGTTTTTAGCCAAACTACTAACGCAACGAGTAATACGAATCGAACACGTGTTAATGTTGCTTTAAATGAAGTAGGCATAGTCTAATCCCCCTTAAACAAAACAAACTAGCAGTCATTCACTAGCTTTTTTTTAAATATGCATCTCTCTAAGTCGTCAAAATTTATCGTACTCCGTTTAATTTTAAAAATCAATAGGAAACACGATTTCGTTATGTAAATCTGTTCGACAAAATCTTCTAACTACTTATAAAATAAAAAAGAAATAGGTTCTGCATTTGATTGCTTTGCCTATTTCTTTTCATTTTATGGACAACTATCCTATTCTATGCTTCTTAATAATAATTTTTTTAACATTGGCTTTAATTGAAGTCTTAAATCTTCTGCATTTGAAGCGATTAAGTAATGGTGCTGATAAATATTTTTCATTAATTGTGAAGTTTCTTCTTGAGGATCGCCTTCCTCAATGAAAGTACCAATTACTTCAATACCAAGTTTTCTAGCTTGTTTAACCGCTTCATGCGTATCGATAATACCGTCCTGGAAATAATCTAATGCAGAGGGCTCACCGTCTGTAAATACGAGTAAAAATTTATGCTTTTCCGATCGTTTAGCAAGTGCTTCAGAAACTAAGCGAATCATTAATCCGTCACGATTATCTTCTTCTTCATGAAGCTGCATAATATTTGGACCTACCGAAGGAGATAAGGAACTTGAATACGGTATGACTTGATGTAATATATTTGGCTTATTTTCTTTAGTTGCATTTGAAGCATCCTCCCAAAAGCCACTAATACTATGAGAGATTTTTAATTGTTTTAATGTTTCATGGAATAGAATTACGCTCTTTTTCACTTCATCCATTTTATTAAACATTGATCCCGAGCAATCAACTAATAAGTAAAAAACAGCATCTAATTCTTTCGATTCGGTTTGTTTTTTATAAAACATTTTAGGATTTTCTTCTGTAAAAAGTCGTATCCATTTTTTATTTAGTCGGCCATAGTATTTATCTGAAGGCGAATTTTGTTTATTTTCTAATGATTTTTCAATCGTCTTTCTTAGTTCTTTAACATCCTTAGATACCATTGAAGATAGTGTGGAGTACTGTTTCTTTTCTGTTACTGTTTGCCCTATAGCCTCTTTATAGATAATGGTAACATTACTATTGTATTTGCCATATGGATTTTGCTGTGAAGAGGAAGAATTGGCAGCCTCATATGAATCAGTTTGTTTTGACTTTTTATTTTCTCCTTGTTGAGAGGAACCAAATGCATTGCCAATTGCCTGATCACCGGCTTCTTCTTCTCGTGCAAAATTTGCTTTAATAGAAGTTTTTGTGCCACTTTCAACTTCAAAACGTAAGAAATTATCATCTGTTTCATTATTTTTACTTTCTCTATGCCATGTTGATAATCTTTCATCTTCACTATTTCTTTCATCAAGATCATCTTGTTGATCGTCATTTTTAAGCTCTTTTACCTTGCTGTTACAAGAAGTTAATTCGTTAATTTTATTTAACGGAAGAAAACCAAAATATGTGTGAATCATGTCTTCTTTATATAATGAGAGTAGTCTTTGTTGCACTCTAAATATAATAGAAGAAATATCACTTGTTTTCTTAGCTTCAAACGTTTGAAAAAGAATTGGCAAAATATCTTCTAGCTGTTCATTCGTTTGATAAGTTAACTGAGTTGAAGTTAATGAAAGATAAATTAAACAAAATAATTGATCCAATTGAAAATTACGTATTTCATTAGCTTTAAATTGTGATTGAAAATAATGCCTATATATATTTTTTCTCGTAGAAAATATTTGTCTTGTACCTGGTCTATGGCGAATAATCAGTTCTTCAAGTCGGATATCTTCAAGTAAGACATATAGTTGCGTAAAAAAGCTTTTTAAATGAGTTTCTTGCAATTCCTTTACTGTATCTTTAAACTCATTAAAATCTGAATAATGTTTATTCCCTAAAGCTTTTAAGTATACGTCTGATTTCAAACCTTGTAACTGTGTACTATATTCCTGCGTATCCCAAAAATGACTAACGGTAAATTTTTGTTCTTCATCGTCGTAATATGCTTGAAAATCAAATTCTAAAAAAGAATTTCGATCTTTCGAAAGAGAAATCGATAAATTTTCCATTTGAAGAAAAGTGGAAGCATCGATTTTTTTATTGTTAAAAACGATTTGTTTCATTATTAATCATCACTCATTTCAAGAAAGAAAATAACTTTCAGCTAGTTCTCTAACAGTTTCACGTTCAATATCATCACTTAATTTCGCGATTATTGTACGTTCAATCGCACGAAGTACTGGTATATGAACAGATAAATCACATGCATCAAGAACACCACGAATACTAGCTGCATCTTCACTAATTCTTCCTTCACTAGCTAATGGAATTAAATCACTTGAAAAACTTGTGAATTTCTTTAGTAACTCTTCATCTTTTAGCTCAGATTCATCCTTTAATAATTGAAATAAAGATTCACCGTTAATATATGGAACATCTATTATAATGAAGCGATTTTTTAAAGCTTCATTTAATTCACTAGTTCCAACATATCCTTCATTAATTGCTGCAATTACTCTAAAGTTTTGATCACCTTTTACTACTTCTTGAGTAAATGGATTTGTAATCATTTTTCGATAATCAAGTGCACCATGTAATAATGGTAACGTTTCTGGCTTAGCCATATTAATTTCATCAATATATAAAATATGACCTTTCTTCATCGCTTTCATTAAAGGTCCATCGATAAACGTTACTTCAGATCCGTTCGCATTAGATGCGATTGTGTTATAACCAACAATTCCTTCCAAATCTAAATCAACTGAACAGTTAATGCTATGCATTGGTTGATGAAGGAGTTTTGAAAGAGTTTCTGCTAAAACCGTTTTACCGCTTCCTGTTGGTCCTTTTAATAATATATTTTTACCTAGAAGAAGGGCAGTAATCGCATCCTCTAAAATCGTTTTGTCTTGTGAAACGTATTGTTTTGTTCCTATTAATAATTGATCATCATTTAGTACTTTTTGAATTTGTTCGTTATATATTAAATCTAATTTTTCTTTAATCGAATTAGAAAGATTTAGTTGTGTATTCATATTTACTCCTTTAATTAAGCTTCGAATATTCATTAACCATAGTATTATCTCATATTCGGATTGTGATATCTTGTCTATATCTTTAGTTAAATTTGCTAATACAGTTACTATCATTTGAGTATAACAGTTTGTTGTTGAACAGGGAAGTTTTCAGTATGAATTACTATATATATGAAGCAACTGTAATTTAGTGGAAAGAATTAAGTGTTTATAATGTTAAGTTTAAGACTACTTTGTTCAATAGTTCACAATATGTTCATAATGTAAGTAAAAGTTTCAGTTCATCATATGATAAATTAGATGTGTAATCTGTTATATACTTAATTAACTTTCTGTATTATATACAGAAGAGGAGGAGTAATACGATGGAACAATGGAGACAATTTGAAACTGGACGATGGGAAAAATCGATTGATGTAAGAGACTTTATTCAAAAAAATGTTAAATCTTATGTTGGGGATGATTCATTTCTTGAGGGCCCTACAGATGCAACGAATAAGCTTTGGGATATAGTACTTAAATTATCTAAAGAAGAGCGCCAAAAAGGCGGAGTATTAGATATGGATACGAAAATAGTATCTACAATCACTTCACACGAACCAGGTTACTTAGAGAAAGAGCTCGAACAAATTGTTGGATTCCAAACGGATAAGCCTTTTAAAAGATCATTACAACCTTTCGGTGGGATTCGAATGGCTGAAGCATCATGCGAATCTTATGGATATAAAGTTGATGAAGAAATTAGTAAAATATTTTCAGAATATCGAAAAACACATAATCAAGGTGTATTTGATGCTTATACATCAGAAATGAAAGCAGCTAGACGTTCTGGAGTTATTACAGGACTTCCTGATGCATATGGTCGTGGAAGAATTATAGGAGACTATCGAAGAGTAGCATTATATGGTGTAGATCGATTGATTGAAGATAAAATCGATACGTTAAATAAAACAACGAGTGTGATGTCAGAAGAAGTAATTCGTGATCGTGAAGAACTAAATGAACAAATTCGTGCATTAAATGAATTAAAACAAATGGCTGCCAAACATGGATTTGATATTGCGGGCCCTGCTACTAATGCAAAAGAAGCTTTCCAATGGTTATATTTTGGTTATTTAGCTGCCATTAAAGAACAAAATGGAGCGGCAATGAGCTTAGGCCGAGTTTCAACATTTTTAGATATTTATATTGAACGTGACATTGAGGAAAATACTTTAACTGAACAAGCTGCACAAGAATTAGTCGATCATTTTGTAATGAAGCTACGATTAGTTATGTTCGCTCGTACACCTGATTATAATGAATTATTTTCTGGTGATCCAACTTGGGTAACTGAATCAATTGGTGGAGTGGGAATCGATGGACGTCCACTTGTAACGAAAAACTCATTCCGCTTTCTAAATACATTAGATAATTTAGGGCCGGCTCCAGAACCTAACTTAACTGTCCTTTGGTCAGCAAAATTACCGGTTGGATTTAAGCAATATTGCGCTAAAATGTCAATTAAAACTAGCTCAATTCAGTATGAAAATGATGATATCATGCGCCCGGAATATGGTGATGACTATGGTATTGCATGCTGCGTTTCTGCTATGACAATCGGTAAACAAATGCAATTCTTCGGTGCAAGAGCAAATCTTGCTAAGGCCTTATTATATGCAATCAACGGTGGTAAAGATGAAAAGTCAAAAGCACAAGTAGCACCTATGTATGCTCCGATTACATCTGAGTATCTTGACTATGAAGAAGTAAAAGTTAAGTTCGATGTTTTATTAGATTGGTTGGCAGGCTTATATGTGAATACATTAAATTGTATCCACTATATGCATGATAAATATAGCTATGAACGAATAGAAATGGCCTTACATGATGCAAATATTAAACGAACGATGGCAACTGGTATTGCAGGATTGTCAGTATGTGCTGATTCATTATCTGCTATTAAACATGCAAAAGTAAAAACAATTCGTGATGAGAATGGAATCGTCGTTGATTTCGAAATTGAAGGGGATTTTCCAAAATACGGAAACAATGATGATCGTGTAGATCATCTTGCTATTGAACTAGTTGAAAGCTTTATGGCAAAAGTAAGAAAGCATAAAACTTACCGTCATTCAATCCATACAACATCAGTGCTAACGATTACGTCTAATGTTGTATATGGTAAAAAGACGGGTAACACACCTGACGGACGAAAAGCTGGTGAACCTTTTGCTCCTGGTGCTAATCCATTACACGGACGAGATACAAACGGAGCTCTAGCTTCATTAAGTTCTGTAGCAAAATTACCTTACGAAGATGCACAAGATGGTATTTCTAATACGTTCTCAATTGTTCCAAAAGCTTTAGGTAAAGATGAAAGTACTCAAATATTAAACTTAGTAGCAATGTTAGATGGATATACAGAAAAAGGTGGACATCACTTAAACGTAAATGTATTCAATAGAGAAACATTAATGGATGCGATGGAACATCCTGAAGAATATCCACAATTAACGATTAGAGTCTCTGGATATGCAGTTAACTTCATCAAACTAACTAGGGAACAACAAATTGATGTAATAAATAGAACTTTCCACGGTTCTATGTGAAAAATGTAACAATGCCTGGTGGAGAGGTCATCTCCACTGGGCTTTCATTTTTCCTCTACGATCAATTTTTTGTTTTTTGAGCCAGACAATAATTTAAGAGGTGAAAGGCAATGATTTCAGGAAATATCCATTCAATTGAAACGTGTGGAACTGTCGATGGACCAGGTCTAAGATATGTAGTATTTACACAAGGATGTTTATTAAGATGCCAATTTTGTCATAACGCCGATACTTGGAAAATTGGTGCTGGAAAAGAAATGTCAGTGGATCAATTAATAAAAGATATTAAGACGTATATCCCTTTTATGAGAGCATCAGGAGGTGGGGTTACAGTTAGTGGTGGTGAACCATTATTACAGTTAGATTTTTTATTAGAAATGTTTAAATCCTGTAAGAAAAATGGGATTCATACAACGATTGACACATCTGGTGGATGTTTTTGTACTGATCCTAATTTTCTATCAAAACTAGATCAGGTTTTAGAATACACCGATTTAGTTTTATTAGATTTAAAGCATTTTGATGAAAAAAAACATATTAAGCTTACTGGTAAATCAAATGTACAGATTAAAAGTTTTGCTAAATACTTGGAAAGCAAAAATATTTCAGTTTGGATTCGACATGTATTAGTTCCTGGGATCACTGATTCAAAAGAAGATCTAATAAACCTAGGCGGATTTATTGATACATTGAGTAATGTAGAGAAAGTTGAAATCTTACCGTATCATCAACTAGGTGTTTATAAATGGGAAGCTCTAGGATTAAAATATCCATTAAAAGATATTCAACCACCATCAGAAGAAAGTGTTAACTATGCTTATCAGTTATTAACTCAAAGGAATGAATTGCAACCTTGTTAAATAAAACCAATCAAATTGAACTGACCTGTAAATGTTAGTAGGCATCTAACATTTACAGGTAAATTTATTTTTCACTTAAGTATAAATTTGCAACGACAAAAGAGGCACAATGAAGAGTGTTTTCGCCTAAAGTTCGCCAAGTTTTCTATCTTTTTGTGATTATTTAGACGTTTGCCTAAAATAAATTTGAGTTACGTGAATATAATGAAAAATAGTTATTTATAGTTTCATATTTAAAGGGTGAATGATTATGAAGGAGTTTCGGTTTTTCTGGTATGTTACACTAGACGATAAGAATGGAATCGAAGGGGGATCCTTTGTTCGAGGAGAAAAAATCGAAGACGAAATGCATCGAATAAAAGAAAAACTTAGTAAGGAATATTATGTTAGACCGTCTTCTGTTTATATTATGGAATCAAGTGAAATTAAATAAGGTATAGTAAATTTTAATGTAGTTAAAATTTGGTACATTTAGCCATTAAAAACAATCGGAAAAAATTATATTAATAAAATAAAAAAGGCTTCATAAGAAAGCCTTTTTAAATAAAATTATTTGCCTACGCCGTTAAATTTAGTATAACCTGCTGCACGATCTGCTCGTTTAAATTCTTTTGCATATAATACTTCTTGAGTAGAACTTAAATTACGTCTCGTTTTATCTTTTCGTTTATCCACAAAAAACACCTCGCTAAGTTATAAAATCCTTAGTAAGTCTCTCCATTTTTTGTGGCTGATATACTAAATTATGCTTCTTTTAAATGTGTAACTTCATGTTGTTGATAATCTTCACGCATAGTATGCAATAAATAATTGTCTTTCGTAATTTCAAATAGATCGTAAATTTCTTCATTTTGATTAATTTCATCATACAAGCTTTTACGTGATTCATTCGCTAAAGTTGCGTATGGTAGTTTACTTGCAGCATAAAAAGAGCGTTTATTAATCTTACGGATACGCATAAAAATAGAGTTTATTCCTAAATCGTGAAATAACTCGTGGAAGAAAGCGTCTTTTGCTGGTTTGTTATAACCCATTCCGTGAAAAGGTTTGCCTAACCATGTTCCTAAAAAGCCATATCCAGCTTCAATATCATGTAATGAGATGTTGCCAATAGGGTTACCCCACTCATCTAAGATTGTTCTTGAAATCATTTTTCCTTGTTCTTCTAGTTCGATTGCTTGTTTTGTGATAAATAAGAATTCCTCGTACGAATTTGCTTTATGGCGCACAAAGGGAAAGACATCAGGATGCACCATAAGTTCAAAAAGTACAGAACAATCTTGTAAATCTCGCTGTTTTAGCATCTCTACTCCTCCTAATCATAAGGGTAGCGAAAGAAGGTTACGCCACCCGCGAAATTTTTGTGAGGACTAAACAATAAAATTTAAAGTCCTGTGAAGTGCATTAACTATGAATAAATTGTGAATAATTTTTTAATGCACCCTAAAATTTCGGGGTGGGAATCGAACCCACTAGGACCAGCGATTTACTGGTGGCTCACCATTTGCCTTTCCCGTTAAAATACTATATAAGAAAAGTGTTTTTACACTTTCTATTTAATTTACCGCATAAGTTCTTACTATACTATAATAAACGATTTTCATCAAATTGCAAACTAATATTATTCGATATTTTTATACACAATTCTACCATCTATGACAGTGAGTAATGGTTTAGCCATATAGTGAAACGGATGATGGGACCATAACACTACATCACCATCTTTCCCGAGTTCCAAGCTACCAATTCTATGAGATAAATTAAGATTTTTTGCTGGATTAATCGTAATTGCTTTTAATGCTTCGAGTTCTGGTAAACCTTCTCGAACTGCTATCGCTGCACATACATTTAAATACTGTATTGGTGTATAAGGATGGTCGGTTGTGATTGAAATACTTACCCCAATATCAGCAAGAGCTTTGTATGTAGTCCAGGATTTATTTTTTAATTCGATTTTTGAACGTCTAGTTAATGTTGGACCAACAGATACTTGAAGGTTTCGATTTTTTAAGTGATCAACTATTAAATGACCCTCTGTACAATGTTCAATTCGTATATCTAAATTAAATTCTTCGCTAAAACGTATAGCTGATAAAATATCATCTGCACGATGAGCATGAATTCTTACTGGAATTTCTCTGTTTAAAGCTTTAATAATTGGTAAAATTCGAAAGTCATCTGGGTTATGCGAATTTTTAGCTTCATAGAAGGCTTCGCGAAGCATCCCCATAATTCCCATTCTAGTGATTGATTCTTTATTACCGTTACTGTGAGTTCTTTTTGGATTTTCACCAAAAGCAATTTTCAGTCCAGACGGCTCTTGAATAATCATTTTATCGACACTTTTACCATATGTTTTAATTGTACAAGTTGTTCCTCCAATTACGTTTCCACTTCCAGGCATGATATGAGCTGTTGTAATACCATGTTGGATCGCATCAGTAAATGCTACATCAAGTGGCAATATCCCATCCATTGATCGAATATGTGGAGTCAACACTGCAATCGTTTCATTTGCATCATTTCCAGCCCATCCAGTTCCTTCATCATATAGCCCTAAGTGAGTGTGTACATCAATAAAACCTGGAAAAAGGGGTTTACCTGCACATTCGATAACGATTGTTTGATCTTCTATAGAATAAATCTCAGGTGCAATTTCTTTAATTTTCCCATTTTCAATCAACAAATCATGGTTATATAAGACTTGAGATGTAATTGGGAAAATGGTTGCATTCTTAAATAATAAATTCATGATAAATCCTTTCAAAATACTAATTTAATAGCGATAAAGCTTCTTTTAAAGTTGGGAATTGAAAGTTATAATTAGTTTGAATAGCTATAGAAGGCATAACTTTTTGACCTTCCAAAATTAGCATACTCATTTCACCTAGTAGTAATTGAAGGGCAAAATCGGGAACTTTTAGTTTATTAGGTCGGTGTAAAGCTGATGAAAGGAGTCTACTAAACTCATTCATAGTTACTGGATTAGGTGAAACTAAGTTGATTGGTCCCCTGATTTCTGTATTTTTTATCATATGAAGAATGAGTCCAACTACATCCTTTTCATGAATCCATGAAATCCATTGAGTACCTTTACCGATTGGGCCGCCAATAAATAATTTATATGGCAGAATCATTTTTGGGAGTGCTCCACCGTTTAACCCTAAAACAAGACCAAATCTAGCGAAAATAGTCCGAATCCCCAGTTCTTCTGCTTTTATTGCAACAGTTTCCCATTCCCGTACAGTTGATGCTAAAAAATCATTTGAAATAGGCTTGTCATGTTCGTTAAAAGTAATAGATTGCGAGGTTCCATAAAACCCTATTGCACTCGCATTAATAAAAAGGTTTGGACGATGGGCTTGTCTTTCAAACCATGTAATTAGAATATTTGTTGATTTAATACGACTTTGTAGAATTCTGTCCTTTAATTGCTTAGTCCATCTACCGCTGTTTATTGACTCTCCAGCTAAATTTATCACTATGTCGATTGACTCCCCGAAAGAATTCGAGGTTAATTGATCCCAATTAATATAAGTAATAAATGGATTAGTTGATGTCTTTATATTTCTTGTGACGATATAACATTGATATTTATGTCGAATAAATTCATTTATTAATTGAGATCCAATAAACCCTGTACCGCCTGTAAGAAGAATTTTCATCCACGCATCTCCTAAATTCATAATATGATATTATTATTTTTATGTGTATATAAAAACAAAATTTCTTTTGAGGTAAATTATGTCTATTATTACGAAAATTCAAGTTCAAAAATTAAATAGTGAACGATTTAATATTTATACAGATAGTGGTAATGGTGAAGAATACGCATTTAGTGTAGACGCTGATACACTCGTTAAATTTAATTTGAAAAAAGGTCTTTCATTTGAGCAATACGAAATTGAAGAGATACTAAACGCTGACCAATTAAGGAAGGCTTATCTCTCAAGTATTGTTTATTTATCTAGAATGATGAGAACAAAAAAAGAAATAGAACAATATTTATCAAAACAAGAATTCTTAATTGATACAATTCAAACTACGGTAATTCGACTTGAAGAAGAAGGGTATATTAATGAAGAGAAATATGCTGAAAGTTATGTCCGTACTTCTATTAATACAACTTTAAAAGGACCAACGATCATTAAGAATGAACTATTAGCAAAAGGTATTCAACATTCTATCATAGAAAAAAGCTTAACTATGTTTTCAAATGAAAAACAAATTGAACATGCCATTTCACTTTGTCAAAAAAAAGTTTCTTCACTTTCAAAGTACTCAACAAACCAAAAAAAAGCAAAGCTTGAAGAATTACTTAGAAGAAAGGGATATTCTTCTAATATCATTGCAATCGCTATTGAAGAAACTCAGTATGAAAGTGAAGAAGATGATGAATTAGAGGCTCTATTAATACATGCTAGAAAAGCAAAAAAGAAATACGAAAAATTAAGTGGTTGGGAATATACTCAAAAAATGAAAACAGTATTATTTCGAAAAGGATTCCCTATTGATCTAATCGAAAAAGCAATTTTAATTTTAGACGAGGATGAAAACTAAATTAATTTAGACAAAGTTCAAAATCATTGATTTTCAGACTGATTGCNNGCAACGAAGAAAGCGAGCGTTTGTCAATTGTCTGAAACTAAATTAATTGGTTGTCTGTTATTAGCTTGATATAATAAATGTATCTAAATGATTTAGAGGAGACTTAAAATGCAAATTCCAAAACGATATAGTGACTTAACAAAAGATGAATTAGTTCAAGAAATCAGCAATTTAAATCACCAAGCTAGAAAAGCTGAACAAATGGATATGATTAATGAACTTGAAGTAATACTTCGTAAAAAAACAATGGCTCAATCTTATTTATTAGACGCAAGTCAGTTTATTCCTGGGGAGCAATATGAATTAATTGAGGAACCCGGTGTATTATTTATGATCACATATATGAATGGTGTTTTTGCTTGGGGTCATAAGAGCACTAGTGAAGAAGAAATAGGAATTCCAATTGCATTACTAAAGAAACAAGGGACGAATTGATTTAAACATAATTCAGACTGAGTAAAAAATGTAGTCTTTCGAGGATTAATATGACTCTTGTGTGAAAAAATTTGAAAAAAGCGTCTTTAACAGTCTCAAAACCAGGGACTAAAAAGACCCTGGCTTTTTCATTTTTATTGATTAATCATTACTAGGATCACTTTTTGCCATTCTTCTTTGTGGACTTGTATTTATTTGACCGTTAGGACGTTTAGATGCATTTTTTGATTTGTAATCAATCGATCCATCAATTTTCGCATCGTGCTTTTGTGCTGAAAAGCGTTCGCTTTTTGTTGTCATTCGAATACCCCCTAGTGATTAAAACGAATTGATGAAATAAACCATCATCCTTATGATGACCATTTTGAAATTAGATATGTTCATAATAGATGTTTAAAAATTGGAAGGTGTAATTTAATGGAGAAATATTTAGAGCAATTAACCGAGTTATTACTTAAAGAAAATAGTCATTTAACATACTCTCAAGCAAGAATTTGGGTTGAATGGCTTTGGGAAGATTTTGAAGCAACTTATGCAAAGGCTGGAGAATACCATGGAGAACAAATGTCTAAAAAAGTTGTTCAACAATTTATCTTCCAGTATGGGAAATATTTACATGAAACAGATATAAAAATAGCAAAGCCACCAGGTTTAGAAATGATAGAACCGAAAGAGAAGAATGACCTGTTGCATTAATTAAATAACCCTTAGCAAAAATTAAATTTGCTAAGGGTTATTTTTTGATTAATTAAGTTTCCACCTTTAATTTTTTCTGCAATTTTTTTTCGCTAAAAATCCAGCCTGTGAATGAACTGATGATATGATGTTCATAGTCGAATTTCACTACCGCAACGAATGGGTAGTATGTTTCAGTTCGGTATCTTAGGTCGATTAGTCGTAATTCCTTATGGTCGTCGTATCCAATTAATTCCCAAATGTAAACGGGTGAGAATGCTAGAAAGGATTTAACATTTTGGTCTTTAAAGGCTGCTTTTACATCTTCAATAACTGGTAAAGGGATTCTTTTGAATACGTCGTGTATTTTAAAGACCCTTTTCTTAATTTTACCAACGTAATGATGAGAATCTGTACTTGCTACAATATGATAATGAGTGTATTTTATAGAAGGCGAAACATAGACTCGTTTTACATCTGGTAATTTTTTTCGAACCGTTTGAATTACGATTTGTTTTTGTCGATATCTAAACGCATAGTAAAAAACCATTATTAAATAGAGCAAGACGCATACTGGACCAGACCTAAAATGAAAAATAACAAATGGAACGCCAATTAAATGGATTGCGAAAATAATTGGATCGAATGTGTTTATGATGCCAAATGCAATCCAGCGTTTTGAAAATGGCCTCAATGCTTGGGTTCCGTACGCGTTAAATAAATCAACAAAAACATGTACACTAACGGCAATGAACGACCAGAATAAATAGAGTCCAAAGTGTTCTCTATTATTAAATAGTGTCATAATGATGGAAAGTGATAACGTCCATAAAATGACTGCTGGAATTGAATGCGTAATTCCACGATGATGTTTTAAGTATTTTGCGTTGTTTCTTAGTTTTAATATCGTGTCACTGTCTGGTAATTGTGATCCGATAATCGTTGTTAATAAGAGTGAGTTTGTCAAATGTGGGTCATGTAGGACAATTGGACTCAGGGTTGCTAATCCGCCAAGTGTAAATCCCATTACAAGATGAGTACCAGTATCCATTTTGTTCCTCCCTTTACTTACCCTTTTAATTATAGTATTGACTACAAACCAAAACATATTGATGTTATAGAAAGGTATAAGTTATGAATGATGATTTAAATAAGACATTAGAAGTTTTCCCCAAAAATGACTTTAAAAATAATTTAGTTAATTGGTTTTTAGCAGAACAAAGAGATTTACCTTGGAGAAAGAATAAAGACCCATATCGAGTATGGGTTTCAGAAATAATGCTTCAACAAACAAGAGTAGATACGGTAATCCCTTTTTATAATAAGTTTATGCAAAATTTCCCTACTATTGCCGATTTGGCGAATGCAGATGAAGAAAAAGTACTAAAATCATGGGAAGGGCTTGGATATTATTCTAGAGCTAGGAATTTACAATCTGCTGTCCGCGAAGTGCACGAAGAATATTCAGGTAAGGTACCAGATACTCCTGAATTAATAAGCAAATTAAAAGGCGTAGGACCATATACTGCGGGTGCAATCCTAAGTATTGCATATGGTAAGCCAGAGCCAGCGGTTGATGGGAATGTAATGAGGGTTTTTTCTAGAATATTAACAATTTGGGAGGATATTGGTGTCCCTAAAAACAGAAAAATTTTCGAACAAGCTGTTAGAGCATTAATTAGTCATGAGGATCCATCTTCTTTTAATCAAGGCTTAATGGAACTAGGTGCATTAATTTGTACTCCGACAAATCCAGCCTGTTTACTTTGTCCTGTAAGGGAACAATGTTTAGCTTTCGATACTGGAGTTGTTTCTGAGCTTCCTATAAAAAGTAAAAAGAAAGCCCCGAAACCAGTTAATCTAGCGGTCGGAGTGATTAAGAATAAAAATAATCAATATTTAATTCAACAAAGACCTTCTAGTGGATTACTTGCTAATATGTGGGAGTTTCCAACTGCAGAGTTACAATCAACGATATTATCCAAAAGTGACACACTTAGCTTTTTCTTAAATCAAGAGGCTCAGTTAGAAGTTGAAGGGTTATCTTATCAATTTAATATTGAGCATGTTTTTTCACATCTTGTATGGAAAATGGATGTATATGTCGGTGAAGCAATAAATGAGGGAAGTTCATCAAGTAATCAAAAATGGGTTACGTTAGAAGAGTGTAAAGAACTACCATTTCCTGTAGTCCATCAAAAAATCTACCAGCAAATTGAAAAACTTCAGTAATTAATTTACAATAAAAAAAGTCCCAACGCTGTGTGTTGGGATTTTTTTCATTGTGTTGAAATATAAACTACTTCATAATGGGTGATCTTTGACCTATGAAATGAGCTGTCTAATTAGACAACCGTTAGGAACGCTTATTGAATAATGCATTTAATTGTGATGAAATCAATCTTCTTTTATTTAAAACCTATTGACGAGGAGTATTATCCGTATTAATGTGATTAGTTGTATATCTCCCAATTTCTTCATTCATTGTTTGATTATCACTTTTATTTAGTGCGCCAGTTCCAAACTTCTTTTCCATAAAAAATCCAAATGCAATAATAGCAACAATACCTCCTGCAATCCATATCACGTTCTAATTCACCCTCTCGTAGTAGATAATTTATTATATTTATTACTTACATTATATTTCCATTAAATTCCAATGAATCCTTTTTTTGAACTGTACTGCCAGTTTCTTCAATAAAAAAACTGCAATTAATCAGTTTGTGATTTGTAACTATAGCATGTAATACTTGAATAACAGGGAGCTTGTTTTGGCAATTTAGTATAGATGAGGAGAAACAAAAAAATGAAGAGATCGAATAAATTTTTAAAATGTATACAATATAGAAAGCTACAAATGATGGTTATTTTAAAAATATATTGTGATCAAGTGAGGTGGTATTTAAATGGAGTCAACTAAAAAAGTAACGGTAAAAGCAACTATTAATGCATCAATCGAAAAAGTATGGGAATTTTGGACAGAACCTACACATATAAAAAAATGGAACAGTCCTTCAGACGACTGGCACACACCAAGTGCAGAGAATGACTTACGTGTTGGTGGAGAATTCTGTTCAAGAATGGAAGCAAAGGATGGTAGTTTTGGTTTTGACTTTGGTGGGACTTATGATGAAGTAAAAAAATATGAGGTTATTGCATATACTCTAGGTGATGGACGAAAAGTTAATATTACATTTAGTGGAAAAGAAAACGAAACAGAGGTAATTGAAATATTCGATCCTGAAACAATAAATCCTGTTGAGTTTCAACAACAAGGATGGCAAGCAATTTTAGACAACTTCAAAAAATATGCCGAACAAACCAACTTATAATTAGACATTCAGAGAATGGTGATATTGAATCATTCTCTTTATTTGCCTTATCAGACAAATAAATAAAAAAATTTATGTTTACTTCTTTTGATAAAAAAGTTGATTAAAACTGAAGTGCTCGACACCTATGGGAAAAGAGGGAATACTAAAGACCCCAGTCGCACTGAGGATACTCAGATCGAGCATCCTGTAGTGGAAAGTAACAATATAGCTTCCTTTATATTGGATAATATAGATGAATTGACAAATTCTTTTGCAACAACGTAAAAAAATCCCAACAATGTATGCTAGGATTTTTTTGAAATGGACTATTCTTGGTTAAATCAGTTTAATCAATAGTAGGGCGAGTCCCATTTGTCCAGTCTGCCTCATTTCGATGAAGACCACCACGAGATTCAATTTCTTTTATTATTTCTTTTTGCATTGTGTTCCCTTCAACATTTAAATAACCAGTAATTTGTTGAAATGAATGATGATAATATTCTAATTCACTGTCTTTCCACTTAGTTTTTGGAGTCATTGATAATTCCGAAAGATCTCTCCCAACGTACATAAAAAACCTCCTCCTATTTACTGATCATAGTTTTCCACTCGAACGGTTCATTAAACAAAAAAATAAAGTTAAATTTTTTTACATATTACACCGGCTATTGGACATCATATTATTCGTGGAGGTGATAAATCATGAACAACAACAACAATCAATTCAATGCTGGAAAAACAGCAGCTGGTACTAACATTGGAAAAGTTAAACAACAAAACCAAAGTTTTGGACAAGAGTTTTCAAGTGAAACTGATGTTCAAGCAGTAAAACAAGCAAATCAACAATCTGCTCAAAAAGCTGCTTCTAAAAACTTTGGACAACAAAACCAACAATAAGAACCCTAAAAAAATTTTGCTAGAGGTGCGCTGTTGATGAGAGGGTAGTGAGCTATAGTAGCTAACTTTCTACAATCATCTTCCTGTCCGATGAGAGATCATGCAGTCTAGTTGTTATAAAGTACGTTCAAAAAGAGCACCCTAATCATATTAGGGTGCTCTTTTATTGTGTAAAAATTAAGTCCCCACATTAAAAATCCACATATTTACACATGAAATTTTTAATTTCTTCTCAATAGTCAAATATCGTCAAATGTAGTCAAAGGGATTATGTTAGTTTTCAAGAAATAGTGTATTAATGAAATAAGGATGGTGAATAGTATGCAAGTATTCGATGAATTGGTAAGTCGTCAACTTGAAACAATGGATCAATTAATAAAGATTCAAGAAGAAATTGAACGATGTCAAGAAATTGAAAACCAACTATTTGAATTAGAAGATTTATCAAAATTATCTTCTATCCAAGATGAAATACATATAATGCGAACTGAATTAAAAGCTATTCAAGACACTTTTTTAATACAGACTCAACAAATTATTAAATCTTTCTCAGATGAGAGAAAAATTGCGTTAAAATAAAAAAACATTGGGTCATATTACCAAATTGCACTCCCTTTTGTTTAAAAATGGATAAGAACTAGTTATAATATAAATGTAAAGTATAAATAAAGTGTTGAAATGCGTCCACACTAGAAAGAAGGGAGAAATCATGAACGTTCCCAAGCCGGGAGAAAAAATACAGATACATAGTTATAAACATAACGGACATATTCATCGTATATGGGAAGAAACAACCATTTTAAAAGGGACGCAGCAGTTAGTGATTGGCGCAAATGATCGCACGCTTGTAACCGAATCGGACGGTAGAACATGGGTTACACGAGAGCCAGCAATTTGTTACTTTGATATGGATTATTGGTTTAATGTCATTGGAATGATTAGAGAAGATGGAGTTTATTATTATTGTAATATTAGTTCCCCATTTGTCTATGAAGATGGTGCCATTAAGTATATTGATTATGATCTTGATATTAAAGTTTTTCCAGATATGACTTACGTGCTGTTAGATGAAGATGAATATGAGAATCATCGACAAATAATGAATTATCCTCCAATAATTGACCCAATCTTAAAAAAGAACTTAGGTTATTTAAAGGAATTAATTCATCAACGAAAAGGACCGTTTGCTACCGATTTTATTGATAATTGGTATGAGCGATTCTTAATGTATCGTGATTAATTGAAACTGTTGAGCGGACTTAGTCTTCCTGAGATTTAACCATCTAAGGAAAGATAAATTCGATGCTCAACAGTTTCTTTTTGAATGATATGAAAGGATGAAAATATGGGTAGTATTAGACGTTATTTAAAATTTGTTAAACCATATCGATTTCATATATTTTTAACGATTGCAATCGGTATCGTTAAATTTGGAATCCCATTGATTTTACCGTTTTTATTAAAATATGTAGTAGATAACATCATTAATGGACCATTACCAATCGCAACTAAAAGCTCACATCTTATTTATATCATGCTAATTGCGTTTGGAATTTTTGTTATTGTCAGACCACCGATTGAGTATTTCAGACAGTATTACGCTCAATACATCGGTAGTCGAATATTATTTGACATTAGAGATCATTTATTTAAACATCTTCAAAAGCTTAGTTTAAGATATTATGCTAATGCAAAGACGGGTGAGGTTATTTCACGTGTCATAAACGATGTAGAATCCACTAAAGATTTTGTTATTACTGGTTTAATGAATGTATGGTTAGATTTAATTACGATTTTAATTACAGTGACAATCATGTTAACAATGGATGTGAAGTTAACGCTCGTTTCGTTAATCGTATTGCCATTTTATACGATCGCAGTAAAGTACTTTTTTGGTCGACTTCGTTTCTTAACTCGTCAAAGATCTCAAGCTTTAGCTGTTCTTCAAGGATTTTTAACTGAAAGAATCCAAGGGATGCAAGTAACACGAAGCTTTGCATTGGAAGATTATGAAAGCGGACTATTTAAAGAAAAAAATGGTGAGTTTTTAGATCGTGCTCTAAAACATACGAGCTGGAATGCTAGAACGTTCACAATCATTAATACATTAACTGATATTGGTCCATTATTAATTATCGGTTTTTCTGCATATCAAGTTATTCACGGCCGTTTAACACTCGGTGAGATGGTTGCATTCGTTGGGTATATTGATCGTTTATATGATCCATTAAGAAGATTAGCGAATTCTTCAACTTCTTTAACACAATCGTTTGCATCGATGGATCGTGTCTTTGAATTAATGGATGAAAAATATGATATCGTTAATCGAGATAATCCGACTTATGCAAAAAAACTAGAAGGTCAAATATACTTTAATGATGTATCCTTTCAGTATAATTCTAAAGACGAAGAAGTTCTTCAAGATGTTACCTTCAAGATTGAACCTGGTCAAAAAATTGCTTTAGTTGGGTCCAGTGGTGGAGGGAAATCTTCGTTAGTTAGTTTAATACCACGTTTTTATGACGTAACTAGAGGATCAATTGAAATTGACGGTGTTGACGTAAGAGATTATGATTTAAAAAGCATACGTGAAAAAATTGGTATTGTTTTGCAAGACAATTTCTTATTTAGTGATACTGTTAAAGCGAACATACACTATGGAAATCCAAATGCTAGCGAAGAAGAAATTATTGCAGCTGCCAAAGCAGCAAATGCACATGAATTCATTATGAGTTTACCAGATGGATACGATACGCTTGTGGGGGAAAGAGGAGTAAAGCTTTCTGGTGGTCAAAAACAACGTGTAGCAATTGCCCGTGTATTTTTAAGAAATCCTTCAATCCTAATATTTGATGAGGCAACATCCGCTCTTGATTTAGAAAATGAAAAGTATATACAAGACGCGATTCATGAATTAGCAAAGAATCGTACAACAATCTTTATTGCACATAGACTATCTACGATTACTCATGTAGATAAAATCGTTTATATTGACCAAGGACATATTGTAGAAATTGGTTCGCATGATGAATTGATGGCTAGAAAAGAAGCTTATTATCATTTGTTTGAAATTCAAAATTTAGAAAGTAGTTCGGTATAGACTAATTATAAGGGCGCACAAAGAAACTAGTTTTTCTTTGTGCGTTTTTTAAATTGTGGTAACTATGGTGATTTTATTTTCAAAATTATAAAAAGCCCCCATAATTGGAGGCTTTTGTATTAAAGTTTTTTACATGGTTTCAACTTGCTCAACTTGTACTTGATATTCTTTGTGATAAGTTTGATGACTATCTACAAGTGTATTTAAATGTTCTACGTTTTCGCTATATTCTAAAATGGCAGATACTACTTGGAATAGATGTAACCATGTTTTTTGTTTTTCTTCATCATTTATATCATGGTGATCCAAGAATGCCTTTGTTAATTTATCTTTTAATATATTTTCTTCTCTATGAAGTGGAGCGGTTTGGTCAAAGTTTACTTTACCGAGTAGTTTCATTAATGCATGCTCGTGAAATTGCATTAAGCATGTTAGCTCATTTTTAATCAAATCCTGAAATTCTTTCGGAGATGTATTTATTTCATATTCTAATCGGTTTAAAGCTTTTAGCGTATCAAATGCGTTATCAGCTGTGAGAAGCATTTGTCTAAACAATACGATTTTACGAGCTTTTTCATGTTCTTTTTTCTTTCGTCCAATAATAATGATTCGATCTTCTTTATATAGACGATATAATTTCGTTACGTTTCTTAAGACATCTCTTAACTGGTAAATTTCATCTCTTAATCCATTATGGCTAACAGTTTTGTGTAAAGCCATCATCATTAATTTATTCGTTTGCTCAGTAACAGAAATCATGCCACGAGATAATTTTTTTTCGTAGTTTGGAGGCATTAAGAAAATATTTACAAATGATGCAGCAAAAACACCAATTAATACAGCCATAATACGATCAAACGTAAAAATGGCAAAGTGTTCAGTGCTTGTACTTACTTCCATAATTACGACTACTGTGACTAATGTTGTAGCGATTGTATTTTCAAGTTTTAGTTTTAAAGTAATGATGATCACGAGAATACATGTAAATCCTATAATAACCGGATTATTTCCAAGCGTGAGTACTGCAATAATTGCCAGAATCGCACCAATTAAGTTAGCTTGAAGTTGTTCAACTAACGATTTATATGATTGGTTTACTGACGATTTTAATGCCGAAATAGCAGAAATCCCTGCAATTGAAGCTGTTGTTAAATCAAAAAACATCGCGCTATAAATGGCGAGCGTAATAGCTATACCAGTTTTTAGAACACGCGCTCCTAATCTCATTGTATTACTCCTTTTTGTTTATCTAGCTTAAAGCTTGTAATGAAATATGAACGTTTAACTATATTACTACTAAACTACTAATTATTACATAAAATTACTTAAATTAAAAAGTAATCTTTATTCTTTCTCGTCTAACATCTTGTAACTATACAATGAACTACACGCATTATCAATACAATTTTTTAAGAAATTATGTTAATTATATGTAGTGTTAAAAAGATTAAATTATTAGTCAAATTAAAAGATTTGGAACTTAAAAATGTAAGGGCTTTATAACGATTGGAAGAGGGGAAAATTAAAATGATAATAAAAAAGAAGCGAAATTTCTCGCTTCTTTTTTATAGGCACCGTTAAAAAAGAATGTTGATTTTCCATTCCAGGTACTTCGCTTTCCATGGGGCGTGACTTGAGCCTTCTTGAGCAAGCCTCCGGGTCTCAANNAATATTAACAGAGCCTTTTTATAAAATCATTCAGTTGAAACAGATGGATCTGCTTGTTCTTTTTTAGGTTTAATTTGTAAGAAATTATGTTCAATATCGTCTAATAGACTTTGAACAAATTCAGCCTCCTCATGCTGATTGTGCTGAGTTAAAAGTGACTTGTATTTCTCTAATAATTCATTTAGATCCTTTTTACCTGCATCATCAACTGATACAATACTAACACTCGCACCTTTTGCGATTCGATTTTGATAAGCTTCTTTTGTAAGACCTAATTCAGAAGAGTTTCTAACGTAAATCACTCCGCCAGTCATACCCGCACACATCCAAGGACCTGGATCTCCTAGAACTACTGCACGACCACCAGTCATATATTCAAAAGCAAATCCGTTTATATTTGCCTTTGCACCTAAACGTGTTTTTTGTGAAACTGGTTGACTAGATTGGTTATGACCACCGATTATTACATCTGCGCCTGACAAACGAATACCTGCTCGAGAGTCTGCGTTACCTTGGATAAAGAATTGTCCTTTTTGTGCACCATAAGCAAAGCATTTTCCGACAGAACCACCAAAGTATTGTCCGTTTGCACCTAGCGCTTTACTAATAAATATTGTTCCACCAAAAGCAGTTTTTGCTACTCCATCTTGTGCGCCACCTTGAACGAATACAGAATAATCTTCTACTGTATACGTTCCTAAACCATTTCCAGGAATGGATTGATCTTCAAAGCTTAGCGCGATAGGCGAAGCTACACCTTTTGCTTGTTTTTTAACGACTAAGTCATGGATTAGTAGGCTACCTGCATGACGATATTCACTGTCAACTTTTGCATACACTCCTACATCATTACTTTGAAGTACTTTAGCAGATTCTCCATTAGACAAGACATATTCTTTAGCTTCAATTTTATTAGTTGATAATAAGTTAGATAAATTTAAAGTATCTAAAAATCTTGTTTGTTTTAAGTATTCTGTTTTACCAACTAGTTCTTGAGCATTATTAGCTCCTAAAGAACCTACAATCACTTGCAATTCATCTTTGAATGCAGTGAAGAATTGTACTAAATTTGTCACTGCTGTTTCAAGTTGTCTTGGTGTAAATTTTCGTAAACCGTGACGCATCGCTTCAATCTCAGATTCAATTTGAGTTGCAATTCCAACATGGCATGTATCTAAATGACATCCACGACAAGTCGTACATCCAATTGCAATCATTGATAAAGTTCCAAATCCTACTCGGTTTGCCCCTAAAATCATCATTTTTACTACGTCATTCACACTTTTCATTCCGCCATCTGCCCAAATCTCTACGGAATTACGTAAACCGGATTCTAGCAGTGCATTATGGGCTGCACGAACACCTATTTCTACTGGTAAACCAACGTTTTGTATTGCGTGAACACGAGCTGCACCAGTTCCGCCATCAAAGCCACTAATATTAATGAAGTTTGCACCTGCTTTTGCGATACCGACAGCGATTGTACCGATATTAGGAACAACAGGGACTTTTACGGCTACTTTTGCGTTAGGATTTACTGCTTTAATTTCACTAATCATTTGGGCTAAATCTTCAATTGAATAGATATCATGATTATTTGAAGGTGAAATTAAATCTGATCCTAGTGTTGCGTTTCTTGTTTCTGCTATTTTTTGCGTAACCTTTGAAGCAGGTAAATGTCCACCTTCACCAGGTTTTGCACCTTGACCGATTTTAATTTCAATCAAGTTAGAAGAGTGGAGTAAATTGGCATTAACCCCGAATCGGCCAGAAGCAATTTGTTGTCCACGAGTATTTGGATATTTTCCAATCATATCTTGGATTTCTCCGCCTTCACCATTTAAACTAATCATGTTTAGTCGATTAGCACCTTCAGCATATGCTCTGAATGCAATTTCATTTTGAGATCCAAATGACATTGAACTAATAATAAATGGTAATGAATGAGTACCAATTTCCAAAGAGACCTGACTTGAATCGATAGGTGAATTACTTTCAACGAAAGAAAGTGCATGTCGTAGGGCAGTTGGGCGTTCTTCTTCAATTTGATTTAATTTTTGACGATATGCTTCATAACTTCCTGTTTGTGCAGTTTCTCCAATAGCTTTCCAAATTCGAGGGAACACATGGAAAGATTTTGGCATAGTTGAATTATTTGCGTTGTAATCTTCATATCGTTTTTTCGAATCAGTCTCTAATTGTTTGAATCCAGAAACTGCTTGATCACCGAAGAAATTTATTACGCCTAATGATGAGGCGATATCTTCTTGTAGACCAATGCTACTAAACATTTTTGCATAGCCTCGTATTTCATGCATACCAATTGTTGAGATAACTTTTTCGATACCTTTATTTAAAACATCATAAAGTTTTACGATTTTTTCCGGTGCTTCCAATTCTGAAATTGTACCAAAAAGGAAATAAGGATTAATTGCATCTGCACCTAAACCTTTTATAACCATTAAGTCGTGAAGATTACGAACTGCTGCCGTTTTTATAATGATCGAACAGTTTCTTCTTAATTGGGCACTCACAAGTCCATTATGGATGATTGCTGTAATTAAAGCTGGATCAATCCAATATTGATTATTTTTATGTGCTTCTTCATCTGTAATAACAATACATTCTGCACCATTTCTCACAGCTTCAATTGCTTCGTATTTATATTGAGATAATGTTTCTTCTAAAGGTAAATTAGAAAAAGTGCTATGAATTGTATATAGTTTATTTTCTAAGTGATATAGATTTAGAACCTCTTCAAAAGTAATTTGTTGACGATTAGCCTTTAGAGTACTTCCTACAAAACCATCACCAAGTATTGGAGATGAGAGCAAAAGAACAGTTCCCGAATCTTTCTTTGAGATAGATGGTCTTTTTCCAATAATAACAGAAATAGAAAAATGCTCTGTTTCTCGATCACGGTCGATGGCAGGGTTCGTTACAACTGCAACGGTTTCTTTCATATAGTCTGAAATATTTTTTCTAGCATCATCCAAACAAGCTAGTGGAGCATCATGACCTAAAGAGCGGATAGGTTCAGCGCCTTTTTCAGCCATTTGATCAACTAATTGAATTTGTTCTTTTTGCCATCCAAAAGCACCGTATTCAAACGGATGAATAGAAGGCGGAGAATGTTCTACGTAATCAGTTGAATTTGCATCTTTATTTGCTAAATTCATCGTTAATTTATCATTTAGTTTTGATGTAACGAAATGTGTTAATTCACGATGAGTTAATAACTGAGCATGGTCCTTTAGTAAATTAATCCCGATTTTTTCTCCAGGCGAAAGGGCGTGTGGCTCCGATATAAATAATTCTGGAGAAAGAATACCTTGCTCTGATGAAAATACAAAATAATCATTTGTTTCAAGTAGCCATACAGGACGTAACCCTAATGCGTCAACACTTGCAACAAATTCGTTTCCTTCTCTTGTCAGTATTCCTGCAGGGCCTTGACAATAAGGACCGAACGCACTTCGAATTGTATTGTAAATAGAGTTCACTTCTTGATCTAATTCATACTCTGCCGGAACAGGTGGAAATAATAATTCCATCGCTTCTTTCAATGAGTAATCAAATTTATGAATTAGTGTTTCTAATGTTATATTTACATCTTGTGAATCACTATTTCCATGTTGTATATTTGCACCAATTTGTTTTGCTTCAATCCTTAATTGTTCAATCGTATTAATTTCTCCATTATGTGCAAGTATGCTAAATGGTTGAACTCTTGAAAACGAAGAAGATGTGTTTGTTGAGTAGCGATTATGACCGACTACTACGGATGATTGAAAATTAGGCTGCTGTAAATCTGAATAGTATGACAATAAAGTGTCGATTGTTCCCATTACTTTATAAACACATGTTGATTGACTTAGGGAGACAACAGTTATATTTGTTTTTTTGCTAATAATATTTGTTAAATCATAGAGAGGTGTGCTTTGGCGATTTTTAATTGGAAGTAAGGCTACTTGTAAGAATTCAGGTTCGACAGCTTGAGCGATTGGACCAAGGGCCAAAGTGCAGGTTTGATTAGAACTATGATATAAAGTTTCATAACCATTTTCTTCAAAAATTTGCAACAAGGACTGTATTTCTAGTTTTTCATCAAAAAAGAAATGTCCCACTGTAAATGATGGATGAGAAACGATTTCTGGACTAATTCCTACAGTTGAAAGTTTTTCTTGCCAAAGTAAGGTAGGGATATCGGTTTGAATTCCTACGCCATCACCTTCACCATTTGTAAATCCCGCTCGGTGATTCATCTTTCGTAAGCTTTCAGCAGCGATATCGACCGTTTCTCTTGTTTGAGTGATTGATCGATTGATAAATGCGACAATTCCACATGCATCATGTTCGCTATTGTAATAATCTCTAAATAACCCCGGTGACCATTCTGTTTTTGTTTGATATTTCATTTAACTACCTCCTATATATGATGAAAAGATTGATTATTCAGAATTAACTATGTATGAATAGAGGTCACTTCAAGAGTTGGAGTGACCTCAGATAGATCATTTTTTTATCATAGCTAATTTTTGGAATGCATTCCCAACAGCGTTAACTGTTTGGTTAACATCTTGTTCAGTATGAGCTGTAGTTAAGAACCAAGCTTCATATTTTGAAGGTGCTAAATTAATACCTTCTTCTAATAAAAGTTTAAAAAATCTACCGAAAACTTCGCCATCTGATTTTTTTGCTTCTTCATAATTTGTTACTTCATCTACATTGAAATAAACTGTTAAAGCACCTTTTAAGCGGTTGATCTTAATATGAATGTTGTGCTCATTTGCTTTTTCTTGAATACCTTTTTCAAGAATTGTACCTAAGCGATCTAACTCTTCATAGACACCTTTTTGTTTTAATACTTCAAGACATGCAATGCCAGCTGCGATTGATGCGGGATTACCAGCCATCGTTCCAGCTTGATAAGCAGGACCTAGAGGGGCAACTGTTTCCATTATTTCTTTTTTACCACCATATGCTCCAATCGGTAGTCCACCACCGATAATCTTTCCAAGAGCTGTTAAGTCAGGTTCAACTCCTAGCAGATTTTGTGCCCCACCATACATAAATCTAAAGGCAGTGATCACTTCATCATAAATAACTAATGCACCATGATTATGCGTAATTTCATTTACAGCTTCTAAGAATCCTTCCTTTGGTTCAACGATACCGAAGTTACCAACGATTGGTTCAACAAGTACACCAGCTACTTCGTGACCCCATTTTTCCATTGTTTCTGCATATGCCTCAATATCATTAAATGGGACTGTAATAACCTCGTTTGCAATACTTTGTGGTACACCAGCTGAATCAGGAGTACCAAGAGTAGATGGACCAGAACCTGCAGCAACAAGTACTAAATCTGAATGACCGTGATAACACCCAGCAAATTTAACGATTTTAGTACGGCCAGTATAGGCTCTTGCTACACGAATAGTCGTCATAACAGATTCTGTACCTGAATTTGTAAATCTGACTTTATCCATACTAGGAATCGCTTCTTTTAGCATTTTTGCAAATTGTACTTCAAGTTCATGAGGTGCGCCGTAAAGGACACCGTTTTCTGCTGCTTTTGTAATTGCAGCTGTAATATGTGGGTGAGCGTGGCCAGTGATAATAGGACCATATGCTGCTAAATAATCTATATATTGATTGCCATCAACATCCCAAAAATATGCACCTTTTGCACGTTTCATTGTGACAGGAGCTCCGCCACCTACTGCTTTAAACGATCTTGAAGGACTATTTACTCCTCCAACGATATGTTCTAAAGCTTCATTATGTATTTCAATTGACTTTTGATTATTCATGGAGTACCTCCCATTATTAATAAAAAAATGAAAGAAGTTAACCGGCATCTTTACATTATTTATGTGGTTAAATTACATTCTAGCACGAAATTTTAGTGCGTGGTAAATGTAAGCCTTTACAACTTCGAAAGAAATTTGAACATTTTGTAGAATCTATATTTTTTATAAAAATAGCCCGAAAAAATTGGAAATGATTATTCAGTGCTTTTTTATTGTACTTCGATCATATTTCAAATACACTAAGCGACGGAATAAAAAATGGAGGAAGTCTTATGGAAAACATAATTGAAGTTCAAAACTTACACAAAGAATTTAAAACTTTCTTAAGTCGCTCTGGTGTAAAAGGTGCATTTAGAGATTTGTTTACAAGAAACTATAAAACAAAAACGGCGGTTAATAATATAAGTTTTTCTGTTAAAAAAGGTGAAATGATGGCCTATATTGGGGAGAATGGAGCAGGAAAGTCGACTACGATAAAAATGCTGACTGGTATACTAACGCCTACTTCAGGTGATGTAACAGTTAATGGATTCCATCCTCAAAAGGATCGAGAGCGTTTTGTTAAATCGATAGGTGTTGTATTTGGACAAAGATCGCAGTTATGGTGGGATATTGCTGTACAAGAATCATTTCGATTACTAAAAAAAGTTTATCAAATACCAGATAAGCAATATGAAGAGCATATGGGTTACATCATTAAGACTTTAGATATTGAACCATTATTAGATCAACCGGTTAGAAAGTTATCTTTAGGTCAAAGAATGAGATGTGAATTAGCCGCTGCATTAATTCATAATCCACCTTTAGTGTTTTTAGATGAGCCTACAATTGGTTTAGACGTCTTAGTAAAATTAAAAATTCGCGAGTTTTTAAAAGAGTTAAACCAAAAATATGGTACAACAATTCTTTTAACTACCCACGATATTTCTGATATAGAGGCACTATGTGATCGTGTAGTTATGTTAGATGAGGGGAAAATCATTTATGATGGAAAACTCGAACAGTTAAAAGGTCAATGGGGCGAAGAAAAAGAAATTCAATTCCAGTTTATTAAACCTGTTAATCTTCATTCATTAAACGAATTAATTGGACGAACAGATGTGAAATGGAAGCAAGAAGAAGGGGAAAATATTTGGAGTATTACATTACCAAATGATGAAACACTTATTTCAATGGTTATTGCTAAAGTGGTTCAAGCAAATCCAGTTAAAGATATGAAGATGTTAGAAATATCGACTGAAGAAATTATAAGAAACATCTATCAAGAAGGTATTAGTAATGAGTAAGTATATTGAAATCATTCGTATCCGTTTTTTAATGATGCTAGCGTATCGTACTAACTATTATACCGGGATTGTTATTTACACGATTAATATAGGAGCTTATTACTTTTTATGGAAAGCAATATATGGTCACCAAGGTTCCATTCAAGGTGTTTCGGTAAATCAGATGACTACCTATGTTGCAATTGCTTGGATGGCAAGAGCGTTTTATTTTAATAATCTTGATCGTGAAATTGCGGAAGAAATTGTAGAAGGTAAAGTAGCAATTGAACTTATTAGACCTTATAACTATTTGCTTACTAAAGTTATGCAAGGTTTAGGTGAGGGGATTTTTAGATTCTTTTTCTTTTCAATTCCTGGCTTTATTTTAGTAGCATTAATCTTTCGTTTAGATGTTTCATTTAATTTAAAAACTTTAGGTTTATTTTTAATTGCTTCCGTTTTCAGTTTTACTATTAATACACAATTGAATTTGTTGACGGGGCTAATGGCGTTCTTTCTTCAAAATAATATGGGCTTTATTCAAGCTAAACGCGTCATCATTGATTTGTTTTCAGGTTTAACAATTCCAATCACGTTCTTTCCGGTTTGGGCACAAGATGTAATGAAGTACTTACCATTTCAAGGGATCAGCTATATTCCAAGTATGATTTTTGCTGAAGGAATGAAAGGCGAATTGATTTTAAGAGGTCTTCTATTCCAAGTTATATGGATCAGCATTTTATGTATCCCTATTACGCTTATTTGGTATAAAGCTAAAAAGCATCTTGTTATACAAGGAGGTTAAAGAATGTTTTATATTAATATTTTTCTTCAATATTCTGGCCAATATTTAAAAACTAAATTTCAATATAGAGCAAATTTCTTTTTATCATTTTTATCAGATTTAATGTCGCAAGCTGTTAATTTAATTTTTATATTACTAGTCTTCAATCATACTTCACTTATTGAAGGATGGAACCGAGACGAAATTGTATTTATTTATGGATTCTTTTTAGTACCATTTGCTCTTTTTGCTTCATTTTTTAATATTTGGGATTTTAATGATCGATACATTGTTAAGGGAGAGTTTGATCGTATTTTAACTCGACCAATCCATAGTCTGTTTCAAGTTATATTAGAAAAAATGGAGTTAGAATCATTACTAGGGGCCGTTACTGGATTAATCATAATGATTTACGCTGGTGTTAAATTAGGACTTACAGTAACTTGGTATGATCCGTTTTTATTTCTTTTAATGGCCATAGGTGGAATGTTTGTTTATGCGGGAATCTTCATAGCTTTAGCAAGTATTGGTTTTTGGTCCGATGCAAGAACGTCCATCATGCCTTTAATGTATAATATAGGAAACTATGGTCGTTACCCTATTAATATTTACCACCCAATTATTCGCTTTGTGTTAACATGGATTTTACCTTTTGCATTTGTTGGTGTTTATCCAGCTGCATATTTTCTACGTAGAAGTGAATGGTATGTCTATTCATTTTTAACGCCAATTATGGGAATAGTGGTTTTTGTTCTATCAGTTTTGATTTGGAATCAAGGGGTAAAAAAATATAAAGGTGCAGGTAACTAAGCAGTAGTCTATTTCAATAGCTTGTTTCATAAATTGAAATGAGGTGATTGGAATGGGAACTGCTTTTTTCTTTTTTATTGCTATATTTGCAATTTTGTATAGTCTAGTGTATTTATGGAATACTTCAACTACAAAAGTGAATAAAAGTCTTATTTCAATTAATAACTATATTCTTTTGTTTTTAATATATGGAACCGTACTTATAGGCTTTAGCGCAGTCTATTTTATCTTAGAGCGAGGGCCGCATCCAATTTTAATTGAGCATTCTATTCCCGTAGAAGGGACTAATTACCATATAATGGGGTTATGCTTATATTTTAGTGCAATCACACTTTTATCTGTAGGGTATGGGGATATTGTACCAGTAGGGATTGGAAGATGGGTTGCTATGATTGAAGCACTGATTGGCTATACGATGCCAGCGGCTTTTGTTTTACAAGTATTTAAAGATGAACGTTAATAATTATGATTAAGGAGATTGTTATGACTGTTGAAATTGGCTTAAAAGCACCCGATTTTACTTTACCAGCAAGTAATGGAGAAGATATTACATTATCTGACTTTAAAGGTAAGAAAGTAGTTCTTTATTTTTATCCGAAAGATATGACTCCAGGATGTACTACAGAAGCGTGTGACTTCAGAGATTCATATGAAAAATTTATGAACAGTGGAACTGTTATTTTAGGGATTAGTCCGGATCCTGTTAAAAGGCATCTAAAGTTTATTGAAAAACATCAATTACCATTTTTATTACTTTCAGACGAAACAACTGAGATTGCTAAGCTATATGATGTATGGAAGCTAAAGAATAATTTTGGTAAGGAATATATGGGAATCGAACGTACAACATTCTTGATTGATGAAGAGGGACGTATTGAAAATGTTTGGCAAAAAGTAAAAGTAAAGAATCATGTAGAAGATGTATATCGTTTAATCAATCGTTCATAAAAATTGTACAAACTATTCGTAATAAAACAGCCTGATTATGTACATAACTTAAGATTTTTTTGAGAAAGAATCGTTTTATCTAAAATAATCGAGCTTTTCGTCTATACCTATAATGCTTTAGAGAATATATTGAAGTATAGGGCATACCTCCTCAGATGATAGCATATTGAAGTGCGAGAGAATTCTCGCACATTTTTTTGTTTTGGGATATTATATGGTCTTATTTTTTCACGCATTAAGGATGTATAAATTCTCAGGGAAACAGGGGACTTGGCGTTATTGCAAATTTTAGGAACTAAGTATAAGTGCATACAACTACATTTCTGTCATCACCTTATGGCTCGATAATCGGCAAGTTTTTTTTAGAAATTCTCAAAAAGTTGACAAATATTCTAGCAGTTGAATAAACTATTAATAAGTAAGTAAATTTGGAACTAATTTAAGAAACGGGGAGAGCGGCGTTGCATAAGGAAAATATTCAAGATGCAATTTTACATTTAAAGAATAGCGGCGTACGTATTACACCTCAGAGGCATGCAATTATAGAATATTTAATAGGAAGTGGAACACATCCAACTGCTGACGAAATCTATAAAGCACTTGAGGGGAAATTTCCAAATATGAGTGTGGCGACAGTTTACAATAATCTCAGAGTTTTGCGTGAAGTAGGAATGGTTAAAGAATTAAACTTCGGTGATTCTTCTAGTCGTTTTGATTATATAACAACAGATCATTATCATATCATTTGTGAAAAATGCGGTGAAATGAATGACTTTCATTACGATGGACTAGAAGGAATTAATCTTTTTGTTGAAAAGGAAACGGGATTTGAAGTAACGAATCATAGAATGGAAGTATACGGTATTTGTCCTAAATGTAAAGAAAAAACATTATCATAATAAAGCACATTACATAATTGTAATGTGCTTTATTTGTTATGCTATTGTTTAGCATTTCGTTTGCTATTATATTTTTCATTAAATTCTTTACCTTCTAAAGAAGGATCTAATGTAAGTGGCTCATTGCAATACATGCAAATGTCTACTTTTCCAAGCATTTTAGTCGTTTTGTTACAACTCGGACAGATAACTTGAATCGTTTTTGTAGATAGCATTCCGATCCAAAAATAAACAACTGTGCTACCTATAATTGCTAAAAATCCGACTAGCATAAATATCGTCATGACTATTTTATGCTCCCTGAAAAATACACCACCATACATAATGATAAAGCCAATAAATAATAATGAAAGTGCAAACGTTCTTATATTATTAATTTTACTACTTTTCTTTTTTGCCACTTTGTCCACCCCATTCATTGTAAATATAGCATAAATGGAATAGGAAATGTTAGTGCTAACATGGAAAAACAATATGAGCTTATTTTATGAATGATTTAGACATTAGAAGCTAGACTATTCTAGTACAAATCAATGGATAGTTAATCGTATTATTTTTTTTGTTTGATTTTTTCTTTTTATGTATTAGATACTATATAAAATCAAAAAATGGGGGATAAGAATCAAGCTTAGCACAATTAAGTATTATGGCCATGGACCAAAAAAGTCTAGCAAGTTTGCCCCATCAGGTTTAGCGCTTAAAAATAAGTAATTTCATTAAAGAAAATAATCCAGCAAGTATATTGGGATAGCTAGTAATATTAAATAATAAGAAGGACTTTAACAATGAACGGAATGTTGGTGTATGTCTAAATATAAATGTCATGTAACAGATGGAGATAATGATTCCACCATGAGTAGTAAAAAATTGAAAATAGTTAAAATGAGGAAAGCTTGGTGTATATCTGGAGTAAGGACAGTTTGGATGGCTCCGCCTAATCCACAAAAATAAATGACTTCATATACTTTATAATTTTTTGTAACGAGCGTATAACAACTAAGGTCATACTGATTCTACAAAGTTGGAGTGGTAAAGAATCTCCCCAATTCCACTGATTCGTTTTTATTAGCCATCCATATAATAGAAATTCAACTGAAATCATTGAGATGATTAATAGAGTACGAATGAATAAATCTACTTGTTTCTTCTTATTTATTGAAGTACAAATATTTGGTCCCAATACTTTAAATCAGATGAAACAATATTAAAAATGATCACAACAGTATTGGATTATTCAATATCATCGATTCCGGTTTTGAGAGAGGTGTAAATACTAAAGGGTTTCGTATTATTTTCCCAAGCAATATATTATTAATCATTCTCTTACTAATTATTTCTTTGTATTACTTCAAACAATTAATTACGGTTGTATCCTATTATGAAAAAGGTTTTTATTGTTTTTTGAAAAAACTTTTAAAAAGTGTTGACGGTGTGTTTTATTGATGTTATATTATTTTATGTCGCCAAGAGATAACGGCGTCGAAAGAAAAATTGAATTTAAAAAATGTTGACAGGCTCTTGTGAGAATGTTAATATGAAAAAGTCGCCACTGACGCGACAAAGTGAACTTTGA
>NZ_NULG01000149.1 GCF_002577195.1 Bacillus sp. AFS041924
AATACTATATATAAGCATGCATTAGTTGAACAACATGATCGACAATTAGTCGGCCTTTTTTTATTAAACAAACTGGTTGAAAAAGGTTAGTTATTAGAATGAATTAAAATTCCCCCAAGTTTATGTTTAATAGGAATTTCATATATATAAATTGAATTTTAATAATCATAAATAGGGAGGTATTTATGATTGATGTTGAAAGAAATAAGTTATGAATAAAGAATGACTTATTTTATTAAGGGTGAGAGGTTGAAAAAAAAATCAATCATAATAATGGTATTTGCTTCTATCCTATTACTTGTGGGTGTTGCGTTCTTTTCATTTTACCGGTTAGTTTATGCCAGTAATCCTATTGAAATTGAAGGGTATTCCTGGAACACCATGACAGAAGGGAAAACGGTAATCGTTCTACAATTTCATAACAAAGGTCGAAAGGATATCACACTAAAAGATATCACTTTTAATCAGGGGAAAAAACCAAAAGAATTGGCATTAGGGATTAGTTATAGTGGACAATTGGTGCAACCTGCTACAGGTGATCCAAGGATGGATGACCCAAGGACGAAATTTATGAACATTGACGCAGCACCCATTCATCCTAGATTAAGTCCTAACGAAATAAATGAAGCCATTAAACGAAAAGATAATACACCCATTTATTACGGAATTAAAGTGGAGTTTTATCAGGAGCCGATTAAAAGTATGACCATTAAATATACGTATTTTGGGGTTCTTGTTACCAAAAAAATAAATCTAGAATTTTGGGAAATAAAGAACCAACGCATACATTAGTTAAACAAACACTAGGAGCATTATTAAAAAAACTTTACTATTTTTCACCTAATCCACAGCACAAAAAGGGAGAGGTGATGTTGTTGAAACGTGTGTTAACTATATTTTTACTTGCCTTAGGAATTATCATTATAGTTATTCCATTAGCAATTTATCAGGATATTAGATATAAGTCTGGGCAACTAACCATTATACAGAAATATGAACCGAACAGCCAAATGCATTATGAAATAGCACATTACGGAGTAGTTAATGCGAAAATGGATGGAAAAGATATCGGCATAAAAGTGGATAGTTATGGAAGTGGTCCAATCCCAAGCGAGTTAAAGTCTTCTTCGCATTATTATCTCGCAAAAGACAAATATAAGGTGAGAAGAATTGCCTCTTCATCAGGATTTCTAAAGAAGGGGGACGTAATAAAAATCACATACAATGGAAGTATGAAAGAATAAGATTTTCAAAAAAAGAAGAGTTGAACAATATGAAGGTCTGTATGACAGACCTATTTTGTACAACAAGCACTAAATTTGATTTATAACTATCAACAATATAAAGGAAAATGAGTACTTTTTAAATAATCATTAGCTTTCCTTAGATTCAAGAATTTTTGTTTCAATTAGTCTCACTAAATTTTGAATGTCTTGTTTAGTTGCAGGCTCTAGGCTTGGCTTCAATTTATATCCAATTTGACCATTTACTTCTAATGCAGCCCACTCTACATCTTCAATCGAAGTTATTCCCAACTGGTGTAAACGCATTTTTAAATTTTCGGTTGTAAGACGTGCCTTTTTCATGTTTTCTCCATTTAAGACCCCATCTTCAATAAGGATGGTTGACATGCCAGTTAGTAATAATTCTAATGAATTAAATTTTAGCTTAAGTAACTGAAACAGAATTACCGTTATTATGAGGATGGAAGCAACACTAATACTTGTCCAAATACTCTTATTTTCAATTGGACGACTAAGTAATGGACCAATTGTACTCATTAATACAAGTTCAGAAACAGTCATCTTAGAAATAGAGTTTCTTCCGGCTATTCTTAATAAAAACGTTCCGATGATAACAATTAACACTGCTTTCCATACAAAATCAAGTTGCATATAATCATCCTTTTTACTTAATTTTCCAAAGTGCGGTACAGAATATGCATTAATAGCATTAATATTCTAAGATAGAGGATGATTACTGTCTTATGCAACTAACGATTGCGATTCTTCAATAGAAGATCGCTTTTTCTTATTCAACATAATGGCAGGATAGTTGTGCGAAATGTTTCT
>NZ_NULG01000150.1 GCF_002577195.1 Bacillus sp. AFS041924
GATAAGATTAATAAAGACCTAATTTTTAAATATAAACAAAGTTAAATCATAAAAATTTTAAATTTGTTTATATTTGGGGGAATTTTGCAGAATTCTAGGTTTTTTATTGAAAAATTTTAAAAATTAAAAAATTCCAATTTATACATAAAAAAACTATCAAACTTTAAGGAAAAAAAGATTGATAGTTTTTTATGATTCTATAAATTTCTGAAGTGTTCCCTAGATTACATAATCCATATCCTTCAATAAACGAAAAATCAAATCTATGAAACACTTAAAATTGATTTAACTTCTATAATTTTTTAGTTCTTTTCATTACAGTTTCCATTATAAGGAGTACCTATTTTTGTACTTGGACAAAAGCTAGGATTATTAGAACATAAAGCAGAAGTAAATTCAGGATATAACCTACTTATTGTATTAAAGTAGCAGCCGATATAATGATTACGGGCTATACTATTTAGTTGAAAATTAACAGGATACATATTATTTACATGCCGATAATATAAACCTTTAACTGTAAACGGTGGAGGATATATTTTCTCTGGGAAAGTTGAAACGAATCATGAATATTAACAATTCTACTGCTATCTTTTACCTCTTGATTAAATCGGTAAGCAAAATCAGGATCTCCAACACGAGGACAGCCAAACGTATACACTGAAGCATTCTTAAATTTTGAATTCACTGCAATATCTAATGTAGCTAATATTGCCAATGCACCACCATAGTTATGGCCAGTAATCAATAGCTTTTTGTTCTTTGAGAGTTTGTTTAATTCTTTAAATAATTTGTTTCTTGTAGATTGATATATACATGTAAAGCCTCTAGAAGTTTTACCACTCTTTTCAACAAATAATCTACTTGAAGTATGTCATATGCTGCAATAAGGTCTGTAGGATAAGAAGCGGATCCTCTAAAAGCGATTATGTTCTGCTTCTTTGATTCAGCAATAAAACCAAATACTTCATTTGTAGGATTCTCTATATTTACATCAGCATGAATAATATACATAAGCTCGAAGCCTTTTGGTAAAGTAATTGTTCCATTAAAGAATAGCAAATAGGTTTGATAGCTAAATGCAGCGAGCAATATAGCCTCTTCGCTAATCAAATTATTTCTTTTTCCTGAGGGATTCATTTCTCACCCTCTCCTACATTGTAGCTTTATCTTTTTTATGAACAATTTTTGAAATACCAAGTACTTGCCCAGATTCATTCAATTCTTTTAATTGGAAATATAGACCAACTGAATTTACTTTAATTTTTGTCTCAAATCCTTTGCGTGGAATACTACTTTTAACTATTTTCATTTGGTTATAAGAATGTCCAGACAGAACTTGCCACGCGACAGTTTCAGTTGAACCGTTCCATGATGCATAAACAATTCACATTTATCTTTACCTTCATTGGATGTAATGATGGTGCGGATATAAAGCTCCATACTTCTTCATTTAAATTTTGTGAATTTGGAGATGGAGTTTTCGAAGTATGTTTTTCCATTCTAATGAATCATGTCCTAAAACTAACCTAATTTATTTTTCGTAAAAAAATAAAGAAACCATACTGCATGATTTTGCTCATCTTTTGCTGCTCTATTAAAAGCATTTTTTATGAATTGATTTGATGTCCCATCTGAAATACTTAAATAAAAATCCACTGTTTCTTGCTCATCCTTTAGTGCAAACTCTAAACCTTCAATGTAGGTATCCGGACAATTTTCTGAAACTTTAGCCTGTGGTAGTTTTCCTGTTAAGCTTGTATAGATCGATACAAATTGGTTGTAATGTTTAATTTCATCCTCTTTTATTTCTAAAATTATTTTGCGTTCATTTTTATCCTTTGCTAAATTCGCTAATTTTGTATAGCAACTAATTGCTGAATATTCACCATTTATCGCCTTTTCAATTTCATTAATTAATTTTTGATCTCTATACAAATCACCATAACTTTGATAAAAATACATAACATCACCCTTATTATTTAATTAAATTAGGTTAAGTTACACTTAAATTTATACCTCGTATATTGTATGACCCATTCTTAGATATTAAGAATATTTTTTAATGATGACGAATCCTCAGAAAATAAAATTTTTAACCATTTTTGTCAACTTATAAATAAAATAGAGCTTATTCAAGACTTTATTTCCCCTAACTTAAATTATTTTGCTGATTCAATTCGTAATTTGTTTTGCTAAATCCTCACCAAGTATTTCTGCAAAGGGTATACAAGCTTTTCCAACATATTTTTATTTTTTCTGAGACCTACAAATGATAATCGTTTTAATAAATTTAAAAAGGATTTTTTTCAATTACTTTGATAATTCAAATCGAGTAGGAGGGGGCGGCTAGCCCCCGACCTCTCACACCACCGTACGTACGGTTCCGTATACGGCGGTTCGAAAGTTTATGAAATTATCTCACTTAAACATTTTAATTTTAGTTCTTTCCAGTAGTTATTATTTAAGGCATAATCTAGAGTTGGATTATTAGAGGTGCGCCAGTAACCTTTCCTTGAATTGGCACATCTCCATGCTTTATTGGCATTTATCCCCAGCCTTTTCAGATTTCGGTATTTGGTTGATGTCTTCTTCCATTCCTTCCATCGACATGCTCTTAATCTTCTTCGGGTATGCCTATCAATCTTTCTGGCATATTTTTGGATATCTCCAATTTTAAAATAATTCCCCCACCCTTGAAGGAGTTGGTTTATTTTCTCTATCCGATATTCCATACTTACTCCCCAGTTGCGGTTGGTTAGTTTCTTTAGTTTTGTTTCAAGTCGTTTCTTTGTTTGCTTCGGCACATATATTCTCGTTTTTCCCCACATGTTATAAATACTGACTCCCAAAAATATACGTGCTTTCGGCTTTCCCACTGCGCTTTTTTCCTCATTTACCTTTAATTTCAACTTCTTTTCGATGAATTCACTGACACCTTTTTTCACTCGTTCGCCAGCCTTTTGACTTTTCACGTAAATATTACTGTCATCTGCATAACGCACAAATCGAAGTCCTCGTTTCTCCAGCTCTCTATCCAATTCGTTTAGGATAATATTGCTCAATAATGGACTAAGTGGTCCTCCTTGTGGTGTACCTTCATGATTCGCTTGTATTGTCCCATTCTCCATTATGCCTGCTTGAAGGAACCTTCGAATTAATTTGAGTGTTGGTTTATCAGAGATTGTCTTATAAATAATTGACATCAGTTTGTCATGTTGAACTCGGTCAAAGAATTTTTCTAAGTCAATATCTACTACGTAGGTATATCCCTCTTCCACGTAGCGTCTTGCTTGTTCGATTGCTTGATGAGCGCTTTTATTTGGTCTGAAACCATAACTAAATTCACTAAATTGAACATCAAAAATTGGTGTCAGCACTTGTACAACCGCCTGTTGAATCACTCGGTCAGTTATAGTTGGTATCCCTAATTTTCGTGTTCCTCCACTTGGTTTCGGTATATTTACCCTTCTTACTGCCTGTGGTTTGTATTTTCCACTTCGTATTCTTTCGATAATTTCTTCGCTATGTTCTTTTAAGTAGATTCGTGTAGCTTCTATATCTTTCTCATCGACTCCTGCTGCACCTTTGTTTTTCTTAACCTTTTTAAAAGCCATATTGAGATTATCTCTACTGGTGATTCGATTGATTAATTCCATATTGTCTCCATGAGTAGGTTTGCGCATAGGAACTCCACGCTAATGGTTTCTCCCACGTTTTCCGAACGTTTCGTAAACCATCAGTCCTTTTTAAGGTTGGCTGTGTCATCATTCCTATGTAAACTTCCATTTTCATGGTCACTCCTTTCGTTCAGTCCTTCTCAACATTTGTTGATACTATGACGTCTGCTGACTTCTCTTAACTCAGTTTCTTATCACTAAGAAAGTTCCCATTGGGTTATTAAGAGATCTCCCAGGGTAAGTTCATCCACTTTCATCTCATTTGTCTGCCACATTTATTCCTATTTTATCTAGAGATATTTTGGACTTTATCTTGTTATGCAGACTCATCCTAAAATAAGAACCTCGAATGTGATTCGTGTACCTCAGACCGAGATTTTGTCTAGGGCTTCCTTCAGATTTCATGTCACCATGAACACCCTTGCCTTCAACTAATGGTTCGCATATCTCAACGCCCATAACGGACTTTCACCGTCAAGTTGATGAACATGCCTGGCACACATAAAAAGCATGAAACTAAAAAATTTCATGCTTGCTTTCTTACTATTTTCTCAAATGATATGGAACCGTCGTAATTACTACATCTTTTTGACTAATCAACCAAAGTCGAAGTAAAAGTGCAGTTTGATTATGAAGGAGATTATGCCACCATTTTTTAGGAATAAATTGTGGAATCACAATTTGAACATGACTATCTGGCTCGTTTCCTTCTATTAATTTAATGAATCTTGAAAGTGGTGCAAGTACTGAACGATAAGGGCTTTTTAGAACTACTAAGCGACATGGATTACCCCATTCTTCCCATTTTTCTTCCATTCTGTCAATTGATTCATCATCAAATCCAACATAGACAGCTATTGGTTCATTTGCAATACCTTTTGCAAATGATAGTGTATTATGAACAACTCGATGAGTACCTGAAACTAATACAACTGTTACGACTTTATTTGCTTCAGGTTTAAAAGAACTTAAATCGATTCGTAATTCACTTGCTACATTTTGATAATGTTTATAAATTGCTAAAGAGAAGAGAATCATTGTTGGAATTACGACTAATACAACCCAAGCACCATCAACAAATTTTGTAACCGCAAATATGATAGTAACAACGGATGTTACAATTAATCCTATAATATTTATTGCTAATTTCACTTGCCATTTCGCACCCTTAACTCGTTTCCATCTTCTTGTTAAACCTAATTGAGCAATTGTAAAAGATAAAAATACACCGATTGCGTACAGTGGAATCAACGCATTTGTATGAGCTTGGAATGCAATAATTAAGATACTAGCTGCTGCAGCAAGTGCAATAATACCATTTGAGTAACCTAAACGATCTCCTCTGTTTGTAAATCCTCTAGGTAAGTAGCCGTCTTCTGCTACAATTGCTGCTAACTGAGAAAATCCTGTAAAAGTCGAGTTAGCTGCCAAAATTAAGATGATAAATGTGAACCAAATCATAACTTGATACAAAATTCCGTGTCCGAAATATACCTTTATTAACTGAGATAGCATCGTATCATTCGGATTCGGTGAAATTCCATTTACATATAAATGATATGCAAATCCTAAAAGTGTAATTGAAGTAATTACTCCTAAAGCTATATATGTTTTAATCGCATTTTTCTGACGAGGTTCTCTAAAAACAGGTACTGCATTTGAAATTGTTTCTATCCCCGTTAAAGCAGAACATGCCGAACTAAATGCTTTCAATACAATTAAAATACTTAATCCTTGTGGAACTGTACCAAACGTAGGTGTATGATGCTGAACAAATCCATTTTGGAATTCATCAAAGAATCCCGTAAAAATCAAAAGTAACATACAAATCATGAACCCAAATGTTGGCCAGGCAAAGATTTTTGCAGATTCTGCAACCCCACGAAGATTTACAATTAATAACGAAAATACACAAAAAATCGCTAAAACCGTTTCATAAGGCGCAACAGCTGGATATGCGGATGACACAGCTTCAAGCGCAGCAGAAACTGAAACCGCAACAGTTAAAATATAATCTACAAGTAATGAGCTTGAAGCAACGAGTGAAACCCATCGAGGCTTAAAATTATCTTTTGCAATGGCATATGCTCCACCTCCACTAGGATAAGCTAAAATCCCCATAATATATGAAAGAATAAGAATCCCTAATAAAAGAACAGTTGCTATTGTAATCGGTATGATATACCAATGTGCTTTTCCCCCAAGAGCAATCAACTCAGTCATACCTGCCTCTGGTCCATAAGAAACAGATGAATACAAATCGGCTGCAAGAATCGGCAAAGCGATGAACCAAATCAGTTTATTATGCTGAGCATGGATCTCTGCCGTTCTCATAGGTCGACCAATAAAAACTCGTTTTACACTGTTAAAATTTGCAATCGAGTAATAAATTCCAAAAATCGCTAAAACAAATAGTCCAAATTCTATATAATCGGACGGATGTTGCATAAATTTCTCCCCTTTTCTAAAAAAAAGCATACAAAAAAACACTAAGCTTTACTTAGTGTTTAAAAACAATACTAAATAAACCCCCTTCTTTAAATGCTTACGAGGTTAGCTGTCGGATTCGGGATTAAAGAATACCCCTACCTTTAACAAAAAAGGATTCACCCCAATAAAGAAATGGTTCCCCCGCTCTTAATAAGATTAAGCAATTATGGTTATGAATTAGAAAAATATAGAATTTAAATGTAAATATATAACTTCAAGTTAATTTTGTAAAGAGACTTTTTCTTAAATTTACATTAAAAAATTTTAAAATCACAAATTAAGTACACTTAAAGAATCAGTGTTATTTGATCCCTAAGCCGTGCATTTCCTATGTCCTGTTCTACTTATCGTACTTGATTCCATTCGATTTGTTGTGACTTGCCGGTTACTATCATATTTGTTAACACATTTTGTACTTCTGTTTGATTAAACGTTGAGTTCTTTGTATTAGTTTCTGACATATTCGTTTCGTACCCTGTCAGTAAAATCGAAAATCCACATCCAACTACTAATGATAAAATTACTTTCTTCATTTTGCCTTTCTCCTCTCTATTTTTCCAAATAAAAAAACCATGACCTATGGTCGTGGTTCGACGTTCGTTTTTAAACGTAAGACCAACTATAAGGAAAATTGACGACTAATTAGCGCGCTTGATTCCATACGATCTCTTGTGATGTACTAGCTACTACCATGTTTGTTAACACGTTTTGTACCTCTGATTGATTAAACATAGAGATCTCTTTATTAACTTCTGATTTGTTGGATTCGTATCCCTTAATAAAATCGAAAATCCACATCCAACTACTAATGATAAAATTACTTTTTTCATTTTGTTTTCTCCTCTCAAATTTTTTTCATATAAAAAAACCATGACCCTTTGGCCGTGGTTTGACGTTTTTTTAAACGTAAGACCATCACGATGGAAAATTCACGATTTTAGCGTGCTTGATTCCATACGATCTCTTGTGTCTTATCAACTGTAACGATGTTTGTTAACATGTTTTGTACCTCAGTTTGATTAAACGTTGAGATCTTTTTATTAACTTCTGACTTATTCGTTTCGTACCCTGTCAGTAAAATAGAAAATCCACATCCAACTACTAAAGATAAAATTACTTTCTTCATTTCGACTTCTCCTTTCGCTTTTTTTCATATAAAAAAACCATGACCTCTTGGCCGTGGTTTGACGTTCGTTTTTAAACGTAAGACCAACTTTATCATGATAAAAATCACTCGTCAATTGGTGTTTTTTGGAATAATTTATGTAAACGATTACTTGTAATAACCGATTTTTAAAGCTTAGTTTTTGGTAATCGTTTACATAATTATTAGCTATTTTGGAATAGTTGACGAGAATAAAATAGAAAGAAAGACAACTAAAAAAAATAGTTGTCTTAATAGGTAAGGAATAATTTATTAATGTATTTTCAAACTAATATATAAACCTAATAATGTAATGATTAACACTGGAATCGTTAAAATAATTCCGATATTTAAATAAGTGCGATAAGAAATTTTTATGCCTTTTTGTGATAATACATGTAGCCATAATAATGTAGCAAGGGATCCGATTGGCGTCATCTTTGGTCCTAAATCCGAACCGATTACATTTGCATAAATCAATCCTTCTTTAATAAGTCCAGTTGTATTTGTATTTTCAATAGCTAGTGATGCAATCATAACTGTCGGTAGATTATTCATAATAGCAGAAAGTATTGCAGAGATAAAACCCATACCTACTGTTGCTATTAATAAACCTTGATGAGCAACAGAATGAATTATTTGACCTAATCCATCTGTTAAACCAACATTCTTCAATGTATAAACAACTATATACATCCCAATTGAAAACACTACAATTGTCCATGGCGCATCTTTTAAAACTTTTTTCGTATTAACAGCTTTACTTCTTTTCCCCAAAAATAAAAAGATAATAGCCGCTACCCCAGCAATAAACGAAACTGGAACATGAATTAATTCACCGATAAAGTAACCTGCTAATAATAACAAAAGTACTAACCAAGATATATAAAACATTTTTTTATCTTTTATTGCATCCTTTGGAACCTTCAAATTCGCAAGATCATAGTTTTTCGGAATAACCTTTCTAAAATAAAAATAAAGCACCAAAATACTAGAAACTAGCGAAAAGATATTTGGAATCATCATTTTACTCGTATACTCTAAAAAGCCAATTTTAAAATAATCTGCAGTAATAATGTTCACTAAATTACTTACAATAAAAGGAATTGATGTAGTATCTGATATAAACCCGCTAGCAATAATAAATGGAAATACCATCTTTTCATCTAATTTCAGGCTACGTACCATAGCTAATATGATTGGCGTAAGAATTAGCGCTCCGCCATCATTCGTAAAAAAAGCGGTAACAAATGCTCCAAGAATATTTATGTATATAAACATCTTAATCCCGTTTCCACTCGCGGCACTTACCATATGTAATGCAGCCCATTCAAAAAAGCCAATTTCATCTAAAATCAATGAAATAATAATGACAGCTATTAATGCAAATGTTGCATTCCAAACAATACTTGTTACGATAACGACATCATGAAAATCAACTAGACCTAACAATAAAGATAAGACTGCTCCTCCAGTTGCGATCCATCCAATTGAAATATTTTTCGGTTGCCAAATAACTAAAATAAGAGTGATGATAAAAATGAATAATGCAAGAATAATTGAAACCAATTAACAATACAGCCTTTCAAGTTTTTTATTTAGACTGAATAATTATATTACAGTCTTTTTGTTAAAGATACATTGAATTTTTTTCATTATTCCACGAGTAATGAAATGTTACTTTACTGATAAATCTATAAAAAAGACAACTAAATTTACTTAGTTGTCTTCATGCTGTTGAAA
>NZ_NULG01000151.1 GCF_002577195.1 Bacillus sp. AFS041924
TAGTTTTCAAAGTTCACTTTATCGCGTCATTGGCGACTTTTTCATATTAACATCTCTTCATCAGCGAGTCAACATTTTTTTTATTTTTTATTACTTCATTTCGTTTTTTGTCGAACCATCTTGGCGACGTATATAAATATAACATCGCATTTGTAATATGACAAGCCCTTTTTTCATTTTTTTTTATAAAAGATGAAAAGTTTTATATTTAGTACGAAGGAAGTGTAATACGAAATGTCGAAATAGCCATAAACTATATAGAAAAGGGGTTTAGAAAATGGAGCTACAACCAGATATCCTCATAAAATTACTTATATCAGCAATGCTAGGTTCCGTTATCGGTTTAGAAAGGGAGCTAAAAAGAAAACCTCTTGGATTAAAAACATGCCTAGTTATTTCGATAATGAGTTGCTTACTAACAATTGTTTCGATTAGTTCGGCCTATTCATTTCGTAGCAGCGACTATTTAAATATAACAATGGATCCTTTACGTTTACCAGCTCAAATAGTTTCTGGAATTGGTTTCGTTGGAGCTGGTGTTATTCTCCGAAGAGGTAATGATACTATTGCTGGATTAACAACTGCTGCTATGATATGGGGCGCATCAGGTATCGGAATAATTGTTGGAGCTGGCTTTTATGTCGAGGCATTTGCTGGTGTAGGGTTATTAATAATAAGTGTTGAACTAATACCATTTTTAATTAACAAACTTGGTCCTAAAAGATTAAAAGAAAGAGATATAAGTCTGAAGCTTACTGTTTTAGGAATCGAAAATATAAATATTGTCATTGACCAAATAACTGCTCAAGATATTACAGTTAAGAACATTAAAATTAAAGGCTTAACTAATGATGAGCATTATGTCCAAATGAAATTATTAGTGTTTAATAAACGAAGAACAACAGAAATTTATTATGATATTGAGCAAATAGAAAACATCCGGGGAATTGAAATAGAGAGTATATAATAGTGATAAGTTATTAATTAGTTGGTAAAAATAAGTGTTACGAAATTGCGATGGAGGAATAAACTTGAAAGTATTTCGTAACCAACCGCTCTATTTTAAATCATATACATTATTTAAAATTACTTTAATTTTATTATCGTTGATTGCTATTTTCGGAACAATTATCCATTTTGCTGAACCTTTTACGTTTCCAACTGTTTGGGACGGCATGTGGTGGTCAATAGTTACTACATTTACAGTAGGTTATGGTGACTACGTACCTTTATCTCCAGTTGGACGTTTTTTTGCAGTTGTACTAATTTTACTAGGTACTGGATTTGGTTCTTATTATTTGATTTCATTCACAGCGCAAACCTTTAGAAATCAAGACGCAGATTATAGAGGGGAACTTACTTTTACAAAAAAGAACCATATTGTAATAGTAGGGTGGAACGAACGAGTTAAAAATGTAATTAAGCAAATACGTGAGTCTTCAATTTCAACACATATCGTATTAATTGATGAAAGTTTAGAGTTATTACCTTTTGAATTTGATAAAGTGCATTTTGTAAAGGGCTCTGCCTCCAATGATTCTATTTTAGAAAAAGCTAATTTAAAATTTGCTAATACAATATTAATTACAGCTGATCAAAATAAAAATGAAAAAGAAGCTGATATGCAAACAATTTTAACAATCATCGCTGCGAAAGGTGTTAATCAGTCAATAAACTGTATTGCAGAAATCTTAACTAAAAATCAAGTAATTAATGCAAATCGAGCAGGCGCAAACGAGGTTATTGAAGCTCATTTATTAACTTCCTTTGTAATGTCAGGTTCACTTATGCATAAAGGATATTCAGATGTTGTTCTTAAACTAACAAATCAACTTGAAAATTTCACAGTAAAAATAAGAGAAGTAGAACAGAATATGATCGGAAAATTTTACTTCGATATAGTGATAGAAGAATTAAACAACGATAAAATGATTATTGGGATTATTCGCGATAGACAGACTATAATACGGCCTGACAAAAGCGTTAAGATTGCCAAAGATGATTTTCTTATCTTACTTACTTAACAATGGTTACAAAATTATAAAACAAAGAGCCAATCATAAATATATGATTTGGCTCTTTGTTTTATAAAAGCTCATCTTCAATTTTCTTAAGTATTTCAAACCCTTTTATTTGATATTTTCTAGGCACTTTAGCATCTTTATCAATCGGTTCTTGAAACTGGTTTAATGATCCTGTTAGATTCCCTTCATAACCAATATTATCATCAAGCCCCTCATTATAAATGTGTGTTAGTAAAAATGGAGATTCAAATTGAATTACAGCTCCATCCATGTCTAATGAACCAGAAGTAACATTAAACGGCAAACGTAAATATTGATATCCGTCATCATCTCGCATTAATAGATCAAAGCTTCCATGATCATATTCCCAATTAGATCCGATAACAAAACCGTGATTTTTTAATTTCCCCTCAATTTCATTAAGCGGAAAAATCTCATTCTCTAATTTTGACTTTAAAGGATACAATGCTTTCCTCCTCCTTTTTCAATAGTATTTTCTTATTCGGTAAAAACATGAATTTAATTTTAAAAACAATAAAAAAAACCGCTGTTAAAGTTTATTTAACAACGGTTTTGTAATTATTTTAAACGTTCTTCTAACTGCTGTTTTAGTTCTTCAAATCCTGGTTTCCCTAATAAAGCAAACATATTTTTCTTGTATGCCTCAACACCTGGTTGATCAAATGGATTTACTCCAAGTAAGTATCCGCTCATCGCACAAGCTAATTCAAAGAAGTACACTGTATATCCGAAAGTATATTCATCTAATTTAGGTAGTGAAACAATTAGATTTGGTACTCCACCATCAGCATGAGCTAGGATTGTACCTTCAAAAGCTTTTTTATTTACAAAATCTACAGTTTTACCTGCAAGATAATTTAATCCATCCGAATCGTTATCCTCAAGTTCAATTGTTAATTCATGACGTGGGTTTTCAACAGAAAGAACTGTCTCAAATAAATCACGTCGACCTTCTTGTACATATTGGCCAAGTGAATGTAAATCTGTTGAGAAGTTTGCTGAAGATGGATAGATACCTTTTTGGTCTTTCCCTTCACTCTCCCCAAATAATTGCTTCCACCATTCTCCAAAATATTGTAAAGATGGTTCGTAGTTAACAAGCATTTCAATTGTCTTACCTTTGTTATATAAAACATTTCGTACAACTGCATACTGATAAGCTTGATTGTCCTCTAATTCTGAAGAGTTGTATTCTTTATATGCATCTTGTGCACCCTTCATCATTTGTTCAATATCAATACCCGCTGCAGCAATTGGTAATAATCCTACTGCTGTTAAAACTGAATAACGTCCACCTACATCGTCAGGAATAACGAATGTTTCATATCCTTTTTCATCAGCAACAGATTTTAATGCTCCACGTCCTTTATCAGTTGTAGCATAAATACGGTTTTTAGCTTCTTCAACACCGTATTTTTCTTCTAATAACTTTCTAAAAATACGGAAAGCGATTGCTGGTTCAGTAGTTGTACCAGATTTTGATATAACATTGATTGAAAAATCTTTATCCTTTAATACTTGAATTAAATCGTGCATATATGTAGAACTAATATTGTTTCCTACGAAGAAAACTTGAGGTGCTTTTCTTTCTTCTTTTGAAGCAATATTAAAAAATGAGTGTTGTAACATTTCAATCGCAGCACGCGCGCCTAAATATGACCCGCCAATTCCAATAACTAAAAGAACGTCTGAATCTGATTTAATTTTCTCTGCTGCTTTTTGAATTCGAGAAAATTCTTCTTTGTCATAATCATTAGGTAACTCTACCCATCCTAGAAAATCGTTACCTGCACCTGTTTTTTCATGAATTGTATGGTGAAATAATTTCACTGCATCCCTTAAATATGATATTTCGTGATCTTGAAAAAACATTTTTGCTTTTGAATAGTCAAATTTAATATGAGAAGTCATACATCAAACCTCCTTAAATAGTTATAATACCTTTTCAATGTACCTAAATAAATAATTGAAATCAAGTAAATGCAATCAAATTTATGTGAAAACTTTAACAAAAATCAAAATGTAATTTTTTTTATTAACTTTCTCTACATACATAAATGAAATGAAATGAGGCAAGCTATTCAAGAAGGTCATAAAAAGGAGGGTTAACTTATATGAGTACTTTACAACGAATTGCACTTATTTTTACAATTATTGGAGCTATAAACTGGGGGTTAATTGGATTCTTTCAATTTGATTTAGTAGCAGCAATTTTTGGTGGTGCAGATTCTGCTTTTGCTCGAATTATTTATGGTATCGTTGGTATTTCAGGCTTAATTAACCTTGGCTTATTATTCAAACCTTCAGAAGAGCTAGGTACACACCCTGAAACAAATGAAGTAAGATAGATTCGGACTTTCCAGTCTGAAAGCAAATTAAAAGGAAGGGATCCCCCTTCCTTTCAGACTGCCCGCCAAACGCTCGCTTTCTTCGTTGCTTCGCCTGCCTGCGGTGCTCATTACCGATTAGGGTAACTCCGCTCCTCATCA
>NZ_NULG01000152.1 GCF_002577195.1 Bacillus sp. AFS041924
ATAAAAAAGTAGAATTAACAGGAACAATTGGTGCTGCAGGATCAACAGCGTTACAACCACTAGCTGACGAAGCGGCTACTGAATTTATGGCAAAGTACCCACAAGTTTCAGTTACAGTTCAAGGTGGCGGTAGTGGTACTGGTGTAAACCAAGTATCTACAGGCGCAATTCAAATTGGTAACTCAGATGTACCAGCTGCTGAAAAATTAGAAGATAAATCATTAGCAAGTTCATTAGTTGAAACGAAAGTTGCTGGTGTTGGTTATTCGATGGTAACAAATAAAGATGTTGGTGTAGATTCACTTACACTTCAACAAATTGAGGATATTTTCGCTGGTAAAGTAACGAATTGGAAAGAAGTTGGCGGTAAAGACGAGAAAATTAACGTAATTAACCGTCCAGCATCATCAGGTACACGTGCAGCATTTGAAAAGAAAATCATGAAAGACGTTAAAATTAACGATAGCGTAGGAACAGTACAAGATTCAAACGGTGCAGTTGAACAAGCTGTTAACTCAACTCCTGGTGCGATTTCGTATCTTGCTAACTCCTATTTAATTGG
>NZ_NULG01000153.1 GCF_002577195.1 Bacillus sp. AFS041924
CCCGCATTTCCCATAGGAGTCGAGCACCCTTTCGTTCCAATCAACTTTTTTTACAAAAAAAGCATGCGAATAAACAATTTATTAATACCCTTTTACAGAGAAAAATATCATTAAATTACTTAGTAGTTTTTTATCTACAGCTATAGATCATCGAATTATAAACTAATAATTTAAACCATTAATGTTTTTCAATTTATAGAAGCAGTATGATGTTGATTTCCACTGCAGGTTGCTCGCTTTCCATGGGGCGAGACCTGAGCCTCCTCGTTCCTGCGGGGTCTCAGGCTTCCTGCATTTCCCATAGGAGTCGAGCACCCTTTCGTTCCAATCAACTTTTCTTACAAAAAAAGCATGGGAATAAATAATTTATTAATACCTTTTACTAAAGAGGAAAATAGAATAAACAAGTTATTAATACCCTTTACTAAAGGGGAAAATATTAGTTAATTACTTAGTAGTTTTTTGTCAACTTGTATAGATTATAATAGTTTAAACCATTATTGTTTTTCAATTTATAGAAGCAGTATGATGTTGATTTCCACTGCAGGTTGCTCGCTTTCCATGGGGCGAGACCTGAGCCTCCTCGTTCCTGCGGGGTCTCAGGCTTCCCGCATTTCCCATAGGAGTCGAGCACCCTTTCGTTCCAATCAACTTTTTTTATAAAAAAAGCATGCGAATAAACATTTTATTAATACCCTTATAAATAATTTATACCATAACTGTTTTTCAAATTAAAGAAGCTGTATGATGTTGATTTCCACTGCAGTTTGCTCGCTTTCCATGGGGCGAGGCCTTAGCCTCCTCGGCTGCGCTCTTCCCGCATTTCCCATAG
>NZ_NULG01000154.1 GCF_002577195.1 Bacillus sp. AFS041924
CGAGCACCTGTAGTGGAAATCCACATCACATAACTTAGTTATCAGTGATAATTTCCTGTAATAATTGACAAAGTCTTTTTTAGAGAAGGTAAACTTTTTTCACTACAAGGAATTAGAAAATTACCCCTTAGCTATAATTTGACATGTCATTTAAGAATGAACAGACAAAGACATGCATACCCATTAGTAAGGGGGCATGGTTACGATGAAAAGATTTAAGTACAGGCGTGTTCCAAAGAATAGATTTTTTGTAACGAAAAGAAGATCAATCGGAGCTTTTAAAAATGGTGCAACTCAAGTAACTCAGTCAATTCGTAATATACTCCCAAATAAATTTATAGTGATTAGTATTGTCTTACTATTTTTTTCCTTATATGCCTTTTGGGAAATTGACAAAATTTTCTCTCCGACAATCTTAAAATATTCTGAGAAACAAACAAGCCGAATTGCATCTTTAGTTATTAACGAAGCTTATGAATCTGCTTCTAAAGAACTGCAAGGACAGGATATTATCATTCGGGATGTAGATGAAAATGGAAAGGCAGTCATTAGTACGAATACATATATAATCAATAAAATTATTAGTTCCACTACTCAGCATGTTGAAGAAAATATACGTCGTGTTGAAAACGGGGATATATCATTTTTATCTTTATCAAAATCAGAAATGAAAAAAATGAAAGCAGATCAAGATGGGTTTTATTTAAAAGTACCTATTGGTGTCGTTACAAATACAGTGCTTTTAGGTAAACTAGGACCTACAATACCAGTTCGTTTTTCTGTTGTAGGTGATGCAGTAGCTAATGTTACACAGGAAGTAAAGCCATTCGGGTTTGATAATTCTGTAGTTGAAATAATTATGAATGTAGAAGTTAATATGAATGTCATTATTCCTTTTAGTACGAAATCAACAAAAGTGAAAGTAAAAGTCCCAATTGCTACAGAAATAATTGATGGAGAAGTTCCGAACTATATACCATTTACTCCTAATACACAACAAGCTTCACCATCAACAAATGGAAAAAAGTGAGATTATAAAAAGAGCAGACTAACTTTGTACAATAGTATAAATTAGTCTGCTTTTTTATTTCACATTTAAGAAAAGAAAAAACGGCTTAGTTGCCCAATTTTAAGTATTAAGTATAAGTTCAACTAGAGCCTAAAGGCTTGCCAAGTAAGCGAGTATTTTTTATTTACTTCTATCTTGTCGCTCCCATTGGCGTAATCTTGGATAAGGATCAAAAGACCACTCTGCATAGCCATTATCTTTGTAAATACCATAATGTAAATGTGGAGGAAACTTTCCTGATGTACCAGGAGGCCCGTACCCAGTACTTCCAACATATCCAATGAGTGTACCAGGCTCTACTACTTGACCTCTTTGAATGTCTTTATTAAAGCCCCCTAGATGAGCGTAATAATGATAGTTATTATTTAGGTCTCGAATTCCGATTCTCCATCCTCCAATTCGATTCCAGCCCTTAGTTTCAATAATTCCATAGCAAGTGGATCTTACAGGGGTACCATAGTTTGCAAATATATCAGTACCTTCATGAACCCTACGTCCCCCGAAGCTTCGAGGAGCCCCCCATGTGCTACGATAACTATGTGTACTGCGAATTGGTAATGGGAAAGCATTGCCTTCTATATTTAACTTACCATAATATTGATACAATCGAGCATATTCATCGATAATATCAACGGTGACAGCTCTTTGGTAATAATCCCATAGCATCATTCGAATATATTCTCTCGATTGGCCATAGAAATGTAATCGATGAATTAAAGTGTACAAAATGTCCTCGTCGTCTTCAAGTGATGCTTTACCATCATTATTTCCATCTAATCCAATTCCACTAAATAAATGAATAGTAGGAGCGTATGTATCCTTTTTAACTGGATTCGATAGGCCGCTCCAATCCTCTGGCTTAATATAAATTGAGAGGACACCGTTTTCACGCTTTGGTATATCGTTTCTTACACTACGTACATTTCGTTCATAAGTATCGATAGCAGCAAAGTAATACCAAGGAATAAAGGTTAGTGTTTCACCTTTTTTATATAGGGCCATTCGTTCTTTATTAAGCTGAGCTTGATCAATTTCTTCTGCATTTGTAAATGATGGCACAATGAAGGTAACCACCATACAAAAGAGTACAATTATTTTTTTCAAAACCATCATCCTTTAAATTGATTTACATCTATAGTTTGGTTAAAGGAGCAACTTTCATAAATGGAAATTATAGGGATAATCAAACGAAAGTTTTTCATATCTGTGAAAAATGTAGTAATATATAAACTATTGGAAGAAAAAAATGAAATATGTCGTAAACGAATAAACGTTGGAGGAATTTCAAATGGCATCGAAAAAGGAAGAATATTTAAGAAAGCCAGAGTGGCTAAAAATAAAATTAAATACAAATGAATCTTACACAGAATTAAAAAAAATGATGCGTTCAAAAAATCTTCACACTGTTTGTGAAGAAGCTCGTTGTCCAAATATCCACGAGTGTTGGGCAGTTAGAAAAACAGCTACTTTTATGATTTTAGGGGCTGTTTGTACTCGTGCTTGTCGTTTTTGTGCTGTAAAAACTGGTTTACCGACTGAACTTGATCTACAAGAACCAGTTCGTGTAGCTGAATCTGTAACACAAATGAACTTAAAGCACGTAGTAATTACGGCAGTTGCTCGTGATGATCTAAGAGATGGTGGAGCAGCGGTATTTGCAGAAACAGTTAGAGAAGTTAGAAAAGCGAATCCGTTTACTACAATTGAAGTTTTACCATCTGATATGGGTGGGAAATTTGAAAACCTTAAAATGTTAATGGATGCTAAACCAGATATTATGAACCACAATATTGAAACAGTTAGAGAGTTAACGCCACGTGTTCGTGCAAGAGCTACGTATGATAGATCTCTTGAATTTTTACGTAGAGCAAAAGAAATTAACCCTAGCATTCCAACAAAATCAAGCATCATGCTTGGTTTAGGTGAGACAAATGAACAAATTTATGAGGCTATGGACGATTTACGTGCAGCAGGTGTAAATATTATTACGTTAGGTCAATATTTACAACCAACAAAAACTCATTTAACTGTTAAAAAATATTACACTCCTGACGAGTTTGCAGCTCTTAAAGAGGTAGCTCTAGGTAAAGGATTCTCACACTGTGAAGCTGGACCTTTAGTTCGTTCTTCATACCACGCTGACGAACAAGTTGAAGCAGCTAAACAAGCATAATAAATAAAAAGCACTAGCCATTAGACTAGTGCTTTTTTAAATGATGATTATTTTGAAATTTGATCAAAATGCAAACTTTGTTTATCCACATCAAAGCCTTCAGATAATTCTTTAATTTTTTGCTCTAATTGCCCATCATTTAGCTGACCGTACTTGTTTAGATCCTCGATATTATTAATATTTTGCATTGAATTTGACGTAAAGATATGATAATAACTTGGTAGTGCGGATTGAGCCGTTTTTTCAACCTGTTTTCTAACTAGTGCTTTATTACCATTTGAGCGATAAGCAATCAATACCTCTTGGTCTGTAACTAGAGCAGCTGCATCATCTACTTCAGGAAGCTTTACAACTAAGAAAGAAATGAATTGTGATACTTGCTGTTTGTCAATTGTTAGAGTATATTCGCCATCTTTACCTAAAACATCTTGCTTTTGTAGTCTAGAAAAGCCATAATCTTTGTAAGAGTTATTTGACATTTTTGCATTTACGTCACCTAATTCCATTGGTTTTGTATTTAATTGTTTAGGTGTAGGATTTGTCCGATGTTCATTTTTATATGTTACATCCTCATATTCAAATTGTCTCGAATGACTTGGTCCAAAAGAACAACCAGTTAATAAAAATAAAGTTAATAAACAGACTAAATATTTTCGCATATTAAATACCACCTTTTAATAATCAATGTAAAATTAGTATGCCAAATATATTGGTTACATATTTATGGGAGTAAAAGGAAGGAGAATACACTTTGGTTTGCATACAGAATATTTGTTATGAAGTAGTTGAAGATTACCGTGAAGGATTTAATGAAGAAGCCTTTAAAGCGAGATATGCAGAAATCCTTTCAAAGTATGATTACATTGTAGGGGATTGGGGCTATGAGCAGCTAAGATTAAGAGGATTTTTTGATGATTCTCAAAAAAATGTTCCATATGATTCAAAAATTAGTACATTACGCGAATATATTTATGAGTACTGTAATTTTGGCTGTAAATATTTTGTAGTTAAAAAAGTAAAAAATTAAATGATGGGGAAACCCATCATTTTTATTTTTACTTTTTTGAGGGAAGAGGGAATAGTTAATTTTGTGGATAAAATATTTTTTGATTTTTTGAAACAATAAAAACCTTGTGGATAAGTTTGAATCTTTCAACAAAAATGTGTATAAGTATAGAGTTAATCACAAAAAAAGTGGACAACTTTAAAGTTATCCACTTTTTTTCAGATTATTTAATAAAAACAAATAATTTATCCACAAAGAAAAGTATTGAAAAATTAGTAAATAATTTCACTTAGGAAATCTAATAACTCGGCAGCCTTTTCTTCAGAGATTCCAAAAGCAAATTCTAAGTAACCTTCTTCTTTTAAATCATCTGGACCAATGATTGCAAATCGATTACTTTGCATATCCATTATAATAACTTTACCATAATGATTATCAGAATATAATAAAGCAAGATCATGTCTTTGCTCTTCGCCCATAAAGCTTACAAAACGAGTCTTTGCTTGAATAGTGTCATCATACAAGAAAAAACGATCTGACATTTTTATTCCTCCATTAAACTAAAATAAGATTTGGTTTGTAGCCTAAATGATGATGAGCTTTAATATGTCGTACAGTTTTTGTTTTACTTCTCATCACAATTGAATGGGTTTCGACCAAGTCTCCACCTAGAAAAGTAACCCCTTCTAGTAATTCACCCGAAGTAACTCCCGTAGCGGCAAAAATTGCATCGTCACCTTTTACTAAATCATTTAAAGTTAATAATTGTCTTGGGTTATTAAGGCCCATTTTTATACAACGTTGTTCTTCTTCTTTATTCATCGGTACTAAACGAGCTTGCATGTCACCACCGAGAGCTTTAATTGCTGCTGCAGCTATGACACCTTCTGGAGCACCTCCAGTACCTACAAAAAGGTCTATTCCTGTTTGAGGTAATGCTGTTGCAATAACTGCGCCAACATCTCCGTCACCAAATAATTTAACTCGGGCCCCTTTTTCGCGAATTCGCTCAATGATTTCCTCATGACGAGGACGTTCCTGGACAATTACCGTTAAATCACGTACACGTTTATTGTTTGCTTCGGCAATAATATCAATCGTTTTTTCAATTGGATCATCTAATGATATTTTACCAGCGGCACGTGGACCTACGGCTATTTTTTCCATGTACATATCAGGTGCATGGAGTAAGTTGCCTTTATCAGATATTGCAATTACAGCCATAGCGTTAGCATGACCTTTTGCAAGGATATTTGTGCCTTCTAGAGGATCAACTGCAATGTCTACCTCGGGACCATTACCGGTACCTAATTTCTCACCTATATAAAGCATTGGCGCTTCATCTAGTTCACCTTCACCAATTACAACTGTTCCTGCCATATTCACTGAATCAAACATTGAACGCATTGCAGAAGTTGCAGCGTCATCAGCTTCATTTTTCTTACCGCGCCCCATCCAATGTGCAGAGGCAAGAGCAGCTGCTTCAGTAACTCTTACAATCTCAAGTGCTAATTCACGCTCCAAAAGTCCAACCCCCAAAAATTATTCACCTATATAATATAACAAAAATCGGTAAGAAACGCTTTCATTTGTCGATTTTTTTCGAATTTAGCTATAAAATAAATATAAGTCCATAAAATGTAGAAGATAGAATTGAGAAGGAAGTGTACATATGTACTTTGTAAATCGTCAAAACATATTAGATCGAATTGAAATAATAAATTCAATGCTTGAATATTATGCGTCAAATAATCAGCCAAAGAATAAGACAGAAGAATTAGCTTTGGAAAGAATGACACATCTCATGATTGACAGTATGTTAGATATTGGTAATTCCATGATTGATGGCTTTATAATGAGGGACCCAGGAAGTTATGATGATATTGTTGATATTCTGATGGATGAAAAAGTAATTTCAGCATCAGTTGGTGACTCAATAAAAAAATTAATTCCGATTCGAAAACATTTATTCCAAGACTACACATCTTCAATTACAGAAAAATTAGTGTTGACCTTAAGTGAAAATATAGAAGCATATAAAGAATTCCCGGTTGCAGTTCAAACTTATCTTGATAAAGAACTTGGAGTAATTAATGCTTTTAGTAGTGATAAGGAAAAATAATTTTAATAAATTTCCTTTAAAAAATTTTGATTATGAGACAGTTTTTTGAAGTCTGATAAGTAAGGAGTTGCAATATGAAACAATATAAAGGATACTTAATCGATTTAGATGGAACGATGTATCGCGGTGAGGAGCAAATAGAGGAAGCAAGTCTGTTTATTAAAGCACTGAAAGAAAAAAATATTCCATATCTTTTTGTGACGAATAATTCTACGCGTAAACCAGAACAAGTTGCAGATAAACTTAATTCCTTTAATATACCAACTACGAAAGAACAGGTCTTTACAACAAGTAATGCCACTGCAAATTACATAAAAGAAAAAAAGGCTGATGCTACTGTCTATATGATTGGTGAAGAGGGCTTACAGTTTGCCTTAGAGGAAGTTGGATTAACGATTACTGATGAAAATCCTGATTTTGTTGTAAGTGGTTTGGACCGAAGCATTAATTATGAGAAACTAGCAAAGGCATGTATTGCTGTAAGAAATGGCGCAACATTTATTTCAACGAATGGCGATATAGCGATTCCGACCGAAAGAGGTTTATTACCTGGTAATGGTTCATTAACATCTGTTATTGCAGTATCTACTACTGTAAAACCAATCTTTATTGGTAAGCCTGAATCAATCATTATGGAACAAGCATTGAAAGTTCTTGGTGTTGCAAAAGAGGATACATTAATGATTGGGGATTACTATGATACCGACATCAAGGCTGGAATCAATACAGGAGTTGATACATTAATTGTTCATACGGGTGTTACTACGAGGGAAATGTTAACAAATTATGAAGAGCAACCAACTTATTCAGTTGATTCATTAGACGAGTGGATAAAGAATATATAAGTCATAACACAAAAGGCCTGCAAGGAAATAGATGCTTGTGGGTTTTTTAGTTTTTTACCAATAAAAAAGAGGGAACTCAAAAGTATTTTTTAACTAATGAGCCCCTCTTTTTTATTCATTTTCAGCTTTAATTTGATCAGCCTTTTTATGTGCGGCACGATGCGCAAGACGACTAGAAGCAGCTGCTGCAATAGCTCCAACAATATCATCTAAAAATGTATTTACTAATCCTGTTGATTTATCATTTAATCTTTCTAATATTCCAGGTTTTAATTTATCAATATAACCGTAATTCGTAAATCCAATTGAACCATATACATTTACGATCGATAAGGCAATTATTTCATCAATTCCATAAAGGCCTTCATCTTTTTTGATAATAGTCAACAACGGCTCCTGAAGTTTATCTTGCTCTGCTAAGATATCTAATTCAATACCAGTAATGATGGCATTTTGTATCTCACGTTTCGTCAAGACTCTTTCTACATTGTGTTTACACTCATCTTTAGATAAATTTTCATGGTATTTACTTTGTAAAAAGTAAACTAAATCAGCAATATCATCGAGTGAAACACCTCTTTTTTGTAATAACGATAATGCAGTCTTTTCTAGATCGTGATTTAAATAATCCATTTCATCACCTTTTCCTTATCGATTGATTTAATTACTATAAAAATAACTAAAATGGAGATTTCATTAATTAATTAAAGCTTTTACTATAATTATTTTTAAGAAATAAGAGGATTAATTATATATGATTCGATATATAAAATAATTCCCCTTTATTAAAAACAGAAAACCAAAAAAATATAACCAAGTTAATTGAAAGGTTCTAAAGTTCTTAGCAACAGACATCATATTTTGGGATGTCTAAAAGTAAAAAGCAAGCAAGCAACTTTTCTTGGTTATTGTCTTATGCTTGTCGGGTCTGACCAACCCGCCTACACTTTTCG
>NZ_NULG01000155.1 GCF_002577195.1 Bacillus sp. AFS041924
AGAGTAGAACGTCGCCTGGTAAAAAAAACATCAGCTATTTGGCTGATGTTTTTTTATGCTCTGATAAATTAAATCGAGAACTTCCTTATGTAACCAATGGCGGTTTTTTGAGTTAGTTGCATTTGAGAAAATTTATCTAGGCATAAAAAAGAGATTAGACAAATGAACCTTATAAAATATTTCATTACACAGTTAATGTTTTGTGGGGTAGTATTCCTAACTGCTTCCTGTTTAGAAAGCTATATTAGTAAACCTTTTACGATTATAGATTTAATGGTGCTAATCATTGGATTACTAATATATTATATTATTTTTAGCCTATACAATAAGGCGAAAAAAGGTTTAAAACCCGTTCGCTATGAAATTTTATTTACTGTATTAACTATTCTTATTGCGGCTATCTTTGTAGGAGTTTTAACCGGTGAAGTGAAGTTTAATCTTTCTTCAACTATCATGTAAGAACGGATATTCCTTTCTTTCACTGTTGTGAATACTAGATTTACGGGTTGCTAGCAAATATTTGTGCATTACGTAATCGTCAGGGTAGTCGATTCTTTTAGTGTAGTAGATCTTACACATTATTGAACAAAACTGAATTCAAAAGAATGAAAAATAAAGTATCAGTATCTTAAAATTTTTATGGTTAACTTCTTTATATATACCTGCAATAATATACTATAAGCATTTTTCTTTAAGATGTAAGATTTGATGAGAATAACTTGAATGTGAAAGGAGTTTTTCTCGTGAATTTTACATCTTTTTTAGTGTATTGTTTTATTGTTACCTTTACACCAGGACCAACTAATATAGTAATATTATCGACAGTTCATAATAATGGGACAAAAAAGGCGATGGAATATACGTATGGTGCAACGATCGCTTTTGGATTATTACTTGTAATATCTGCTATGGTAAACACTATTCTAATAGAGACCATACCGAAAGTTTTAATTATTATGCAGATAGTAGGAAGCGTTTATATGCTTTATCTTGCATACCAAATTTACAAAATGGATTCATCAAAATCATCCGAAAATCAAACAGGAACATTTATGTCTGGGTTTCTTATGCAGTTTTTAAATCCAAAGGTAGTACTATTTACGATGACAGTAATTCCTACTTATATACTGCCCTATTATGTCGGGTTGTCTGCCGTTACATTTAGTGTTATGGCCATAACAATCATTGGATTCTTAGCATTTATTACTTGGGTGCTTTTCGGTTCGATCTTCAAGGTGTTTTTACAGAAACGCAAAAAGACTGTCAATATTGTGATGGCATTATTCTTAGTTTATGCTACGGTCATAATTTGGATGTAAGTAAGCTTCTAAAGAGGTGAATTTAATGGACAAATTTATCTATAAAAAATCATTAGGTATTACTGCACTATCAGCAAGTATTACTGATTTTAAGTATAAAAAGCACACTCACAAGGAGTATGCAATAGGTGTAACATTACGCGGTATTCAACAGTATAATCTTGATGGCAGCTTACAATTATCACATCAAAATGGTATTATGCTTTTTAATCCAGAACAGGCACATGACGGAATGGCACATGATGAGTCTGGTCTTGATTATGTTATGCTCTATATCGATCCACAGTTACTGTTAGAAGTAATAGAGAAAAAGGATATAGTACGTTTTAAAACTCCTATAATTTACGACTATATTCTCGAAAAAAAAATATTAAGTCTTACAAATGCGATATTTACCGGAAAAGATGAAGCTTTGTGCAGTGAATTACTCGTATCTCTCACAGATTGCCTTCTTCAAACTAATCTTTCAACAGACTATAAAAAAGATGATGTTCTCGTGAGTAAAGCAAAGGGTATGATTCATACTAATTTAGAAAATGTACTTAGACTAGAAGATATATGTAAAGAACTTAATTTATCAAAATTTAAGTTCATTAGATTATTCAAGACTCATACTGGAATATCACCTTATCAATACTTTCTTAACTACAAGATTGAACGTGCAAAGCAGTTAATCGAAAAAAATAGAGATATCTATTCAGCAGTAGCTGAGTGTGGTTTTGTTGATTTAACTCATTTAAATAAACACTTTAAAAACATCTATGGAACAACTGCGTTTGAATACATGTCACATTTAAATTGAAGTGACGACGGGTTTTACGATGTTATCCCTGAAGAATATGACTTTCAATCAGTTCTTTTAAAAACAAAATGTAAAAAATAATAGAAAATTTTCATCTTAAACATATAATAAATCCAAAGTAGATCATCTTTACTTTTCAATTTTCACATAGTATGATGATTACAATAAGTTAGTTTCAATGAACATAATAATAAATGAGGTGCATTTTGTGAGTGCGGTAGGTTCTAAATAGGAAAAAATTAAATGAAATAGATAGGATGAAAAAAGGGGAATTTGTAAAATTCGTACCCTTAATTTTGTCATGTATTTATTTCTAGACCTATGAAGATACCTACAATACTTTATAATGCTCATAATGAAATCGGTATGCTATTTAGTGATAGCTTATTTAACTATATTTCAATTATGAATGCCTTGTAATGTGATTAAAGCTGCGGTATCTCTGCAGCTTTTTTATATTTTTTCGGATAAAACAAATAGTTGTTTCTATCTATTTTTCATTGAAATCTAACATGTAGGTATCTCCATATATGATCACTTAAATCATATTGAAGAGGAGAATTTAAATTGAATAATATAACTTTTGAAAAATTACAATATAACGAGTTGAAAGAAATTGTAAAAACTTTTTGTGTAAGTGGATTAGGGAAAAAATTGATAGATCAATTAGAACCTAGCTCTAATGTGAAGGTAGTTAAAAATAGATTAAACGAAACAACAGAAGCTCGGACAATATTAGATGCGGAAGATCATGTACCATTTTTGGGTGTATCTAATATCGAAAATATCATACAAAATCTTGAAAAGGGCATGATTTTAGACCCAAGTGATTTAATCAGTATTTCAGATTTTTTAAGAGGTTGTAGAAGAATTAAGAAGTTTATGCAAGAGAAAGTGTTTTTTGCACCAATTCTTGCTTCTTACGCAAACTCAATGAGTGAATTTGTAAAACTTGAAGACGAGATTAATTTTTCAATTAAAGGAAACAGCGTTGATTCTGCGGCTAGTAAAGAACTTAAAAGAATTAGAAATAATATTGAATCAGTGGAAGAAAAAATTAAAGATCGTTTAAATAAATTTTTAAATAGTAGTGCTAATAAAATGTATATTCAAGACTTCTTTATAAGTAAGAAAGATGATCGATATACAATTCCGATTAAAGCTTCCTTTAAAAAGCAAGTTCCTGGAGCAATCATTGAAGTCTCTTCAAAAGGTTCGACTGTTTTTATTGAACCGAATACTGTTACGAAATTAAACTCTGAGCTTGCAAACTTAAAGGCCGAAGAGGCAATGGAAGAATATCAAATATTAGCTACTCTTTCAGGAATGATTTTAGAGAACATTTATGAAATAAACATAAATATGGAGTTAATTAGTCAATATGATATGGTGTTTGCAAAGGCAAAGTTTAGCAAACAGATTGGTGGAGTTGAGCCAAAATTAAATGACTTTGGATATATAAAGTTAGTTCAATGTAAACATCCACTATTAACGGGTGAGGTAGTTCCACTTAATTTTGAGATAGGCGAAAGTTACCGTAGCCTAATTATTACTGGTCCTAATGCTGGTGGAAAAACGATTGTTTTGAAAACAATTGGGTTACTAACTTTAGCAACAATGTCAGGCTTTCATATAATTGGAGACAGAGATACTGAAATTGCAGTCTTTGAAAAAATCTTTGTTGATATTGGAGATAATCAAAGTATTGAAAATGCGCTAAGTACATTTTCATCACATATGAAAAACCTTTCAGATATTATGAAGGTTTCTAATAATAATACACTTTTACTATTTGATGAAATAGGAAGTGGTACAGAACCAAATGAAGGAGCAGCACTGGCAATTTCTATATTAGAAGAATTTTACCTTATGGGATGCATTACAGTAGCAACTACCCATTATGGTGAAATAAAACGGTTTTCAGAAATGCATAACGATTTTATGAACGCAGCAATGCGATTTAATACTGAAACATTAGAACCTATGTATAAATTAATAATAGGGAAATCAGGAGAAAGTAATGCGCTATGGATTTCTAAGAAAATGAATATTCGCGAACAAGTTCTTCAAAGAGCAAAAGAATATATGGAGAATAAAGAGTACCGACTAGAAAGAGTGAATGAAAGTGCAATAAGGAAACCAAAGATTGTCAAAGTGAAAGCAGTAGAGAGGGTTAACTACCAAAAAGGCGATCGAGTAAAATTATTAGACTTCGATAATGTTGGAATTGTCTACAAGGAAAGCGATAATTACTACAATCTTGTTGTTTTCTATAATGGGGAATTAATAGAAGTAAATGAAAAACGAATATCATTAGAAGTAAAAGCTACTGAACTATATCCAGATGGATATGACTTAGACACTTTATTTATTGATTATTCAACAAGGAAAATGCAACACGATATTGAACGAGGTTCGAAAAAGGCACTTCGTAAGATTCAAAAAGAAATACGAAAAAACAAAGAGTAATATTTCACGCTTCAAAGATTCGTGTTTTAACTAGGTTAAATATCAAATTATTGTTCTTTATAAAAGTTTAAAACATCAGCATAGAGCTGATGTTTTTTATAAGAAAAAATTGTTTTGGAGAATACAAAGCATTTTACCCTTTAATGAATAGACTATACCAAACTATATGATTGGGGTCTTAAATATGAAGAAATTTTCTTATATAGATTTAATCGCCATTCTTAATATAGAAGACGCACATCCGGGCGGGTTTGATTTAACAAAAAAAACATTAAAATTTCTTCCATTAACATCAGAAAGTTTAGTTTTAGAAGTAGGGTGTGGATCAGGGAATACAGCTAGTTATCTTTATGAAAATTACAAATGCTCAATTACTTCAATTGATATTAACAGTCGGATGCTCGCCAATGCTAGAAAACGTTTTAACAAAATGAAAGTCCCGATTACATTGCATCAAGCAAATGCCGAGAATCTCCCTTTTAAGGATAATTCGTTTGATATTATTATTTCGGAATCAGTAACAAGTTTTACAAATGTAGATAAGTCATTACTTGAGTATGTAAGAGTGTTAAAAAAGGGTGGATTTTTTCTTGCTATAGAAATGACAGCAGAACGACCACTAACAATAAAAGAAGAAAGTGACATTAAGGATGTATATGGCATTTCAAAAGTAAGAACAGTTAGAGAATGGGAACAAAACTTAATTAAGGCAGGATTTAGAGATTATAAAATTATAAAAGGTAATTCGATTATGAATACTTTAACAAAATCGACAGAATCACTACCGTTTCAAAAATTACCACCAGAAGGTATTGAACTACTTCATAAGTTTCAAGAGTTATTATTACATTTTAAAGATGTACTGGGATATAGAGTTTTATTATGCAGAAAGAGATAAGCATCATCGCTTATCTTTTTTTAAAATATCTCTAGAGTGTAGGTCTTACTTTCTAGATCCAAAAATTATATAGATTCGATAAGTTCGGTCCAATATTTCCAAGCTAATAGATATTCGTGTAAATCTTCTGGATGATGTCTTATACATGTGGCTAACCTGAGATATAGTCCAACTAATACTTCTTCAAAAAGTATACGGGGATCATGATATTGTGAAAATTTCAGATGATTTACTGCTGAACAGATTGTTTCTTTTGTTAGATTATCTGGTGAAGAGCAAAACGCATATATTAAATCATAAAGCGGATTACCAAAAACCGGAGTGGGATCAATTACTCCATGTAACTTGCTTTTATTGAAAATAAAATTATGTACACCACAGTCACCGTGTAACAAAAATGGGTCTCTTTGAAAAGTCATTCGACTAGTATTGTTAATAATAGAAAGGATAAGGTTATGATCTTTTTTATTTAAATACGAATCTAAAGTTTTATTAGCCTCTGTTATTCTACTTATAAGAAAATCTGTCCATGAATTCGATAAATCATCTACCCAGCCCCAACCGGGAGCGTTAGAATAGGATTGGTAATTATTTATTAGCTGCTTAACAAGGGATACTAATATGTTCTTTTTGTTATTTCGAACATAGGTCGTGTCCCCTGGAATAAAAGGATAAACTAAATATTTAAAGGATCTTTCAGTAAAAAGTAAAGTTGGTAATAAATTTATCTTATTATAGAAATTTAGAAAAAATGCTTCGGGCTCTAATACTTGAGGATCATTTAATTTTACTATATATCTGCTATCGTTATTTCTATTGCTTAGAAGGTATATGCAACTTGTTGTCCCACCTGTTAGACGAGTGTAATTAAGGTCATTTTTATGAAACAAACTCATTTCTGTTAAATCATTTATTATTGCTTCTATATACATAGACTCCTCTCCCTTGCGTATAATCGTTTATTTAAGTATACTCCTCTAATTCACTGGTCTTCCATGAGGATTATTGGAAAATGTTTATTAATTTCCTCGACATTCATGCTAAAAAGGGGCTTAGCGATAGTAAGTGTGTATGTACATACAAGGAAATGATTAATAAAGCGATAATGATTATTTTCATATTAACACCTAGCTTCTATGCTCTATTGTTTTAATGCTCTAATTCTCTCTCTAAAGGAAGGGTGTTATTATTCTGTGTTAGTAAATTTGTACTGAAAGAGAGACTGTCTTATAAGAATTCTATAATTGTTTGCATTTAAAAAGGGTGCCCCAAAAGTCAGCAATTGACGTAAGGGACCTACCCACAGTAGTTGAATATAGTATTTTATTGAGCATTAAAAGAAGAATAATGCAGCTAATGCTACTCCTGCTACAAAACCAAGTGCAATTGAAATGCCGAATCCACAGCCGAAGAACCCACATCTAAAGCCATCCCGATCGAAATCCCTGTCTTCTCTTCTATCAAATCTTCTATCGAATCTTCTGTCAAATCTATCATCAAAACGATTTTCATTACGGAAACTTCTATTTGAAAAATTTCTATCTGAGAAATCTCTATTAGAATGGTTTCTGTTCATATTACTTCTATTACGATTTGTAGATCTATTAGATGAATTAGAGTTTTGACGATGTTGATTTAATGGTTCAATAAACACTCGATCTTCAGTTACTTTAGTAATACGACCAACATGCTCATTGCCTTCTTTATCGAAAATGCGTACAACCTGCCCTCTAAAATTATTACATAATTGATGGGCTTCATTACATTGCATAACAATTCCTCCTTTTCTTGTACTAATCTATGAAGTGGAATAGTTTGTGCTTGTACTTATACCTAGTTGTACAATTAACTAATTAATTTCTTTAAAATTTACGTAAATAATTCTTGTTAACTTTTTGTAAAGAAATGCTTGCAATCGATTGGACAAGATGGTATATTTGTTTA
>NZ_NULG01000156.1 GCF_002577195.1 Bacillus sp. AFS041924
TCAAAGTTCACTTTGTCGCGATATCTCTTAGCGACTTATATTATCTTATCATAAGTCAGTCTGGTTAGTCAACAACTTTTTTATTGTTATTTTCTTGCCTCATTAACTGATTTAATGTGACAACGTTTAATAATATAACACTATTCTTTTATGATTGCAATAACTTTATTGCAAAAAATAACAATGTTCTTCATTATAATAAAAGAGTAATTTTGCTTAATTCACTCTATTTACTATAATGAATACACATTACTCTGCTACCATAGGTAACTCTACTACAAATAGTGAACCCTTACCAATTTTACTTTCTACATATACTATCCCATTATGCATATCAACAATTTTTTTTACGATAGATAAACCTAATCCATTTCCATTTGTTGTCCTGTCTCTTGATTTATCAGCTTTATAAAATCTTTCAAATATATGCACCTGATCTTCATCAGAAATACCAATTCCTGTATCTTGAATTTTTATAACCACCTTATCATAATCTTGCTTAGCTGATATAAATAGATCACCATTATTAGGTGTAAACTTTATACTATTAGTAATCAAATTCATCCAAACCTGATTTAAAAGCGCCTCATCTCCAATGAAATCAATTTTCCCAAGATCAACATGCATATTAATATTTTTTTCTAGTATTTGAGGTTCGCAGCTCAAAAGTGAATACATAAGTTGGCTATTCAATGAGAAATTGTTCTTTTCTATCGGCTGATTTTGTGTTTCTAGTGAAGTTAACTTCAGAAGATTATCGCTAAGCTTTGATAAGCGAGTGCTTTCATACTCGATAATATTCAAATATTGCTTACGTTCATCTAAAGGTAAATTTTCATTCTGTAGTACTTTGGCAAAACCTTTAATCGATGTTAATGGCGATTGGATTTCATGAGAAACATTAGAAATAAACTCTTGCCTCATATTTTCCATTTGATCTAAATTTTTTGCCATATGATTAAAGCTATCTATTATCTGTCCAATTTCACCACCAAACGCATTTCTGAATTTTTCAAGATCTACTGATACATTAAACTCTCCCCTGGAAATACTGCGAATCGCCTGCATAATTTCTTTTACCATTTTCATTTGCTTAGGATGATGAAAAAGTCTACCAAACAAAGCTGCAGCAAGCATTAGTATTAAGAAGGTTAAAAAAGTGTTTATAATTTGTTTCATTAAAGCCGATAGATTGGTTAGGTGATATTCATAGAAATAATTAGTAGCAAAATGAACAATGATGCTCCCTACTGTTATTGCAGTCGTTAATAATAATATAGCCCCTATAGCATCTCTAATTTTTTTAAGTAATTTCATTTCACTAACTCCATTCGATACCCTAATCCCCATACAGTGGAAATTTTAAAACCAAATGTTTTCTCGGGAAATCTTTCCCTTAACCTTTTTATATGAACATCCACCGTTCTTTCATCACCTGCGTAATCAAATCCCCAAATATTTTCAATTAGCTGTTCTCTTGAGTAAGTCCTTCCTAAAGAACTCGCTAAAGTAAATAACAGTTCTAATTCTTTCAATGGCATATTAATTACGTGATTATCATTTAGAACTTTGTAATTGCCATGATCTATTGTTAAATTTCCTATTTGAACAATTTTAGATGAAGATATTTTTGAACGTCTTAGTAAAGCTTTTACTCGAACTACCAATTCGACTGGCTCAAATGGCTTTACGATATAATCATCTGTCCCTAATTTAAACCCTCTAACCTTTTGTTCGGTTTCACCTTTGGCAGTTAGCATAATAATAGGGAGATCATATCCATTTCGTATTTCACTACATAGTTCGAACCCATCCATTTTTGGCATCATTAAGTCTATAATTAACATATCAATTTTGTTTTCTTCAAAAACAGTAATTGCTTCAATACCATTAGTTGCTTCAAAAACATGAAAGCCTTCATCACGAAGTAAAACATTTAATAATTTTCGAATATGTGGATCATCGTCTACAATTAATATACTAGTCATAAAAACACCTTCCCTCACTATAGTTACACTGCACTGTTTACTCTTAATTGTTGATCTGCAAACTCTTTGTACATTAGATGGTTACTATATAATTCATCATGTGTTCCAATTCCAGTTATTTTCCCTTTATCTAAAAACACGATTTGATCTGCATCAATAACTGTTGAAAGGCGGTGAGCAATAATCATAGTAGTTCTCCCTTCCATTAAATTAGAAAGGGCATTTTGTACAACTAATTCCGATCTACTATCCAGATTCGAAGTAGCTTCATCTAGCATTAATAATTTAGGTTTTCTTAACAATGCTCTTGCAATACCTATTCGTTGTCTTTGTCCACCTGAAAGTTTAATACCCCTTTCTCCAACTTCTGTAGCAAATCCTTCAGGTAAATCATCAACAAATTGATCAACATATGCCAAGCCCGATACATAAGCAAGTTCTTTATCAGATATTTCCCTTTTAATTCCATAACAGATATTCTCTCTTATCGTACCAGCAATTAGTGGACTCTCTTGTGCCACATATCCTATTTGGTTTCTCCAACTCTCTAAATGAAAACTATCAATGGAATTATTTCCTATTGTTATTTCACCGCTCTTTGGAGAATAAAATCGTTCAATGAGTGAAAATAAAGTTGTCTTTCCACTTCCACTTGGTCCAACAATTGCTGTTATCTTACCTGGGGGAATCGAAAAATTAAGATTTGATAACATCTCTTCTTCTTTATACGCAAAATGCAGCTTATTAATATGAATCGGTAAGGTCATATCAACATCTTTCTTTCCAGACTCATAATTTTCCTCTTCCATGTCTAATATACTAATCATTCTTTCCGTAGCCCCCTTTGTCTTTTGAAGCTCAGTAAAGAATTGTGTAATTTGTGTTACTGGAAAGATAATTTGAAATAAATATAATATATAAGCTACTAAAGCTCCTGCCGTAATTGCACCAGATGAAACTCTGACTCCACCATATCCAATGATGACCACTAAAATAAGCATTAACACGAAGGAAACAATCGGACCTGTTAAAGAATGTAATTTCCCTTCTTTTATTCCAAATTTTAATAAATTATTAATTCCCTTATTACCTTTATTAATTTCAGCAGATTCTGCATTTGAAACTTTTACTAATCTAATTTCAGAAAAGACTTGGCTCATTAATGAAGTGAATTCTGCTGTCTCATCTTGAGCTGCTTTTGATAACTTTGACATTTGTTTTCCAATAGGAATAAATATTAATGCAATGATCGGTATAATGCTAAACGTTACTAATGTCATTCTCCAATCTAACACTAGTAGTAAAATAAACGATCCAATAATCGCAATAATACCTGTTAAAAAATTTGTTATATGCTCTGTTATTAATCCTTTTAAAATTGACGTATCATTCGTAACTCGACTAACATTATCTCCAGTCTGAGTTTCATCAAAATATGAAACCGGTAGTAAGAGCATTTTTTTCCATAATCGATGTCTTACATTGGCAACGACTGTATTCCCTACTCGGCTTAGTAGGTATATAGAAGTTGCTGAAGAAATGGCTTGTATAATTAGTACAGCAGCAAAAATTGCTATTTGCTTTGCACTTAAGGTTGTTAAAGAGAAGCCATCAACAAACTTTTTTGTTAGTAATGGCAATAATAATCCCACTAAAGTAGTTGTTACACTTAGCAAAACTCCTATTACAAATAACGATTTAGGTGGATTTGCATTTTTTATTAAAGAGATAAAATTTCTCCAATCGCTCTTTTTATTTATATTAATTTCTTTTTTCATATCGTTACTCCCTACTCTAACTATTTGTTTATTTAGTTTACTTTTAAAATTTACAACTAAAATATGAATAAAGAATGAACTAAAATATTTTTCCTTAATAAACCAACTTTTAAAATCTTTTATAACGCAAAAAAACATCAGCCAAAT
>NZ_NULG01000157.1 GCF_002577195.1 Bacillus sp. AFS041924
ACGTCGCCTGGTAAACAAAACATCAGCTATTAGGCTGATGTTTTTTGTATGTTTTGGCTATATAAATTTTTAGTGTTATTGTTAACTAAAATAATGTAGTTGTCTCAAAAAGATTTTTGTATTAGTAAATAGATTGCTATTGTTGCATAAAATTACCGGCAAAAAATCGATTAGTTTATTGAGCTATATGAAGATTACAAGAAATGATTTAATTTTCTTGAAGGCTCTGTTAATATTAATNNAAATTCGAGACTAATTGAAATGGAAGGTGCGAAGACTCCTATGGGAAATGCGGGAAACTTGAGACCCCGGAGGCTTGCTCAAGGGGGCTCAAGTCACGCCCTATGGAAAGCGAAGTACCTGGAATGGAAAATCAACATTCTTTTTTAACAGAGACATCCATACTAATGAAAATTCGCACCATGGCGCATGAAAATATTATGGTAATTTTCAGGGTAGCCTTCTTGAAAAAAGATGAGATCTACCGGTTACAGTGTAGATATACAATGTATAATAACCTTTATGATTTGAAGGATAGTTGGACAAGGGAATTGTAGAATGTTACATTTTGCTATGCATAAGGAGTATTTGCCAAATTAAAAACAAAATGGATTTTATTCAGCAGTTCCATAGTTGCAATTTTATATTTTCTATTGAATGTGTTAAAAAATAACTAAGGAGCTGATCAATGATCAGCTCCTATTTTACTATTTGATAATATATTTGAATAACAATGAAAAAATAGTAAGCATTCATAGAAGGAACCACAGGTTAAAAGTAATCTCTATTTATATAACTCTAATTATTTTCTAACTACAGGGATCCACATTTCACCAAATACTAAGCCGTTTCGATGACCCAACTCAACAGATGTATTTGGTCCACCAACATAGGCAAAATCCTTTGCTTCAGGTAAAACTTGACCAAAGGCAATACTAGTAAGTTTATTACTTAATTCTTCAGCTGTCGTACCTTCACCTTTTACAACTAGATATTCCCCTTTAGGGAATTGGATAACTCTAGATTCTCCTACTACAGATGCCTCTGTCATTACGCCAGCATAATGCATCATCTTGTTATTTACTGCTTCGTTCACTGTAAAAATGTAATCATTTGTAGCAATATTTTTTAAAGTTTCAAGTCTACCATCTTGTTTGATTGCATCCCAAAAATCTTCCTTTTCCTTATTTAGCCCTGCGTAATCTGTATAATGGCTTTTAAGTTCAATTCCAATCCCTAAAACGGTAAAGCTATCTTTTTCTTCTAATGTATAATTTGTCATATTCAATACCTTCCTTTTTTAAGTTTATCAAATGATTTGTCTTTTCATCTGATGAGTTTATAATAATCTTAAATAGTGTCAAAAAGTGATACTGTTTAGGAGGTGCAGATGAAAAAAGTTGAACGAATTAATACGATCATGCGATATATTAACAACCGCGCCAAGTTTACAATTTCAGAAGTCATGCAAGAATTTAACATCTCCCGATCAACGGCTCTAAGAGATATAAGAGAAATTGAAGAGATGGGGATGCCACTTGTTGCTGAAGTTGGGAGGGATGGGGGATATTTTGTCATGAGCAACTCTGTCCTGCCAACTGTTCGTTTTACAGATAATGAGATAAAGGCTCTATTTATTGCTTTTATGGCCACAAGAAATAAACAACTCCCGTATCTAAAGAGTCGACAATCTTTAGCAGAAAAATTACTTGGCCTAATCTCAGAAAACCAGCAGGATGATCTTGTTCTTTTAAATCAGATACTTCTTTTTGAAGGTACTAATCCTAAAAATCCCGACTTACTTGATTTATCAGATTTACCTCAACCAATGTTAGAAAGACTCATTGAAATCCTACTTTTGGATCGCTTTTTATTGATTACAATTAAAGAAGAACAGGAATCACTTTCTTATCCTATTTATCTTTTGCACCTTTATCATGACAAAGGGCTTTGGTCGATTGAAGGTTTTGACTTGTTGGACGAAAAGAAGAAGATTTTTTCAGTCGACGATCTAATAGATGTCATAATATACCCTACAAAAAAAAGATTAAGCAGAAAAAAGATTTTAGAAAAAATAAGTAAGCAAGATGAAATAATTAATCTTGTAATTGAACTTGGTCCAAAAGCAATTGCTCAGTTTAAAAAGTACCATCCTTTAATGCTCTCTATTTCTTATACAAGTCCTTACCAAACCACAGCCATTCTAAAAACATTTATAAATGTTGATAACCCTGGAGAATCGAACGAAATAACAAACTGGATACTTTTCCTAGGAGAAGATATAAAGTTAAAAGATGTACCAGAAAAAATTATGAAAGGTTTACAAGAGAGATTAAACTTATTCTGCCCATAAGTAGTCCCGTATAAAAAATACACTTTAGACCTTTTAATGAAAGGTCAATTCAAGCAGTTGGATATGTCAAAAAAGTTGAACTAGAATTCAACTGAATATAACTTCCTTCTTTATACTGCAGAGCAATTGCTATTAAAAATATCTATGAAAAAGTGTAGTTAATTCCTAGGTTAATTAATTTTATTAATTTTTTGTAAAGAAATGCTTGCAATCGATTGGGCAAGATGGTATATTTGTTTA
>NZ_NULG01000158.1 GCF_002577195.1 Bacillus sp. AFS041924
GAATTAATTTCATAAATACCAGCCCTTATGTACCAAGGCTTTCAAAGGCATAAAAAAATAGGAACTCCCCAAAATCGTGTATAATTTGAATAACGACAAACAAATTCCCACAGATTTTGAAAAGGAGACTCCCTATGACCATTATACGACAAGAGAGCCTATTCGGTATACAGGACTTATTAGAAATGAATGCTTCAAATCGCTTTGAAGCTATTTTTTCAACGATTAATATTGATCCAATCGTACATTTTATTAGTAAAAAATCAATTTATGGAAGACCGACCGAATTAAACGTTCACGCGATGATTTATTCTTTAATCGCTCGTATCGTTGATCGTATTCCAACGATAAAAGACTTAGTAAAGCGATTAGAAAATGATTTTATTTTCCGATATGATTGTGGTTTTTGTTTTTCAGATGCCACTCCGTCTGAAGCTTCGTTTTCACGTTTAATCGAAAAATTAAGTCAGTCTTCTTTGATTGAAACTGTCAAAGAAACCCTGGTCCTTCAAGCAATTAAAGAAGGGTTTATTTCTGATGATAGCGTTTCAATTGATGCCACTCACTTTGAGTCTCGTGATCGAGCTGTTCAAGAAGAGAAGAAATCCAAGCCTGGAAAAAAGAAACGTGGAAGAAAATCAAAGGCTGAAAAAGCACGTTATGATCAACAAAAACAGGCTGAAAATGAAAATAAATCCATTTATGAAAAAACAATCGCCGACCAACTTGATGTATCACTAGAAGAATTAGAAGCTGAAATGCCAATTCAACCGAAGTGGGGTATCAAGAAAAATAGCGAAGGAAAAAACACCAACTGGTTTGGTTTTAAAGCTCATTTGGCTGTTGGAACAAGTAGCCAATATATTCTTAAATCGTATCTTTCTTCAGGAAGTTTAAATGATGGGAAAGCCGCCATTCCTTTATTGAAGGCAATTGGAAAATTACCTCTTCAACTGAACTATAGTATTTTTGATGCAGGTTATGATTATCAAGCGATTTACCAACAATCACTCTCTCAAGAGATTCAACCAATTATTGCGTACAATAAAAAGAATGAAGGTGAATACGTAGGGTTCGATCAGAACTTTGCCCCAACATGCGTACTTGAGCATTCTTATCGTTATGATAGCTTTGATCCTAAGTATAAAACTTTAAAATACAAGCGACCAAAAGAATGTGAAAGTTGTTCCTTAGCCCAGGATTCCCTTTGTCAAAAGGTCTATAAAATCAGACAAGAAACTGACATAAGAAAATACGCAGCTCCAGGGAGGGGTACGCAAAAGTGGAAATCACTTTTTAAATTAAGAACATCAGTTGAGAGAGTAAATGCTTATTTAAAAGAATTTTTCCAGTTGAATAATGTACGACATCGAACAGGTGCAAAGGCTAAGCTCCATCTAAGCCTAGCGACACTTGTATTTAACTGTACCAAATTAGCAGTAGATCGAATCAATCAAGCACTTAAATTAAACCAATTAAAAGTAGCATAAGATTTTTAAAAAGTTAATACAGATATTCTGGAGGTCTGAACTTAATAAAAAAATGCATTATGAAATTAATTCAA
>NZ_NULG01000003.1 GCF_002577195.1 Bacillus sp. AFS041924
ACGGTAATGAGCACCGCTCATCAGGCGAAGCAACGAAGAAAGCGAGCGTTTGGCGGGCAGTCTGAATGGTTTTCGTTTATTATAAAGCTTGAGAAATTAAGAAGTAGCAGTTTCTACTTCCACTTGCTCTTTTTCTTCGTTATCTCCAGCTTTTTTATTCGTTAATTTAATTGGTTTTAAAAATAGTGTTACGAATGCACCAATAATAATGAATCCTAATGCAACAAAAAATACTTGATGTAAAGATTCCATTAAAGATTCTTTTATGATTGGGAACATACCTTCTAAAATCGGTTTAGGAATTAACTTTTTAGCATCTTCATTAAATAACATTGTAAATACAGATTGAGGAGTTGTATTAATCATGTCTTTAAATTTATCTACTAGTGTTGCAGCTTGCTCTGGTAATTTATTTAAAAATGGAACTAAATCATCACTTAAAAGAGTTCCTGATTTACTATTCATTACAGCTCCTAAAACAGTAGCTCCAAAAGTACCACCGATTGAACGGAAGAATTGGCTTGAAGATGTAACAATTCCTAATTCTTTCTTATCAAAAACTTCTTGTAGAGCTAATGTAATTGTCGGCATTACTAAACCAATACCTAGACCCATAACTCCCATAAAAATTGTTGCGATTGTTTTACTTGAATCCATATCTAAAGTTGTTAAGAAGAATAAACCTAAAGCAATTACGAACATACCTGTAATAATTTGAGGTTTAATACCCACTTTGAATACAAGTTGACCACCGATAATACTTGCAATGATCATAGTAATCATCATTGGTGTCATGATTGTACCAGATTCTGTTGCACTTACACCAACAATACCTTGCATGAAGAATGGTACAAACATAATTGCCCCAAACATCGCAATTGTCATAAAGAAACCAATTAAGTTTAATGTAACGAAAGTTCTATTTTTGAATAAATACATTGGTAGAATTGGCTCTTTTGCTTTATTTTCTATGATTACGAAGCTAACGATACCAACTACAGCTAATGCAAATAACCCGATAACTTGCCAAGAGTTCCAATCATATTCTACTCCACCTAAACTTAAAGCAAGTAGTAAACTTACAACACCTACAATCATCGTAACCATACCAGCGACATCGAAGTTGATTGGACCTGTATTTTTTCTACCTTTTAAACCTAATGCAATAAAGATTGTTGCAATAATACCAACTGGAAGATTAATATAGAAAACCCATTTCCAGTTTAATGAGTCAACAATCCACCCACCAATTTGTGGACCAATTACTGATGCTAAACCGTAAATCCCACCAAAAACCCCTTGGAATTTTGCACGTTCTTTACCAGTAAACATATCCCCGATTACAATCATCGCCATTGGCATCATTACACCGCCACCAATACCTTGGATCCCACGGTAAATAATTAATTCTGTCATATTATTTGCAATACCACATAACGCAGAAGCTGCCATAAAAATAACTAAACCTGCGATGTATACACTTCTACGACCTAAAAGGTCAGCTAATTTACCTGCGATTGGCACAACAGTAGTCGAAGTTAATAAGTATGCTGTTGTAAGCCATGTCATCAAACTTAAACCACCAAGGTCCCCAACTATTTTAGGCATTGCAGTACCAACGATCGTTCCATCTAATGCCGAGAAAAACATTGCTATTATAAGACCAATAAGCAATAGTTTACGATTGCCTTCTTTTTGAATAACAGTATCTGAATTACTCAAAATATAGTTCTCCCTTCTCTTCCATATCTTTTTTCTTTATCTAATTACTAATACAAAAAAGTGTTTTGTAAATTTTTCTATGATTTATTTGCTGCTTCAGCTAGCTTTTCAGTAATAATTGCAAATTGTAAAAGCTCTTCATCAGAAAGAGTAAATAAGAAACTTTCAAAAATTTCTTTTCTTTCCTTCATAACTATGTCCAGTTTTTTAATACCTTCTTCCGTTAGCATAATATTTACAACTCTACGGTCTTTTTTATCATGCTCTCGATATACAAAATTGTTATGCTCAAGTCGATCTATCATAAAAGAAACCGCACTTGGCTTCACACCCATCATCTCTGCGACTTCAGAAATTTTACAGCTTTTATTTTTTCTCAAGTACATAAGAACAAAAAATTGAGTAGGTGTTACGCCATGTTTATTCATATTATCTGTCATTATAGGCTGCATTTTATGAATTGTATTCTGAAGTGCAATCTGAATCCGTTCAATGTACTCATTTTTATTCCCCAAGAAAATTAACCCCCTTTAACAATTAATCCAAGTAAATATTTAATGTATGTTAAATATTAATGCTTATTAAATATAAAACGTGACAGTTAAATAGTCAATCCTTATTCACATTAGAAATTTCTAACAATCATTTAATCAATTTACTATATAAATTTTTGAAAGCGTTATACATGCCTACACGGTCATATTCAGTCATTATTGTTATTACCAAATAAAAAAAATACAAAAAAAAGAAATGCACTCATATTATGAGTGCATTTCTTACAAATTATTATTAACCGATGTGTGGAGTAATTAACTCTTCTAAAGCTTCTTTTGGTTTGAAACCTAAAGTTTTTTCTACTACTTCGCCGTCTTTAAGAACGAATAATGAAGGAATGCTCATAACTTCAAATTTAGCAGCAGTTTCTTGATTTTCATCAACATCAACTTTAACGATTTTAACTTTATCACCATATTCAGAAGCTAATTCTTCTAATACAGGAGCGATCATTTTACATGGACCACACCAAGTTGCCCAAAAATCAACTAAAACTACACCTTCTTTTGTTTCTTCTGCAAACGTTGCGTTTGTTGCATTAACAATTGCCATTTATATTTCCTCCTATCGCCTAACTACATAAGTAAAATATGTAGATTGACATAATTTGTTATAATTTTAAAGAAAGTATACCATATGAGAATTAGCATTTTCTATTTATTTGCTTCAAACTTACTATTTCCAAACAAATTGTTGATATACAAATGAAAGGGTTAAAAAAATGATAACATTTGAACTAATTACACCAGACTTAATTGAAGTAATTGAAGAAATTACAAATTCAAACCAAAATTATAATTTAATGGAGAATGGTCGATTAACGAGAACTAAAGAAGAACTAATGAAGGAATATTTTGATTCCTCACATCAAACAGAAACTTCTTTTATAAAATTGGATGATACATATATAGGATTAATTGATTTTTTAGAGCTTAATCCTAGAGATGGTTTTCCATGGCTAGGTCTTTTAATGATCCACAATGATTATCATGGATATGGATTTGGAACAAATGCATTTATTCTATTTGAAGTGCAACTTATTAAAAGAAATATTCACGGATTACGATTAGGTGTGTTAATTGATAACCAACAAGCTAAGTCTTTTTGGAAATCCCAAGGATTTATATATGTTGAAAACAAAGTAAACGCAGACGGAATTGAAGTCGAAGTTTATGAAAAAATTTATTCATAATTAGATTCTAATATTAAATTTACTATTTGCTACTTCCTGAAGACTAATTGAGGTAATATAGTTAGTCCATAGGTTACACTACTTTTGTCACAATTCCGTAATATCTTACGACGATATTGTCAGATTTTTATGTTAATATATTATTGAATATAATAATAATATTCAAATAATTTAACACGATAGGAGTGGCAGTTATGAGAAAACCTTTACGTAAATCGTTTAATCAATTAGTTAATGAGAATAAACAATCATTATTACGCAACAAAGAAGAAATAGAGAAGATTGAAAGAAAAATTGAAAAACGCCACGAATTATTATACGAAAAAAACAAAATAAACAAAGCTATATCATAATTAATGGAGTAATCCTTTAGAGGGATTACTTTTTTTTGTGTTCTTTAGACAAAAAAACTTTTTTTTCTCTATTTGTTAATGAATTTAAGTAAAGGAAAGTAGTACATTCTAGGGGGACCCATCATCTTTTTTAGTCACAATATTTCAGTACGTTTCGGTAAAATGGTTTTTAAATTTGACTGTTATTAGAGAAGTTGATTGAAACGAAAGGTACTCGACTAGGAGGCTCAGGTCTAGCCCCAAGGAAAGCGGTACTTGTAATAGAAGTCAACGATCTTCTTTCTTAAATATTAAGTCTCTATATTAACCTGAATCAATTAAAATAGGCGAACTCTTACAATAAAATAGACGTACTATATAGTACATTGGTCTAGAAATTGGAGGTAAAAAGTATGCATCATCACCCATTTTGGAATTCACATCCGCAACATCCTATGAGAAACGGTGTACAAGGTCATGTACAAACTGATCATCAATCAATCATGCAAATGTTCATAAATCTTGAAAACCAAATTACTAACCTTGTAAAAGCAATCGAAACAAATAATGAATTACTAAGACAACTTGAGCAAAAACAAAATCAAGTTGTAACAAGTGGCGGTGGCTCAGTCATTGTTAGGATGTAATGACAATGACTTGTAAAATAGAAGAAGTATAAAAAGAGGTGTCCAAAAAGTCAGGGTTACTGATAAATGGTCCCTCTTTTTTCATGATATAAATAACTGAGTTGAAGTAAAATGCACGAACATTTCGGATACATGTGACGATAAATTTGTTAACGTATCGTAGAAGTTTTGGAGCTGAAATTCTCGTTCTTTGTTGTAGTTAATTAGCAGAATGTTATCCATTTTTATTCAAATTAGAAATAATTAAAGCATATTTGCTTGTTTTCCTTTTGATTGGATCCATTATCGTACAATTTTAACCCATATTACTGTAACTGGTATGGGTAATTTTTTATCTTATTTGCGATTCTGTTAATTTTAATTGCTGTTTTGCTAATTTTATTTGCGATTCTCAAGATTTTATTTGCAGTTTACAGTTTATTTGCAGTGCATTTTCATTTATTTGCGCAAATAGACTCCTTATTTGCGACCCCATAAGGCTTATTTGCAACTCAGACTTTTTCTGCAACCCCGTAAGACTTATTTGCAACTTAGACCTTTTCTGCAATCCTAAGACTTATTTACGGCCCTCTTCTATGGAATTGCATTATTTTATGACCGTAAAAAAAGAAGGTGTCTCTAAACGAAGGACACCTTCTTTTAACACCATATTAAGAGTTAACTAATACAGCTTTAAATTCTTCAGTTAATAAAGGTAATACTTCGAATAAGTCACCAACAATACCATAGTCAGCTACTTTAAAAATGTTAGCTTCTGGGTCTTTGTTAATAGCAACGATTACTTTCGAGTTAGACATACCAGCTAAATGTTGAATAGCTCCTGAAATACCACATGCAATATATAAATCAGGTGTTACAACTTTACCAGTTTGACCAATTTGTAAAGAGTAGTCACAATAGTTTGCATCACATGCACCACGAGATGCACCGATCGCAGCTCCTAGAACTGAAGCTAAGTCTTTTAATGGATTAAACCCTTCTTCGCTTTTAACTCCACGGCCACCAGCAACAATAATTTTAGCTTCTGAAAGGTCTACACCTTCGCTCGCTTTACGTACAACATCTTTTACGATTGAACGTAAGTCTTTAATTTCAACTGAAACAGTTGCCACATCCCCAGTACGAGTAGCATCTTTTTCTAATACAGGGATATTATTTGGACGGATTGTCGCAAAAATAAATGGATCTACCATTACTTTTTTCTCGAATGCTTTACCAGAGTAAATCGGACGAGTGAAAACGATATTTCCACCTGCCACTTCGATCGCTGTAACATCTGAAATAAGACCACTTTGTAAACGAGCAGCAAGCTTTGGAGATAAATCTTTCCCTAAAGCTGTGTGGCCGAATACTAGACCTTCTGGTTTTTCTTGATCAATAACTGCTAAAAGTGCTTGAGAATATCCATCAGAAGAATATGTTGCTAATTTTTCATCTTCAACAACGATTGCACGGTCTGCACCGTATTGAATCATTTCAGTAGCTAATGCACTAACTGATTTACCTACTAATACAGCAACTACTTCTCCGCCCTCAGCAACTGTTTTAGCCGTACTTACTGCCTCAAATGAAACATTTCGTAATGATCCTTCACGAACTTCGCCTAATACTAATACTTTACGTGACATGTTATTTCCCTCCAAAATTTTCTATTACGATATTAATCTATTATTTATGTTCCAATATTCAATTAAATTAGATTACTTTTGCTTCAGAACGTAATAATGAAACTAGTTCTTTTACTTGATCTTGTAATTCACCAGCTAAAATTTTGCCTGCTTCTTTCTTTGCAGGAAGGTAAATTTCGATCGTTTTAGTTTTTGCTTGAACTTCGTCTTCATCTAGATCTAAATCGTCTAATTCTAATGCATCTAGAGGTTTTTTCTTAGCTTTCATGATACCAGGTAAAGATGGATATCTTGGTTCATTTAAGCCTTGTTGAGCAGTGATTAATAAAGGTAAAGATGTCTCGATGATTTCTGTGTCACCTTCTACATCACGTTCGATTGTAGCTGTAGTGCCATTAATATCAATCTTAGTAATTGTTGTCACGTAAGGAATATTTAATAATTCAGCAACGCGTGGACCTACTTGACCAGTACCTCCATCAATTGCAACATTACCTGCTAAAATAATTGAAGGATCTTTATCCTCTAAATATTTAGCGATCAGTTTAGAAGTTGTATATTGATCAGTATTTGTAACGTCTTCTTCAACGTTAATTAACACAGCTTTATCAGCACCCATTGCTAGTGCTGTACGTAGTTCTTTTTCACTATCTTCATTACCAATTGTTACTACAGTTACTTCTCCACCATGAGTATCACGGATTTGAATTGCTTCTTCAACTGCATATTCATCGTAAGGATTTATAATAAATTCAGCACCATCCTCTTGGATTGCACCGTTTGAAATTGTAATTTTCTCTTCAGTGTCAAATGTTCTCTTTAATAGTACATAAATGTTCATTGTTATACCCTCCCAGGAAATGTAACTACATCTATTTTTTTAAAATATTAAACTACTTATTTATTAAACACTGGTTTTCTTTTTTCTAAAAATGCCGAAATACCCTCTTTTGCATTTTCAGTTGTAAAAATTTCTCCAAATAATTTTGACTCTTCCTCAACCGCTTCATGATATGAATTAGTTCTTGTTGAAGATAATAATTGAAGAATATATTGAATTGATTGCATGCTTTTATTGGCAATTTTAGTTGCTAATGTATTTGCTTCTTCTAATAAACTTTCTTCTGGTACTACAATTGTAGCTAATCCAATTTTCCCAGCTTCAACACCAGAAATTGGTTCTGAAGTTGCAAGCATAACTAATGCTTTATCTTTACCAACGTAACGTGGTAATCTTTGTGTCCCGGCAAAACCAGGAATAATTCCTAAGTTTAATTCAGGTAAACCAAGTTTTGCATTTTCTGCAACAACTCGAATGTGGCAGCTCATTGCAAATTCAAGACCGCCACCTAATGCTGCACCGTGAATTGCCGCGATAATCGGCTTAGAATAGTTTTCAACACGATCAAATACTAGTTGGCCTCTTCTAGCAACAGCTGCTGCATCTTCAGCATTTTTAAAAGAAGTAAATTCTTTAATGTCTGCACCAGCAGAGAAAAATCTGCCTTCTCCATGAACAACTAAAACGCTTACATCATTGTTATTTTCTAATTCATCTAAACGCTTAACCAAATCAGCAAATACAACTGATGACATGGCATTTGCTGGTGGGTTTTGAATTGTTAATAATGCAATACCATCAGATATTTTACATTGAATTGAACTCACAACTATTCCTCCCAATTTTTCAAAATGTACTAGAACGTTAATTTTGGTACCCGCATCCTCTTATTAATAATTGGTGAACCTTTTCGGCTTTTGACTCTAAATCTTGCTTTTGACCTGTCATTACCCAATGAGTCATCACCTCATCAATCGTGCCAAAAATCATTTGTCTAGCTGTACGTATATCTAATTGTTTGTCGAACAAACCGCTATTTATCCCGTCAATTAAAATTGAATCTATGATATGAAGATACTCTTTTAGTACCTCATTTATTTTTAATCTAAGGTCAATATTTGTTTGTCTTACTTCCAATTGCATAACGATTGCTAAATGAGAATCTTTAGACATTTCATGAAAATGAGTTTTCACCAACATTAATAATTTCGATATCGCATCGGGATTACCTTCAATTTTTTCACGAATTTTTTCAGTAAAATTTCCCATCTTCTCTTCAAACAACGAAATTAAGATGGATTCTTTATTTTTAAAGTATAAATAGATCGTTCCATCGGCTACTCCGGCTTGTTTTGCAATTTTAGAAACCTGCGCTTGGTGATAACCGTTTTCTGCGATTACGACAACTGCAGCATCAATTATTTGTTTATATTTTGGTTTATCTCTTTTCATTTTTATATACCCCTTCTAACAGTGAATGAATAATCATTCATATTCTCATAATACAAACTTATCAGAAAATTGTCAATTATCCTTTAATATTTTTTATGTATAAATTCTTGCTTTTAATTTTATCACTTTAAAATGACGATCAAATCCTGAGATTTATTTTGAAATAGTATTCTTTTTTCAATTCGTAAAATAAAGAGGGATGTTTAAATCATCATCCCTCTTTAATTATTATATTAAATTTTCATCAGAATTATCAGGCGCTGTGTTCTTTTGTCTTTCTTCTTCAAGTAATGTTCTTCTCAATATTTTACCGATCATAGTCTTTGGTAATTCAGTCCTAAATTCATAAAACCTCGGGACTTTATAAGCCGCTAAATACTTCCGACAAAAATCATCTAAGTCAGCCTCAGAAACAGATTTCCCTTCTTTTAATACAATATAAGCTTTAACAGTTTCACCACGGTATGAATCAGGAATACCAACTACGACTGCTTCCTTAATAGCCTCGTGCTCGTATAATACCTCTTCAACATCTCTAGGATAAACGTTAAACCCACCTGCATTGATCATATCCTTCTTACGATCAACGATATAAAAGAAGCCTTCTTCATCCATATAACCTAGATCCCCTGTATATAACCACCCATCTTTTAACGTGGCTGCAGTTTCTTCTGGGCGATTCCAATACCCCTTCATTACTTGTGGGCCTGAAACAATTAATTCACCGATTTCTCGATAAGGTAGCTCTTCGCCAGTTTCTAGGGAAACGATTTTAACATCTGTACTTGGCCAAGGAACGCCTATACTTCCAGTAACTCGTTTATCCCAAAGGAAATTACTATGCGTAACTGGGGAAGCCTCTGATAAACCATAGCCCTCAACTAATTTTCCACCTGTCACTTTTTCAAATTGCTCTTGAACTTCAACAGGTAATGCTGCTGATCCACTTAAGCACGCATGAATAGATGAGATATCATATTTCTTTAAATCAGGATGATTTAGTAATGCAATATACATTGTTGGTGCCCCTGGAAACAATGTAGGTCGATATTTATTTATAGCTTTAAGCATTTGAGTTGCATCAAATCTTGGAACTATAATCATTTCATACGCACACAAAATTGATAAATTCATACAAGTAGTCATACCATATACATGAAAAAATGGTAAGACAGTTAAAATCTTTTCTTGGCCCTTTTTACTCTTATATAACCATTTTTCTGCCATTAATGTATTCGATGCTAAATTTTTATGTGTAAGCATTACACCTTTAGGAAATCCAGTTGTTCCACCAGTATATTGCAGTATAGCCACATCATCTACACTGCTGCTTGAGAGCTCCTGCTCGATCGGTGCAGATATTTGCATGATAAAGTTAAAATCATGAATTGAGTGATCTTTAGGAATCTCAGGTGCCTTTGGTTGTTTTGAAAAAGGATATAAAATCTTTTTAATAAATGGTAAATAGTCCTTAATCCCAGTAACAAAAATATGTTGTAGATTAGTAGATTTTTTTACTTTGTACACTCTATTAATCAATAAGTCTAAACAAATAATAGCAGTCGCACCGCTGTCATTCATTTGATATTCAAGCTCACGTTCAGTATAAAGCGGATTTGTTTGAACGATCATTGCTTCTGCAAAAAGAATCCCATAATACGCAATCACTGCCTGTGGACAATTCGGCAGCATAATTGCAACGCGATCACCTTTTTTAATTCCCAAATTCCTTAAAAAATTTGCAAATCTTAAAGACTGAATATAAATTTCGTTAAAAGTCATCGATTTCCCAAGAAAATTAAGCGCTTTCTTAGCTGGATATTTCGAAGCCGTCTGCTTTAAATAGCTTGGTAACAAATCAAATTCTTCATCTAATGTAGCTGGTATTTGCTCTGGATACTGACTCACCCAAGGCTTTGCTCTTGGTTCCTCCATACCGTTCACCACCAGTATTTTAAAAGTATGTTCATACTATAATTAGTATATGTTGCAAGTCTCTGCTATACAATCAAAATATTAAGAATATTTAATCTTTTATTACGGTTGAAATTTTGAATTTTATTTAATTAATTTCTCAATTACGCTATCGTTATCATAGTAAAAATTAGATGGAAGATCGGTACGATTGATCAATAGTCCAAAATTATATTCATCAATATTCTCTAAAGTTAACGAATTGACTTTACCATCAGGTGATAAACTTTTTACAAGTTTAGATATAAATGAGTATTGTGAGTCTATACTAGTCGTTGCAAGATGAAATATTCCTTTTAAATCATTTTCAACAATTTGTTTTACTTGTTTAGCTATTCCAGTATCAATTGCATGATTTAAATAAATATTGTTATAAGCATCAATTTCCTGGCCTTGTTCTATTTTGGCCTTTATTTCATTTAGTCTTGGTGATTGTTTACCCCAAACCATTGGTAATCTTAAAACGATTCCACGATTACCAAGCTCATTTTTTATTAATTCTTCACACTTTATTTTAAATTGACCATAATCCGACTCGGCAACAGGAGGATCGTTTTCAGCATGATGCTTTATAACTTCTCCATCAAACACATTCGTTGTAGAGCAAAATAAAAATTTCGTAAAAGTTAATTTTATTTTTTCTACAATTTTAGAATGTGCTTCAAATTGAACATTAAAATCACCACGTAAACACGATACAATCACATCCGGGCAAATCTGATCAATCCATGCCAATATTTCTTTCGAATCGTTAATATCCCATTGTAATTGATGATCTATTTTTAATTCTAATTTTGTTTGATTATATGTTCCGTATACATCATATTCAGAAGAAAATTCTTTTATTAAAGCCTTCCCCACTAGTCCACTAGCACCTAAAATTAATAATTTCATTGTCTCTCTCCTTTTTACAAAATATTTAATAAATTTATGTTATATTGAATGTAACATAATTAACAGCGTGTATACAAAGGACATAAATTTAATATCCAGACCATTTGGAAATTTGTCTAATAGTCTAAAATGATAATAGGGAGTGGGGATCATATGAAAACAAAGGTTCTTTTAAACAACCGTATTGTCGATTTAAAATCTGCAAATGTAAATATTTTAGATCGAGGTTATCAATTTGGAGATGGCGTTTATGAAGTGATTCGTTTCTTTAATAAATCTTTTTTTGAACTCGATGCACATTTAGTTCGCTTGAAAGAAAGCTGTGAAAAAATATTAATACCTTTTAAAATGCATCTCAAAAAACTGGAAAGTGATTTAGTTTATTTAATGAATACTTGTGATTATGATAACGGATATGTGTATATTCAAATTAGTAGGGGTGTAATGAACCGTAATCATATTTACAAAGAAGAAGCTAATTTAAAGCCTCAATTAATTGCTTATACAGTTAGAGAAGATCATAGACCTTTACAGCAAATGGAAAAAGGTATTACTGCATATGTAACTAATGACATACGATGGCTCCGTTGTGATATTAAAAGTTTAAATTTATTAGGAAGTGTTTTAGTAAAAAATGAAGCTTATGCAAAAGGAGCAAAAGAAGCCATTTTGCATAGAGATGGCGTCATTACAGAAGGATCAGCAACAAACGTCTTTATCGTAAAAAACTCTACACTATACACTCATCCTGCAAATAACTTAATACTAAATGGCATTACGCGAAAAGTTGTACTGGAGATTGCAAAAAATGAAAGTTTAGGAGTAAAGGAAATTCCATTTTCGATTGATGATCTTTTAAATGCTGATGAAGCTTTTACAACAGCATCTGTTTCGGATATTTTACCTGTAACATCAGTTTTAATTGATGAAAAATCTTATTCGATTGGTTTAGGAAAGCGCGGAGAAATAACAAAGAGAATTCAAGATGCATACACTAATTTAATTGATAAAATTCCGCAGGATCAGTCAACTAAATAGCATTATAAAACCGCATCAAAATATGTTGGTTTACCTAAGTGAGGAGTGACTTTTTTGGCAATTTTTATAGCAATTTTGATTGCCTTTTTTGGCGCAGTTCTTGCTCACATTTTTACTAAAGGGCAATCTAAAAAACGAAAATACATCATTTGGGGTATCGCAAATATGGTAGCCATTGGGCCATTTTTGTCATTTGCTATTGGAATAACGTACGCTATTATCGAAGGAAATGGCTGGGCAGCGATGTTGATGTGGGTATTGTATCCATTCATATTTCTCATTGGTCTCATTCAGTTAATCATTGGGATCTTCATGAAAAATAGCGCCAATAAAAATAGTTATAAGTACCATTAGTTGCCTAAAAGTGTTATTCCACTTCCTTAGCACAATAGAAACAAATAAAAATAGATCTCAAAAAGTCAACAATTTGACTTTTGAGATCTACTTTTTTATTGTCTTTTTAATAATCTAGCTACATCTTTCCATTTTACCTTTTCACTGTAATACATTACTCCATTAACATAAATACGGCTTGCAACACGAGTTAAAATCATTATTGAAACGATTAAAATTAATATACTAGCACTTATTTCAATAAAATTCATTTCTCCACTTACAAATCTAGAAAATGCTACAAGTGGCGCAAAAAATGGAATATATGAGCTAATTTGGACAAATGTACCATCTGGATTGACTAATGCATTAATACTAATAAAGAATGCCGCTATGACTAAAATAGTAATTGGCATCAGAACCATTTGAAGCTCTTCAGTTCTTGAAACTACTGATCCAATTGCAGCGTAAAGTAATCCATAAAGTAAATAACCTAATAAGAAATAAACTACAAATGCAATGATTGTTGTAGGATCTAATGCCTCTAAATCTATTTTCATTCCAAAAAATGATATTTCATCAGAGTTCACCCAGCCTAATAAATTGGCAAATAGAAAACCTAATCCTAATACAACAAGCTGTGCACTTGCTACAAAAAATACTGCAATAACCCTTCCATATAAAGTCACAACAGGACTTACTTTAGGTAGTAATACTTCCATTACTCTAGAGGACTTTTCTGCAACAATACCCGTTGCGATTGAATTCCCATAAATTAATAAAAACATATAAAGTAAAAAACCAAAAAAGTAAGCTATTCCGAATGTAGCCATCGGATCTTTTAGAACATTTTCATTTACTTCTACTTTTTGCAATAACTTTGTTGCTGATTCGGGCGATAGCTTTAAATCTTGGGCAGTTTTATTTAAGTAATCTTGCTGTAAGGTCATATTCATGACTGAAAGCACTTCACTATTTGAAAACTTTTTATATGTATATTGAATTGACGGGACATTGTTCTTTTCAGAAAGAATAATCAGTCCATCTTTTGATCCGTCTTCAACTTGATTTTTAAAATCTTTTTCTTTTGATCCATCGCTCTGCTCGATTTTTGCGGATTTAATTGTTTTGTTTAAACTAGCAATATCTACCGAATAATTTTTCGAATTATTTATCAAAACAATTTTATCTTTATCCTTATTACTCTTTTCTGTACCAGCAAAATATTTTTGTACTCCAAATACTCCAACGACTAATAAAAATAAAATAACACTCATTATCACCGTTGCTTTTGCCAAAAGACCTTCACGTAAATGAAATAAAAAGACAGTACTAAACTTCTTCATTTATTTCGCCCTCTCTATAAAGATATCATTTAGTGTAGGCTCTAATAATTGGAACTTCTTTATAGAACCCAAGTCTGACTTAATACGATTTAAAATCGAAAAAGCTTCCTCATCACTTTTTACCTTTACGTAAATTCCTAATTGCTTTTGTTCATAACTTACATGATTGGAATCTAGTATTTGTTTAATCGATGTTAGATCTTCTAAAATTAAATTTCTATACCCATAATCTTCTTTTAATCTACTTAAACTACCTTCCGCAACTACATTACCGTTCTTAAGTATGCAAACATGCTCACAAAAAGCCTCCACTTGATCCATTCGATGGCTCGATAATATTACCGTCTTCCCTTTCTGAATTTGCTCGGTAATGATTGAAGCCATTAGCTCTGCATTAACCGGATCTAGTCCACTAAAAGGCTCATCTAATATAATCAACTCAGGGTTATGTAATAATGTTACAATTAGTTGAATTTTTTGCTGGTTACCTTTTGAAAGTTCTCCAGCTTTTTTATTTCGATAATGTGGTATCTCTAAACGGTCTAACCAATAGGTTATGGCAATATCAACCTCTTTATTTGACATTCCCTCAAGTTTTCCGAAATATTTAAGTTGATCAACAACCTTACTTTTTGTAAATAATCCTCTTTCTTCTGGTAAATATCCTATCTTAACTTTATCAGTTTTAAATGGAGCACCTTTCCAAGTGATTTCCCCGTTCGTAGGTGTAAGAAGACCTAATAACATTTTAATAGTAGTCGTTTTACCTGCTCCATTTCTACCTAATAAACCTAATACTCTCCCTGTAGGCAAAGTCAATGACAATTCGTTAACGGCAATCGTTACTCCAAAATTTTTAGAAAGCTGTTTTATTTCTAAAGTCAACGCTCTTCCCCCCTTTTTAAAGATTAAGTAAAAAAATACTAAAATTTTCCTATACATTAAGCATACATTTAATAGAATTTTAATGAAAGGTAAAAATCGTAATTTGTTAGTCAATTTATTTAGCAATTAGAGATCGCAATGAAAAAATGAGAATACTGATTTAGTATTCTCATTTTTCTATTAATATGAAATACTACCTGAAATTAATAATCCAACCGTTACACTTAAAGTGAATAATAAAGCTGCTACGGCAATATTTCCTTCTTCAACTTTTTTAGCAAACGAAATTTTCGGAAATAATACATATTCAGCAATCCAATATGTCACCATTTGAGCAATAATACCTACTAAGCTCCATATGATAAAGTCGCCATAGTTAACTGAGTATTTAGCTGCTGACATAATAACGATTGCTAATCCTACTAGTTTACCAGCTAATTTTAAAGCAACAGCAATATTGCCATCCTCTAAGATTAATTTTTGCTCACTCATTTTAGTTGTAAAAGTAAATGCCAAAAATCCAATAAATAAAAGAATAAGTCCAGACCCTAAATATTGTAGTGTACTAACGATACTTTCCATTTAACTTCTCATCCCCTCACTATGTAATTTTTTCTTCAATAAGTCCAACAGGTAAGAAACAACTTTCGTTTCCTGTAATAATATTACCAGCGCGGACGCCAATTGCACCGTATTCTTCCTTAATCAAAAAACTACCTACTAGCACATGTAAATCTAACATTCCGTCAGGTGTCATGACCTTTCTCATAGGTAAAGGTGAATATTGTTGATAGACCATAACTTGTTCATGATAGTTATTCTGCTTGCTTTTTTGGCGATTTTCACCGTTAATAATCTGAATTGAATCTCCTTCACGACCAAAGGCAGGTTTCTCAACATATGGAAGTTTATGTTCTATAAAAAAATCTGGCTCCAAGAAAGTCGGTAAAAAATGTTTTCTAATCACATCATGCTCTTCAACTGTATAAACATCCGATTGCTCAATATGTAAATTCCAAATTAATGCTTGAACAGCCTTAGATTGTAGTAAGAAAGAAGACAATGGATTGAAAATGATTAATTTCCCATCATTTACAAGTTCTAATAATGCTAGCCCAATTTTTGTGCCATCTGGAGATTGATCAAGCTCTAGGTGTTCAATTGGATAAGTTTGACGATATAGAATATGGATTCCTCTCCCGCAGGTGTATATAGGCCATCATTTTCAATGATTTGTAAATCTTCTAGTGAAATTAATTCACTCTTCCCATTATATAGAGATTGAATATATTTTACTGTCTTCCAATCCTCTTCATGATCACCATGAGCTGTAAAAACAATAATTGGTTCATCTAATCCTTTTATACTTTTATTTACAACATGATTTATACCGTTAGATAACTTCATTTCACAATCAGCATTCGGATTCTTCAAGTTGAAATAATCTGTAATATATCCATTGACATGATGTGTCTCCATAATGAAAGTTGGCGTATCACTATTACATTCATAATGCTTCCAGCCATCTTCCGTGTGAACGAGATCAATCCTTCGTATGATTCCTTCACTCTCAATCGTTTTATGGCGTAAGTATGGTACGATTTCTTTTGAATAACCGAGCATATAAAAAATATCATCGGGTAGCTGTCTCATTAAACGAGCAGTTTTATCATAGATTTTTCCGATTTGTTCAGTTATTGAATGTATTTCCTCAACTTCACTTTCGGTCAATGGATAATAGTCTAATAACGCATAATATGAATCTTGTAAATCAGACCAAAAATCCGGTAGCCTATTATAAACTTCATTCCGTTTTATCCTGTGATTCTGTAAATTGGCATTATCCATTATTAACCACCAAATCCTCCAGATGAACCTTTGCCAAAGCCACTTTTACTTGAAGTTTTAGTATGCCCTGCATAGCTACTAGAAGATTTATAGCGCTTATATGAACTACTTCCATGGAGTGCCTTTCTTGATGGATAAAATATTCCTCCATGATAATAACTATGGTAGTAATGACTAGAGCTGTCATCACAAACCCAAACACCTTCATCATCATCAAAGTCCCAATCACGACAATCGTCATTATTCGGTTTATCTGGTCGCTCTGCACTTTGAGTGGAACCACAGCCAGCTAATGTACTTACTGCTAAACCACTCGTTAATGCGATACTAACTTTTTTCATTAATATTGATGTTTTTGACATATGGATCTCCTTTCTAGAATTAAATCATTCTATTCTATACTAAACTACTCTCTCTATTTAAGTATATAGAAATTAGCTATATCTATCCCTCTTACTCTCATTATCTTTTAAAATTAACCGCCAATTCCTCCAGAAACTCCACTACCAAATCCACTTTTTTTGACTGAGGAATTTGTTCTTTTTATAATGCCTGAGGATTTATATTGAGTAAATTCATTGTTTTTATGCAACATATTTTTTGTTGCAAAGTAGGTCCCTAAAAAGAAATAATTTCGATAATAAGAGCTTGAACTATCATTACAAATCCAAATATTATCCTCATAGTCAAATTCCCAATCACTGCAATTTTCATCATCAGGTATTTTTTGCGTCTGTATATGCATACTCTGTTTCATCATCGTAGTCGGTATCAGTATAATCTGCATCATTTATACTATCTTCAGACGTTGTCCCCTCATCAATTTCATTTATTTGGTTTGTATCTTCATTGTTCGTTTGGCTTGATTCATAATAACCTTACGGATTATTAGTCGTCTCCACAAATTCTGGTTCAGATCCACACCCGGTTAATGAACTTATGACAATACCACTTGTTAAGGCAATACTAACTTTTTTCATTAATTTTGATGTTTTTGACATTTTATTCTCCTATCCATTACATAATTACATACATTTCTATCCTAAACTGTGATATATACTAATGTATATATCATTATTAAAGGAGTTTTAACAATGTTTAATACAGACAACATTTTTGTTCTTGAATATCGATTAATTGATGGAGAATTTACAAGACCTATTTACCATTTTCCATTTTTATCGAAGGTCCAAATCTTTACTAGAAGATACTGTGATTATTTTATTTTAAATGGTTTCGTTTACGAGAACAGAGGCTCTTATATTGAAGAAGATCGATATGTAATTGAGGTAGTTGAATCTGAATTGGAAAATACTCCTTTTTACCATTTAAATAGACCGTTAGGCATTGAAATTAGAGATGTCGATACTTTTGAGGAAATTCACTTCTATGAAAGTGGAGATGAATTAGATTTACTTTCTTGGCTTCAATCAACTTATATTACAATAAATCATCAATTTTATGAGCAAACATCAAATGAAGTGGATCAAGACCGCAATACTTACGTAATGTATGTTAAACCGTTTAGTGAATAATGAATAAGCTACCTAAGTCGTCTTAGGTAGCTCACACTATTTTATAATTTTTGTTCAAGCTTTATTAAATCCTTACACTGTATTCCATTTTCCCATATTTCTTCTTCATAATTTTGAATAAAGAAATCGTGAAAAATAGTACTCAATTGAAATCCACATTTTTTATAAAATGCTAGTTGATGTGTACTTGAGTTACCGGTACAGATTGAAATTCTAGAATAACCAAGTTTCTTAGATTCATTTATTCCAAAATGGATTAAATGCTTTCCTAATCCTTTTCCTTGATAAGCCGGATCAATTGCAATATTTTTAATTTCAATCTCTTCATTAGAATTCTCCACTAATACTATTATTCCAACGAGTAAATTTTGATTTAGTAGTTCATAAATTTCACTCATCTGAATATATTTATCTACCATTTCTTTTGATGGATCAGCTAGTAACAATAGACTCCAATGTTCTTTTGTTAGAAATTGAATTTTATTAATATGATTCATTCATACTCCTTATTTTTTTAATCTTGCCTTTAAATAATTGATCGTGTCATTTGTAGATTTTTGTATCGAAAGATTTGTAAATCCATGATTTCCATTTTTAAGAGCAATCAAAGTAACCATTTTTGGGTTTTTCTTAGCAAAGCTCTCCGATTGACTGAACGGAACAAGCTTATCTCCCGTTCCATGTACAATAAAAATGGGAACCTTTGTCTTTTCTACATATTGAACTGGACTCATTCGATTATACTCATCTGTCATTAGATCTACAGTACTATTCATATATTTTTCAACAATTTCTGAACTTCTAGAAGAAGGAGATTGATTCATAGTCGTTAAGTCAGAAATAGGATACCAAGCTACAATATAGTTAATTTTATTTTGTATATCAGGCTGAAGGCCAGTTAATAAAGCTAAGTGGCCACCTGCAGAGGCACCGGCCAATCCGATTTGATTTCGATCAACCCCTAATTCAGTTGAGTTTTTGTAAATAAAGTCAATTGCTGTTTTCACGTCACGAACTGGAAAATTATATGAATAATTTTCTTTCGAATAAAGTGTATAATCTATGCTAATTGCCGTATAACCATCTTTAACAATTTCATTAAAAATCGTTTTCCAACGTTTGTTTAGAGCTTTACTTCCATATCTCCAAGAACCACCATGAATAAAGATTAACGTTGGTGATTTACTATGTGATTTTTTAGATCGATATATATCAAAGGTTTGTGGAACCTGAGCGAGATTTGTGTAGCGTACGTCTCTTTGCACAAGAATATCTTTACTTACAATTACCTTCTTTTTGTGTTTATGATGAAAACCATTAAATCCAACAAAGACAATAACAAAGATGACTAATGCTAAAATGATTTTCTTCAAGCCAATTCACCTTTCTAATTAAAAAAGAGACTAGCTCAGGTCATGTCTTCTTAAATCATTATTATGTAGATTTTAACGCCTACATAAATTAATAGAAATACACTAATGATGCTAGCCTCAATTACTTTATTTAATAACTGTTACGTACAAAATTCCCCAAACTAAAAATACTGCACAAACCGCAAATAATATTTTTGCCAACTTTTCCATCTTAGAACCCCTATTACCTTATTTTAAATCGACAACTGTAACACCTATTCCACCTTCAGAGGCTGCTCCATATCGATACGATTTAACTGATCTGTGTTTTTTTAAGTAATCCTGTACACCTTGTCGTAATGCACCTGTTCCTTTTCCGTGAATAATATTAATTCGAGGATAACCAGCTAATAATGCATCATCAATATATTTCTCAACGCGGATTAACGCGTCTTCATATCTTTCGCCTCTTAAATCAAGTTCAAGATTCACATGAAAATCCTTACCTTTTACAGATGTAACAGTTCGTTCTTTTACTTCTTTAGGTGAACTAATATATTCGATATCTGTTTCTTTCACTTTCATCTTAATAATACCGAGCTGAACTTGCCATTCACCTTCGCTTATTTTATCAAGTAATGTTCCTTTTTGATTAAAGCTAATCACTTTTACTTCGTCACCTTCACGAAGCTTTTTTTGTTTCTTTAGAGCTGCTTGAGGAATGGTTTTCTTAGGTGCATAAGGAATTGCCCCTTCCAAACGAGTCCTTGCCTCTATTAACTCATGATCTTTAATTGAAGCTAATTGGCTATTTTTAAGTTTTCTTAGCTCTTTAATAATATCCTCAGCTTCTTGTTGTGCTACTTTAACTCGCTTTTTCGCTTCTTCCTGTGCACTACGATATAAGTCATCACGATGCTCATAAAATTCCATCATTTGCTTCTGTAAATCTTTGAAAATACGTTCTGATTCTTTACGGAAATCTTCTGCCTCTTTCCATTCTGTTTCTGCACCTTTTCTACTCGTTTCTAAAGATGCGATCATATTTTCAACTTCATTACTTTCTTCACTTACATGATTTCTTGCTTTTTCAATTACACGATTTGAAAGTCCCAATCTTCTAGAAATTTCAAATGCATTACTTCTACCTGGAACTCCGATTAGTAATCGATAAGTTGGGCTTAATGTTTCTACATCAAATTCAACACTTGCATTCATTACATGCTCTCGATTGTAACTATATGCTTTTAATTCAGGATAATGCGTAGTTGCTACTACTCTTGCACCGTACTCACTTACCTCATCTAAAATCGAGATTGCTAAAGCTGCACCTTCGCCAGGATCAGTTCCAGCTCCTAATTCATCGAATAAAACAAGACTACTATAATTTACATGTTTCAAAATATCTACAATATTCACCATATGGGAAGAAAATGTACTTAAGCTCTGTTCGATCGACTGCTCATCACCAATATCGGCAAAGATTTGCTCAAATACACAAATTTCTGACCCATCTAATGTAGGAATTTGAAGACCAGATTGAGCCATTAACACACAAATACCAATCGTTTTTAAAGTTACCGTCTTTCCACCTGTATTTGGACCAGTTATAACGATTGTTGTATAATCCTTGCCTAATTCAATGTCGTTAGCTACTACTACATCTCTTGGAATTAGTGGATGACGTGCTTTTTTCAATTTAAAATATCGATCGTTATTTAAAACTGGTTTACTCGCCTTAATTGAGTGCGAATAGTTTGCTTTTGCAAATAAGAAATCCATTTCAGCTAAAATTTCAACATTTTGCAATAAATCCGCTGAAGCTTCTGCAACTTGTCCCGTTAATGCCATTAAAATTTTCTCAATTTCTTGCTCTTCTTTAACTTTAGCCTCTTGTAAACTATTGTTTAATGTAACGACACTTTGTGGTTCAATAAATAATGTTTGACCAGAAGAAGATTGATCATGCACAATACCACCATAAACATGACGATACTCTTGTTTTACTGGAATAACGAAACGATCATTACGAATCGTAACGATTGAATCTGATAACATCTTTTGTGCATTTGAACCTCTCGTTAAACTTTCTAATTTTTCACGAATACGTGCTTCAGCTGTTCGAACTTGTCCACGAATCATTCGAAGTGTTACACTAGCGTCATCTAAAACTTCACCATTATCACCAATAGCAGCTTTTATATTTTTATCTAGTTCTAATAAAGGAATGATTTGCTCACTTAATGATTCTAAATATGGAATCTCTACTTCACTTTCTATTAACCCTTCAATAAATCGAATCATTTGACGTCCAGCATAAGTAACACCTGAAATCGCTATTAACTCAGAAGGTGAAAGCATTCCACCAATATCCGCTCTTTTAACTTGCATTCTTATATCAGATAAACCACCAAGTGGAACATTTCCGCGTAAACGAATAACATTTACTGCTTCGTCTGTTGATTCATGTAATTCTACTACTTCATCATAGTCCGTACTTGGTAAAAGATTTTTAATACGTTCCTTACCTAGTGATGATGAAGCGTGTTTAAGCAATTGTTCTTTTATTTTATCGTACTCTAAAACTCTTAACGTACGTTTCATGACTCGTAACCCCCTTACACTCGATTACGTTTCTCTTCAATCAAACTTAAAAGTTCTTGTAATTCGAATGTATTTACAATATTTTCTCTTTTTAACCAAGCCTTCTTTGCCGCACTAACCCCGATCGTCATATGTTCTAGCATATCAATGTTATGTGCATCAGTATTAATTGAAAGCATAACACCAGCAACACTTGCCATCATTAACATTTCTTTGTTTAGATCTAAACGATTAGGATTTGCATTTAATTCTAAAATTGTTCCCGTTTCTTTTGCCACAGAAATCAATTCTTCAGCATTTACTTTATACCCAGCTCTTCTACCAATTTTACGCCCTGTTGGATGTCCAATCATGCTAACATACGGATTTCTCATTGCATTTTTTAAACGCATCATGATTGTTTCTTCATCTTGACTAAAGCTAGAATGGATCGATGCAATAACAAAATCTAATGAACGTAAAACATCATCCTCATAATCTAACGAACCATCTGGTAAAATATCCATTTCTACACCATGCAGAATTGTAAAATCTGTGTATTTTTCATTTACACGCTGAATTTCTTCTTTCTGTTTCCATAAGCGCTCAGGAGTTAAACCATTAGCAACCTTTAAATATTGTGAATGGTCTGTGATGACAATATATTGATAGCCTTTTGCACGGCAGACATCCGCCATTTCTTCAATTGAGTAGCCACCATCGCTCCATGTAGAATGCATATGTAAATCAGATTTAATATCTTCTAAACGAATTAACGGATAATCGCTTGTAAAAGTTGAAACTTCTTTTCCATCCTCTCGAATTTCAGGTGGAAAACAAGGTAAATTAAAGTGGGCATAAAATGCCTCTTCATTCTCAAATGTTAAAACCTCACCAGTATTTACATTCTCAACACCATACTCACTAATTTTTTCATCACGCTCTTTAGCTAATTGACGCATTGCTACATTATGATCTTTAGACCCGGTAAAATGATGAAGTGTTGTAGCAAACTCCTTAGGTTGAATGATTCGGAAATCAACTGAAATCTCATATTCAACGCCTTTTAAAACTAGAGACACTTTTGTATCCCCTTGTGCAATTACTCGTACAATGTCCCGAATAGAAAGTAATTGTTCTTTAATACTCTCCGGTTTATTTGAAGCAATAATAAAATCTAAATCCTTAACAGTTTCTCGTACTCTTCGCAAACTTCCGGCTCTTGAATACTTTTCAACATCCTTCATTTCAGCTAAATATGCTTCAATTTTATCAGCAATCGGTAATACATCTGCTAGTGGCAAGCGCTCAGGCTGCTTACCATATTCCTCGATTGATTCTAAAATATTTTCCTCCGTTTTTTTACCGAATCCAGCTAACCCTTGTAACTTACCATTTAAACAAGCTTCTTTTAACTGTTCCATGCTCTCAATTTGTAATGCTTGATAAAGCTTGGCTACTTTTTTCCCACCTAGTCCTGGTAGTCTGAGTAAAGGTAGTAAAGTTTTCGGTAATGATTCTTGTAATTCTTCCAACACTGTACTTTTGCCAGTTTCAATATACTCTAAAATGACTGCAGAAGTCCCTTTTCCGATTCCTTTTATAGCAGTAAAGTCATCGATTTGCTCAAGACTTCTTTCATCAGTTTCAAGTGCATTCGCTGCTTTTCGAAATGCAGATATTTTAAAGGCATTCTCGCCTTTTAATTCTAGATAAGTTGCAATTTGTTCTAATAGTTTAATTAGTTCCTTTTTGTGCATTTTAAGTCACCTACTTAACATAGATTTTTTTCACTTAAACTCATTAAAGAATTTCTGAACTTGAAAATCCATTCCATAATTCCATCAGTTGGTTTGATATAAATGGCGTATGTTGAACCATAAAATAAGCAATATTTGATTTATGTAATAAAACATGAAGCGAATCAATCGGTATAATTAAAGCGATAAAAAGCGCCAAAACCGAAAATAAATAAACCTCAATAAAACCAAAAATACCACCTAAAAAGGAGTTCATCTGTTTTAAAACCGGTAATTGGAATACGCCGTTTAATAAAGAACCAATGAACGAAATAACAAGTCTTGTCCCAATAAATAGTAACGCAAAAGCAATAATTTCATAGATAAATTGCTCTGCATTTACGACCTGGCTTTCGCTTATATGTATTGGAAATATTTTCTTAAGAGAAGTAGCGGTCTGTTCGTAATAATGATAAGCTAAGTATAAGGAAAGTAAAAAACCTAGTAATCGTACAAGACTGCTAATAAATCCTCTTTTCCAACCTGTCAATATTCCTAAAATAAAAATAATCAGTATGATTAAATCAATCATTGTTGTTCTGCTCACTTTTCGTTTGTTTTTCTAATAATTTTTCGAGTATTTCCGCTCTTTCTTTTAACTTTACATAATCGCTAACTATATTTAGTGCCGTTAAAACAGCTAATTTATTTGTATCTAAAAGTGGATTTTTTTTATTTATTTCTTTCATTTTATCATCTACAATTGAGGCAACATGGCGAATATGATCTGTTGACTCGTCACCAGTAATTGCATAATGTTGCCCATAGATAGTCACATTTAGTTTTTGTTTTGATGAAGAATCGGACAACTTCATACCTCCATTCAGCTATAAACATTCTAACCTTAACTATAACACGAAATTCAATACAAACAAAAGTATTGGAAATTATCCATATTAAAGGAGAAATTTATGTCAAACACTGTATTAACAGTTAATGAGGATACTCTCTTAAAAATGAAAGTCCACTACCAAAATAGTCTGCAACCAAAAGTACCACAAGGTGGAGTCTTTATGGCCAAACCAAATGGCTGTACAATCACTGCTTATAAGTCAGGAAAAGTAATGTTTCAAGGCTCAAATTGTGATGCTGAAGTAAGTAAATGGCAAGGTAAATCAGCTAGCCAAACGCCTAAAAAAGTAAATCCCACAAATACGAATTCAACTTTACCAAAAAACTTTTCAAGCCTTGCAGTAATAGGTAGTGATGAAGTTGGTACTGGAGATTATTTTGGACCAATGACAGTAGTTGCTTCCTTTGTTGATCCGAGTCAATTCGAATTACTGAAAGAGTTAGGCGTTAAAGATTCAAAAGAATTAACTGACGATGGAATATGTAGCATCGCAAAAAAGATTATGCATGTCGTAACTTACAGTCTACTAGTACTACACAATGAAAAATACAACGATATGCAAGAAAAAGGCTATAATATGAACAAATTAAAAGCCTTATTGCATAATCAGGCAATTCGAAATACCATATCAAAATTAGAAGGTAAAACGTATGATGCAATTTTAATTGACCAATTTACTCCTCCCAATCTGTACTACGGATATTTAAAGGGAACAAAAGAAGTTATTCGTGATAAAGTTAAATTTGCTACAAAAGCAGAAGGTCTGCATCTCTCGGTTGCAGTTTCTTCTATTCTAGCTCGCTATGCTTTCCTACAACAAATGGATCAATTAAGCGAAAAGGCTGGAATGACCTTACCAAAAGGCGCTGGTTCAAAAGTTGATCAAGCAGCTGCAAAACTAATTAAATCAAAAGGTTTTGAAGCTTTAAGAAGTTTAACAAAATTACATTTTGCGAATACCGAAAAAGCGTTAAAGATTGCAAAGAAATAAATAAAAAAAGCTGTATTCTAAACGAACATTTAGAATACAGCATCTACTATAAATACAATAAATCCTAATAGGCTAGCAACTTGTTTTTGTTTTTTATATCGAAGCATTGGTTTAGATAATAAAAATAAACAAATCAAAAATCCAAAAGGGATCGGAAACCAAAATAACCTAAATGGTAAAGAAGCTAGTACATAATAACCGATCATTTGAAACCCAAGATTACTAACATCTCGCTTAATGGCATCTTTATAAACAGCTAACACCCCAACCAACAATCCGACATAAAGTAAAAAGATTAACATCAAGCCACCTCCAAGATTGTCCTACTAATAACCTATTCACCCTAGGCTTGTCTAAAGACACATAAAGAAAAATGTTTACACATATTCATAACATAGTAGAAACGAAGGAGGAGTATGTAGATGAATAATTTATTAAACGAATTTAGTAGTCTAATCCAAACCGTTCCAAAAATAATCATATCTTTATCGAATACAAATTATAAACCGAGTCCTACAAAATGGTCTAAAAAAGAAATACTTGGACATCTTTGTGATTCTGCGACTATGAACCATAAAAGATTTATAGACAGATTATCCTCTAATGATGAATTAACTTTAGAGCTTTATAAACAAAATTCATGGGTAGAAATAAATGACTATCAAAATAACTATACAATTGAAGAAATCCTTACTTTATGGACTGCACTAAATTCTCGTTTCATAAATGTACTCTCAACTATTTCAGAAGACCAATGGAAGCTACAATATAAAAGTCAAAATGAAGAAACCGTTACTCTAAGCTATTTATTTACCGACTATATTGATCATATGAAACATCATCTAAACCAAATTTTAGGATAGGATACAAGTGTCGTTATGAAATTTAAAGTGAAGAAAAACCCACTACTAGTCATACTAATTCTAAGCTTAATTCCGATCATCGTCTCAGTTCCAATCATTAGCTTTATTGAAGGCGATACCGCTGGAATCATCATAAGTCTTGTTGTCTTTGTTTTTTTACTTCCAATAATGATTGTTCTAGTTTGGGCATTATTCGATACGTATCATGAATTAACAGAAAACGAATTCAAATCAAAATTTGGGTTTATTACAGTTAATATTCCATACCATGAAATAAGGGAAGTTCGTTTCTCAAACAATCCGGTTTCATCTCCATCATGGACTTTCAAACGCTTAAAAATCGAATATAAAAGGTGCGAATTCGCCTTACTGTCACTTCCAATAGATGAAGAATTTTTTTTACAAGAAATAAAAAAACATTGTCCAAATGCAACCATTTTAACTCGACAAAAAACAGAAGTTTTCTTTGATTAAAATCTGAGAGCTTGTCTAACATATGCTTTTAATTAAAAAACTCGCGAGGTACTATGCTCCTTGCGAGTTTTCTTTGTTTTTTTAGCTTCTTTTTCAGTGGCTTATTGAACCCCTTATGAGTTACTAAAATCCATCTTCTTACTCTTTTTCTTACTCATGAACACCTTATGAGTTATTAAATTCCATCTTCTTACTCTTTTATTTACTCATGAACCCCTTATGAGTTACTTAATTCCATCTTTTTGCTCTTTTCTTACTCATAACCCTCTTATGAGTTACTTAATTCCATCTTCTTACTCTTTTTCTTACTCATGAACACCTTATGAGTTACTTAATTCCATTCTCTCGCTTTTTTTCTTACTCATGTACACCTTATGAGTTACTTAATTCCATTCTCTCGCTCTTTTTCTTACTCATGAACCCCTCATGAGTTATTAAATTCCATCTTCTTGCTATTTTTTCTTACTCATGAACCCCTCATGAGTTATTAAATTCCATCTTCTTGCTATTTTCCTTACTCATAAACCCTTTGTTCATTTTTCTCTACTCAAAGAAGATCACCGCACACAAAAAAAGAAGTCCCATAAGTACAATGACTGACAAGACTTCCATTTCTCAATTAGTTATTAATATATTTCTCAAATACATACCCAAAATCTTTAACTTTATATTGCTCTCTAGATTTCATTAACCATTCAAACGCAGCTTCATTAATTTCTTTAAAACTGTTTACTAAGTTATTCTCACTTGAAGTTACGCGGCCTAGTGTTGTAGAAGCAATTTCAATACTTTCTTTCGCATATCCAAGTGCTTTTTCATTTTCATGAGTAATTTCAGCAATCATTAGTAAAGCTTTATATAAATCCTTTAATTGTTCAATGTGTTTTTTATGAACATCAATCGAAAACTCTCTACCACCGATATTGAACTTAATTTCAACATCTAAATCAATTGTACCAGCAGTTTCAAGTAATACATGTGAAATTTTATGTGTGTGATAACTATAACGATGAAGTATACGTTTTTTACTAATTGCACTTGTACCATCTAAATGAATTAAAGCCTTATTTGTAAAGCAATACTCATCTGATTTTGATTTAATTAAAAAATAAATTTTTTCGTCATCTTCATGCATTACATAATCGTCAGAATCAACCTTGTCATAATTTTTCGGCTCTATAACACTACCTACATCACTTAAACCAAGCATATCTGCAGCAACTTTACCAAACATATAACTTCCTCCTCTTTATAGCAGGGTATAGGGAATAAGGTGGTATTCCCATACCTACACGCCTTTAAGACCCACTTTTTATCTATTACACTTTTGAATTATACATTAAATCCAAAAATAAGGGGATAGGAATAGGAGGGATATTTGGATTTTTTTTCCTTTTTTAATTTTTAAATTCCCTGTTTTGTTTTCAGTTCTAACCTGCCCCTCCTACTCTCCCTGCACTTCCTCCGGTTTACCTGAATTTAATGTTGAACACATACCATGTTGCAGACTATAATTAGATGGTGACTGTTTAAATTACGTTCTTTAAAGAACATTATTATAAATAATGAAAATATAGAAAAGGTGTCGATCAATGAGTATTTTAACTGTAAAAAACTTAAGTCATGGATTCGGTGATCGTGCGATTTTTAATGATGTATCATTCCGTCTATTAAAAGGTGAGCATATCGGTCTAATTGGTGCAAATGGTGAAGGTAAATCAACTTTCATGAATATCGTAACTGGAAAATTACAGCCTGATGAAGGTAAGGTTGAATGGTCTAAAAAAGTACGTGTAGGTTATTTAGATCAGCATGCTGTATTACAACCTGGTATGTCAATTCGTGACGTATTAAAAAGTGCTTTCCAATATATGTTTGATATGGAAAACGAAATTAATGATTTATATGTAAGAATGGCTGAAGCGACTCCAGAAGAAATGGAGAAAATGCTTGAAGATGTAGGGGTTCTTCAAGATACTTTAACAAATAATGATTTCTATATTATTGATGCTAAAGTTGAAGAGATTGGCCGCGGATTAGGTTTAGAAGATATCGGACTTGATCGAGATGTAACTGAGCTTTCTGGTGGTCAACGTTCAAAGGTTCTTTTATCTAAACTTCTTTTAGAAAAACCAGATATCTTATTACTAGATGAGCCTACTAACTATTTAGATGAGCAACATATTGAATGGTTAAAGCGTTATTTACAAGAATATGAAAATGCATTTATTTTAATTTCGCATGATATTCCATTTTTAAATAGTGTTATTAACTTAATTTATCATATGGAAAATCAAGAATTAAATCGTTATGTTGGTGATTATGATAATTTCAAAGCAATTCATGAAATGAAAAAATCACAATTAGAATCAGCTTATAAGCGTCAACAACAAGAAATTTCAGAGCTAAAAGATTTCGTTGCACGTAATAAAGCTCGTGTTTCTACTCGTAACATGGCAATGTCTCGCCAAAAGAAACTTGATAAAATGGATGTAATTGAACTTGCACGTGAAAAGCCAAAACCTGAATTCCATTTTAAACCGGCCCGTACTTCAGGCAAATTAATATTTGAAGCAAAAGATTTAGTGATTGGTTACGATGAGCCACTATCTAAACCATTAAATCTTCGTATGGAACGCGGACAAAAAATTGCTTTAGTTGGTGCGAACGGTATCGGTAAAACAACGTTAATGCGTAGTTTACTTGGCGATATTAAACCAATTTCTGGTGAAGTTGAACGCGGAGAATTCCTTCACATCGGATACTTCGAACAAGAAGTAAAAGGTGATAATAATAAAACATGTATCGATGAAGTTTGGGATGAATTCCCATCTTTTACCCAATATGAAGTACGTTCTGCTCTTGCAAAATGTGGATTAACAACAAAGCATATTGAAAGTAAAGTGGCTGTATTAAGTGGTGGAGAAAAAGCGAAAGTTCGTTTATGTAAGTTAATTAATCAAGAAACAAACTTACTAGTTCTCGATGAGCCTACTAACCACTTAGATGTAGACGCTAAAGAAGAACTAAAACGTGCATTAAAAGAGTACAAAGGTAGCATTTTAGTTATCTGTCACGAGCCTGAATTCTATGAAGGATTAGTTACAGATGTATGGAATGGAGAAAATTGGACTACTAAGTTGTTTTAATTAAATTAACAATTTGAATAAAAAAAGAGACGAAAAATTTTTTTCGGTCTCTTTTTTTGTGTCTTCTTATAGTGAAATATTTTGACTAAGCTTCGAAGTCCATTCAGTTGGATGTTTTCTTTTCTTTGTTCCTTTTGGCATTGTATTTATATATCCAATATGAAGTGCTCCTAAAATTTTTCGATTTTGTGGAATACCCATCTCTGTATAAAATTGCTGATCAAAAATATACGGATTAGTTCGCCATACCATTCCAATATTTTTTTCCCAAGCTGCTAATTGTAAATTTTGAACAAACGCACAAGTTGCTCCGATCGCTTCTAAATTTTTCTTTTCATTTTCTGAGTGGTCTGTCGTTATAATTAAATGCATAGGTGTGTCAACGATATATGTTTTAAAGAATTCCGTTGATTTTTTAATTTTCTCAACTGTATATGTTTCAGTTAATGCCATTCTTTCGTAACTATCTACAATTTTTGAAGCATAATATACTTTTTCTTTTTCTTCTGAAACCATAATAAATTGCCAAGGCTCTTCTTTGCTGTGGAAAGGAGCATAAGATGCTACTTCAAGTAGCTCCATTAAATCTTCCATATTAATTGGATCCTTCTTTGTATCTCTAATCGTTCTTCTATTTTTAATAAAATTAAATATCGACATTGAACGTTTCCCCTTATTCTCTAACTATCTTAAATTCATTATAAATGTAATTGATAATCATTTTCAATAATACTTTTAAATTTTATTTATTTTCTTAGGTTACGTTAATCCATTTTTCACTAAACAAAATCATTCCATAACTATGTATATGTAATTAAAATTAGAAAGACTGTGTTTTTAGTTCAACAATCAATTCAAAAAGAAAACAGGTATTGAAGATCAAAATTTCTTCAATACCTGTTGCTTTACATTTCTTTTGGAGCACGAATTCCTAATAATCTTAGTCCTTCTTCTAAAACAATAGAAACTACTTTAATTAATGCCAATCTACTCTCTAATTGGTCATCATTTGTTAGAATATGAGTATTTCCATAATATTTATTGAAGCTTTGTGCCAAGTCAATTGCATATTTAGCAATGACAGATGGTTCAAATTGTTCAAAGCTACGCGTAACCTTATTAGGGAACTCAAGTATATGCTTTATGATGTCCCAGCTATATGAATCCTCTAGTCCCTCTTGTTTATTTAAATCATGCGATGATGCTTTTTCTAAAATTGAATTTGTTCTCGCAATTGAGTACTGTACATATGGACCTGTTTCCCCTTCAAATTTTAACATTTGATCTAATGAAAATTCGATATTATTCATACGATCATTTTTTAAATCTTGGAAAATAATTGCACCGACTCCTACCATTTTGGCAACATCTTCTTTATTTTTTAATGTAGGATTTTTTTCTGCAATATTTTGACTTGCTAAACTAATTGCTTCCTCAATTACCTCTTCTAACAGAACAATTTTCCCTTTTCGTGTAGACATTTTTTTGCCATTTTGTAAGATTAATCCGAATGGTACGTGAACCATATCTTTGGACCATTCGTACCCCATTTTGTTCAAAACTGTAAATACTTGCTCAAAATGTAGCGCTTGTTCGCCACCAACTACATATACGGCTTTATCAAAATCATAAGTTTCTTTACGATATAGTGCAGCAGCTAAATCTCGTGTAGCATATAAAGTTGCTCCGTCGGATTTTCTAATTAAGCACGGGGGTAACTCTTTTTCAGGTAATTCAACAACATCGGCACCTTCTGATTCGACCAATAGATTTTTTTGCTCTAGAAGTTCAATTACTCGGTCCATTTTATCATTGTAAAATGCTTCTCCGTTGAAGCTATCAAAATTAACCCCTAATAAATCGTAAACTAACATGAATTCTTTCAGAGACTCATCACGGAACCACTTCCATAAGTGTAAGGCTTCTTCATTTTTTTCCTCTAATTGCTTAAACCAACTTCTAGCATCTTCCTCAAGTTGAGGCTCTTTTTCAACTTCTTCATGGAATTTAACATATAATTTTAAAAGTTCTTTGATCGGATTTTCTTTTACAGCTTCTTGGTTCCCCCAAAGTTTATAGGCAACGATTAATTTCCCAAACTGTGTTCCCCAGTCTCCAAGGTGATTAATTTTTATTGATTTATACCCATTTTTTTCAGCTATTTTAGCAATTGAATTTCCAATCATTGTTGAACGCAAGTGCCCCATCGAAAATGGTTTTGCAATATTTGGTGAGGAACAATCAATTGCAACCGTTTTGTCTTTTCCAATTACTTGGTTTCCATATTCCTTCCCTTGTCCGAGAACTAAGTCAATTACTTGCTTACTTACTAGCTTTTTATTCAAAAAGCAGTTTACATACGGTCCGTTTGCTTCTACTTTTTCAATTAAATCATGATTAATTTGTGGTGCAATTTCTTTTGCAATCATGACTGGAGATTTTTTTAATGCTTTTGCTAATTGGAAACAAGGAAATGCTAAATCACCTTGATCTGCATAATACGGTTTTTCGATCAATGAGTTAATTTCATTTAAAGTCAGTGATCCATTTAAAGCTTTTTCGATTTGCTCACTATACATATTTACATAATCCATTTTAATCAATCCTCTCCAAAAATATAAAAAACCCGTCTCTATCATAAGAGACGGGTTTAACTAATCCGCGGTACCACTCTAATTGTTCAAATATATATTGAACCAGCTTTAAATTTGTTAACGAGGTCTTCCCCGGCAAAGTCCTACTACTAATTCAGACTGCTTCTCCGAAGTGCGCTTCATCTTATTCGCTCTGTTAGGCTTCCACCATCCCCAACTCTCTACAAGAATCAAAATAAGATTACTCTCTTCATCTAAAAATTTCCAATATTCATTTTTTCCATTTAATCATATCTAATGTAGAAATTCAAGCAACAATTTTTTTTTGAACTTTATGAATGGCACCATTTGTTGACAACCTTAATAACATAGAAATTGAGGTGGAATTCATGAAAAAAAAACCAATAACTTTAAGTCTTTGTATGATTGTTAAAAACGAAGAAGCTGTACTTTCCAGATGTTTATCATCTGTATCTAATATAGTAGACGAAATTGTCATTATTGATACTGGTTCAACAGATAAAACAAAGGAAATAGCTAAAAAGTTTACAAATTCAATATATGATTTTACTTGGATTAATGATTTCTCAGCAGCAAGAAATTTTGCATTTTCTAAGGCAACGAAAGATTATATTATGTGGCTAGATGCTGATGATATTATCACTGATGAAAATGCAAAAAAGTTACTTAAATTAAAAAAGTCATTAACTAAAAATGTCGACGCTGTCAAAATGAAATATCATCTAGCGTTCGATGAAAATGGTATTCCTAGCTTTAGTTCTGTAAGGAGTCGAATCGTTAAGCGTGAAAGAAACTTTAAATGGATTGGTTTCGTTCATGAATATTTAGAGGTTTACGGCGAAATTATTCAATCAGATGCCGCAATTATTCATCAAAAAGACAAAGAGTACTCAGATCGAAATTTAAAAATTTATGAAAATGCGATTTCTTCTGGAAATGAATTAAGTCCTCGTGACAAATACTATTATGCAAATGAATGCGTTGATCATAAGCTATTCGAAAAAGCAATTGAGTGGTATGAATTGTTTCTTGATGAAGGAAAAGGCTGGTACGAGGATAATATTCAAGCCTGTGGAAAATTGGCAGACTGCTATTTAAATAGAAACGAATTGGAAAAAGCAATTAGCAGTTGTCTAAGGTCGTTTTCTTATGATGGACCACGTGGAGAAAACTGCTGTCGATTAGGCTATGTATATCTTCAAAAAGGTGATTACACACGTGCTATTTCATGGTATAAACTTGCTACTCTTGTTGATGTTCCTACAAGTAGTCCTTTTATAAATCAAGTATGTTACACTTGGTTACCTAATCTACAATTATGTCTTTGCTATAGTCGGTTAGGAGATCAACTAACTGCTAGAAAATATAATGATTTGGCAGCAAGTTATGTTCCGAATAATCCTTCCGTTTTACACAACCAAGCGTATTTCCGCTCATATTTTAAAGACCAATAAATCACCCTTACTATCTTCTAACGTTTTATTTCCTAGATTCCATCTGTTTAGTCGTCACAATAGATGATTTGGAAACTACTTATTAAGTAAATCAACATCAATCATTTAATACAAAATTATAAGAAAGGGTGATAGCTTGATCACAGTCAGTTTATGCATGGTTGTACAAAATAATGAAGCCACAATTGAAAGATGCCTGAGTTCAATTAGTAGCATAGTTGATGAAATTATCATCGTTGATCTGAAATCCCACGATCGAACGATTGAGTTAGCAAGACAGTTTACAGACCAAATACATGTCTTTAATGGTGTGGATAAACTAGATGCATTAAATTTTTCAAAATCATTGGCAACAAAAGACTTTATACTTTTACTAAACCATAGTGAAGTTTTACTAGATAATGATCGTTTAAAATTTTCTAAGTTAAAACAGTCAATAAACAAAGAAGTTTATCATGTCGCTTTTGATTATCAAATCGGTTGGAATGTAAAAAGCAAACAAAAAACTAGTAGATTATTTAAAAGATTAAGTTCTAATAGTCATTCTCCAAATACGAATAATGAACAAACCACTGAAACATTTTCTACTAATCTTCTTATTACTGATCTTCCTTTTACACAAAATACAAAAGAAAATATTCAAATATATGAACACATGTTAAGTAATCACATTAATCTTTCTACGATGGATTTATTTTATTATGCAAAAGAGTTAAGTTCGAATCATCAACATGATCAATCAATAAAGTATTTTTTAAAATTTTTGCGAATAAATCAGCCATTTGAAGAACTTAATATCCTTGCCTGTCATTTTATTGCTAATTGTTATCACGAGTTTAATCTAAAAGACTTAGAAACTACTTGGTTATTAAAAGCTCTTAAATATGGCAATACTCATCCTGAAACATGTTGTAGATTAGCTTATACATTTTTTGAGAAAAATAATTTTGATTCAGCTATTTATTGGTATAAAGAAGCAACATTAAATAAGGTTAACAATCGTTTACTTCATCTCAACCCATCATGTACTACTTGGCTGCCACATTTACAGCTGGCGGTTTGCTATGACAGAATAGGTGAATTACGCCTTGCAAATGAGCATAATGAATTAGCCTATCAATTTTATCCAACACACCCAAGTATTCTTTCAAATAGAGAATACTTTTCAAATAGATTAAATAACGAAGGCAGCTGAGGATCTCTCAACTGCCTTTTAATCATTTTTTCCTTACTAACAAGAGCATATTATATATTTCAAGATTTGTAGTTAGTTGTTCAAGATTTATTCCAAAGCCATGAGCTAAATGTACTACTTCTTCAAAAAACAACTTAATATTCAAATCTACATTTATCTTTCCATTCTTCTTCTTTGTCACTTCAAATTGGTCAGTTGGAAATAACGTGTTAATTGTTTGAGGTGTGAAAAATCTTATATTTTCTTTTTTCAAAATCCCAGCATGTAGATAATTCCATTGACCTTGTAATAATTGAAAGAGAACTTCTCCGTGGGAAACATTTGGAACTCTAAAGATAATTGAGCCAGATGGTTTTAAAAGATTAGTTATTTCTTTTACAAAACTCCAAGGATCTACAAGTTGGTTTACAATATTATCAATTATGATTAAATCAAAATACGCCTCTAGATAACTGTGGGGAACTTCATCAATACTGATTGTATCAACCCTCTTATAAAATTGGGATGCAATTGACGATAATTTTGAATCAATTTCTGTTCCAAATAAGTCGCATTGGTACAGATTTTTAATTTCTAAACCTGTCGCACCAGCAGAACACCCGATTTCTAATACATTTTTTACGCCGTTTGGTACCAATTCAATTATTTCAGACTTTGGATACCCGATATCGATTAAATTGCGTCCCCATTTTTCAATATATTTTATTCTGTTTTCTATATATAAGTGATTTATGTTAATATCACTATTCCCATTAAATGTCATGTGTCCATAATGATGAACAAATGAATCTAATGCAATATGCAACTCATAACCTTCTAAAATAGTTCTTAAACAAATATCATCGTCTTCAAATGAACCTAGTTTAAATCTTTCATCAAATCCTACTAATCGATCAATTAATTCGCGTCTTACTAATAAACAAAATCCTACTAGACGTAATACTTGCTTAGACATTCCCTTAACACTTGCACAATATCTTAATGAAAAATCATTGATTTCTTGGTCATTTTGATAATCAACGTTAATTCGCTGCAATCCACTTACATAATTACTGACCGGTCCGACCATGCCGATTTTTTCATTACTATACAAGAGAGTAAGCATTGTATCTAACCAATTTTCTGTAACGATTGTGTCATTGTTTAAAAATAAAATGTTATCACCTGTTGCGACTTCAATTCCTTGATTACAACCTTTCGCAAACCCCATATTTATCTCATTAAAGATTGTAATAAAAGAATGATTATTTTTTAAATATTCTCTTGTGCCATCAGTCGATCCATTATCAATAACAATGATTTCTACTTCATCTTCTTTCGTATATTTTGCAAGACTTTCAAAGCATTTTTTCGATACTTCGAGCTGATTATAAGTTAAAATAATAATGCTAGTTTTCATTCGTTAAACACCTTCTTAAAATCTCACTGCAACAGCAAGTATGATAAATTTATTACCTTCATTTAACTAAATAACACATACATTAGTTAACATATTCAAAAGTGAAATATTTGGTCAGTATTAATTCAACTTCTAAATTAAATAAAAAATCCTCATTTCTATCCAAATAGTGACTATTGAATAGAAAATGAGGACATGCTTCATCTTATGGTGGTTTTTTCAGCTCTAAGACTAATTATTAAACAATACGATGAACTGACCAGCTGATACCAGCTGAATTGCTTCCACCTAGAGTAAGCGGAACAGTTAATCCGTCAGCCTCGTAGAAGAGACCGATGACATCTCCTACATTCAATTCTAAATCTCCTGTAATTGTAACAGTTCCATCACCAAGAATAGCTCGTAGATTTAGTACTGCTAAAACATTTACATCTAGTATTGGTACTAGTCCACTTAATAAAGTATCTGTTGTCGGCGATGTTCTACGGAATTCAAATGAAGGATCTACACCCGCTCCAATATCTACTGTTAAAGTTGCAGTCGTAGAGTAGCTAATTGTTGCTTCAAAAGTATATCGTCCAGTAGCTGGTACAGTGAAGTTACCAGTTGTTGGATCGAAGGAAGTTGCATTGAAGAATGGACTTGCAACACTCCAACCTGTTAATTGAACAGAAGTTGCAGTACCTAACGTCGATAAAAATGCCGAAAAGCCTTCAGTAAGTGTATTCGGGCCTGTTGCTCCTGTTGCTCCTGTCGCTCCGTCTGCTCCTGTTGCTCCTGTCGCTCCGTCTGCTCCCGTTGCTCCTGTCCCTCCGTCTGCTCCTGTTGCTCCTGTCGCTCCGTCTGCTCCTGTTGCTCCTGTCGCTCCGTCTGCT
>NZ_NULG01000159.1 GCF_002577195.1 Bacillus sp. AFS041924
AACAGAGCCTAATTTTTAAATATGGTTAGCAGCTTAATCTAAAACTATTTAAGGCTACTAACCACCATTTTTTAAAGATCTAACGAAGTAGCTATTAGTTCCGTTCCATCCGTATTGTAAAACGTAACAGTAGCTTTCTTACCAATTGTTTCAAGAATTGCATATGTTTTTTCTCTTCGCATTCTAGGTAGTAGAATGCTACCAGGATTAATAAAAAGTACATCTTCAATAACTTCTGCACCTAATACATGTGAATGACCGAAACAAGCAATTGTTGCTCCAACTTCTTTACAACGATAATATAGCTTTTGTAACGACTGTTTTATTCCATGTAAGTGACCGTGAGTTGCATAAATCGTATGATCATCGCCACGATGAATAAATTCTTCAGGAAATTCTCCTCTGAAATCACAATTTCCTCTTACAACATTAAAATCCTTTAGTTCCTTTGCATTTACTTCTAATTCCGAATCTCCACAGTGTATCATTAAATCAACACTGCCACGATAACGGTCAGCGATTTCTTCTAACGGTTTCGTCAATCCATGACTATCACTTACTATTAGTACTTTCATTAATTTGATCCCCTAAATAAAAATTCTTTGCCTTCTTTATTTATTACATCCATTAATGATTTAATTGCATTTGCACGATGACTTAAGCCACCTTTTTCTTCTGCTGTTAACTCAGCCATTGTTTTATCTAATTCTGGCAAAAAGAATATTGGATCATAACCGAATCCGTTTGACCCTTTCTTTTCATTTGCAATATATCCTTCAACTGTACCATGAACAGTGATTGTTTCTTTATTTGGAACCGCTAAAGCTAATGCACAATAAAATCTCGCAGTTCTTTTTCCAGGAAAAACGCCTTCTAGCTCTTTTAATACTTTTTGCAAGTTATCTTCATCACTTTTATGTATTCCAGCATATCGAGCAGAAAAAACGCCTGGTCTACCTTCGAGCGCGTCCACTATTAAACCAGAATCATCTGCAATAACAGGTGTTTTTAGCTCATTAGCTAGATACTCGGCTTTCAAAATCGCATTCTCTTCAAAAGTAGTACCTGTTTCTTCTACTTCTTGAATTTCAGGAAAGTCTTTTAAAGATTTAATTTGAAATCCCAGCGGGTTAAAAAGCACTTCAAAGTCCCTCACTTTACCTTTGTTATTAGTGGCAATAATGATTGTATCCATCCTTAAAATCCCTCCTTTAAATGATTATTGGAATTTAATACCTTCTTGTAATAATACTTCTTTTTGTTTTTCAATTAGAGACTTAATTCCTATTTCACCTAAAGATAATAACTCATTTAATTCTTCTCTTGAAAAAGTTGCTTCTTCACCAGTTCCTTGAAGTTCAACAAATTGACCTTTTCCAGTCATAATAATATTCATATCAACACTTGCAGCCGAATCTTCTACATAATATAAATCAAGAACTGGACCAATTTCATCTAAAATACCAACTGATGTTGCTGCTAAGTAGTCTTTTACAGGATAAGATTTCAATTTATCCATTTTAATTAATTTATCAAAAGCAAGCATCATCGCAACAAAAGCACCAGTAATTGAAGTAGTTCGTGTTCCGCCGTCTGCTTGAATCACATCACAATCAATCCAAATTGTTTTTTCTCCAAGTGCTTCTAAATCAACAACCGCTCTTAACGCTCTTCCAATTAATCGTTGAATTTCCATTGTGCGACCAGTAACTTTACCTTTGGATGATTCACGTATCGTACGATCTTGTGTAGCTCTAGGTAGCATAGAATATTCCGCTGAAATCCAACCTTTTCCACTATTTCTCAAAAACGGTGGTACGCGATCCTCAACTGTTGCGTTACATATCACCTTCGTATCACCAATACTTATAAGCACAGAACCTTCTGCGTGCTTTGTATAGTGCGTAATAATCTCTATAGGTCTAAGTTCATTATTTAATCTTCCATCTGTTCTCGTCATGATTGTTTCCTCCTACAAAAATCTTCCAAATACTAGTATAGACAAAAATGTGATTTCATTTCTACTTATTTAAATGGAATTAAAAATAAAAATTAAAAACCTTGTACAAAAATTTAACGAATTTTGTACAAGGCTTCAAACATAGGAAAAGCAGAAATCAAAGGAAAACACTCTACCCTTTCCCTTTGTCCCTGCTTTAAATCCCTATAATTTTTTTGTATTTACATCCTTTGGTCTAGCCACCGGTTGACTTAAAGGCTTTCCCTGTTGGTCTAGGGCAGTTAATTTACCATTAATTTGAATCTCAATGGACTTAACTCCTTTTTGTTCGGTTAACGAAAGTACAAGTGGTTGTAATACATCATTATTAATCATATTTTTTGCTATATTTCCATAGATCCCATCGTTGAAATTAAGTACTAACTTACCACCCTTGAAGACTGGTTGACTAACTAATTTCGTATCAGCTCCGAAATCAGAAATCAAATTCGAGTATTCTGAGGGTCCTTTTATTAGTTCATTTACAATCGCTGAATAAGAATCTGCTTCAGCATTTGAAATCCTTGTAGTCACAGGTACATAATAAGTGTCTCCCATTTCTCCTTGAGAAACATAATATAAAGTAACTGGTCGAGAGTTCATAATGTCTACAATATCACCTTTATCAAAGTTAATTCCATCTTCTCTTGTTAACCCATTACCAATCTGAGCTTTATTTACTGGCATCGATGCCAGCTCTTTTCCATTTACTCGAATTTTCACTTTTGTCACATTATTAAATTGAGTTAAAGTCCAAGTAACTGCTTGAAACACTTTTAATTCATCTTCAGCTCGATATTGTTTAAATTCAGGTGAAAAATCAGCAATAATCGTTCCATCCTTTTGAGATTGAACACCTAAAACTTCAGTATTCGGAGGTAAAACCGCTTGGAAACCATTCGGTAATTCATCTGTTACAGGGCCATCCTTTACTAAGTATTCTAATGCTTGCTTCGCCAAGCTTGTAGACTTAGGTAGTTGGAATGTTTGCGGAACAACATATCCATTACGGTCAATTAAATATAATTCCCTTTTAACCGTTTCCTCTTTCTTAGCCTGAACTTCCTTTGAAGGCTGATCACTTTTATAAACCACGGTTTTAGGTGGATCAATGTCAGTAGAAGATTTTGTCGGAAGTAAACTACATCCACTCATTGTTGCGATTCCGCATACCGTTGCCGCTGTTATTAACAATCTTTTTTTCATCACCATACTCCCCCCTACGCTTTTTTATTATTTATACGAGCCTGTACAGTTTTTAGAACAAGCTAAAAAAGAAAAAAATAAATAATTTAAATCTAGCTCTAAATTTACTGGAAATATTCACCTAAAAGACCTATCTTTCATATGATAAAAAGACTAAATGAATACCCATCCGAAGAACAGCTCGGTCAAGCAAGGAGGGTTAGCACAGTTGAAGGATAGAGACTATCAAACAAAGCACACACTCACAAAGCGTGAAAAAGAAGTATTCGAGCTTCTTGTTCAAGATAAGACTACAAGAGAAATTGCTGAAGAACTTTTTATAAGTGAAAAAACTGTGAGAAATCATATTTCAAATGCAATGCAGAAGCTTGGGGTTAAGGGGCGATCACAAGCAGTTATTGAGCTTCTTCGTATGGGAGAGCTTGAACTGTAGTTACTTTGTAGAAACTCTTCTACAAACCAACATACTGCCGGCATTCTAATCGATATGCCGGTTTTGGTATTTACTTTGAGATTTACAGTTTTATATCTCACTATTTTCTTACTTGTAAAAAATCTGATTATCTTAAAATAAAAAGCTTACATTATATCCCTGCTTATAGTAGTTAAAAAAACCTATCCGAATAACAGGATAGATGAACTACTAAAGGGGGATTTTATTTTGGCTTTTTTATAAGATTGATCGTTACATCTAGTGTACGTTTAGCAATCTTTCATTATTAATTTATTACATACTTTTAATCGTTATAATAAAAAATCGTTTTCTCGAAGAAAACGATTTTTTCATGCTGCTGAAAAAAGACTTTGTCAATTATTACAGGAAATTATCACTGATAACTAAGTTATGTGATGTTGATTTCCACTACAGGTGCTCG
>NZ_NULG01000059.1 GCF_002577195.1 Bacillus sp. AFS041924
GTGCGCCCAGCATGTGCATAATCTATAGGGTGCAAGTCCCGAGTCACGAAGGCAGTAGTAGTGGTTAGCTTAAGGCAAGGGTGTCCGTGGCGACGCGGAATCTGAAGGAAGTCGGCGGCAAATTTCCGACCTAAGGAACACGAACTTCATACAAGGCTAGGTAACAATGGATGAGTTTGCGTATCAAAACAAAGTCCTTACTGCCAAAGATGTTACAGAGTAAATGAAGTAGGTACATGGAAAGAAAGAGTATGCACTTACCTGGGGAGGTCTGACAGGAACGCTACACTCATGTGGTAACTTATCTAGTGATAGATAACTGAACTGTCAGAAGTCAGCAGACGTCATAGTACTTGGTGGTTCGAA
>NZ_NULG01000060.1 GCF_002577195.1 Bacillus sp. AFS041924
AAATGGTGGAGGGGGACGGATTCGAACCGCCGAACCCACAGGGAGCGGATTTACAGTCCGCCGCGTTTAGCCACTTCGCTACCCCTCCGGTATTTATTAAATTAGATGGTGGAGGATGACGGGCTCGAACCGCCGACCCCCTGCTTGTAAGGCAGGTGCTCTCCCAGCTGAGCTAATCCTCCGTAATATAATGGTGACCCGTACGGGACTCGAACCCGTGTTACCGCCGTGAAAGGGCGGTGTCTTAACCGCTTGACCAACGGGCCAGTACAATTTTTCCAAGCTTCCAACCGGGCTCGAACCGGTGACCTCTTCCTTACCATGGAAGTACTCTGCCTGCTGAGCTATGGAAGCGTTAAAAATGGCTCCGCAGGTAGGGTTCGAACCTACGACCACTCGGTTAACAGCCGAGTGCTCTACCACTGAGCTACTGCGGAA
>NZ_NULG01000061.1 GCF_002577195.1 Bacillus sp. AFS041924
AGCTTTCGTTAATTTCGCATGTGTTGGTTTAGCAGGAATTGATACCCATTTCGCGTAAATTGTTGTGTTTGCTGTAACCCGATCTTTTGTGAAGTTCCAAGTTACTTTACCTGAAGCATCTTTGTACCATCCAATGAATACATAGCCTTTTCTTGTCGGTGACTTCGGTTGGCTAATTGTTGCATTGTAAATTGCTGTTTTTGAAGTTACTGAACTTCCTCCGTTACTGTTAAATTTAACTGTATACGTGTTAATGTTCCATTTTGCATAAAGTGTGATGTTGTTAGTTAATGTTACTGAATTTCCTACTGGCGTTTTTAATGAAGCATCTTTATACCATCCAGCAAATGTATAACCCGTTTTTGTTGGTTTTGGTAAATTAATGACGCTATTGTAATTCGCAGTTTGAGTAGGAACTGTAGAACCACCATTGCTCACATAGCTCACTTTATAAGAATTGATTTTCCACTTCGCATATAACGTAGTGTCGTTTGTCACTTTATCTTTTG
>NZ_NULG01000062.1 GCF_002577195.1 Bacillus sp. AFS041924
AGCTTTCGTTAATTTCGCATTTGTTGGTTTAGCAGGAATTGATACCCATTTCGCGTAAATTGTTGTGTTTGCTGTAACTCGATCTTTTGCAAAGTTCCAAGCTACTTTACCTGCAGCATCTTTGTACCATCCAATGAATGCATAGCCTTTTCTAGTCGGTGATTTCGGTTGGCTAATCGTTGCATTGTAAATTGCTGTTTTTGAAGCAACTGAACTTCCTCCGTTACTGTTAAATTTAACAGTATACGTGTTAATGTTCCATTTTGCATAAAGTGTGATGTTGCCTGTTAGTGTGACAGAATTTCCTACTGGCGTTTTTAATGAAGCATCTTTATACCATCCAGCAAATGTATAACCCGTTTTTGTTGGTTTTGGTAAATTAATCACGCTATTGTAATTCGCAGTTTGAGCAGGAACTGTAGAACCACCATTGCTTACATAGCTCACTTTATACGAGTTGATTTTCCACTTAGCATATAACGTAGTGTTGTTTGTCACTTTATCTTTTG
>NZ_NULG01000063.1 GCF_002577195.1 Bacillus sp. AFS041924
CAAGATGCTGGACTAGCAGTTTCAGTGAAAGCTGAGTACAATTCTTTACTTGATGAATCAAAACCAAAAAGAACAGGCTACACATTCGTTGGTTGGTATAAAGATGCAGAATTAAAAACACCTTGGAACTTTGCAACAGACAAAGTATCCGGTGACATGGTTCTATATGCTAAGTGGAATGTTAACTCTTATACGGTTCACTTTAATAGTAATGGTGGAAGCCAAGTAGCTGACAAAACTGCAAATTATAACACTGGTATCACTTCACCAACAACAACTAGAACGGGTTATACATTCGTTGGATGGTACGAAGATGCTGCAGGTAATGTAGCTTGGAACTTTGCAAAAGATAAAGTGACAAAC
>NZ_NULG01000064.1 GCF_002577195.1 Bacillus sp. AFS041924
TGAATTGTTCCCTATAAAGTGGACACATAAAAAAGAGACTCCCTTTTTAGGCACAAAGTAATTGGCTCCGGTATTCAACCGGAGTCATTTTATTTAATGTCCATTGTGGACGATGATGATTATATTCTTCGATATAATCATAAATACATTTTTGTAGTTCATATATAGTTTGACACTCTCTATAATCTACTTCATCTTTTAAATGACCAAAGAATGATTCCATTGGGGCGTTATCCCAACAGTTACCTTTTCGAGACATTGATTGAATAAGACCCATTTTTTTCACTCTTTTTTGAAACTCTGGATGAGTATAATGGAATCCCTGATCTGAATGTAATATTGCGCCTGGATATATGTATCCATCTAGTGCTTCTTCTAATTTATCTAGAGTAGTATAGGCAATTTCCATTGAAAGGGATGTGGAAATATGAGCAGCTAGAATTTCTCTAGTTGCACAGTCCTTAACGCATGATAAATATGCTTTTTGACCCTTACCGTAGTATAAGTAAGTTATATCAGTCAATAAAGTCTTTTGTGGGGTATCTTGTTTAAATTTACGATTAAGAATATTTTTAAGCGTTTTATGTTCCTGTGTAGCCTTTGCCATTTTTTTATAGGGGTTTGTCCTACGAATTTTTGTGTACATCGAATATTTTTTCATTATGCGATAGATACGTTTAAAGTTCATAGTAACACCCATTTCCTTGGCCAAATACATCTTAATGTGGCGAATACCCTTCTTTTGATTAGATTTATCGAAGATATCCTTTATTAATTGATAATCTACTTCATCACGTTTTTCACGCTCATATCGTATTTTTTCAGCTTTTAAGAATGCGTAATAGCCACTTCGACTCACGCCTGCTAGCTTGCAGAAATACGAAACCATCTGTGGAAATTCATGATTTCTTAATGTCTGTTCAATCAATTCGAATTTCTCAGCTTTCGTTAACCTTTCTTTTTCTGAGCCGCCTGCCTTTCTAGTTCGTCGAGCTTTTTTAAAAACTCTACCTCTGCCTCAAGATACGCTATTCGAGCTTCAGCTTTTTTTAATTTCTGTTCAGCTGTTTGGTCATTTGAACTTGGTCTTCCAGTTGAACCTTTCCCACGTCTTTCTGTATAGAACCCTACTTCTCCGTAGATTTTATAAGTATTTCTCCAACGATCTAAACATTGACCTGGTTTGTCTTTACCTATAATTTCTAAATCAAATCCATTTTCAATAAAGATTTGAAGAGGGCCTTTTCCTTTAAGATTTTCCAATACAGCCTTTACTTTAAATTCTGGTTTATAGCTTATTGAACGTTCTGATACCTTACTCACATTACTATTTTTTTCAAGTTGTTTTATTTGGAAACTATTAAAAATAATTTTACTCATTTTTCCCCGACCTCATCTATTTATATTTTTATTATAAACGGGATTTGAATGTCGAGGACATAAAAATACCCGAATAATAGACCCTTTTTTTAAGTGTCTATTATTCGGGTAACATTTCA
>NZ_NULG01000065.1 GCF_002577195.1 Bacillus sp. AFS041924
AAGGAGTTGCTGTTTCCTTTATTATTCTTTCAATCTCACTAACTGTTAAAGATGAATTGGTTTGAAGTAATAATGCTACAAGTCCTGATGTATGTGGACCTGCCATCGAGGTTCCATTCCATCCCCCCTCATATTTACCTCCTGGAACTGATGATCTTATATTAACTCCAGGTGCTGAAATATCAGGCTTAAGTATTCCACCATATGGTGATGGTCCCCTTAATGAGAAATTGGCTAAGTTGTTGTTTATGTCAGTTGCCCCTGTTGCAAAGGATTCTGGATAGTTTGCAGGATTAGCAATTGATCCAGGCCCACCAGGATTATAAAGAGTTGTATTTCCTGCTGAAAATTCCGGGAATATATTTGCTGCTCTCCAATTTGTTACAATCGTTCTATACCAATCATCTACTTCAGGACCGCCTCCCCATGAGTTATTAACAACATCAGGAGCCATTTCTGGATGTGGCACTCCATTTTTATCTTTAGGAGCAAGCATCCATTCACCAGCTTCTATTAAATCTTCATTTGTTCCACCATCTTTTGTAAATGCCTTAACAGCTATCCACTTTGCTCCTGGCGCAACACCTATCTTATTTGTTCCATTTGGTTCTGAACCAACCATCGTACCAACTGTATGGGTTCCATGACCAAGATCATCGTATGGGGCTGAACCATTAGCTTCAGTTGCATCAAACCAATTGAATTCATTATTTGGATTATCCGGATTAGCTGGGTCATATCCTCTATATTTTGTCTTTAATGCAGGGTGATCCCACTGAACACCTGTATCTATGCTACCAACAACTATCCCTGTTCCATCTATTCCTAAAC
>NZ_NULG01000066.1 GCF_002577195.1 Bacillus sp. AFS041924
TTTGTGCGCCCAGCATGTGCATAATCTATAGGGTGCAAGTCCCGAGTCACGAAGGCAGTAGTAGTGATTAGCTTAAGACAAGGGTGTCCGTGGCGACGCGGAATCTGAAGGAAGTCGGCGGCAAATTTCCGACCTAAGGAACACGAACTTCATATAAGGCTAGGTAATATTGGATGAGTTTGCAAAACAAAACAAAGTCCTTACTGCCAAAGATATTACAGAGTAAATGAAGTAGGTACATGGAAAGAAAGAGTATGCACTTACCTGGGGAGGTCTGACAGAAACGCTACACACTTGTAGTAACTTATCTAGCGATAGATAACTGAACTGTCAGAAGTCAGCAGACGTTATAGTACTTGGTGGTTCGAA
>NZ_NULG01000067.1 GCF_002577195.1 Bacillus sp. AFS041924
AAGTTTTCATTTGGTCCCATGTATGCTGGCAGCGTTTGTGGGAAGTTTGCGTTCGGTCCCATGTATGCTGGCATTGTTTGTGGGAAGTTTTCATTTGGCCCCATATATGCTGGCATTGTTGCTGGGAAATTTGCGTTTGGTCCCATGTATGCTGGTAATGTTTGTGGTGCATTTGGATTTGGTCCCATATATGCTGGTAATGTTTGTGCATTATTTGTTGGGTATGGTGCTGGTAATGGCATTGGTGCTGGTAATGGCATTGGTGCTGGTAATGGTGTCGGAACTGGTGCCGGCGCTACAGGTGCTCCACCAGTTGCTCCTGGTGCTTCTCCAGTTACGCCAGTCAGCATTGGCATTCCACCAAAACTCGGCAATGTTGGTAATGCTCCTCCCTCACCTCTTGGATAAAATGAATAGTTTGCGTTTGGTCCCATATATGCTGGTAATGTTTGTGGTGCATT
>NZ_NULG01000004.1 GCF_002577195.1 Bacillus sp. AFS041924
AGTGATATAATTTAATTATGCCGACTTAGCTCAATTGGTAGAGCAACTGACTTGTAATCAGTAGGTTGGGGGTTCAAGTCCTCTAGTCGGCACTCTTTATGGCGGTCGTGGCGAAGTGGTTAACGCATCGGATTGTGGTTCCGACACTCGTGGGTTCGATTCCCATCGGTCGCCCCATATTACGCGGGTGTAGTTTAATGGTAAAATAGAAGCCTTCCAAGCTTCGGTCGTGGGTTCGATTCCCATCACCCGCTTTTTGTAAAATTTAATGGGCCTATAGCTCAGCTGGTTAGAGCGCACGCCTGATAAGCGTGAGGTCGATGGTTCGAGTCCATTTAGGCCCACCATTAAATTTATAATTATTTTTCCGCAGTAGCTCAGTGGTAGAGCACTCGGCTGTTAACCGAGTGGTCGTAGGTTCGAATCCTACCTGCGGAGCCATTATGATAGAGAAGTACCCAAGTGGCTCAAGGGGCGCCCCTGCTAAGGGTGTAGATCGGGTAACCGGTGCGAGGGTTCGAATCCCTTCTTCTCTGCCATATTTTTTTTGGCCCGTTGGTCAAGCGGTTAAGACACCGCCCTTTCACGGCGGTAACACGGGTTCGAGTCCCGTACGGGTCATAACTAAAGCTCAGTTATTTGTGATAACACAGGTAACTGAGTTTTTTATTTGTCTTAAAAAGGTACTTAAACAATCATTTGCGCAAGAATTCTTCCAGCTTATTGTAAGAGTGAAGACATCGCTCGTTTAATGTATTTAGCATGTTAATCGTTTCAAAGTATTGCTATCAGTATGACATTTGGATTGTGATCTGGACAAATAGAAGGTAGGCCCTAGAAAGGTTTTTATTATTGGCAGTATAATATCTGATAAGGTAATGCTTAAATGTAATTCTCGTAAATAGGGAATAATATTTTAATGAAGGTATCGAAAAAAATTTCTTTTGAATAAAAAAACGGACTGACCTAATTGTTAATCCTAAAAAAATTTATTCACTTTATAAAATAACCTGATCATTTACTCATCTTTTTTGATATGCTTTAATTTCATCATCTGAAAAGACATTTGTTGCTAATCGCTTCACACGACTCCAGTATTCTTTGAACTCATCGTATTCTTACCTTTGATCTTTAATAAAATCAATCAAACTGCCATCAGTAAAAATAAAGTGTGCTTTTGGATAAGTTGCATCGCAATAAATATTCCCACGTAGATGTAGTATATTTTCAGTCTCTTTTACAAATATCGTAACGGAAACAGCACATTTAAGTCGTAGCTCTCCGGGGTCTCGCCCTTCCTTTTCCCATTGCTTCATTCGGGTTACATAATCCTCATTTTCAAAACTAATAGCCTATTTACTTATTTTATCCTCGCTCTTAATTACACTCTCATCAATATTAATAAATAATATTACTATAGTGTATCATTCAACATTCTGTTTTAACTTCTAATATTTGTTAATGTAAAATATCAATATCCAAAATACTTAAACGGAAAGATAGAAATGATTTTAAACTTGGGAGAGTTATTAGGGGATAAACTTCTAATATTTACTGTCTTGCCCTTAAGAAATTAGAGAGCAAGAAATTGAAAGTAAATTAAGTATCACAGTGCTAAAATGTGAATAGCAAAGATGAGGTGATTGGATGGACGGATTAAATAATCAAGTTATGTGGACCGCAGTTGAAAAATGTGATGAGAACTATGATGGTGTTTTTATTTATGCAGTTCAGTCTACTGGTATCTGTTGTAAACCTTCTTGTAAGTCAAGAACACCATTAAAAGAAAATGTATCGTTTTATTCGTCATTTTCTTTGGCAATTGATGATGGATACCGCCCATGTAAGAGATGTCGTCCTGACTTACTTCATTCAAATGAAGAGGATATTATTTTATCAGCCAAACGTTTTATTGAAAAAGAGTATCGAAGTAACTTAACTTTAGATCGTTTAGCAATTGAAGTAGGGGTAAGTAAATTTCATTTACAGAGATTATTTAAAAAGTCTACAGGTATATCGCCATTAGAATATGCTACTAAGTTAAAAATGAAAGAAGCGACGAGATTGCTTCAAGTGACTGATGATACTATAACTGAAATAGCATATGGTCTTGGTTTTAAAAGTTCAGCACATTTCGCGAGTTTATTTCGGCAACAGCTAAATTATACCCCAACAACATTTAGGAAGGGGTTAAATAAGTGAAGTTTAAAGATGGAATGGCATTATTTGGTTTAGCTGCACTATGGGGAGCTTCATTTTTATTTATTCGAATCTCTTCACCTGTTTTTGGACCATTTCTAACTATTCAAGGAAGAGTTACATTTGCTGCGTTCGCCTTGGTGTTATATTTAGTCATTACTAAAGGGTCATTACATTTTATAAAGAGATGGAGACAATACCTAATAATAGGGGTATTAAATGCAGCTATTCCATTTACATTAATTGCTACATCAGCTTTACATCTGACAGCTTCAATTTCATCAATTCTAAATTCTTTAACACCAATATTTACGGCATTGGTTGTCTGGTTTTGGTCGAATGAAAAGTTGGGAATACGAAAGTGGCTTGGAATAATGGTAGGAGTCCTTGGAGTGATCTTACTAGTAGGCTGGAGTTCTATTCCGTTTACTTACAATGTTAAAATTGCAATCGGACTCGCTGTTTTGTCGACTATTTCATATGGTATAGCAGGTGTTTATGCTAAGAAAGCATTTGTAGGAGTTCCAGCGTTATCACTTGCTACTGGACAACAAATTGGTGCAGCTATCTTACTTTTACCTTTTACATTACTGAATTTACCGACAATCACACATAAAGTTTCGGTAGTTGCGATTTTAGCAGTTCTCGCATTAGCACTATTTTGCACAGCCATCGCATATTTATTGTATTTTTATCTTATTGAAAGTGTTGGGCCAACTAAAACATTAAGTGTAACATTTTTAATTCCTGTGTTTGGGATGATCTGGGGAGTTCTTATTTTGAAAGAGCATATTACATTAGGTATGCTGCTTGGTTTTATTGTTATTTTATGTAGTGTTTTTCTAATCTCAGAAATTAGTTTAGGTTTGTTAACATCAAAAAAGCGAATGCAAGTATTACAAGCATTTAGGGATCTTCGAAAATAGGCGAAGATCCTATTTTTATTACGATCATTTTGAGTAGTTTGTATAAAATTAGTAGAGCAAGGAAGAAGCCAGCATAAAATTCAATCTTCAAATTAACCAATAAAGTGAACTAGATTTTCATTTCGTTTCAACTTTTGCATCTGAATTTCCAAATAATTTGGGATTACTTTATTATTTTTTAAAAAAATTAGCTCTCTTTGTTGAATCGACAATATTCTACAATACTTTTTAAATACAAAGTTTAAATGTATTAAAACTATGAAATATGTATGAAATTTTATCATAAATCAAATTTTTACAAATTATTACAAGGAATTTTTAGAATAAAACGAATAAATATTCATTAATATTCATTCGACAAATTCGACATTTTTACGACAAACGCAATAATGACAACGGTTTCATGAATGGTTGTTCATTTTCCAAAAAATGTTTTTGAATTTTTTTTGCATAAAAACAAGGGGAATATATATATTTGTAGAATATTAAGAGATAGAAGAATTTAAGAGATTGTAATGAGGTGAGGATGTTGCTTTTGACACGGCCAACTGAATTTGATGTGCATTTATTCCATGAAGGAAGTTTATTCCATAGCCATGAATGCTTTGGGGCACATGTAGTAAAAAAGGGGAATAAAGTTGGAACTACTTTTACAGTGTGGGCACCACATGCAAAGGGTGTCTCAGTTGTTGGGGACTTTAACAAGTGGAATGGTTCTGAACACAAAATGGAAAAGTTGAACGATCAAGGGATTTGGACGATATATATCCCCGAAATTGGTCATGGGACTGTATACAAGTATGAAGTTTCAACTAGACAAGGCGATATTTTATTAAAAAGTGATCCTTACGCTTTTTATAGTGAACTTCGACCAAATACTGCTTCGATTGTTTATGATCTTTCAGGTTATAAGTGGAAAGATGCGAAATATCGAAAACAGAAATTTAAAAAGTCTGTTTATGAAGAAGCAGTTTTAATTTATGAAGTTCATTTAGGGTCTTGGAAAAAGAAGAAAAACGGTGACTTCTACACATATGCAGAACTAGCAACAGAATTGATTCCTTATGTTAAGGAGCATGGTTTTACACATATTGAAATATTACCTTTAGTTGAGCATCCGTATGATCGCTCTTGGGGATATCAAGGTGTAGGATATTTTTCTACTACTAGTCGATATGGAAACCCACATGAATTAATGGGCTTTATTGATGAATGCCACCAGCACGGAATAGGAGTCATTATGGACTGGGTACCTGGTCATTTTTGTAAGGATTCACATGGGTTATACATGTTTGATGGGGAACCGACATATGAATATGAAGGTTATGATGCTAGAGAGAATGAAGTATGGGGTACAGTGAACTTTGATTTATCGAAACCAGAAGTAAAATCATTTCTTATTTCAAATGCTTTATATTGGATGGAGTACTTTCATATTGATGGTTTCCGAGTAGACGCAGTTGCCAATATTTTGTATTGGAAAAATAGGAATGAAGAAAATCCTTTTGCAGTTTCTTTTTTAAGTAGATTAAATGAAGCGGTATTTGAACATGATCCCCAAGTATTAATGATTGCAGAAGATTCTACAGATTGGCCACTGGTTACTGCACCTACATACGAAGGTGGATTAGGCTTTAATTTTAAATGGAATATGGGTTGGATGAATGACGTTTTGACTTATATGGAGACTCACCCAACGGAAAGAAAGCATCATCATAATCGGATGACTTTCTCGTTTTTATATGCCTTCTCAGAAAATTTCATCTTACCTTTTTCCCATGATGAGGTAGTACATGGTAAAAAATCCTTACTAAATAAAATGCCAGGTTCATATGAGGAAAAGTTTGCTCAATTAAGGACATTATTTGGTTATTATTTAGCTCATCCAGGTAAGAAGCTCTTATTTATGGGGAGTGAATTTGGTCAGTTCGATGAATGGAAGGATTTAGAGCAAGTTGATTGGATGATAAAAGATTATGAATCTCATACCAAGATGAACAAATATTTCAAAGAACTATTATCTATTTATAAAAAAAATAAATCACTTTATGAAGTAGATAACCATTGGGATGGATTTTCTTGGATTGATGCAAATAATTCAGAGCAAAGTGTATTTTCATTTATTCGCAAAGGGAAAAACAAAGAAGATTATGTCATAGTAATTTGTAATTTTAGAGAGATTTCTTATGACTCATATCGAATTGGAGTACCTGCAAAGCACCGATTTAAAGAATTACTTTCAAGCGATTATGTCCAATTTGGTGGCGATAGTAAAATCAATCGTTCATCCATTGAAGCAGAAGAAATACCATTCCATGGTTTACCATACAGTATTGAAATAGCACTACCCGCTTTTAGTTTTACAATCATACGTCCAGTCAAAATACGAAAGGGGATTAGCAGCAATGGTTCAGAAGAAATGCGTAGCAATGTTACTAGCAGGGGGAAAAGGAAGTAGGTTAAGTTCTTTAACGAAAGAACTAGCAAAACCAGCCGTAGCTTTCGGAGGTAAATATCGAATTATAGATTTTACTTTAAGTAATTGCACAAATTCAGGAATTGATACTGTTGGAGTGTTAACTCAATACCAGCCACTTGTCCTAAACTCATATATTGGTATAGGAAGTGCATGGGATTTAGATCGTTTAAATGGTGGGGTAACAGTTTTACCACCTTATTCAGAAGCATCTGGTGTTAAATGGTATACAGGTACTGCAAGTGCAATTTATCAAAATTTAAATTATATAAAACAATACCAACCTGAATATGTGTTGATTCTTTCAGGTGATCATATTTATAAAATGGATTATAGTAAAATGTTAGAATATCACATTGAAAAAGAAGCTGATGTTTCAATTTCAGTGATCGAGGTTCCTTTTGAAGAAGCTAGCCGTTTCGGAATTATGAATACTAACAAAGAGATGGATATTGTTGAATTTGAAGAAAAACCTCAAAATCCTAAGAGTAATTTAGCATCTATGGGAATTTATATTTTTAAATGGAATGTTTTAAAAGAGTTTTTAGAAATGGATGATCGTAATCCAGAATCAAGTAATGATTTTGGTAAAGACGTTATTCCACTTTTACTAGAAGAAAAGAAAAAAGTAGTTGCTTATCCTTTCAAAGGCTATTGGAAAGATGTTGGTACAGTAAAAAGCTTATGGGAAGCAAATATGGATTTGTTAAATGAAGATAGTGAACTAAATATATATGACCGTGACTGGCGCATATATTCAGTGAATCCAAATCAACCACCGCAATACATTGCACCTACAGCAATTGTTGAAGACTCGCTAATTAATGAGGGGTGTGTTGTTGAAGGGTTTATATCTCATTCAGTTTTATTCCAAGGTGTAACAGTTGGAGAGGGTAGTATGATTAAAGACTCCGTTATTATGCCAGGTAGTGTAATTGGAAGAGACGTTCGAATTGAAAATGCAGTAGTAGCCCCTGGAATGGTTATTCCTGATGGCAGCTTATTAGGTCCTGAGAAAGATTATGAAGAGGTAATTTTAGTTACGAGCGAAGAATAAGAGGTGGCTCATTCCTCAAATAGAAAAATAGATTGAGAGGGTTATTTGATGAAACATACTATGCTAGGAATAATTGAGGCGTCAACACATTTTGAATCTTTAAAGCCGTTAACACAGCATCGACCATTAGCAACACTTCCTTATGCAGGTCGATATCGTTTAATCGATTTTATGTTAAGTAATATGGTGAACTCTGGTATTACGAGTGTCGCTGTATTTCCAGATAAACCTTATCGATCAATTATTGATCACTTAGGCTCCGGTAAACATTGGGATCTAAATCGTAAAAAGGATGGACTATTCATTTTTACGCCAGAGCCGACTGATGGAGCTTTTGGTACATTCGATTTCATCGAAAAGCATATTCAATTTTTACAACGCTCTACTCAAAAGTATGTAGTAGTAGCAAACACTTATACGATTTGCTCTGTGGATTTTAGACCAATTTTAAAGAGACATGTCGAAACAAGTTCACATATTACTGAGTTAAAACAATTTGGTAAATCTTTAAATATCTATATACTTGAAAAAGAGTTATTGTTGAAGCTTTTTGAAAACTTCCATGAAAAGGGCTATGAAACAATTATGGACGTTGTGCGCGATCAAAATAATGAGGTCGAACTAAGTGCATATGAAATTCCTCAACAAGTTGCAATTATTCAAACAATTGAGGACTATTTCGAGCAAAGTATGAAATTATTGAATCCCGAAATATGGAATCAATTATTCTTAAAATCTTACCCAGTATTTACTAAGGTTAAGGATGAGCCACCAACAAAATATTCAAAAGAAGCAATTGTTAAAAATTCAATTGTAGCAAATGGATGCGAAATTGAAGGAACAGTTGAAAATAGTATTATTTCAAGGGCAGTGAAAATTGGAAAAAATACGATTATTCGTAATTGTGTTGTTATGCAAAAATCAAACATTGGGGATAATTGTATATTAGATGGAGTTATATTAGATAAAGATGTCCGAATAGAAGATGGTGTTGAAATAAAAGGAAGCTTAAGTGAGCCGGTAGTGCTTCGAAAAGGTTCAGTTCAAGGAGCGTTGATTCAGTGGTAAATGTTTTATATATTGTTTCTGAGTGTGTACCATTTGTTAAATCGGGAGGGCTTGCAGATGTTGCAGGCGCTCTCCCTAAGTATTTAAATAAACTAAGTATGAATGTAAGAGTAATGCTTCCATTTTACTCGTTAATTCCTGCTAAATATAGAGAAGAAGCTAAGCTAGTAAAAGAGCTTTCTATAAATCTAGGCTGGAGAAAACAGTATTGTGGATTATTTGAGTTGAAGGTAGAAGGAACAACTTATTATTTTATCGATAACGAATACTATTTCAATCGTGATAAGCTGTATGGTCATTTTGATGATGGGGAGCGTTTTGCATTCTTCTCTCTTGCAGCAATTGAGTGTATTAAGGAATTAGACTTTAAACCAGATGTGATCCACTGTCATGATTGGCATACGGCAATGATCCCATTTTTCATGAAAGAGTATGGTGCTTTAAAAGATATTAATCCAAAAATGAAATCTGTTTTTACTATTCATAACCTTCAATTCCAAGGTGTATTTCCAAAGGTTGTAATGGATGATATGTTAGGAATTGATGAGAAATATTTTCACAATGGCTATTTAAAATTTTACGATTGTATCAATTTTATGAAAGCTGGAATCATTTCAAGCGATATCGTAACAACTGTTAGTCCAACTTATAAAGAAGAAATTAAGCATGAGTTTTTTGGAGAGCAATTAGATGGACTATTACGTGAGCAAGATCACAAACTGTTTGGAATTGTAAATGGAATTGATGAAACAATTTATAATCCGGCAACTGACCAAAAGATTTATGCTAATTATGATGAATTTACAATCGAGAATAAGACAGAAAATAAATTGAGATTGCAGGAATCACTTGCTTTAAAAGTAGACAAAAACATACCAGTTATTGCGATGGTTTCTCGTTTAACAGGTCAAAAAGGTATTGATCTCATTCAACACGTATTCCCACAACTTATGGATCATGATGTACAGGTTGTCATATTAGGTACTGGTGATGAAGAATTTGAGAACTTCTTTAAAGCAATGGAACATAATTACTATGATAAAGTAAGAGGTTATATTGGATTTGACGAAAGTTTTGCGCATCAGATTTATGCAGGTGCCGATTTATTCCTTATGCCTTCACTATTTGAGCCGTGTGGATTAGGTCAACTGATTGCAATGAAGTACGGTTGTGTTCCGATTGTAAGAGAGACTGGGGGGCTAAATGACACTGTCCAGTCATATAATGAACAGAAGAAGAGTGGGAACGGATTTACATTTACTAACTATAATGCCCACGATATGCTTCATACAATTGAACGTGCATTAAGTATTTACGAGAATAAAAACCATTGGAAATCAGTCAGAAAAAATGCGATTACTAGGGACTCAAGTTGGCTAAAATCAGCTAAAGAATATGCAAAATTATATATGCAATCTTCAAAGTAAAAATCTTTTAGGATGAGGTGATTCCATGTTTTCTAGTGTGGAGGAGTTTGAGTGGTGTTTTAAAGAGAAACTAGAAAGTATGCATGGAAAGAATATTGCAGAAAGTACTACTCAAGAGCAGTTTCAAACACTCGGAACGATGATTCGTGAACATATAAGCGGTAATTGGTTAGGAACAAGCGAACAATACCGTTTAGAACGAAAGAAGCAAGTTTATTATTTATCAATTGAATTCTTATTAGGAAAGCTTTTGAAAAGTAATTTAATTCATCTAGGACTTAGAGAGTTATGTGAATCCGGCCTTAAGAAATTAGGAATTTCATTAAGTGCTCTTGAGGAGTTTGAAAGCGATGCAGGTCTTGGAAATGGTGGACTAGGACGACTGGCATCGTGCTTTCTAGATTCTTTAGCTTCACAAGATTTGCCAGGTCATGGATGTGGCATCCGCTACAAACATGGCCTATTCGACCAAAAAATTGTTGATGGGTATCAAGTAGAGTTACCTGAGCAATGGCTGAAATACGGAAATGTTTGGGAAGTTAGAAGAGATGATGAAGCGATAGAAGTATTTTTTGGCGGAGAAGTAGAGGCATTTAATAATAAAAATCGATTAGAATTTAGACTTCATGGTGCAGAAGCAATCACAGCGGTACCATATGATTTACCGATTATTGGATACCATACAAACACAGTAAATACATTGAGACTATGGAGTGCTGAAGCATCTGCGCATTCCTCAAATAAGTCACTGATGAAATATAAACGAGAAGCAGAAGCTGTTTCAGAATTCTTATATCCAGATGATACACATGATGAAGGAAAGATTTTACGCCTAAAACAGCAATATTTTTTAGTATCTGCAAGTATTCAAAGAATAGTAGATTCATATAAAGAGCAGTATGGTAATATCCGTAAGCTCCATGAAGAAATTGCTATTCATGTTAATGATACACATCCGGTTTTAGCGATTCCAGAGTTGATGCGAATATTAATTGATGTTGAAAAGCTATCTTGGGAAGAAGCTTGGGAAATTACAACTCAAACGATTTCATATACAAATCATACAACACTATCTGAAGCACTTGAAAAATGGAGAGTTGATTTATTTAAGCCTTTATTACCAAGGATTTATATGATTGTAGAAGAAATAAATGAAAGATATTGTAAAGAGCTTTGGAACAAATACCCAGGTGATTGGGATCGAATTGAACAAATGGCTATTATTGCTCATGGAGTCGTTAAAATGGCTCACCTAGCAATAGTAGGTAGTAAGAGTGTTAATGGTGTTGCAGAAATTCATACTGAAATATTAAAACAACGAGAAATGAAGCTTTTTTATGAGCATGAACCATTTAAGTTTAATAATAAAACAAATGGAATTACTCATAGAAGATGGTTACTGCAATGTAATCCAGAGCTTAGTAGCTTAATAAATGATTCGATTGGGAACGATTGGGTTCAGGAACCAACACATCTTGAGAATCTATTAAAATATCAAGATGACGACGCATTCTTAACGGATTTCATGAATGTTAAGAAAAAGAGAAAAGAAGTTCTCGAACATTATGTTCATTATACAAATGGGATTGCATTAGATACTGATTCAATATTTGATATTCAAGTAAAACGGATGCATGCATATAAACGTCAACTATTAAATGTTTTACATATCATGTATTTATATAATCGTTTGAAGGAAGATTCACATTTTAAAATGCATCCAAGAACTTTTATTTTTGGAGCGAAGGCATCTCCAGGTTACTACTTTGCTAAAAAAATTATTAAATTAATTCATTCAGTTGCCGATATTATTAATAATGATCGCTATATCAGTCAATTTATTAAAGTGATCTTTATCGAAAATTATCGAGTTTCATTAGGTGAAATTATTTTTCCAGCAGCGGACGTCAGTGAACAAATTTCGACTGCAAGTAAAGAAGCTTCAGGTACTGGGAATATGAAATTTATGATGAATGGTGCCTTAACACTTGGTACACTTGACGGTGCAAATATTGAAATTTTAAGAGAAGTTGGCGAAGAGAATATTTTTACATTCGGACTTACAGCTGACGAGGTTTTAAATTATTACCAATACGGTGGATATAAAAGTAGCGATTATTATCATCATGATCTTCGACTAAAAAAGGTGTTAGACCAATTGCTTCACGGCCTATTCCCGTTACCAAGAGAAGAATTTGAACCGATTTTTGATTCGCTCATGTCTTATAATGATGAGTATTTCTTGCTTAGAGATTTCTCTTCTTATGTAAAAGCTCATGAAAGTATTAATCAAACTTATCAAAATAAGAGTGACTGGGCTTTAAAAAGCCTTCATAATGTTGCAAAATCAGGATTTTTTACGAGTGATCGTACGATTCGTCAATACGCATCAGAAATATGGAATATTCATCAAAGAACCTTACACCATTCTTAACCTCCTCTTAGATTATTAGGAGGTTTTTCATTTATTGATGAAAGTTTGAAGAAAGGAGAGATACGTTGAAATTCCTTTCGGTTGACTATGATAAGGCCTTAGAATTATTACTTTGCATTGAACAGGCATATGTTCAGTTTGATAATGATGGAAAATTTATAATCCCAGCAAGATATACATTAGTAGATACAATTAAAGCACGTGCAATTAGAGAACTAGAATGGTTTGGCTATATAATTGAAAATGATGAATCTGTGATTATTGTGTTTCGAGGAACGATATCAGATTTAGATTGGTTAGCTGATCTGAAAATTGATCAAGACTTGTTCCCATATGTGATGAACGGTGGGAATGTTCATTCTGGGTTTCTATCAATTTATCAATCTTGTCGAGAAATGCTTTTAGTAATTGTGAAGGAAAAGGCTCTTTCAAAAAAAATATTCATAACGGGGCATAGTTTAGGTGGTTCATTGGCCATGTTATTAGGATATGAAATCGCAATGACTGGAATTTGTAACCCGAATGTTTATTCATTTGGCTCTCCAAAAGTAGGAAATACAAAGTTTAAAGAAAACTATGACGAAAATATTAGGCATAGTTTAAGGTTTGTAAATTTATATGATATGGTCCCTTTAAGCCCACCCTTTAAAATAGAATTGAAGCCATTAAAAATTTATCTAGAATACGTTCAAGTGAAACATCCAATCACTTTTGCACTAAATAAAGGGTCTATTAGGGGTAGTCACGATCTATCGACTTATATTGAAGGTGTTAAAAAGATGAAGTTGGATTATGATTATACCCCAACCTTTACTTATAAAATGCGTGAAGTGGATCCCGTGGAAGAGGTAGTTATCTAATTGTACGTAAAAAAACTAGTCAAAGTTAGACTAGTTTTTTTGTATGTACCATTATTCAATAGTCTGAATTAATCATTACCATCTAATAGGTTCCCTAGGCCACCTAGAATACTTCCTTCTTCTTTAGATGAATTTGGTAAGTATTGACCAATTCGAGATGCTAGTCTTGCTAAAGTTAGTGATTGAACCCAAATTGTACCTGGACCTTGTAGTGTAGCGAAGAAGAGACCTTCGCCCCCAAAAAGCGCCGTTTTTACATTTCCAACGTACTCAATTTCATAATTTACATCACCAGTGAAGCCTACAATACATCCAGTATCAATCTTCACTTTTTCACCAGGTTGAAGTGTTTTTTGGTAAATTGAACCACCAGCATGTAAGAAAGCCATACCATCACCTTCAACTTTTTGCATGATGAAGCCTTCACCACCGAATAGACCAGTACTTAATTTCTTTCTGAACTCGATTCCAACTGAAACTCCTTTTGCCGCAGCTAAGAATGAGTCCTTTTGACAAATAATTTTATTACCATATTCATGTAAATCTAACGGTATAATTGATCCAGGATATGGAGCAGAGAAACTGACAGTTTTTAAAGAGTTTGATCTGTTCGTAAAGCTAGTCATAAATAAACTTTCACCTGTTACAAGGCGTTTACCAGCTCCAACTAATTTTCCAAATAATCCTCCAGATTGGGAAGAACCGTCTCCAAAAATTGTTTCAAGTTCAATTCCATCATCCATCATCATCATAGCCCCGGCTTCAGCAACAACTGTTTCCTTTGGATCAAGCTCAACTTGTACAAACTGCATATCATGTCCATGAATTTTATATGTAACTTCATGTGAATTTTTCATGTTTATTCCTCCTTTTAGTTTAACTATACAAATATTGTAATACTAAAATCTAGTTTTTTAATTAAAAAAAATTTGATAAATTATTACACAATCTTCAATTATTTTGGCAAATTAATGAGAAAATATACCGTTTTTATGGGGGGGTAACTAGGTCTAAATGTATAAAAGATAAATATTAAAAAAATTCCCTCAATTAAGCCTTCGTGTCATTGACGCTCTTTTTGAGATATGATATATTTAAGTTACTATTAACTGCATATTTACTTGAAGGTAAGAAATTAACGATCCATTTGCACTACAAAATGTTTAGTAACGCTCATTTTTCTTTGTCTTGAAAAGAAGTTTTGACCACTTTCAATGTTGTAGCAATCTAAAACTGATTGGACAATGACGTTCTTTTTCTTTACCCCTCTTTTATGCACGCATTAATAGTGTATATATGTATTTCTAGGAGGTATTATCGATGGAATTCGGTAAAGTTAAATGGTTTAACAGCGAAAAAGGTTTTGGATTCATCCAAACTGAAGGTGGAAACGACGTATTCGTACACTTCTCTGCAATTCAAGGCGAAGGTTTCAAAACTTTAGAAGAAGGTCAAGAAGTTGAATTCGAAATTATCGAAGGAAACCGCGGACCACAAGCTGCTAACGTAAACAAAAAATAATTTTTGTTATGTTCAAGGCATCCTTTTATAGGATGCCTTTTTATTTTAATCTAGAAATCTAGCTATTTAGTACGTATATAGTATAGTTTAAGTAAGTTGCGAACACTGACCAAATTGAATATGGAATGAGTAAAATGAAAGCTGTTTTCGAGGGTTTATAAGCGATGAGTGCTAAAAGAATTGCTGTTATAGCGACAAAGCCACAGTCTATTGTAGCCAAGAGTAAATCTTTTTGTTTGAATTGAAAATAACTAAACGATTGGTTCAATAAGTAATTAATAATCAAAATAATATAAAACCATTTTGCCTTTTTAAAGGATTCTTCTAAAGAAATGATTATGCATACACTTATAGAAATGAAAGAATACAAGAATGCCCAAATGATTCCGATTGTTTTTCCTGAAGGAGTATAGCTAGGTTTATGTAGATTGCTATACCAATCATAATCGACGGGAAATAAAACAGAAGCTACAAAAAATAAGCAGTATAAGGAGAAAAATAATACAACTAACTTGATGTTCATAAAACCTCCTTAAATAAGTCGTCGTAATTAAGTATATGTTTTAAATTTAAAAATATAAAAAAAACGATCACAATGAAGTAATCGTTTTTTATTGAAAGTTTAATTCATTAGTACTTCTCAATGTCCTTTACATCAATTTCAGATAGTTCCCCATTTAAAGCTTGTTCTTCATAGTCATCAAGATCTTGTTCATACTGTTCATGCTTTTTAGAAGGGTAGACTGTTCGTTCCTTACCGTAAATATCAGTGCCAATAAAGTTCTCAAATTCTTCAACATATCCTACATTTTCATAGCTCTCAGTATAAGTGTTTTCATACTCCTCAATATTATTAAATTCAAAGTCAGAAGGTGTTTGAGAATTTCCATACCTTTCGACATCCTGTAAAGCGTCTTCAGGGTCATACATCATTGATCGGTCTTTTGGATCTCTACTAAATGGTGGATTTAGAACTTCTTCCTCAACAGGACGATCGTATCTTATAGAAGAACTTGAAATATGTTGATCGTGAGTATGCTCGATCATTGCTTTTGCTGTAGGAAGAGCTTGTAATCGTTCAAATGGTATTTCTTCGCCACTCACTTCACATATACCATATGTTCCATTTTCAATTTTTTGTAACGCAATGTTTACATCAGTTAGTTCGTTTCTTAAATGCTCATGAAGAGAAATATCCTTTTCTCGTTCATATAATTCAGTACCTAAATCGCCTGGGTGGTTGTCTGCAAGTGAAAGCTCATCAACTGAATCTCTTAGTGAATAGGGTGTAAAGGCTGGATCATTTAATCTTTCTTCTATATGTTCTTTTTGTTTTAGTAATTCGTTTTTAAATGTTTGGATTTGTGATTGTGAAAGCATCATGCTCCCCCTTTTCAATAAATGAATATGACTAACCATATTTTGTTCAAAAAGGGGGAAAACATGAATTAAGTTTTTTGAGGAATTGAATTGTCTTAATTAGGAAAAAATATTTCCAATTATTAAGCCTATAACAAGAAGGAATCCCATTATAGTATTTGTTTTAGCTGTCGCTGCCATGGCTGGCATCATTTCTATAGGTTGAGTTTTACCAATAAATCCTTTAGTTGCTTTAATTGCAACTGGGATACTTGCTAAAGAAATAAGTGAAAATGGTGTAATTAAATTCATGATAACAAATAAAATAACTAAAGCATATGCAACTGCAAATAATGAACCAATAAAGATAATTGAGTTCTTTTTACCTAATAAAATAACAAGTGTTTTACGTCCATTTTCCTTGTCATTATCTAGGTCTCGTATATTGTTTGCTGTTAAAATAGCTCCAATTGTAATTGAAGTAGGGATTGAAAGTAAGATTACATTTGTTGGTAAATTTCCAGCTTGTATATAATAAGTAATTCCAATAATGACAACTCCCATAAAAAAGCCCGCTACTAACTCACCAAATGGAGTATAAGCGATCGGAAGTGGTCCTCCAGTATAAAAATAAGCTGCTGCCATACAAATAAGTCCAATAACTGCTATCCACCAACTACTTTGAATACAAATGTATATGCCTAATAGAAGTGCAATACCGAAAAATGTAAAAGCAAGATTTAAGACGGTTGAAGGTTTAATGCCATCTCTTACGATTGCTCCTCCGATTCCGACTGAACCTTCATGATCTAGTCCTCTTTTATAGTCATAATATTCATTAATCATATTTGCAGCAGCTTGGATCAGTAAACTTGCAATAAGCATTGAAAGAAATAAAAGTAAATGAAATGAGTGATCTATATGTGCTAACATTGTTCCAATTGCAACAGGAATGAACGCTGCAGTTAATGTATGTGGTCTTAATAAATTCCACCATGTTCTAAAACCTGTTGAGGAAGTTGGAGATTGAACGGTTGGTTGCATTTTACCATCCTCCTTTTTAATATTATTTGAAAATGTAGGTCATTTTACTTTAAAAAAGTATGGACGAACTTCATAAAATTGACAGTCTACATTCATCGTTGTATCTTTAGTTATATCATGTATTTAACGTATATTTAAGCTAGGGGGAACTATTATGCTTAGAACAGGTCAACTGGAATCGATTGCATTCTTTGAGCACTCTCTTCAGAAGGCAAAAGCTTGTTCAAAACACTTTATTTGTAAAGTGGAAAAAATAATGAATATCCATCCCCTAAGTGTTTACCATTTTTATCATGAATTGGGTTTTACTGAACGCTTTTATTGGTCAAACCAAGAAAACTCGTTAATTCTCACAGGAATTGGTACTTTAGTTCCTTTTCATCATAGTACAGAAGAACAGTATTCTGCAATAGAAAAAGAATGGAAACGCTTTGGAGAGCAAGTGTATATCGAGCAAGAAAATTGCTTTGGTACAGGACCTATAGCTCTTGGGGGTTTCTCTTTTTTTGATAATTATAAAAATGATCAAGATTGGAAGAATTTTGGTACCTCTCATTTCTATGTACCTAAATTAATGGTGACGGTTACAAGTGAAGGGACATTCATAACCTCTAATTATGAAATTAATGAACAAACTTCAGTAGAGGATTTATTGCTTCAATATAAAGAATATGATGACTTTTTAGAAAAATTTGGAATGAAACAACCAAGTTTTACACAATCAGAATGCATTAACAAAGACGAATTTGAACCGAATGAATGGATTCAAAGTGTAAAAGAAGCAATTCAACAAATGAAAAGCGAAGAATTAGAAAAGGTTGTTTTAAATCGAACGCTAAATGCTACATTTTCTTCAGATGTAAATTCAACAAAAGTAATTTATGAACTCGAAGCGACAAGAAATGTTAACTATGTTATATCCTATCAATTAAAAGACACTGTATTTATTAGTGCTACTCCAGAAAGATTAATTTCTAAGAAAAATAATACAGTTTCTTCGATGTGTCTTGCAGGCTCTGCAGCAAAAGGAAAAACTAAGGAAGAAAACACAGAAGCCGCCGATTGGCTATTAAATAGTAAAAAAAATAATGGTGAACATGCTTTTGTTGTAAACTATATACGAGAAACGCTAAAAACATATTGTAACGAATTGTCTATCCCTTCGACTCCAAGAATAATGGCGACAAAAAGCCTATTGCATTTATTTACGCCTGTTGAAGGTAAATTATATAATCATGTGTCTTTATTTGAATTAATTCAGGCATTACATCCTACTCCTGCACTTGGAGGATTTCCTAAGGAAGAGGCATGTACGTTAATTCGTGAACTTGAACCTGTAGATCGAGGATGGTACGGTGCACCGATTGGATGGATTGATTTAAATGGGAATGGCGATTTTGCTGTAGGAATACGTAGTGCACTAGTTAATGGAAACAAAGCAAAATTATATGCCGGTTGTGGTGTTGTACAAGATTCAAAACCAGAGGAAGAATTTTTTGAAACTGGTGTAAAGTTTCTGCCAATGCTAAATGCATTAGGAGGTTTACGAAATGAAAGATAATGAAGCACTAACAAAATATATTGGTGCTCTTGTAGATGAAATAAGTGCATTAAATATTCAAAACGTTGTTATAAGTCCTGGCTCACGTTCTACTCCAATATCGATGCTAGTAAAAGAGCATCCAAAATTAAAGTCTTATATTGCAGTTGATGAAAGAGGCGCAGCATTTTTTGCTTTAGGTATCGCTAAAAGTACGAGACAGCCTACAGTATTAATCTGTACTTCTGGAACGGCAGCTTCTAACTATTTACCTGCTATATCCGAAGCAAGGGAATCTAGAATTCCTTTAATCGTTTTAACAGCCGATCGACCTCATGAGCTTCGAGATATTGGTGCACCGCAAGCTATGAATCAAATTGGCTTATATGGTTCGTTTGTAAAAAATTTCATTGAGCTAGCCTTACCAGAGGCTTCGGAAGCAATGTATCAATATGCCCGTTCAAGTATTAATCGTCTTTACCGTTCTTGTGTAACTGCTCCAATGGGACCCGTACATATGAATGTGCCATTACGAGAACCCTTAGTTCCAAATTTTGCGATTGAAGATTTATTTTCCGCAGGGAAACGTAAAAATTCTGCTCATACAATACTTACTGAAACTCTTGCGACAATTTCAAAGGAAACAAGAAATGAAATCATCGAGCTTTTTCAATTAAAAAGAAAAGGCTTATTAGTTTGTGGACCATATGTTTCGGACGAAGCTTTAAAAAGTATCATTGCTTTAGGTAGTTTATTAGACTATCCAGTTCTTTGTGATCCTCTTTCGAATGGTAGAACAATCAATAATGATGATTCAAATGTAATTGATACATATGATACATTTCTTCGATTTGATGAAATTGTTGATTCCCTTGAATCTGAAATTATCGTTCGATTTGGGGCAATGCCAGTATCTAAAACGTTTAATCAATATATACAAAAGCAAAAAGATTGCGAGCTAATTGTAATTGATGAAGGAGACTTATGGAGGGATCCCACATTAAAAGCAACGCAAATGATTTCTTGTGATGATATTGAATTTTGTCATGCAATCATTGATGCTTTCCAGGAAAAAACTAGTCTAGAATTAGATTGGTTGAATAAATGGAAAACTATTAATGAAAAAACAAAATATGGGCTTCAACAAGCTGAACAGTTTGAAGAATTTTTTGAAGGAAAAATTGTTCAAGTTTTAGCAAAAAATTTAACTGAAGAAAGTACGTTATTTGTTTCTAACAGTATGCCTATTCGTGATGTAGATACGTTTTTACATAACCAATCAAAAAAGTTAAAGATTGCATGTAATCGAGGGGTAAACGGGATAGATGGAACAATAGCGACTGCTTTAGGAATGGCAGCTGCAGGAGAGAGTGTAACATTATTAATTGGAGATTTATCTTTCTACCATGATTTAAATAGTTTAGTACTTTCTAAACTCCACCATTTACCTTTAAGGGTTATTCTTGTTAATAACGATGGTGGCGGAATCTTTTCATTTTTACCTCAATCAAAAGAAGAGAAGCATTTCGAAGCGTTATTCGGAACTCCGTTAGGATTGGAATTCGAACATGCTACAGCACTTTTCGGTGGAGCTCATACAAAAGTTCATAATTGGTTCGAATTGGAAGATGTGTTATCTAAAAAGAACGATGGATTACATGTGATTGAAATTCAGACAAATCGTAAACAAAATTATGATCTTCATCAAAAGGTTTGGAGCATTGTAAAATCCGAATACGAGAAATGAAGTTAGGTGTTCTTGATTATGGAAATTAAAATAAATGAGGTCACATATTCATACACTGAATCTGGTCGAGGACAAACAATACTATTATTGCATGGATTCACAGGTTCAACAAAAACATGGGAAAATTTAATAAATAAGCTAGAACAAAATTTTCATGTAATCGCAATTGATTTATTAGGACATGGCAAGACAGATAGTCCTATTCATGAAGAGCGGTATAAAATGGAGCTAGCTGCTAAAGATTTATACGATTTTTTAATTAAGAGACAAATTGATTCTGTACATCTATTAGGCTATTCAATGGGTGGTAGGCTAGCCCTCTATTTCGCTTTAGCATATCCAGCAAAAATTAGGTCACTTATTTTAGAGAGCTGCACTGCTGGTCTTCAATCTGAACAGGAAAGATATGCTCGAATTGAACAAGACAATCATTTATCATCGAAAATCTTAAATGAAGGTATTGAAGCATTTGTTAATTATTGGGAAAATATTCCGTTGTTTTCTACGCAAAAGAAACTACCTTCAGAGTCACAAGTAAAGATCAAGCAAGGAAGATTAAATCAGTCGCCGATTGGGCTGAGTAATAGCCTAAAAGGGATGGGGACAGGTATTCAGCCTTCACTGTGGGATCATTTGAATCAAATAAAAAACCCTACTTTATTAGTTTGTGGCGAATATGATGAAAAGTTTTGCCTAATAATGGGGAAAATGAACGAGAAGTTAAAAAATAGCGAAATTATCAAAATTCCAGATGCCGGCCATGCAATTCATGTGGAACAATCGGAAAAATTTGCTACAATAGTAAGTGGGTTTTTATTGAAACGAGAAAAGGAGGAAATTTCATGACAATTGAATGGGTACAAGAAAGAAAGTATGAAGAAATTTTATATTCTACATATAATGGAATCGCTAAAATTTCAATCAATCGTCCACACGTACATAACGCATTTACACCATTAACAGTTTCAGAAATGATTGATGCTTTTGCTTATGCAAGAGACGACGAAAAAATTGGTGTTATTATTTTAACAGGTGAAGGTGGAAAAGCATTCTGTTCAGGTGGAGACCAAAGTGTTCGTGGACACGGAGGTTATGTTGGACAAGACCGCATTCCTCGCTTAAATGTTCTAGATTTACAACGTTTAATTCGCGTTATTCCGAAGCCAGTAATTGCAATGGTAGCCGGTTATGCAATCGGTGGAGGAAATGTATTAAACGTAGTATGTGACTTAACAATCGCTGCTGAAAACGCTAAATTTGGACAAACTGGTCCTAAAGTAGGTAGCTTCGATGCTGGTTATGGCTCAGGCTATTTAGCTCGTATTGTAGGTCACAAAAAAGCTCGTGAAATTTGGTACTTATGCCGTCAATATAATGCACAAGAAGCATTAGATATGGGCTTAGTAAATAAAGTAGTACCTTTAGAAGAATTAGAAGCTGAAACAGTTAAATGGGCTGAGGAAATGCTTGAAAAGAGTCCAACTGCACTTCGCTTCTTAAAAGCAGCAATGAATGCAGACACTGACGGTTTAGCTGGTCTTCAACAGCTAGCTGGAGATGCAACACTTCTTTACTATACAACAGAGGAAGCAAAAGAAGGCCGCGATGCATTTAAAGAAAAACGTACACCAGATTTCGATAAATTCCCACGTTTTCCTTGATTCGAAAGAAGATAAAAGCTTGATGAGCAATCATCAAGCTTTTCAGTTTATAGGTAAAGTCCTAAAAATTTGATTTTCAGACTGATTGAAAACGTTTGTCTTTCGAGGCACGAAGCCTGATGAGGAGCGGAGTTACCCTAACCGGTAATGAGTACCGTAGACAGACGAAGTAACGAAGAAAGCGAGCGTTTGGCGGGCAGTCTGAAAGCTTGATGAGCAATCATCAAGCTTTTTTGAATTAATTTTCATTACGTAAGGAAGTGTTTTAATGAACCAAATTCCGAATTTTTTACTTGAAAGAGTCAGATTAACTCCTGATCGAGTAGCTATTGCAACTGACGTAGAGGAAATTACGTTTAAGGAATTACATAACCGGGTTATAAAACTAGCATATACATTTCACCAATTAGGTATAAAAGACGGGACCCATGTGTCTGTTTTAATGAATAATTCCGTTGAGTTTATAGTAGTTGTACACGCTCTTCATTATATTGGGGCTACATTAATTTTACTGAATATAAGATTGAGTGATGATGAAATCGGATACCAATTAGAAAATAGTGATTCTGAGTATTTAATCGTAGCGAACTCCGATACGATGAGAATACCTGAAAATATTAAATTGTTAAATATAAATGAGATGGAACAGGTTGAATCGAAGGATTTTCCGATCCAGTATACTTTTGATGAGGATAAAATTGCTACAATGATGTATACATCCGGTACAACAGGTTTCCCAAAAGCAGTTTTACAAACTTATCGAAATCATTGGAGCAGTGCAGTTGCTTCAGTCTTAAATTTAGGATTAGAGCAGCAGGATGTATGGCTAGTTTGTTTACCAATGTTCCATGTAGGTGGTTTATCAACTGTTTATAAAAGTGCAATTTATGGAATGAAAATCGTATTAACAAATAAAGCTGATGCACATACAATTAAAGACTGTGTCCTTAAGCATAATGTAACCATTCTATCTGTCGTTACAAAAGTATTAAATGACCTCTTAACACTTGTTGAAGGAACAAATGATTTACAAAGCGTAAGGGCAGCTTTACTTGGTGGAGGTCCGGCACCACTTCCTCTGTTACAAAAGGCAAATTCTTTAAATGTGCCAGTATATCAAACATATGGAATGACTGAAACATGTTCACAGATTGCTACTCTTTCTCCTGAATACATGCTTTCAAAACTTGGTTCTGCTGGTAAAGCTTTATTCGGTTGTACACTTGAAATAAAAGAAGATGGACGAACTTGTTTACCTGGAGAAGTGGGAGAAATTGTAGTTCAAGGACCAAATGTGAGTAAAGGATATTATAAACTACCTCAGTTCTCAGATTCATCTGATTATTTATTTACTGGAGACTTAGGCTATGTAGATGAGGATGGTTTTTTATTTGTAGTTGACCGTCGAAGTGATTTAATTATTTCAGGGGGAGAGAATATCTATCCTGCCGAGATCGAATCAGTATTATTATCGCACCCAGACATTATTGAAGCAGGAGTAACCGGAAAAGAAGATCCAACTTGGGGGAAGGTACCTGTTGGGTTTGTTATTAGTAAATCACCTAATCCTCCATCACAAGAAGAACTAATCGAGTATTGCCGAGATAAAATAGCGGGATATAAAATTCCAAAAGAAATAATTTATGTAGAAAACTTACCAAGAAATGCAACAAACAAGCTAGTAAGGAGAGAGTTATTAAAGTTTTTATAAGGGGATATAAACATGTTAATTCAGCAAATTGAATTGTTTTTAATTGAACAACCTTTAAAGATACCTTTTAAAACAAGCTATGGTACTTATGAAAAACGTGAAAGTATTATTGTTAAAATTTTAGAAGTAGATGGATTAAGTGGTTATGGAGAGGTTGTTGCTTTTTCTGAACCGTGGTATACGGAAGAAACGATTCATTCAGCTCTTCATGTTTTACAAGATTTCTTAATCCCAAAATTATTAAATAAGCAATTTAATCATCCTAGTGAAATAGCATCGCAGTTCAATCAATTTAAAGGGAATCAAATGGCTAAAGCAGGGCTTGAAGGTGCATATTGGGATTTGTATAGTAAACAACATTCAATTACATTAGCGCAAGCCTTAGGGGGCAATAAAGCTGAGATACCAGTTGGGGTCGTTATTAGTATAGACGAGCCAGGAAAAATGTTAAAACAAATTGGTGACTATTTAGCAGAGGGATATGAACGGTTTAAAATAAAAGTTTCAAGGGAAAATGATTACGAAATTGTTTCAACTATACGAAATAGCTATCCGACAATCCCTCTAATGATTGATGCGAATTCAGATTATTCGATTGAAGATATTCAAAAACTAAAAAAATTAGATAAATTTGATCTACTAATGATTGAACAGCCTTTTGGAGAACGTCAATTTATTGAACATGCCATTCTTCAAAAGGAAATTTCTACACCCGTTTGTTTGGATGAAAGTATTTGTTCAATAGAGGATGTACAAATTGCCCTCGAATTAGAAGCTTGTAAAATCATTACTGTAAAACCTGGTAGAGTCGGAGGATTAACGAATTCAATCGAAATTCATCGTTATTGTGTTGATAAGAATATTCCAATTTGGGTTGGAGGTATGATTGAAACAGGAATTTCTAGAATTCAAAACGTTGCATTAGCCTCTCTTCCAGGATTTACAATTCCTGGAGATATATCGGCCTCATCTAGACATTGGGAGCACGATATTATTTATCCAGAGGTAGCATTATTAAATGGAAAAGTTAAAGTTCCAGAAGGACCTGGTTTAGGGGTAGAAGTGGATGAAGAGAGGGTCCGAAGCCTTTCTAAAAAGATTTATCGATTTACTTGAAAAAGAAAAAAATACGATCAAATTAAACTTGTTATTCGTTTCAAGTTTCTTTGACCGTATCTTTTTTTGTTCCCTTAATTATTTTCTCAGGTACTGGATCAAATCCACCTGGATGAAACGGATGACACTTAAGAATTCTTTTAGTCGTTAAATACGAACCCTTAAGCGCACCATGAGTTTGAAGTGCCTCTAATCCATAGTGAGAGCAAGTCGGATAAAATCTACATGTTGGTGGCGTTGCAGGTGAAATCCATTTTTGATAAAATCGAATGATTCCAATTAATATTTTATTCATATACAAACCCTTCGTCTGCTGAGAATTATTTTTTGTCATGGTTGTTTTTCATTTTTACGTCTTCTAGCTTATCAACTTTATGCTGTACGCCGTAGCCTTTATTCACAGTAAGTACAAATGCACCGAAAATAACAACGATAATAATTCCACTAACGATAAATACTCCAGTCATACTAAAATCCTCCTAAATCGTTATACTACTATGATATAGTATACTGTCCATTTTGCAAGGCAATCAAATATTTTCATAAAGTTTAGGAATATTATTTCAATAATGATGAAACATTTTAATAGACATAGTACAATGGATAAACAAGTATGAATGTAGGAAGGTTAAAATGTACATATTTAAAGATTTTTACCATAATACAGTTGAATTATCGTTTGAGAAGCTTCCATTTTCTCTAAATCCGAAGCATGTTTGGGTTATTAGTAAATACAATGGCCAATGGTTACTAACAGACCATCAAAGAAGAGGATACGAATTCCCAGGTGGGAAAGTCGAGGAAGGCGAGTCACCTGAAGAAGCAGCAAAACGTGAGGTTTTAGAAGAAACAGGTGGAATTGTATCTAAAATTAATTACTTAGGGCAATACCGTGTTACAGGTAAGGACAAAATCATTATTAAAAATATATATTTTGCCGAAATAGGAGAACTGTTAACACAAAAACATTATTTTGAAACAAATGGCCCTGTATTATTAGATGAATTTCCTCCAAACATAAAAAAAGATCGACGTTTTAGCTTTATCATGCGTGACGAAGTATTTTCACAAAGCTTGAGTTATTTAAATAATAAAAAAGGTTCACTTTTATAAGTGAGCCTTTTTGCATTTTCGTGAAAAAAGACCTTGTAATAATATTTTTCAATTTTTTTTCTCTAAGTATAGGGTACTAAAAAAGTATTTTATCATACACTTTTATTCTAGAAGAGGTTGGTTGGAACGAAAGGGTGCTCGACTCCTATGGGAAATGCGGGAAGCCTGAGACCCCGCAGGCGCGCCGAGGAGGCTCAGGTCTCGCCCCATGGAAAGCGAGCAACCTGTAGTGGAAATCAACTTCATACAGCTTCCTTTTCTAATAAACAAATAATTTGAATGTAGCCTTCTAATGATTAACATCTTGAATATTTTAAAATCTGAAAAAGATATAAGTGATAAATCAGAAGACTGTAGGTCAATGGATAATATTTTTAAAAAATTATCATATAAACCATTTAGATCAAAATCAATAAATCTCATCTTTCACATCAAATGTTTAGATTAGTGTACGTAACTAATATCTTGTAAAAACCATAAAAAGCTCACTTATGTGAGCTTTTTAGAGAAAATACTAATAAATAGGCAAACTAACACATTATTTTTTTAGCATTTTTCTTTCTATATATTCAACGATAATATACATCAAACCAGCGCATACACTGATGATTAATACACTCATTAATACAAGAGTGAAGTTAAATACTTGGAAACCATATACGATTAGATAACCAAGTCCGTTTTTAGAAACTAAGAACTCTCCGACAATCACTCCTACCCAAGCTAATCCGACATTTACTTTTAATGTTGAAATGACGGTTGGTATACTAGCAGGAAAGATGACATTTTTAAAGATTTGAGTTTTTGTAGCTCCAAAACTTTTTATGACTTTCACGTAATTTTCATCTACTTGTAAAAAGGCTTGATAAATAACTAGAGCTGTTATGACAAAACTTATGATGATTCCCATGGCAATTATTGAGGAATATGAAGGTCCAAAAATGACAATGATGATTGGACCAAGCGCAACCTTTGGCATTGCGTTAAAGACTACTAAAAATGGATCAAGTACCTTGGAGGCAAATGGATACCACCATAGAAAGATGGCCAGAATCACACCAATAATTGTTCCAATAATAAAGCCAACGAGCGTTTCAGTGATTGTAGTCATCGCATCGTGGTAAATAGACCCATCAATAAGTTTCGCACTGAGTAAATCGTAAATTTTTGAAGGTGAGCTAAACAATAGGGGATCGATTATTCTTTGATGACTTAAAAGCTCCCAGGCTATAAAAAATACGATAACAATTAAAAGTTGGAAGAAAAATACGAATCGTTTTTTTCTGCGGTTTTTTTTGGCGATTTTAGCATGATAGGATTTTAGTTCATCAGCGACTTTATCCACGTTTCTCCAACTCCTTCCAAATCGAAGAAACATAAGTAGAAAAAAGTGATTGGTGTCTTGCTTCAAATGGGGAGTGAATACGCAATTCTTCTGGTAGATTAAAAACTTTTGATATTTTTGTAGGTACATTCGTTAGCGTAATGACCCGATCACACATTGCTACAGCTTCTTCGATATCGTGAGTTACTAAAATAGCAGTTGTATCTAACTTCTTAAATAAGTTGAAAACTAATTCTTCAAGTTTTACTTTATTTTGATAATCTAAGGCTGAAAATGGTTCATCTAATAATACAATTGAAGGACTAGTAGAAAGAGTTCTCACTAATGCAACGCGTTGTCTCATGCCACCAGATAGTTCTCTTGGATATGCATTTTCATAATCCTTTAATCCAACTTCGTTTAACAATTCAAGTGTTCGATTTTTATTTTCTTCTGTATCCTTATCTAAAATCTGAAGACCAAGAAAGATATTTTCTCTAATTGTTTTCCAAGGGAACAAATAGTCATGTTGAAGCATATAACCAATTTCGCCCGATTTTATATCATAAGGCTTACCTTTAAACATAACTGAACCGTCATATGGTGTAAGCAATGAAGAAATAATAGATAAAAGTGTGCTTTTTCCACAGCCACTCGGACCTAATACAGATACAAATTCACCCTTTTCAACTTCAAACGTTAAGCCATCCAATATTTTAATTGCTTTTTCTTTCGATAAAAATATATGAGAAATATCCTTAACGGTAAGATAACTCATTTTAATTACCTACTACTTCTCCGTAGATTTTTCAGCGAATTTTGTATCAACTAAAATTGAATGTGGAACTTCTTTTGGCAATACACCAGAGTTTTTCATGATAGTTTGAAGATTATTCCACTCATCTTCTTCTAATATTGGATTTGTTGAATAAGAGTTTTGAGACTTATAACGATCAATCACTTTTATTGAAATGTCTAAAGGTGTATCTTTAAAAAATGGTGCAACACTTTTTGCAATTTCTTCAGCAGTATGAGTGTCCACCCATTGCTCTGCTTCATAAATAGCATCTGTAAATTTTTGAGCTGTTTCTGGGTTCTTCTTCAAATAACTTTCCTTTGCGATGAAAGCTGTATAAGGAACTTTTCCAGATTCCAAACCGAATGAAGCAACGATTTTACCTCTTCCTTCTTTTTCCATAATACTTGCTGTAGGCTCGAACAATTGAACATACTCTCCAGTACCTGAAGCATATGCATTCGCTATATTTGCGAAGTCAATATTTTGAATTAGATTCAAATCTTTATGTGGATCTATCCCATGTTTACTTAGGACGTACTCGCCAACCATTTGTGGCATGCCACCTTTTCTTTGACCTAAAAATGTTTTGCCTTTTAGTTGATCCCAATTAAATGATTCAGTTTGATTTCTTGCTACAAGGAATGTTCCATCTGTTTGAGTCAATTGGGCAAAGCTTTTTACTGGATCATTTGCTCCTTGCGCATATACATAAATAGTTGTTTCAGGACCAACTAATCCAATATCCGCACCGTTTGACAATACAGCAGTCATTGTTTTGTCTCCACCTGCAGTAGTCGTTATTTCAACATCTAATCCATGCTTTTTGAAGATTCCTTCACTAACAGCAACATATTGAGGCGCATAAAATAGTGAATGTGTTACTTCTGCCACTCTCACCTTTGTATTGCCATCTTTGGATTTATCTTTCGAACAAGCGCCTAAAATAGAAGCAACTAATAAAAATAAAACAACGAACCATTTGATTTTCATTTAATCCCTCCTAATCGAAAATATACAATTAGCCTATGCAATAGGAGAAAATGGGTGAATGCGGAGTTCTGTCTGCATGAAATGCTTGGATACTTCTGACCAGTTAAGAATTTTAAAAAAATAAATGTTATTTGAGCAAAGAAAAAACCTCTCTTTATTCCTTTTTTAGGAAAGTAGAGAGGTTTTTATATATTGCTCTTCGAAAAATATTTCCGAGTATCTTCACGTATTTCGTTAGGTAAAACAGTTGCTAATTCTTTGTTTAACCACGAAAGTGTTTTACTACGTAAATATTCATGCATTTTTTCTTCTGCAGAGAGCATGACTAAATTGATCGTACAGGTGGCACTTGGCGTACAACCTTTTTCTCTATATAGATAACCATTATCTTTAATATTTTTACATTGAAATATAGGTTTAGAACCTTCAACTGCCTCAATTACATCCCAAAAGGAAATTTCTTCTGGAGATTTAGCAAGTTTAAAACCACCTTTAACTCCTGGAACCGAACTTACAATACCAGCTTTAGATAATTTACTAAAAATCTTTGAAAGATATGTATCCGAAACACCTTGAAAGAAGGATAGTTCCTTTATTCCAATTGGAGAATCTTCAGGATTATCAATTAAATAAACTAGGCAGTGAAGTGCATACTCAACTCCAACGCTATACTGCATTCAAACACCTTCTTCATAAAAGAGATTATTAAAATTAATCTTAGAAATGTTTTATTTCTTTGTCAAACATTTAATTTTAGTAGCAATTAGCAGGTAAAAGAAGTTTGACAGAATAAAATAAACGATTTATTATAGATTATATCAATCGGCGATTAAATGAGTCGCTAATTGATTTTTGCATTTCTATAGTAAATCAATTATTTTTATAATTAACTTTTTAAGGGGGAAATAAAATGAAACAACAAATTAATTATTATAAGTTAGCACCAGAAGCAATAAAAATCATGATGGAAATGGAAAAGTATACTAAAGCAACAGGTATAGACCATAAACTTAGAGAACTTATTAAAATTCGTGCTTCACAAATTAATGGTTGTGCATACTGCATTGACATGCATACCTCTGAAGCAAGAGAAATAGGAGAAACGGAACAACGTATATATTGTCTTAGTACGTGGAAAGAGTGTACATTTTACACAGATGCAGAAAAAGCAGCATTAGAGTTAACAGAGCATATTACATTAATCCCGAATAAAGGTGTGCCTGCTGAACTTTATAATCGCATTAGTAAACACTTTAGCGAAAAAGATTATATAAATCTTGTGTTCATAATAAATCAAATTAACAGTTGGAATAGAATCTCTATTTCAATGGGGAATACGCCAACTGTAAAATAATTGCCTTTGTTATAGAAAAAGCATCCAAATGAATTGGATGCTTTAATTTATAATGATTTGATGACTTGTTAGATGTGAGGTTGCAATAGAGCAGGAGAGATTAAAAAAAGCTCTTTCATTTAAGCATTAGGTTGATAGGGAATCTTTGGTTTTTTTTAAAACGATCAAAAAAGGGGCTGCTCAAAAGTCATTCATTCTGACTTTTGGACAGCCCTTACATTTTTATTGATTAAATTATTTTAAAGGTCCACCAAGCTCAGCTAATTGAGCATCAAAGCCTTCAAACTTTTTGAAGTTTTCTTTGAATTTCGTTACTAATTCAAGAGCTTTTTGGTCATAAGCTGATTTATCTTCCCACGTTGTTGAAGGAACTAATACGCTATCAGGTACACCAGGTACATGAGTTGGAATTGCTAAACCGAAAAACTCATCTTGTGTAGTGTCAATGTTGTTTAAATCCCCTTCAAGTGCAGCGTGAACCATTGCTCTTGTGTAAGATAGATTCATACGTTTACCTACACCATATTCTCCACCAGTCCAACCAGTGTTTACTAAGAATACATTTACATTATGCTTTTCAATTTTTTCACCAAGCATTTTTGCATATTCTACAGCTGGAAGCGGTAAGAATGGTGATCCGAAACATGTAGAGAATGTTACTTGTGGAGAAGTAACACCACGCTCAGTACCTGCTAATTTACTAGTAAATCCACTTAAGAAGTGGTACATTGCTTGCTCTTTTGTTAATTTACTGATTGGAGGTAATACTCCAAATGCATCAGCAGTTAAAAAGATAATTGCATGTGGATGTCCAGCAACGCTTGGTTCAATGATATTTTGAATTGCTTGCATTGGGTATGCAGCACGAGTATTTTCTGTTAAAGTTGTATCATCATAGTCAGCTAAACGGCTATCAGATTTAACCACTACATTTTCTAAAACAGTACCAAATTTAATTGCAGAGAAAATTTGTGGCTCTTTTTCAAATGTTAAATTGATACATTTAGCGTAGCAACCGCCTTCAATATTGAATACACCATTATCTGACCAGCCATGCTCGTCATCACCGATTAGCTTACGGTCTGCATCTGCAGATAATGTTGTTTTACCAGTTCCTGATAATCCAAAGAATAATGCCACATCGCCTTCGCTACCAACGTTAGCAGAACAGTGCATTGGTAAAACATTATTTTGTGGTAATAGGAAATTCATGATTGAGAAAATAGATTTTTTCATTTCACCAGCGTATTCCGTACCACCAATTAAGATTATTTTCTTTTCAAATGATATAATTACAAATGCCTCTGAATTTGTTCCATCTACTACTGGATCTGCTTTAAATGTAGGAGCAGAAACAATTGTAAATTCTGCTTCATGAGTTTGAAGTTCTTGCTCAGTTGGGCGAATAAATAATTGGTGAGCAAATAAGTTGTGCCATGCAAATTCGTTAATTACTTGGATTGGTAAACGATACTCAGTATCAGCACCTGCAAATCCTTTAAATAAGAATAATTCGTTACGATCTTTTAAGTAGTTAAGTACTTTGCTATACAATTTTTCAAATACGTCAGCAGAGATTGGTCGGTTTACTGAACCCCAATCGATTAAATTTTCAACAGATGCCTCTTGAACAATAAATTTATCCTTAGGTGAACGTCCAGTATATTTTCCTGTTGAAACGCTAACTGCTCCTGTTGACGTTAAAATTCCTTCTTGTCTTGTTAGGACTTTTTCAACTAACTCAGAAACGCTAAGTTGGTTATACATTTGATTACTAGTAAGTAATTCGTTTAATTCAAAGTTTACATCAACTGTCTTCATATACTAATACCATCCTTTAAATATAATTTGTCTGCCGTGTAGGTATCTCGATAAATAGTATAACACATTTATTTTAATAGTGTATACTATTAGTTAGCAAAATGTGTTATGAATTTGATTAAAAAATAAATTTGAGTAAAATTTACTTATAAAATGAAGTAAGTTTTATAAAGGTAAGGATAATAATTAGTAATTTCCCATTAAATAGAAATGAATGTAGAGATAAAGTTATTGTAGAATTATGTCTAAGTTATGATGAAAATTGTTGACAAGAAAGTGAAATTTTAATATGATACTTTTCATACGGATACTCTCTTATCCCGAGTAGGTGGAGGGATACAGGCCCTACGAAGCCCAGCAACCTCACTTTTAGTGAAAGGTGCTGAACCTGATGCAAGACATTTTTTTTATGTCTTGGACGATAAGAGCGAAAGGCAAATAACCAAGAACCCTTTCCTCATGTAATATTTGATAAGAGGAAGGCTTTTTTTTTGCTCAAAACTTAAATACAGTGGCAATTTCGTAATTTACACTGAGTTATCTTTATCTTAAATGGGAAACATAGGAATAGGAACAAACTTTTTATTCTTATGTTGAGAAAAAAGAGATCCGTCAATTCAATTTAGGAGGGGACTCAATGTCACAACGTCGTTTATTTACTTCAGAATCAGTTACAGAAGGACATCCAGATAAAATCTGTGACCAAATCTCAGATTCAATTCTTGATGCAATTTTAGCAAATGATCCGAATGCTCGTGTAGCAGCGGAAACTTCAGTTACAACAGGTTTAGTACTTGTTGCAGGTGAAATTACAACTTCTACTTATGTAGATATTCCAAAAATCGTTCGCGAAACAATCCGTGAAATCGGTTATGACCGTGCAAAATACGGATTTGATGCAGATACATGTGCAGTTTTAACTTCTATCGATGAGCAATCAGCAGATATCGCTCTAGGTGTAGACCAAGCGTTAGAAGCTCGTGAAGGTAGCATGTCAGATGAAGAAATCGAAGCAATCGGAGCAGGTGACCAAGGTTTAATGTTCGGTTTTGCTGTAAATGAAACACCTGAATTAATGCCACTTCCAATTTCATTATCTCATAAAATCGCACGCCGTTTAACTGAAGTTAGAAAAAATGAAACAGTTTCTTACTTACGTCCAGACGGTAAAACGCAAGTAACAGTTGAGTATGATGAAAACAATAAACCAGTTCGTATTGATGCAATCGTAGTATCAACACAACACGGTCCAGAAGCTACTCAAGATCAAATTGAAAATGATATTAAAGAACTTGTAATTAAACCAGTTGTACCAGCTGAGTTAATTGATGAAAATACAAAATTCTTTATCAACCCAACAGGTCGTTTCGTAATCGGTGGACCTCAAGGTGATGCAGGTTTAACAGGTCGTAAAATTATCGTTGATACTTACGGTGGATATGCTCGTCACGGTGGTGGCGCATTCTCTGGTAAAGATGCAACTAAAGTTGACCGTTCTGCTGCTTATGCTGCACGTTACGTTGCGAAAAACATCGTAGCTGCTGGATTAGCTGATAAAGCTGAAGTTCAATTAGCATATGCAATTGGTGTAGCTAAACCAGTTTCAATCGCTATTGATACTTTTGGTACAGGTAAAGTTTCAGAAGAAAAATTAGTTGAAGTAATTCGCAACAACTTCGACCTACGTCCAGCTGGAATTATTAAAATGCTTGACCTACGTCGTCCAATTTACAAACAAACTGCTGCTTATGGTCACTTTGGCCGTACAGATATCGACCTTCCTTGGGAGCGTACTGATAAAGCTGAAGCTTTAAAAACTGAAGCAGGTCTATAATTAAAAGATTAAGGCTGAATACAGCATTTGCTGTATTCAGTCTTTTTTTTGTTTATTTAGAGTTACAATCTATAGAAGACATTTATATGTAGGCATACTTAAAAATCATTTTTCATAGGTTTAAATGACTAACTCAAAGTTTGTAATGGAGGAACCTATGAAAGCAATTATCTGTACAAAATATGGTCCACCAGAAGTTCTTCAGCTAAAAGAAGTTGAAAAACCTACAATAAACGATGATGAAGTGTTGATTAAATTACACGCAACAACTGTAACAGCAGGAGATGTATTGCTAAGAGCCTCAGATTTCCCTATTATGTATTGGCTACCCTCTCGACTAATGTTTGGCTTAACCAAGCCGAGAAATAAAATACCAGGTAGTGAGCTAGCAGGGGAAATTGTATCAGTTGGCAAGAATGTAACAAAATTTAAAACCGGAGACCAAGTTTTTGGATATAGCGGATTTACTTTTGGTACTAATGCTGAATATATTACATTGCATGAGGAAGGAGTACTCACAAAAAAACCAATTAATATGACATTTGAGCAAGCTACAGCAGTGCCTGTCGGAGCAATTACTGCACTATATTTTTTAAGAAAGAGTATTATCCAAAATGGGCAAAGAGTCCTTATTTATGGTGCATCGGGAAGTGTGGGAACCTATGCAATTCAACTAGCGAATTATTTCGGAACAGAAGTAACTGCTGTATGTAGTACACCAAATTTAGAACTAGTCAGATCGCTAGGAGCAAAAGAAGTGATTGATTATACAAAGGAAGACGTTGCTAATAGAGTGAAAACATATGACATAATTTTTGATACGGTCGGTAAGAGTTCTTTTTCAGATTGTAAAAGATTACTTAATAAAGATGGGGTCTACTTATTAAGCGCAGTATGGAAGCTTTCAGTGTGTTTTCAAGCAATCTGGAGTAATTTATTAAGTCATAATAAAGCCATTCTAGGAGTGGCAGATATGAACAAAGAAGATTTGAATTATATAAAAGCACTTATTGAAGCAGATAAATTAAAAGCTGTGATTGATCGGCAGTACCCACTTGAACAAATTGTTGAAGCACATCGTTACGTAGAACAAGGACATAAGAAGGGGAATGTTGTAATTAATATTAGAGGTACTAATCAGCTATAAGCGTATCATACAAGAATCCCTCAAAAATGGCTTTTGAGGGATTTCGTTTAATGTATAAATTGGTAATTAATGAAGAAAAAATTGACTAATTTACAAATTTTAGGTAATGTAACTCCGGCACTGTCTTCGCTTTAAAGCTTGTCCATTGGAGAGCTTTCTTTATAGATTTTCATTTTGTTGTCTTATTTCTTCTCCAGCTAAAATCATATTTGCTGTTTCAATTTTGCGGTGTTCATCTACTGAATGACCAGGGTCGAGATTATTAAGGTTCGCTTGTATTTTCATTTGTTCTTCATTTATGAGGGGTTTATTTTGCTTAGTCAAATTATGACCTCCATATAGATAGTAGAAACGTGAAGAAATTCTTCATTGTACTTAGTCTTAACGAATTGACTAACTTCATTCAAAAATACAAGAGATGAAATAGTTAATTTCCTAATTCATTAACTAATTTTTGATATGTGAAATAAGCAGGCTTAGGTGTATAATCATCCTTCATAATGCCAAATTGATGGAATAGGTCGTCTTTTGAGCTATCAGCATCCCTTAAACCGAAAAATTCATAATGTGTAATATTTAGTTCTTGGCGGAGTCTGTAGACCGTTCGAATGACTTTTTCAAGGACGACTGTTTGCTTAGCATACGTTCTTTCAATTTGTATAAATGGATTTTTCCCAGTTGGCCATCCATTCTCTGTAATGTGGATTGGAAGTTCGAAAGGAAAACCAATGCGATTTAACGTCTCTCGAAATTTACGTAGTATATTTTCTACTGAAGCTGCAATTTCCTCTATTTCTAGTGGTTCTTCAAATACATCTACATAAAAATTATGACCTACATAATCAATTGAACGAATTAGTTCGTCTCCGCCAATTTTCATTAATTTCTCCCAAAAATGTGGAATTGTTTTTTCTCCCTCAGGAACCGACCCAAACCCAATTTTAATAGTTAAATTGCTTTTTTTAATTTCTTCTTGTGCAATTATTACTCCTTGTACAAGCGCTTCTATTACATATGGTTTGGATCCATCCATAAACGATAAATTAGGCTCATTTGTGATCTGAATCGAATCAAGGTAAATGCCATATCCTTTAATTACTTTACGAACAAAATTCAACCAATAATCTAGTGACAAACTTGGATCCATCAGGCAGCCAATTGTTAAATCGCCTAGTAAACCCGCGTTCTTATATCGATTTAAAGCACTAAATACTTTTTCCTCTGTTTCAGGTCCCATATAGACAGCATACATTCTTGGTAAAAGCTGTTTTGCATTACCCTTTAGCTCTTTTATGGCGGAAGAGATTTTTTCATAATTATCTTCAGGTCCAATCGCTAACCCTATAGGTGTACCAGCTACACTAAGGGGGTAGATACCAAAAGTTAATCCAGTTGAATTCATTATCATTCTCTCCTTTGTTGTATAGTAAATAAATATTTACTTTTTCGTTTTGATTTATTTATTATATGTGTTATTATTGAACTGTAACTCGGATAAATAATAAACTTTTATTTACTATATGTCAATTTGGGAATTTTTTCACGGAAAGGTTTGAAGTAAAATGAATTCAAATCCACATCAAATTGCGGAGAAGTTTATTCAACTACTTCCGCTAGTTTTTACTAAATTTAACAAGCCAGGTTTAAAAAAATCACTAAAGAATAAACAGACTGAGTTAACCCATTTGCAAAGTCATATACTTGAGGAATTATTTCAAACATCTGAAGGAATCTCACTTACAGAGTTAGCTCAAAATATAAGTATTTCTAAACAGCAAATGACCCCGTTAATTATGAAATTAGAAGAAAAAGAGTATGTATCTAAAATTCAAGATGCTAATGATAAACGAAGTGTAAAAATTATACTGACAGAAAAAGGCAAAAAAGTTGTCTCTAAACGCTGGGAAGATTTTTATCATATTTTTATCGAACGGGTTGGGCAGCTTGATGAAGAAGACTTGCTAGATTTAGATTACTCAATATACAAGATTATACGAATACTTGGGAAATTAGAATAGAGAGTATTATCGAAATGAATGGAGTTAATTTCGGTTTTCAATTGAGGTTTACAATCTCAAAACAGGAAAACAAGAAACACATCAAGAGATTATAGGAATAAACGAAATCATGGCTCAAGTGACTAAAAAAGGTAAATCAATTCATGCATATAGTTTTATCATGTTAAAAGAATAGCTTAATAAAAAGACCAAAGGATTTGAACTGTATTTAAAATACCAATTTATAGAAATCCTTGAACTTTACTAATTAATCGGTTAATATCATTTTATATAAAAACATAATCCAATTGTATAACCTCATTGATATGGTATGAGGGTCTCTACCAGGAACCGTAAAATCCTGATTACGAAAAAGAATGTAATGTATTTACATCCTTCTTCGTAATCAGGATTTTTTTTATTTTCACTCAATTTTGAAAATCATTAAGGAGGAACAAATAATGAAAACAGTCTATATAAACGCAACAATTTTTACAATGGATAAGGAAAATCAAATTTTTGATAACGGTATGATGATTGTACAAAATCAATTAATTACTTATGTTGGAAACCATTCCGAAGAGTTAATGAAGGATGCGGATCAAGTAGTCAATCTTCAAGGGAAATGGGTAATGCCTGGTCTTGTTAATACGCATTCTCATATTCTTATGACACTTTTACGTGGAATTGGCGATGATATGCTACTAAAGCCTTGGCTTGAAACAAAAATATGGCCAATCGAAAGACAATATACGACTGAGATTGCTTCAGTAAGTGCACAATTAGGTATTTTAGAGATGGTAAAGTCGGGAACTACAACATTCTCTGATATGTTTAACCCTAATGGTATCAATCCAAATATTGTAATGGAGAAAATTGGTGAAACGGGAATTCGCGGGGCATTTTCATATTCAATATTTAGCTTTGGAACAGAAGAAGAGCAAAGAATGAATCTAAAAGGTGCTGAGCAATTTTCAATTGACTACAAAAACTTTGCTAATGGCCGTTTAACAACGATGGTTGCACCGCATAGTCCATACGCTTGTACTCCTGAGGCACTTATCGAGAGTGTACGTATTGCAAAGGAAAATGACTTAATGATGCACATTCATGTATCTGAAACAGATTATGAAATTCAAGATATCCAAACTCGTTATTCGAACCGTCCTGTTGAACATCTTCGTAAATTAGGTGTATTTGATCAGCCGACTGTCATGGCCCACGGGGTAGTACTTAATGATGAAGAAAGAGCAATCTTAAAAGAATATGATGTTCGAGTTGCTCATAATCCAATTAGTAATTTGAAATTAGGTTCTGGAGTTGCGGATGTTATTAGTTTATTAGAAGCAGGAGTAAAAGTTGGTATAGCAACAGATAGCACAGCATCAAATAACAATCTTGATATGTTTGAAGAAGTAAGAACTGCTGCATTGCTACAAAAAGGAATGTATAAAGATGCTACGAAATTCTCAGCACAAACTGCCCTAACTTTGGCTACTCGCGGTGGCGCAGAAGTGATCGGAATGGGTCATACTGGTTCTCTTGAAGCAAATAAGAAAGCAGACTTTATTACAATTTATCCATTTGATAAAGAGCATTTACAACCATTAAGTAATGCTTATTCACACTTACTATACGCTGCTCGTGGTAGTGATGTATGTGATGTTTTCATTGATGGAAAGGCAATTGTAAAAGATCGTATTTGTTTAACAATTGATGAAGAAAAGGTAATCGCCGAAGCTAATCGTTTACAAAGTAGATTTTCTTAAAAAAATATTTAAAGAGCAGGAATGACAAGTTTCCTGCTCTTTTTATCATTTAAAGATAACGTTCATTGATGATTTTTAAGTGATGTAATTCATGACCTGCAATAATATACGCAATAGCTCTTGGAGTTGTTGGGTGATTTAATACAGTACCCTCAAGTTCTAATGTTTCATCAGATAAATTTGCTAACAAAGATAATGTAGCATGACGTACAGTTTCATATTCAATTAAGATTTGTTCTAGTTCGAGGCGGTTAAAATTTGCATTTTCATTATAAGCATTTTCATCAAATGATGGTAAAGGAGATTGATCTCCTCTGGCAATTGCCAATAGACGATAGCACATGATTCTCTCTGTATCTACTAAATGTCCAAGTACTTCTTTAATACTCCATTTACCTTCCGCGTAACGATATTCAGATTTTTCTTTAGAGATTGCTTTAAAAAAGCTAATTGATTCCTCTAATTGATTCCGTAAAATATTCTGTAAGTGACCATCAGGAACTAGGCCAATATAACCTTTAAAGTGTGGGTTATATTCGTTTGATTTTGGTCTGGACAACAAATTAATCACCTCAAAGTTTTTATTTAAAATCAACAATGATAGTACAATAAGCAAATTATACCTTATTATGGAATTACAAGTTTGAAAAATTAAAATATTAAGGGTAATTGATATGAATAATGAGCTGATGCAGCATGGTAAGCAATTCGCAAAATATGAATGTAAAAATTCTAGTGGATTATATGAGAGAAACCGAAGGCCATGGGAAATGGTTTTAGTAGGAAAGTAAATAAAAACGATGAAAAGAGGTAGTGAAATGGAGATTAAAGGAATCAATCATTTGTTGTTTTCTGTATCTAATCTTGAAAGATCGGTCGATTTCTATCGGAGTGTATTTGATGCAACTCTATTAGTGAAAGGTAGAACAACAGCATATTTTGATTTAAATGGAATCTGGCTTGCTTTAAATGAAGAGAAGAATATACCTAGAAATGAAATTCATCAATCGTACACTCATATGGCTTTTACAATTGATGAAGTTGACTTCGAAAATATGTACGCTAAATTAATAGAACTTAAGGTAAATATATTGAATGGTCGAAAAAGAGATCAACGAGATAAACAATCAATTTATTTTACTGATCCTGATGGACATAAATTTGAATTTCATACAGGGACTTTACAAGATCGAATTAATTATTATAAGCAAACAAAACCACATATGGATTTTTTCGATTAATTGGTAAGTAGAAAGTTTCGTTAAACTTTCTTTGAAAAATATCTTGAATTAAAGATATTTTTTGATACAATATAAGTAAGAGTTAGGCTAACTTATTTTTACAAATAACAAGTTTAGTGTAGAAAATGATTAAATAAGCGCGTGTGTTTTTGATTATATATCTCGAATTAAAGATAATATATTTAATTTATTTTTTAAAATTAGGCTCTATTAATATTAATTGTTGATTTTAGTTAAATTCGAGACTAATTGAAATGGAAAGGGAAGTACCTGGAATGGAAAATCAACATTCTTTTTTAACAGAGCCAAAAATTAAAGGAGCGATAAATATGTTCGAAAAAATCATTAGTAAACAATTAGGTCTCGCTGATCACGGCTGGTTAAATACAATTCATCATTTTTCATTTGCAAATTATTATGATCCTAACAATATGAATTTTGGCGTACTAAGAGTATTAAATGATGATTTTATAAAACCTCACAGAGGATTTGGTACTCATCCACATAATGATATGGAAATTATAACGTATGTCATAAAAGGGAAATTAACTCACGCCGATAGTATGGGAAATCAACATGAAATTGGACGTGGTGATGTTCAATACATGAGTGCAGGAACTGGTGTGTATCACAGTGAGCACAATTTAGGTAAGGATTCACTACGATTAATTCAATTATGGATTATTCCTGACAAAGCAGGTCATACTCCAAATTACGGTGACTTAGTGTCAGATTGGGAAGAAAGAGAAGGAAAATGGTATCATATGGTATCTCCAGTTGATGGAAATGCCCCAATTAAAATTCACCAAGATGCAAATATTTACTCCCTTGCATTAAATGAGAATGAAGAAATTTCTTTTGAAATGAAAAAAGATCGCCAAGCGTATTTAGTCTTATTAGAAGGAAATGCAGTTGTGAATGGAGAACTATTGGAAGCTAGTGATGCTGCGAAAATCATTGAAGAAGATATAAAAATTAAATCAAAAGATTTTTCACATTATTTAGTAGTAGAAATGAAAAAATAAGATCGATGTAACAATCTAAGTTTTGGAGGGGAAGTATCTGATGAAAACAAGTATTAAATGGGACGGTAAATTAGCCTTTTCAGGAATTGCACCATCTGGACATGAAATCAAAATGGATACTGCTGAGTCATTAGGTGGAGAGAATAGTGCACCTACACCAGTTGAACTATTAATTAATGCAGTTGCAGGATGTACAGCGATTGATATCGTATTAATCCTTGAAAAAATGAGATTAAAACTAACTTCATTCGAAATTGAGGTAGATGGAAAGAGAGCTGAGGAGCATCCTAAACGATTTACTGACATTCATTTGCACTATATTTTAGGTGGAGAATTAGATACAGAAAAAGTTAGAAAAGCAATCAAATTATCTAAGGATAAATATTGTTCAGTCGCTCATTCATTGAACGCTAATATTACGGCAAGCTTTACTATGAATGGAACGAAGGATGAGGAAATTCTTTAAAATTGATAGTAGCTGTCTCCTTTTAGGCAGCTTTTTTTGATTAGATAAGTTATTTTGTGTACTTTGTTCGTTAGGTTGTTTAGATCGATTTTTAAATGGCTTCTACGTTGAAAAATGCTGGCTCAAAATTGAAAAGCACGAATACTTTGTGAACTTGGCTTTATTATCGCCAAAGTGGCTTAATTATCGATAAAACTGGCTCAATTAACAGCTAATTCGCCCAAAAAACCAGCAAAAAATTTCTTTGCTGGTTTTCTTCATTTACTCTTCGTTATCCAATTGTTTCTTAACATATGTAGGAAGCATAAAGCATCCAACATGTAAGTCTGTATTGTAATACTTTGTTTGGATGCCAAGCTTATTCCATTCTTCAGCTTTAATGTCTTTAATAGGGTCGTATTTTTTTGAAGCAAACCCGAATAACCAATGTCCAGATGGGTAAGTTGGCATATGGAATTGATATACTCTTGAAATAGGGAATGTTTCTTTTATTTTAGAGTGAGCTCGTTTCATTTCATGTGCGTAACTAGCGTAGTATGGGCTTTCGTGTTGATTAATTAGTATACCTTCTTCACTTAATACACGTTTACAGTTGTTATAAAATGCAACTGTAAATAGTCCTTCTCCTGGTCCAATTGGATCGGTTGAGTCTACCAAAATCAGATCATAATAACCTTCATCAGCTTCTTGGACGAACTTAAGACCGTCTTCGAAATATAAGGTTAATCGGTCATCTTGATCTAATTTTGAAGCCGTTAATGGTAAGTATTGCTGACATAGTCTTACTACTCGCTCGTCAATTTCGACCATATCAACAACATCCACATTTGGATAGCGCAACACTTCACGAGCAGTACCGCCGTCGCCGCCTCCGATAATTAATACTTTTTTAATTTGTGGATTAACAGCCATTGATACATGTGTAATCATATCATGGTAGATAAATTCATCCTTTTCAGTAACCATCATGTATCCATCAAGTGTAAAGAATGTTCCAAATGTTTCGCTTCGAAAAAAATCGATTTGTTGAAATTCGCTTTTTTCAGAATGGATATGTTCCTGAACTTTTATGGAGAACTTTGTATCTTCTTGATGGTTCTCTGTATACCATAAATCCATTAAATTTTCCTCCAAACTTCGGTCGACGACTTTGATTACATAAGGATCATCATCATCGTTGATAGTGATCGTACCTTCTTCCTTTAAATAAAGATAATGTTTAATTAATTCGGTTGAAATTAGTTCACCGGGTATACATAGAGGGATACCAGGAGGGTAAATCATAATGGATTCACCACTTATTAGGCCGCTAGCATCATGAATTGAAATTATCCGTTTTGGATGATAGAACGCTTCCCTTGGTGTCATAACCATTTTAGGATTTTTTAATGCAACACTAATATCATTCTCAAGCTTAGGCAGCTTACCGTAATGTCGGTCACTAATGTCTCTTAGTGCATTAATTAATGTTCGAATCGTATCTTCATTATCACCTAGTGAAATTATTGCTAAAATGACATTAGGTTCTGCAAGTTCGATTTGAATTTTATATTCCTCGGCAAGCATATCATATACTTTAAATCCGGACAGTCCTAAATCTGAAACTTTTACAACTAGCTTTAACTCGTCGTAATCGTAAACACCAATACCATTCCGATATGAATCTCGAGTTATGCATTTTAATCCTTTAATGCCGTTAATTTCTTCTTTAGCTTTCTTCGTTAAATTTAGTAATTTTTCAAACCGCTCCTGACCTTCTACAACTAGTTTTTTTCTTGCAACATCGATTGAACACATGAGTAGATAGGAGGCAGAAGTTGTTTGAAATAAATTAATTGTAGATCGTACCCTATTTTTTGTAATGATTCCGTCATTATGTAATAGAACTGACGCCTGTGTTAAAGCACCGCCAGTTTTATGCAAACTAAGGGTCACAAGGTCAGCACCAAGAAGGGCAGCGTTACTTGGTAAATCAGGATGGAACGAAAAGTGAGCACCATGGGCTTGGTCTACTAAAATAGGGATACCCCGTGAGTGACCGATGTCGATAATTTGTTTTAAATCCGAGGTTGCTCCAAAATAAGTTGGATTGATTATCAAGATGGCTTTGACATCTGAATTTAAATCTAAGGCATGTAGAACAGATTTTACAGAAACGCCATTTACGATTCCATACTCATAATCGATTTCTGGTTCGATAAAAACTGGTTTAGCGCCTGCTAAGATTAACGCATTTATAGCAGATTTATGTACATTCCTCGGTAAGAGAACTTTATCCCCATGTTCAAGGGCGCTCATTATCATATATTGAACACCAGAAGTCGAACCATTTACCAACATATATGCATGATCCGAATGAAAGGCATCTGCTATTAGCGTTTCGGCTTCTTGGATTACACCAGTTGGATGCGATAAGTTATCAACACGCTTTGAAGAATTAACATCCATTTTAAGAGCCATTTCACTCCAAAGTTCTCTTAATTCTTCGAGTGAATTTCCTCTTTTATGCCCGGGAACATCAAAACTCGTTATATCTTCCTTAGCATATCGGACTAATTCAGTTAGAAGCGGTGTTTTACTGTGATCCATCATCCATCAATATCCTCCACATCAGGACCATTCCAGAGGTTTTTTCCATAAAAGATTTCATCCATTTCATACTTTACTTTTTCTTCTATTTCCCTAATTTCATCTTTGTCTAATTTTTCTTTTGTGTAGCCAAAGAGATAGTTATCTAAATTAAATTGTTTCAACTTGCATTTCGTATGAAAAATATTTTCTTGAAACACATTCACATCAATCATTTGATACATATCCTTTATTTTTTGAGGAATGTAATTTTGGATTGAGTTAATATCATGATCAATAAATAATTTATAACCACTAACATCACGAGTAAATCCACGTACACGATAATCAATTGTCATAATATCAGCATCAAATTGATGAATTAAATAGTTTAATGCTTTTAGAGGAGAAATTTCTCCGCATGTAGATACATCAATATCTGCTCTAAACGTACTAATTCCATCATCTGGATGATATTCTGGGTAGGTATGGACAGTAATATGACTTTTATCCAATGCTGCTACAACTAACTCCGGCAATGGACCAGGTGATTCGGAAAAGGTTTCAGAGGACGGATTATCAACTGGACCTTCTGAAACGAGAATGGTAACACTTGCCCCTTGAGGATCATAATCTTGTTTTGCAATATTTAAGATGTGTGCTCCAATTATATGTGTAACTTCAGTTAAAATTTTTGTTAAACGGTCAGCGTTGTACTGGTCGTCGATATACTGAATATATGCTTCACGTTCTTCTTTTGTTTTTGTAAAGCAAATATCATACATATTAAAACTTAATGATTTCGTTAAGTTATTAAAACCATATAATTGAAAATTATTTGACGATGAAATATTCATCTATTGTCCTCCTAGTTTTTACAAAGTGAAAATATACGTACGAAAAGTAAAAGCGACTTTACAGATAGTCGCTTTTGTAACTAGTCAATATGTATTGTTTGTTTTTGAATTATTCATTATTCACATAAGTTGATGATTAAAGAGATACTTAAACATAAAGTATTTTAATTTTTTTATTTAAAATATTCAGAAAAAAAAGCCTGAAAAGTTCTCAGGCCTTCTTTGAAAAAAGGATTGGGGGTTGAGGTGCAATGATTCGTTCAAGTTCCAATACTAATTGATTAAAAATACTATTCCAATCCTGAGTTAACGCATAATCTCTTGCTTTTTTCGACATATGTTTTAACATTTCACTTCCATGGAAGCAGTCTTCAATTGCTTGGCAAAAAGAAGAGGTATTCTGAGGCTCACAAAGGATACCAGTTGAATAATTTCTAATGATATTTTTGACTCCGCCCGCATTTGCACCTATTACTGGTGTACCACAAGCCATTGCTTCGAGTACTACATTTCCAAATGTTTCGGTATCAGAAGGAAAGACCATTAGATCACAAATCCCATATATCTCAACTAACTCCTTTTTTTGAAGGTAGCCTGTGTAAATAATATGATCAGTACCAGTGTTCTTAATCATATCTTCTTTTTTGGGACCATCTCCTACGATTACCCAAGTTAAATTTTTTCCAAAACGTTGTTTAGTATAACTGATGATTTTCGTTAAAGTTTCTAAATCTTTTTCGGGTGCAATTCTTCCAACAAAACAAATCGTATATTTTGAGTTTATAGTATATTTTTGTTTAATTTCATTTTGATTAAGAGCCGGACGAAAAATTGAACAGTCGACACCATGGGTCCAAATTGAGAGTTTGTTAAATCCTTTAGTAGCTAAGTGATTTAAGGTATCCTTTGATGGAACAAATATTTTTTGTGTAGGTTTATGAAACCAGTCTAAATACTTCCATAAAATATTTTCTAAAAATGTTAAGTTATAATATTGAAGATAATGATCAAAATTTGTATGGTAAGAAGCAACTAAAGGAATTTTCATTTTTTTAGCAATATGGAGTCCACTTAGTCCAATTGTAAATGGCGTAGCAATATGAATAATATCTGGATTAAATTCCTTAAGAGTTTTTTTCATTTTAGAAAGGTTTGGAAATGAAATTTTGCATTCAGGATAAATTTTAAATGGGACAGATTTTAATCTAGATACATCTTCTGTTGAAGATAAACCGAAATCTTTTGGAGCAAATACATGATATGAGTGCCCATGATCTTTTAAATAATTTGTAAATCGTTTTAAAGTTTTGGCAACACCATTCACTTGAGGAATATAGGTGTCTGTAAAAATAGCTACTCTCATAACTTCTCCTCCTTACAAATGATAGATAAAAAATTGTGAAATAAATGTAGTAAAAGTGCCAAGTAAGATTCCAAAAAACACATCTGAAGGATAGTGTAAACCAAGATATATTCGAGAGAATGCTACACAAAGTAGTAAAGGGAGTAAAATAAATGCTGTAATAGGTAAATAAATCATAATTGGAAGCGTAACTGAAATAAAAGCTGTTGTATGACCAGAAGGGAAAGAATGATCTTTTAAAGGATTTTTTTGAACAAAAGCACCTTTAAGTTTTAAATAAGGTCTTTTACGTGGATAAAAACGTTTAAGAAAATGCACAGGAATATGACTAAGAGTGAGAGTACAGCAGCATAGAATTGCCGCTTCATGTAAATCACCTTTGGAATAAAGTAATAAAATAAATGCTGATGCAATCGTAAAAGTAGCTCCCCCAAGATGGGTAATCTTACTAAAGAAAAAATTCAAGTAACGCTTCTGGAACAATGAATTAACGCGATAAAACAGTTGACATTCATATGTGTGAATCTTTTGAAGAATAGCGCTCATTTTTCATCCTCCATTATGATGATATTTGTAACTTCATTATAAAAAGGGTTTATGGATTTAATTAGAAGCTTTTGTAAATGAATAATTTAGAAATGTAAATTTTTAAAAAAGGCAAAGAAAGTAGAATTCATAACGAAAATAGCTTCAGAGAACACGAAAAAAGTAAAATCACAAAAAAAGAGAAGATTTTTTAATGATCTTCTCTTTTTTGCGAAATTATTTAGAAAGATTTTCTTCTTCTACTTTTTTGTAGTATTGACCTTTTTCGATATATTCTCTTCGAATTCGGTTCATATCAGCAATGTCTTCTTCAGTTAATTCTCGGACTACTTTAGCGGGTCTACCAAAAGCTAATGTATTAGGTGGTATTACTTTTCCACCTGGTACTAAGCTACCTGCACCAATCATTGCGCCTTCACCAATTTCTGCACCGTCTAAAACAATTGAACCCATTCCAATTAATGCATTTTTTTTAACTGTACAGCTATGTAAAATTACACTATGTCCGACTGTTACGCCATCTTCTAAAATTAGAGGACATTTTGGACTTTGGTGAAGAACAGATAAGTCTTGAACGTTTACATCATTCCCGATGATTGTATCATTTACGTCTCCGCGAATGACTGCACCAAAAAATACACTACTATTTGCTCCAATTGTGACAGAACCGGTAACAGTTGCAGTTGAAGCGACAAAAGCTGATGGTTCGATTTTGGGTTGAATACCTTTGTATGGTAATATCATACTATACCGTTGCCAAGCATATATAAAATACGATTGATTGTTTAGTTGAATTTTTCTAAACAACCAGGCAACGTCGTTCACCTCCATAATATATACTTCAATATGAGTATAACTTATTTTATCTATATATAATTAAACAAAAATAGGGAGGAGTGAAAAAATGTCACTACCTAAAAATCCGATCCAATTAATGCCTAAAGTATATAAATCTGTTTTCCCTCTTGTGCATCAGGAATTAAATTATTGGAGAAATTTTGCAACGACAATTCCAGACCCAGAACTTAGAAAACAAGCGTTAATGAGTATCGATACAAAAACATTCCATTGTGAAGGTGGTGCAATTTTAGCATTACTTTCTGAAAAGAATATAAAACCAATTATTGAGTTTATCGTCGCATATCAAACAATCAGTGATTACTTAGATAATTTATGTGATCGTAGTACTTCACTAGATCCAGTTGATTTTGAGGCATTACATGAGTCGATGATTGATGCAGTGAAATGTCAAACATCTGATCAATTATATTATCGATTTCGAGATGAACAAGATGATGGTGGGTATTTACGAGCACTAGTTTCAAAATGTCATAGTAGTTTAAGGCAGTCGAAGCATTATGAAGGAATTAAGGAGTATTTAGTCCAACTTGCTGATTATTATTGTAAATTACAAATACATAAACATGTAAAAAAAGATGAAAGAGTTCCTAGGTTAACAAATTGGTTTGAAAAATATCAACCAGTCCTATCTGACCTAGAATGGTATGAATTCTCTGCTTGTGCGGGTTCAACGCTTGGAATATTTTGTTTAGTTTCTTACTCGTTTAATGAAGTAATTTCTGAGAAGTTATTTGAACAAGTTTATAAGAGTTATTTTCCATATGTTCAAGGACTTCATATACTGCTAGATTATGTAATTGATCAAAAGGAAGACGAAGAGGGTGGAGATCTAAATTTTTGTAGCTATTACCCTTCTAAAGATGTCATGTTAAATCGAATTGAGTACTTTTCAACTAAAAGTGATCAGGCCTTAAAAGATTTAAAAGACTATCGTTTCCATCGAATGATTTGTCAAGGATTGCTAGGTATTTACTTGGCTGACAAAAAAATGGCAGGACCAGACGAGATGAAGAGAATCAGAAGAGGGATTGTTAAAAACGGTGGATTAACATCATTCTTTTTCTATGGTAATGCTAAGTTGTATTTTAAATTAAAAGAAATAAAAGCGAGTAATAAAAGAGTAAAAGAATCTGTTTAAGTAATGTCATAATATACAAAAAAGCCTTTGCTCTATTTTCGAGCAAAGGCTTTTTTTGAGGTTTTTTTAACATGTGTAGTTAGATTTGTTCTTTAATCTTGTGGCAAACTTTCCTCATCAGATTATAAGCAGTACATATACAGTCTGCTTTCATGTTCTTTATTCGATTGTAGACCCGTAAATTATCCCGACTCACGGCGTAGATACTTCACTTTTTTCAGAAAAAAATAACTTCATAAGTGGGGGAGTTACTACTGTTGTAATCAGTACAACTAATACAAGAATAGCGAACATTTCTTTATTTAATAGATTATTTGCTAAGCCAGTTGATGCCATAATTAGAGCTACTTCGCCCCGTGATACCATTGCCGAACCGATTCCTAGTGAATTTTTAGTTGGAAAGCCTGCTAACTTTGCCCCTAACGCTCCACCAATTAGTTTAGTTAAAATAGCGATAATACTTAACATAATAATCGTTGGAATTGAATGACTTAATCCCGTAAATTGAACGGATACACCAATTAAAGCAAAAAATACAGGCACAAATACAGAGTAAGCAATTGTCTCGACTTTTTCAAAAACCTCTTGTTTGAACTTTGTAACAGAGATCGAAATTCCAGCGATATAAGCTCCAATTATTGCAGCGATGCCAGTTTGGTCTGCAAAGGCTGCGAATAGGAAGCAAACGATTAATGCAGCAGAGATTAATGATTCTGAAACGTTAAGCTTAACAAATCTTTTTAGGAACCAAGGTACAATCTTCCAGCCAATTAATATAGCAAATGTAAAGAATATGAACTTTTTAAATAGAAGCATTGGTAAACTTACTGCACTTCCACTGAAACTCATTACAAATGCTAATGCGATTATGACAACTATATCATCAATTACGGCGGCTCCTAAAATCGTTGCACCATCTTTTGTTTTTAGTTTACCAATTTCTTTTAATGTAGCGACAGAAATACTTACACTTGTTGCAGAAAGTACAAGTCCTAAAAAAATAGCTTCAAATTGACTTAAATTAATGGAAGTTCCATATAGATAACCAGAAAGTAATGGGAATATAATTCCGAGTAAACCTACATAAGAAGATGCTTTCCCAGTTCGTTTAAATTCATTTAGATCTGTTTCTAAACCAGCAATAAACATCAGTAGGATGACACCAATTTCACTCATTTCATGTAATGTTTCAGTTTCAGTAATAATTCCAAGAACAGCTGGCCCAAGTATGATGCCTATTAATAGCTTACCTAGTACTGCAGGTTGACCAAGTTTAGTACTTAAATCTCCAAAAAATTTAGAGGCAATCAATATAATCGCAAGTTGCACATATAACATAAATCATCTCCAATCTGTTCGCATAAAAAAAGAACCTGCCACGATAGGGTATGTAGAATGTACATACTTATCCCTATCGTGACAGGCTCCTCCGAACAATGCATTTAATTATTATAAGTATACCAAAAATAAATACGAAAACAAGCTTAAGTAATAAATTGGTAACAAGTTAAACTAGAAATTTAGTTTAATAGAATTAAAAGTAAAAGCGAAATAAAATAAGCAAAATGAAGGAGTATAAACGAAATTGCACTTTTAATTTTTCGTAAACAAAACATATATTTTAGTATGAAAGAATGTAGATAGATTAAAATCATACTCCCAAAGAAACCGTAAAAATAGCCATAAATTACCCATAAGGTCATCTGATTTACTTGTGAAGATTCTGTTTGAAATCCTCTATATAATGAAACAAGGTAAAAAACTGACCAGTAATTGAAGAAAGCAATTAATCCAATTAATAATATTACCCAATTCGAATTCCGTAAAATGAATTGAAATACACTACGAAATAGTTTATTCACTTTGTTTCGATTTGTAGTCAACTCATCACGCCCCTGAGTTGGTTGATATCTTTCAACTACTTTTTGTTTGATTAGCATAGCTCAATTACTTGGTTATATCTATACATACTATTCAAATGTTTCCTCGAATACGCCGTAATTAGATATTATTAATAATTTTTTGTAAATATTTATAGATTTTTATGAATTAATTGATGAGGTTATGTTCTTTACAGGAAATTTGAAGAGATGGTTAAGGAACTTAAATTGGAATAGGAGCAATAAAAAAAAGGAGACCTCTAAAGTACAATGACTTCAGAGGCACTCCTATGAAATTAATTTTTAATTGGTTGAATTTGAGCAAATATATCTCGATGAACTCTCTTCATTTCTTCAAAAAATTGCTCACGTTTAATATTATTATTATCTAATATTTCTTTGAACGATTTTGTTTTACCTTTTTGAGCGATGATGTTTTCTAATGGTTTATTTGCTAGTTTTGATACAACTGCGATAAATATTAATTTCTTCATTTCCAATTTATGTTGGTTAACAGCTTTATTTACTTTTGCTTCAGGTTGGTTTAAATATTTTGAAATATATTTAATAACCTCTTTTTTGTGGTTTTCTAACATCTTTTTATGTGCTTTGTTTCCATGGTGATGTCTATGATGCTCACCATCATGTGGGTGAACAGAATAGTTCGCTGCCTCAATATTTTGAGCATTTACTGTAATTGTACTAAGTGTAAAAAGACTTACTACTGCACCTGCAAAAATAGCTTTTTTCATTTTGAAAACTCCTTTTCTTTTTGATTTTCTTATTTTTACCAATTCTCTAAGAAAAATTTACCATCAATGAATTTTTAATGAATTTTTAAGGTTTAAAATGGTTATAAGATCAAAAAAATAATTGTCAGGAGCACAAAAAAACGTCTAAAGAAAGACGGTTTCAGTGTGTATAGACAAAGTCCCGAAAATTTGATTTTTCAGACTGATTGCAAGGGATAGGCTTTCGAGGCGCGAAGTTACCCTAAACGGTAATGAGCACCGCAGACAGGTGAAGCAACGAAGAAAGTGAGCGTTTGGCGGGCAGTCTGAGTTTTTTCGGTTTGTAGATGAAAAATAACATAGTCAAAATTGAAAAATGGATAGATTTATTATGATTACATACCAAGAAAGGTTCACGAGTAAGTCAAAATGCAAGAAATTGATAATTCTTTACTCATGGTTGGTCCATGAGTTAGAAAAATAGCGATAAGAAATAATTATCTAACTCATAGAGGGTTCATGAGTAAGAAAAAAGGTAAGAAGAAGAGAATATCTAACTCATTTTTAAAAAGTACAAAAAAACTGCCTCAAAATGTCGCGATTCAACAACCTTTTGAGACAGCTTTTTTTCTCAACCCCTTTTTTCAATTGCCAAAATGAAAGGGGGATTATTAGCTTGGTTTATAAAACGGTAAGTTAAAACATGTGCTAGGTCTTGAGGGAGATTTTGAGCATAGTTCAGTAGTGCATCTTTTTCAATTTCTCCGCCTTCGTGACCGTGATAAATAACAACAACGATTATTCCTTCAGGAGCCATCATGTCGATTATTTGTTCAATCGCAGAAATTGTTGATTCAGGTACTGTTACGATTTCTTTATCACTACCTGGTAAATAACCTAGATTAAAAATGGCTCCTTTTATTTTACCGTGTAATGAAGATGGGATTGCTTCTTTTACTTTGGCATGACTTTTTTGTAAAAGTGTAACTTGCTTGCTTAAGTTTTCATTCTTTATTTTTTCGGTCGTTTTTTGAATAGCTAAATCTTGAATATCGAATCCATATACTTGGCCAGTTTCACCAACTAATTTTGCTAAAAAAGCTGTATCATGACCATTGCCAACAGTTGCATCGATGGTGATATCTCCTTCATTAACAGTTGATTGAAGGAGCTTTCTAGCGTACGGTAAAATACGATCTAGAATCATGTTAATTGTACTCGGTTTTTTGCGAATTTACCTTGCCAGCTATTTCTACGCTCGAATTCACGGTCAATTGCATTCAATACTTCCCATTTTTTTAAGCTCCACATCGGTCCGATTAATAAGTCTGGGGGACCGTCTCCAGTGATACGATGTACGATTACATCACTTGGAATGATTTCAAGTTGATCAACGACTAAGTTAATATAAGCGTCGAAATCCATAAATTCAACTAGCCCTTTTTCATATTGCTTCATCATTGCTGTACCTTTTAAAAGGTGAAGTAAGTGAATTTTAATTCCCTGAATATCAAGCTTTGCAACTTCTTGTGCCGTTTCCATCATCATTTCCGGTGTTTCAAGTGGTAGACCGTTAATAATATGTGAACAAATACGAATATTGTGCTTTCTTAATTTTTCTACGCCTTCTACGTAAGTTTTATAATCATGAGCACGATTAATGATATTTGCCGTTTTTTCATGAACAGTTTGTAATCCTAATTCAACCCATAAGTAAGTTCGTTTATTTAAATCTGCCAGATATTCGACAACATCATCTGGTAAACAATCAGGTCTTGTTGCAATTGATAAACCTACAACACCTTCTTGCTCTAAAATAGGTTCGAACTTTTGTTTTAATACTTCTACTGGTGCGTGAGTATTTGTATAGGCCTGGAAATATCCTAAATATTTACCGTTTTGCCATTTCTCATGCATTTTATCTTTTATTTTATGGAATTGAGTTACAACATCTTCAGCTCGATCTCCTGCAAAGTCACCTGAGCCAGATGCGCTGCAAAAAGTACAACCTCCAAATGCAACTGTGCCATCTCTATTTGGACAATCAAATCCAGCGTCAATGGATACTTTAAAAACTTTTCCGCCAAATTGTTGTCTTAAATGATAATTCCATGAATGATATCTTTTATGATCTATCGTATATGGAAAAGGATTGTTTTTCGTCATTCCTCATCCCTCCCTTAATTTAAGTCACTATTGTCGATTTTATCATGCTCTATAAAGAAAACCAAATGGAAAAACCTTTCTTATTTGTAAAGAAATAATTGTAGTCTGTTTGAAAGGTTCGGAAATACTATCCTTGAGGTAACCTACATAACGGATACTTCATTAAAGTCTGAAGGAGGTATTTTCTTGGGAATAACAGATCGCGCATTCGGACAAGAACAAGTAAAAAAAGCAAAAGAAGCATATGATTACGCAGTAGAACAATTAGAAATTGGTATGAGACAAGAGCACTACAATGATATTGAATACTCACAAGCACAGGCAGGGGTTGAAGCAGCGCTAATTGAGCTAGAAAAAGTTGCAAACCTTGCAAATGCGGAAAATAAGGATGAGTTCTATCGTTTACGTAGACAATTAACACAACTACAACATCAAATGATCATCACTCCGCACTAAAGGAGATCAAAAAAATGCAAGAATTCGTTCAAGAATATACTCTTCTAGGGAGGAAACCACAAGTGGTAAAAAAGAAATCAAAAAGTAATAACCCTGAACAAAAAACGAAAAATAAAACAATTACAGAGTTCTCAGGTGAACTTTCAGCTGTAGACCAAGTGAAAATAAACAACGCTAAAAATGGCCAACCACAGAGATCAAAACAAGGGAAGTAATTTTTATCGCAGGGAAAGGGAATAGGAAGAGCAATAAAAGGAAGGCATTTGCCTTCCTTTTTATCTATTCTACTTGGTAATTTAAGGATTTTTAAGGTGCATTTCTTTTCCATTCCTGGTTTTCTTGCTTTTCCAATGCTCTGTACTTGATGCAAACCTCTTGAATATAGGAAGATTCTCCTCTACAATTAATGAGTTAAAGAGATAAAAATAGATAAAAAGGGACAGCTTTGAGGGGAGTACGGGATGCCAAAAAAACTATGGTTTTTGTTAATCGGTATGATTTTAAATGTAACAGGTAATTCTTTTTTATGGCCATTCAATACGGTATATATTCATACTTATTTAGGAAAGTCCTTGTCTGTTGCAGGGCTTATTTTAATGTTTAATTCATTGGCTGGTGTATTTGGGAATATGCTCGGTGGCTGGCTTTTTGATAAATTTGGGGGATATAAGTCAATCCTAACTGGTATTAGTATTACATTTTTGTCGATCTTAGGTTTGGTTATTAATCATTCTTGGGCATTTTACAGTTGTTTTTTTGTAATATTAGGGTTTGGAGTTGGTATTGTATTTCCATCAATGTATGCGATGGTTGGAGCGGCTTGGCCTGAGGGTGGTCGTAAAGCTTTTAATGCAATCTATGTAGCGCAAAATCTAGGTGTTGCAATTGGAACGGCTTTAGGTGGAATTGTTGCTGATTTCAATATTAATTATATTTTCTCCGCTAATTTGCTATTATATATTATTTTCTTCCTAGTAGCTTTATTAGGATTTAGAGATATTGGAGTGCCTAAAGTAGTAAATGAAACTCAAGTCGAAAAGTCCGGAAAACAAAAATTTTCATTTACTCCTTCAATGAAGGCTCTGATGATTGTTTGCTGTGCGTACGTTTTATGTTGGTTAGTATATGTTCAATGGCAAACTACAATTGCTTCAGAAATGCAAAATCTTCACATAGGATTGAAAAAATATAGTCTATTATGGACGATAAATGGTGCACTTATTGTATTGGCTCAACCAATTGTCTCATCTGCTATTCGTAAATATGCTTTAAGCATGAGAAAGCAAATGTTATTTGGAATTGGATTCTTTATTGCTTCCACAATTTTTGTTAGCACTGCTGAGCAATTTTCAATGTTTATGACAGGTATGATTATATTAACAATTGGCGAAATGTTCGTATGGCCTGCAGTACCAACTATTGCAAATATGCTTGCGCCAAAAGATCGTATAGGAATGTATCAAGGAATCGTGAATAGTGCAGCAACTGTAGGTAGAATGCTTGGACCTGTTATTGGAGGAGCAGTTGTAGATACATTTAATATGAGAGTATTATTTATTGTTTTAGTTGTCTTTTTAGTAATAAGCATGCTCTTCTCAGTGTTATATGAAAGATTAGCAAAAAAAGTAGTAAAAACTGAAAATCAAACTTTTGCTTCTTAAAAATAGGCAATGTATAATTGACCTTTTTCTTTGGTTATAATAAAATGGTATAAATTAAATCTAAATGATCGGCAATGATTGGGAATAGTAGTGAATGTGAAGAGGTTTAGAGAGTTGACGGCTGGTGAAAGTCAATCCATTCTATTCATGAACTCACCCATAAGCCACATTTGTGAACGGTTATTACCAAGTAATAAATGTCGTGTTCCACGTTACGGAAACAAGTGAATGTAATTTTACATTAATTTGGGTGGTACCGCGGGAAATCCTCTCGTCCCTTTTGGGATGGGGGGATTTTTTTATTTGAAAAGCGAAAAGCCACAGCCGAGCCATTTATACATGAATTAAGGAGGCTATATTATGAGTTTTAATCATCGTTCTATTGAACAAAAATGGCAATCGTATTGGTTAGAAAATAAAACGTTTAAAACAACTGACGATACAAGCAAGCCGAAATTTTATGCACTTGATATGTTCCCTTATCCATCTGGAGCGGGATTACATGTTGGTCACCCTGAAGGATATACAGCTACAGATATTCTTTCAAGAATGAAAAGAATGCAAGGCTATAATGTACTTCATCCAATGGGTTGGGATGCGTTTGGTCTACCTGCAGAACAATACGCTTTAGATACAGGTAATGATCCAGCTGAGTTTACTGAAAAGAATATTAATACTTTCCGTAACCAAATTCAGGCACTAGGATTCTCATATGATTGGGATCGTGAAATTAATACAACTGATCCAAACTATTACAAATGGACTCAATGGATTTTCCTAAGAATGGTTGAAAAAGGTTTAGCTTACGTTGATGAAATTCCAGTTAACTGGTGCCCAGCACTAGGTACAGTTTTAGCTAACGAAGAAGTAATCAATGGTAAAAGTGAGCGTGGAGGACATCCGGTTGAGCGTCGTCCGATGAAACAATGGATCTTAAAAATCACAGCATATGCTGATCGTTTATTAGAAGATCTAGAAGAGTTAGATTGGCCTGAAAGCTTAAAAGAAATGCAACGTAACTGGATTGGACGTTCAGAAGGTGCTGAAGTTTACTTTAATGTTGATGGTTTCGATGAAAAAGTAACTGTATTTACTACACGTCCTGATACATTATTCGGTGCAACTTATGTTGTATTGGCTCCAGAACATGATTTAGTAAGTAAAATTACTACAGCAGAGCAAAAAGAAGCTGTTGAAGCATATATCGATTCAGTTAAATCGAAAAGTGATTTAGAAAGAACTGATTTAGCGAAAGATAAATCAGGTGTTTTCACAGGAGCTTATGCAGTTAATCCTATAAATAACGAAAAGCTTCCTATTTGGATTGCTGATTATGTACTTGCAAGCTATGGAACTGGTGCAGTTATGGCAGTACCTGCACATGACGAGCGCGATCACGAATTCGCAGTAAAATTTAAATTACCTATCTTTGAAGTTGTTGAAGGTGGAGACGTTCAAAAAGAAGCTTACGCTGGTGATGGCAAACATGTTAACTCCGATTTCTTAAATGGGTTAAATAAAGAAGAAGCACTAACAAAAGTGATCGAATGGTTAGAGTCTTCAAAAGCAGGAGAGAAAAAAGTTACGTATCGTCTACGTGATTGGTTATTCTCTCGTCAAAGATATTGGGGAGAACCAATTCCAGTAATTTTCTGGGAAGACGGTACTATGACAGTTGTCCCTGATGAGGAGTTGCCTTTAATTCTTCCGAAAACAGAAGACATCCGTCCAAGTGGTACTGGTGAGTCACCATTAGCAAATATTGCTGATTGGGTTAATGTAGTTGATCCAGTTACAGGTAAAAAAGGAAGACGTGAAACAAATACAATGCCACAATGGGGTGGAAGCTGCTGGTATTACTTACGTTATATTGATCCAACTAATAACGAAGCAATCGCAGATACTGAATTACTAAAGCATTGGTTACCAGTTGATGTGTATATTGGTGGAGCAGAGCATGCAGTTCTTCACTTACTATACGCTCGTTTCTGGCATAAATTCCTTTACGATTTAGGTGTAGTTCCTACAAAAGAGCCATTCCAAAAGCTTTTCAACCAAGGAATGATTCTAGGGGAAAATAATGAAAAAATGTCTAAATCAAAAGGGAATGTTGTAAACCCTGATGATATCGTTGAAAGCCATGGTGCAGATACATTACGTTTATATGAAATGTTTATGGGTCCATTGGATGCATCAATCGCTTGGTCAGAAAATGGATTAGATGGTTCTCGTCGTTTCTTAGACCGAGTATGGCGTTTATTTATTACTGATAACGAAGAGCTATCAGATAAAATAGTTGAAGGTGTTGCTTCTAGCAGTCTTGATAAAACATACCACCAAACAGTGAAGAAAGTAACAGAGGACTTTGAGGGGCTACGCTTTAATACTGCGATTTCTCAAATGATGGTGTTTATCAATGAAGCTTATAAAGCTGACCAATTACCAAAAGAAATGGTTGAAGGTTTCGCAAAACTATTAGCACCAGTAGCTCCACATATCGGTGAAGAACTTTGGAGTAAATTAGGTCATAATGATTCAATTGCATATGCTACATGGCCAGCATACGATGAAGCTAAGCTTGTAGAGGATGAAATTGAAATCGTAGTACAAATTAATGGTAAAGTAAAAGCAAAATTACTTGTTGCAAAAGATGCTTCTCGTGAGCAAATGGAGCAAATTGCATTATCAGACGATGCAGTTAAGGAACAAGTTGAAGGAAAAACTGTTCGAAAAGTTATTGCCGTACCGGGTAAATTAGTAAATATTGTTGCTAACTAATATTTTTTAAGAAGGGGCTGTCTCATAGGTCAGAAAAACTGGCGTATGAGTTCCCCTTTTTTTATTGCATAATAGATGAGGTATTTCAGGGTTTTTTTGATTTTATCGTTCTTTCTTAAAGATCATTAGCAGATTTTTATTCGACCATGAATGAACTAGCGTAAGTTTGAAAGGATATACTTTTGTACAATTTTTAGCTCATAATGCCTGAATGGGTATGGGGAATTTTTAATTCTATTTGAGATTCTTTGGATTGAATCCACCAATTACGCTAGGAGAATCAAGCTCAATTCTTAAGAGGGGATCAGGCATTCCTGATTTAGTCATATCACAAGATGCTGCTAACATAGAAAGTTTATTATATATTCATTATTAATTGAAATACTGAATCTTACACATCTTTTCCCATCTAAGCATTTTTCTTTTTGAACTTCCGAACGATTTTTTATTATACTCATTTTATCTCCTCCCAGGTGAACCAGTGATTCAATTTATAAAGCTAGTACACTATTATTTTAAAAAAAAATTCATTCAGAACTTATTTTCCTTTTTTTTTCTCCCTCCTTTTCTTTTAGTGTTTTCAAAGCATTTTCTTTCGCTAAGGAAATTCAATATTTGAAAGTACAACACTGATGATTCACTCGTTCACCTAATTTCAGGCAGGGGAGAGGGGTGGAAGAGATAGGAAATTAAAAAAGGTCATTATAGTAGCATACATATTTTATAAATACTTTTAGATCTCTAATGTCATTCTTTTAATAAAACTTGAAGAAAAATACTATGCAGGATTTTATACAGAAAAAGAGAATACTAGGTGAACAAGACCTTCCCAAAAAGCCTTGTACATCAACAATGTATAAAAAACTGTATATTGTGAGAAAAAACTAAAAAGCCTCCCTTTCCGCACAAGGGATTGGCTTTTTGTCAACTTCCGTTAAGAATCTTTATGTTAACTAGCTTTGCGGACATATTAAAAGATATTCAAGACCAATTAAACGGTATGGCCAAGAAATTGGATCGTGCAGAATAAAGAGATAAAATTGTGATGGAATAAATTAGAGGGATGTAAGAAACAAAGAAACTAATGATTGAAGTTAAAGTACAAATTGCAGATACTCAAGAACAGACAGCCGCATGCAACAGCAGCCGTTATCCGAATGTACTTATTGCAACAGGTACGTTTCACCTTTATACTTTTCATATGATTTGGCACAAATAGACTCCTTATTTGCATTAATTTAAGATTTATTTGTGACTCAGACCTTATTTTCGATGAAGATGGTGGAGAACTTCCTGATGTGTATTTTTTTACAGTTTCATCCAATGAAACGTACTTTTTGCATAGAAAATAATAAGTTGATAAGATGTTTCTATATAGGGAGGATGAATAAGTATGAATTCGATTTCTGCAAATGAAGTTAAAGAGCGTTTAGAAGCAGGTGAAACGCTATTTTTAGTAGATGTGCGTGAAGATTATGAGGTTGAGTACGGTAAAATTCCGGAAGCAGTGCATATTCCGATGGGACAAATTCCTAGCAAATTAGATGTTTTTAATAAAGAGTTTGAATACATTTTTATTTGCAAGGCAGGCGTACGTAGTGAAAATGTTTGTGAATATTTAAATGAGCAAGGTTATAAGGCGATCAATATGGAAGGTGGCATGATGGCCTGGGAAGGCGAAATAGAATAATAATTCGATTAAAATCAATTTTTTTCAATATTTTGTCTAATCACTAAAATCCAACGTTTTCGTTGGATTTTTTTATTATCCGAGCTTAAATTGGGCTAATGTTTTTTAGGGGAAGGTATATTAACCATGGAGTTGTGACATATATTAAAGTAGAACCTCATATATTTTTTCATTGAGGTCTTGCTTGTTAGAAAGGAGGGGGTTGATTTGCCTAAAACACTAAAAATTGATATTACCGATAAGGTAATTGGTAAATTTAAAGATGGGCATATGGAATTGTATTCTTCAAAGTATTTAATTGGTAAGTTTTTCTTTAAAGATTTGAAACAATCTTTCCAATTGGCGGATGGATATGTTGAAGAGGATGGACGATTCTATTTATTAGTGAACTTGCAACACGAACAATCGAATGCTCGCCTTTGACCTTAAATTAGGGACGGTGGATTTGTGCCAAAGAAAAATATAATAATTGAAAAGCATAAGTTAAATTTAGAAAAAAAGTTTGTCAAATCCTCGAATTCAAATATGACGATCAGTTTGAAAAATAAAAGTTTTCCATTTAAAAAGAGTACTATGAATAATATCTTATGCTTTTCTATATGTAAATATTATAGGACCTAGCGAAAACATGAATTCGTTCGGTCCTTTGTTTATTTAGAAACTAGTTTGTGAGTAGTCTGCAGCAGATACTCCTGCTAATCTACCAGTTACAAAAGCAGCGGTTATGTTATAGCCACCAGTATAACCGTGAATATCTAATATTTCCCCACAAAAATAAAGGCCATTCATTATTTTTGATGACATTTCTTTTGGATGGACTTCCTTTGTTGAGACACCACCGCCAGTAACAAACGCTTTTTCAATTGAAAGAGTTCCGTTTACTACAAAAGTAAAGCTCTTAAATGATTGGACAAGCTCTCTTAATTTCAAAGTTGCAATTTCATTACATGGAGTTGATTCTTCAATACCAGATTTTGATAATAGAAATAATAAATATCTTTCAGGAACGTAACCTTTAAGTACGTTCTTAACGGCTTTTTTTGGTTCTTCTTTTAGGATACTGTTCACATCCTGAAATAGTGATTCCTCGTTTTGGTCTGGGAAACAATCGATTGCCATCATTACATTTTTTGTTTTAAACTTTTGTTGTACTTTATAGACAAATTGGCTACAACGTAAAGCAGCAGGTCCAGAAATTCCGAAATGAGTAAAGAGCATGTCCATTTTATGGGTGATTACTTTTTTACCTTTTGGATTTAATACACTTAATTCAATATCTCTTAAAGCAAGCCCTTGTAGTGACTTATTTTGGATAAATTCCTCATTTGAAGTAATCGGTACTTCTGTCGGAAATAATTCAGTAATTGTATGACCAGCCTTTTTTGCCCATGCATAACCATCACCAGTTGAACCTGTATGAGGTACTGATTTGCCGCCTACCGCAAGCACGACACTTTTTGAGTGAATGACTGTTCGATCATCCAATTCGATTCCTACTACTTTACCATCTTCATAGAGTACATCTTTAACTCTTCTATTTGTTTGAATATCTACATGATGTTTTTTTAGTTTTTGAAGTAATGCATTTAATACTGATTTTGAATCATTTGAAACAGGAAACATTCTTCCGTGATCCTCTTCTTTTAATGCGACTCCCATTTTTTCAAAAAACTGTATGATGTCTTCGTTATTATAAATAGAGAATGCGCTATATAAAAAACGGCCGTTCCCTGGAATATGTTTAATCACTTCTTCCACGGGTAAGCGATTCGTTACATTACAACGACCACCACCTGATATAAGTAATTTTTGTCCTAATTTCGTTCCTTTTTCAAGTAATAGTACTTTAGCTTTGTTTTCAGCCGCGCTAATTGCGGCCATTAGACCGGAAGTTCCGCCACCAATTACAATCACGTCATAAACCATTATTTCACTACTTTCGTTACAAATTTCTTTTAGTAAGTTTACCATTATTTCATGTAAGCTCCAACTTCTTATCATTTTTTAATTTTTTCTTTTTATATGATATGGTAAGATAGATTAGTTAGTTTGATCGAGAATTAGTAGGGGGCAGTTTATGTCAGATTCAAAGTTGCTACGAGGTACCTTCATATTAACTGCTGGTACGTTTTTAATAAAATTTCTAGGAATGATTTATACATTTCCTTTTTATGCGTTAGTTGGATCTAAAGGATCTGCATTATATAATTACGGTTACGTTCCATATACATTATTTATTAGTATTGCTACTGCTGGTGTTCCGTTAGCTGTAGCAAAATTCGTTTCGAAGTACAATGCGATTGAAGAATATGAAACAAGTAGAAGGCTGTTTCATGCAAGTCAGCTGCTTTTGATATGTACCGGTATTTTTTCGTTTTTAACGCTATATATTATTGCACCTTATATTGCACCTCTTATGTTACCAAAGGATGCAAAGGGTAATACTGTTGAGGATGTAGTAGCAGTTATGCGTATAGTTAGTACCGCGTTGATATTAGTACCTTCTCAAAGTTTATATCGAGGTTTTTTCCAGGGGCATCAATCAACAGGCCCAACTACTGTTTCACAGCTAATTGAACAAATTGTTCGTATTGTATTTACTTTAGTTGGTAGTTATTTAATTTTAAAAGTATTTGGTGGAACAATTACCCAAGCTGTTGGATTGTCAACATTTGCAGCTACAATTGGTGCAGTAGGTGGTATATTAAACTTACTTTGGTATTGGAGAAAACGAAAGGCTCATTTGGATGAACTTATTCCAAAATCAAAAGGTTTAATCCATCCTACTAAACTAGAAATGTTTAAAGAATTATTTTCTTATTCCATTCCATATGTATTTGTTGGGCTTGCAATCCCGTTATATCAGTTAGTTGATCAGTTTACATACAATAGAGCGATGGAATCTATTGGATTAAAGGATATAGCAGAGAATACTTATGTAATGTTTTCATTCACCAGTCACAAACTAGTAATGATTCCAGTTTCATTAGCAACGGCATTTGGTTTAACACTTGTACCTGCTATTACTGAAGCATTTGTAAATAAAAATCATAAAAAACTACAAAGCCAGATTACACAAACCTACCAAGTTGTATTTTTCCTAACACTTCCTGCTGTAGTTGGTATTTCGGTATTAGCTGAACCGATTTATAGTGCTTTCTATCAAGAAAGTACACTAGGTGGAAGAATTCTAGGCTTCTATGCGCCAGTAGCATTATTGTATTCGTTATTCACAGTAAACGTGGCCATTTTACAAGGGTTAGATAAACAAAAATATGCAATTATTGGTTTAATCGGTGGAGTCATCATAAAAATTGTATTAAATGTACCATTAATTTATTTATTTAAAACATATGGTGCAGTATTAGCGACCGCATTAGGATATTTATTTTCAATCGTATACAATTTCTACTATATTCGTAAAAATGCGCAGTTCTCTTTCGATAAAGTGTTTAGAAGAATATTCTTTATGATAATCTTGACTGGCGTAATGGCTGGTGTGGTTTATGCTGTAGAATATTTATTAGGTTTCCAATGGACATATAAAGATGGGCGAATCATTTCAATGTTCCTTGTCATTATTGGGGCAATTGTCGGAGCACTTGTTTATCTAGGTATTGCTTACAAATTCAACTTATTTGAAATTATTTTAGGAGCTCGTTTAAAGAATCGTTTTAAGTTTGGAAAAAGAGGATAAAAATATATGGTGAACCTTCTTTCGTAGTGGTTCGCCTTTTTTTAACTTTTAAATTAAAAAGAAAAGGTGTTATTTATGAGAATTGATAAAATTTTAGCCAATATGGGATATGGAAGTAGGAAAGAAGTTAAGGCATTACTAAAACAAGGCGTTGTAAAAGTAGGGGACAATATTGTCAAAAGCCCAAAAGAACATGTAGATATTGAACAACAAGTTGTAACGGTGAATGGTGAAGTAGTAGAGTATAAAGAATTTGTTTATTTAATGATGAACAAGCCTCCAGGTGTTATATCTGCTACTGAAGATTCTGAGCACGAAACAGTCATCGGTTTATTAGAATATGAAGATATCATTTTCGAACCATTTCCAGTTGGACGTTTGGATAAGGATACAGAAGGATTATTATTAATAACGAATGATGGTCATTTAGCTCACCAATTACTTTCTCCCAAAAAACACGTTCCAAAGAAGTATTACGCAACGATTGATGGAAAAGTAACGGAAGAAGATATTAAATCATTTGAAAAAGGTGTAACTTTAGAAGATGGTTATTTAACGAAACCTGGATATTTAACAATTCTTGAATCGGGCGAAGAATCAGAAATAGAATTAGTTATTATGGAAGGTAAGTTTCATCAAGTAAAAAGAATGTTTGAAGCAGTAGGAAAGAATGTTACTTATTTAAAAAGACTTGAGATGGGTCCTTTGAAATTAGATGAGGATTTAGAGTTAGGTGAGTATAGAGAATTAACTGATGAAGAGATTGACTTGTTAAAGTCTGTTAACGAAGAAAAATAATAGGTGCAGGGAATGCGCTTTGATTATTGCATTTCCTTGATCTTGTGCATAAGAATTAATTTAACGAAGAGCCAAAAGAAAAACAAAAACCCTNNAGGGTTTTTGTTTTTCTTTTTAAGAAGAAGCTTTTACTTTTTTCCCTGTTACGGCCCATTTTCCCCTACTTGGACTATAAACTAGATTATTAAACTCTAAAATGTTTAAATCTCGTTGGATTGTTCTAGGTGTAATACCAAACTCCTCCACTAGGTCTTTTGTAGATACGGTGCCATTTTCACTAATATACATGTAAATGGCTTTAATTCGAGTCAGCATTCGAGAAGTTCCAGAATTCAAAAAACCACTCCTTTACCTACCGCATTGTTTCATAACAGGTTAGTTAAGTATTTTACTAGAAAGCTTATATTTTCATTTTACTCTTTTTCAGTAGTTTCATAACGAAATTTATGAAAAAAATACAAAAATTTAATGAAAATTTGCGCAAACGTAATCATTTTGTAAGTTTAAGATAATATATTCTACAAAGAATGTCATATTCCTTCTTTTTTCGTTCCATTTATGAATAAATTATGTTTAAATTTTAAAAGATGATAAACTATTTATATTAAAGGAGGTATTTCTATGACACAGATTAATTGGATGGAAGAAGTTTTAAAACGTAAAGAAGACTATTTAAAGCAAACGATTGAACTTTTAAATATTGAAAGCGTTTATGATGAATCAACAATTTCTAAAGAAGCCCCTATGGGTAAAGGGATTAATGAAGCACTTACATACATGTTAAATTTAGGTGAAAAAGACGGTTTTATTCCAAAAAATGTTGATGGATATGCTGGCCATTTAGAAATGGGAAGCGGTGAAGAACTTGTAGGGATTCTTTGTCACTTAGATGTGGTACCTGCTGGTGATGGCTGGTCTCATGATCCGTTTGATGCAATTATTAGAGACGGAAATATATACGCACGAGGCGCAATCGATGATAAGGGTCCTACTATGGCTGCTTATTATGCTATGAAGATTGTTAAAGAACTAGGATTGCCTATTAATAAACGTGTTCGTATGATTCTTGGAACAGATGAAGAAAGCCAATGGCGTTGTGTAGACCACTACTTTGAAAAAGAAGAAATGCCAACAATGGGCTTTGCTCCAGATGCAGATTTCCCAATTATTTACGCTGAAAAGGGAATATTAGATATTAACTTCAAACAAGTACAATTAACTGAAGACAATGAGAGTGAATATAAATTAGTGTCATTCTCTTCAGGTAGAAGAGTAAATATGGTACCTGATCATGCAAAAGCAATCGTTTCAGGACCAAGTTTTGATCATGAAGCTTTTACAAAGCACATTAGTGAATTAGGTTGTAAAGCTCAAATATCTGAAGAAAACGGCAACCAAGTTTTAGTTGTAGAAGGCGTTTCAGTTCATGGCATGGAGCCAGATAAAGGTAAAAATGCTGGGATTGCATTAGCAAGCTTCTTAAGCCAATTTGGATTTAATGGTAATGCTGATCGTTTCCTACGCTTTATTGTTGAAAACTTCAAAGGTGATTCTCGTGGTAAAAACATGGGTGTTGCGTTTAATGATGATATTACAGGAGATTTAACAATTAATTTAGGGATTATGCAATACGAAGAAAATAAAGGTGGTACATTTGGTTTAACTTTACGTTACCCAGTGACAACTGATATTGACTTTGTTATTTCAACACTTACAGAACGTGGAAATAAGTTTAGCTTTGAGTATAATGAAATTAAAAATTCGAAGCCTCACCATGTACCAAAGGATCATCCTTTAATTCAAACTTTACAAAAAGTATATGAAGAGCAAACAGGTGAAGAAGCGACATTATTAACAATCGGTGGAGGTACATATGCACGCTCATTAAGTGCAGGCGTAGCTTTCGGACCATTATTCTTAGGTAAACCAGAAGTAGCTCATCAAAAAGATGAATATGCTGAAATTGATGATTTATTAAAAGCGATTGCAATTTATGCTCAGGCGATTGCCGAATTAGTAAAATAAAATATTAAAAGTAAGGGGAGAAAATTTCCTCCCCTTTTTTATGTAGGTTTTTAGGAGTTGAAGATTATTTTGAACACATTACAAGCACGTAAAAATAGCATCTTACTAATTTTTAAGAGCTATTATTTTTGTTTATTTTTTGCAATAGGATCATTAGGACCGTTACTTTCTTCTTACTTTAAAAATGTGTTGGATTTGTCAACTCCACAAATTGGAATATTAATGTCTCTTACGCCGATCGTTGCAATTTTTTCACAGCCTCTATGGGGAATGGTTAGTGACATGACGCTAAATCCTAGAAAAATGTTACTTATAGCGCAAATCTCCACAATTATAATTGCACTTTTCTATTCTACAATTACTTCGTATGGCATGCTTTTATTTGTTGTCGTTTTGTTATCAATGACACAAAGTGCTTTAATTCCTCTTTCAGATAGTATTGCACTGAATTATGTCCAAAAAATTGGTGGGAATTACGGAGCTATTCGATTATATGGCTCAATCGGTTTTGCTCTTGCTGTATTAGTTTCGGGAAGATTAGCTGAAGTTTTCGGTTTAGCAATTATATTTTTCATATTTGCATTTTGTGTTTTAGTTGGGTTTGGCATTTCAATCTTTATTCCAAATGCTACGACCATTAGCAAAAGGGAGCCAATCTTAAAAGGTGTACCAATTTTGCTATCTAATAAAAGATTTTTGCTATTTTTAATTTGTGCCTTTTTAGTTTTTGGACCAATTAGTGCAAATAATACTTACTTCGGTTTATATATTCAATCCTTAGGTGGAACATTAACAGGTGTTGGTATTGCTTTTCTAATTTCTGCAGGAAGCGAAGCGCCGTTTTTACAAGTAGCTAAAAGATTAATTAATCGTTTTGGGATATATAATATATTAATTGCAACCGCTTTAGTATCGGCTTTAAGATGGTATTTTTATTTTACAAATCCTCCGATGCCTATCTTATTTTTATCTTGTCTTACACAAGGATTATCAGTTGGATTATTTATTCCCGCAGCTCTCCAATTTGTAAGAGAACAAGCACCAGATTCTTTAAAGGCAACAGCCGTTACGATTTATTCTGGTTTAGGCTTAGGTTTGGGAGAATGGTTCTGTACTTTTGTAAGTGGATTTATATCAGAGGCATTTTCAATTAAAGCAATTTATATTTTATTCGGATCGCTGAGTATAGTTGCAGTTGGAATCATGCAATACTTAAAAAAGGACTCTAACATAAAAGATAAAAAGGAGATTGCGTGAGTTGAGTGAACATTATTTCCTTGCTGTTCCATTGCCAATTCATATAAAAGAATTATTAGATGATTATTCAAAAAAATGGTATTCAAAATTACCATTTAAGAAGTGGACTTACAAAGATGATTTTCATATTACTTTATCATTTTTAGGTCCAGTTACATATACAAAATGTGTAGAGCTTATGGATCACTTACAAAAAGAACTTGATGGTTTTAAAAGTTTTGATTTGTCCATTCAGCAGTTAGGAATCTTTGGAAGTGACTTACAGCCACGTGTATGGTGGTTTGGTTTAAAGAATAGTAATGAATTAATGAATTTACAAATTAAGATTCGAAATGTTTGTGAAGAAATTGGAATTTCAATTGAAAAACGTCCTTATAATCCGCATATTACAATCGCAAAGAAATATAATAATATGCTCGATAAAAAATTTGAAGTACCACTTCGTTGGGAAGAAGAAGCGTTAAATTTTAAAGTGAATGAAATCGTTTTATATAAGATTCAACCTTCTAATAAGCCAAGTTACTTGCCTGCTGAATCGATTAAATTGAAGATTTAGACCTATTAAATGAAATAATTAAAGGTATTAATGAATACTTTTCTGAAGAAGAATAAAAACAAAAAACAACAGTTACCTTCCTCAGTTAGGTGTTTTGAATCCATTTTATCTCTTGGTGAATATACTAATCATAACGATATCATAAATATCGAAAATCTTAAGCTTTAATGGAAAAGGTTTAAATATACAGTCTGGATGGTGAATAGCGTTGTTTCATATTAAAAGGGCTTTTGAAGCTTATATAGATGGATTTCAAGAAATAACAATGATTATTCCCAAATCGAACAAACATACAATGCATTCATATTTTGAACTAATCGAAGAAGATGGTCGGAGAACTAAGCTTCTTGTCGTCTCACGAATTGAGTATGATAGATTTTTTAAATATACTGTTTTAACACCTAATGTCCTTTTGTTAGAAAAAAAGTATGAGATTGAAGATGAATTTGGAATTCGTACAGATTTGCAAGTAGGCGGAGTTATTCGTTCGAGGGACTTTGATCAAAAATATGCTTATGATGGCGAGGATTTAGGTGCGATTTATACACGTAAATCTACACAATTTAAACTATGGGCACCTACTGCTTCAAAGGTTAAATTAAGAATTTATCATAAATATGGTGAAGAAGAAAAATTCACTGAAAAGTATATGGAACGAGATGGAAATGGCACTTGGAAAGCGGTAATTGATCAAGATTGTGATGGTTTAGTTTATAATTATTTGGTTTGTGTTAATCTGATCTGGCGTGAAGCTGTGGATCCTTATGCTAAAGCGGTTACTTTAAATGGTAAACATAGTGTAGTGATTGATTTATCAAAGAGTAGTGAAGTTAGTAAAGTAAATAGCCCACCACCAAAAAAGTATACTGATTGCATCATTTATGAAGTTAGTATTAGAGATTTTACTTCACATCCACTAAGTGGGGTTCGAAAAAAGGGATCGTTTGAAGGGTTTCATGAAAAAGATACGGTATACAACGGATTTTCAACAGGCTTGGATTATTTATGCAAACTGGGCGTTACGCACGTTGAATTATTACCATTTTTTGATTTTGAAGGTATAGATGAAAATAACCCTTTCCAAAGCTACAATTGGGGTTATAATCCATTGAACTTTAATGCACCAGAAGGCAGTTATAGTTTAAAACCAGACGAACCAATCTCAAGAATAAATGAATTAAAAAAACTTATTTCTGTTTATCATGAACATGGTTTGCGGATTATTATGGATGTTGTTTACAATCATGTTTACGAATTGCAAACTAGTCAGTTTGAAAAAATTGTACCCGGATATTACTTTAGACAAGATGAACGTGGCTTACCATCCAATGGAACAGGTGTAGGGAATGATTTTGCATCTGAAAGATTGATGGCTAGGCGTTTTATTCTCCAATCTATCAAATATTGGACTGAGGAATACGATATTGATGGGTTTAGATTTGATTTAATGGGTATTTTGGATACGGATACAATGAATCAAATTGTGACTGAACTGACAATGATAAAACCAGAAATAATCATATTTGGTGAAGGCTGGGATTTGAATACGGCATTAAGTCCATCTTCTCGAAAAGCAACAATCAACCAAAGTCATCAACTTTCAAAGGTTGGATTTTTTAATGATAAATTTCGAGATGGTATAAAAGGAAGTACTTTTTCATTTCAAGAAATTGGGTTTATTCAAGGTAATAATATTCATAATGAGTATATATCCGACCTACTTTTAGGTAGTGTTGGAATTAGTAATCAAGTAAATTTATTTAAAGAGCCTTATCAATCAATAAATTATGTTGAATCACATGATAATCACACTATGTGGGATCGATTAAAGCTTTCCAATCAAAAAGAGAACGAGGAAATACTGAAGAAGAGGCATTTACTTGGAACAAGTATCGTATTACTTTCATTTGGAGTACCGTTTCTTCATAGTGGGCAAGAATTTTACCGAACAAAAAAAGGCATAGAAAATAGTTACAATTCGGGGGACACAATTAATAGTATTGATTGGGCAAGAGCGGAACGTGAAGCTTCCTCAATCAATATTGTTAAAGAATTTATTACGATTCGAAAGCGCTTTAATTGTTTGCGTTTTTCTTTAAAAGAAGAAATTGAAAGATATGTAAAGCCTATCAATCTTCATCGAGATTTAATTGGTTATCGAATAAGCGATTTAGAAAAGATAGATCGTGTTAAAGAAATAATGGTGTTATTCCATAATGGACTAAATGATATTACGATTGATCTCGGAAATGAGGATCAATGGGAATATGTATGGGATGGAAAGAATCATTATGTTGATAAAGGAATTAAAATCGAGTGTTATAAATTACCAATACCATCACTTTCGACTGTTGTATTAGTAAAATACTAGCAACTACTTGCAGATTCTAATTAAACGATGTAAACTTGTAAAAGATGGCTTATTACAGCTAATTGTAATAGGCTATCTTTCTTTTTGTAATAAAATATATTTAAAATACAAACATATAAAACATATATAACAACAAGGAACGGAAGAACAATGGATAATCATATACAAGAAATACTGGGAAAAGAATGGACAATCTCGCCAGCCGGTGGTTTTACTGGTGAAGCGTATATAGCTGAAAATAATGATAAGAGATTATTTCTAAAAAGAAATTCTTCTCCTTTTTTAGCAGTGCTATCAGCAGCTGGTTTTGTTCCAAAATTAGTTTGGACTAGAAGACTAGAAAATGGTGATGTACTTACTGCTCAAGAGTGGGTGATCGCACGAAGTTTAGAACCTGCTGAGCTGTCTGTGAAAGGGGTTGCGCAGTTTTTATATCGTATCCATTCTTCCAAAGAATTGTTATATATGTTAACAAAGCTAGGCATTAATCCGCTAGAACCTCAGGATTTACTTCAAACAATTGTAGGTAATCTAACTGAGGAGTATACCCAAAGCCAGATTATTGTAAAAGGTATTGAATATTTAGAAGAAAACATGCCATCCTTCGATCCAGAGGATTTAGTTGTTTGTCATAGTGATTTAAATCATCATAATTGGTTACTTACTGAGGCAAATAATTTATATTTAATTGATTGGGATGAGGCAATCATTGCTGATAAAGCATTTGATTTAGGAATGTTTTTGTTTACCTATGTAGAACAGAATGATTGGGGAAAATGGCTTCGGAATTATGGGATAAAATTGACTGAAGAACTATTGAATAGAATGACTTGGTATGTAGTCGCTCAAACAATCATTTGGATAAAATGGTATACTTTACGTGAAAATGAAAAGCAGACTCAAAAGATGGAGAGCCTGCTTGAGAAGATATTAAATTTTAAATAAAAATTTCCTCGGAAATTGTCATATAGATTAAGAATAAGTATTGAAATCAGTTACCCATTGAGATAGTTGATTTTGGTGATTCGTTATGTGCTGATCTAAATCAGATGAATACTTTCCAGACTGACTGTAATAATAAACATCATTTAACATGCTTTTTACATCATCTGTTATTTGATCGTTTGTTAATAAGGATTGAACAAGTCTTTCTAATTGTTCACATTCTGATATGGTTCCACAACAGTCAGATTGATGATTCATTAAAATATCACGTAAAATTGTTAACTGATGCTCATGGTTTAAAGGCATAAATTCACATCCTTTTTTTATTAGTACACTTGAAATAGTCTGTGTTACACGAAATGATTTTATACTATACCTAAATAACCGAGTGCCTTTTTAGTGCTTGGTTTTTTGTTTGAGAACGATACAAAATGCAAAACTAGAGAGGGAGAAAAAACTTATGAGATTAAGACATAAGCCGGGTGCGGCAGATCAAGTGAAAGAAAATGCTCATTACGTAATACCAAATCCAACTGAACAAAAAGGAAGTTGGAAAGACGTTTTCCAAAATGACCAACCTATTCATATTGAAGTTGGTACTGGTAGAGGTCGTTTTATGGTAGGTATGGCGAAAGCTAATCCTCATATTAACTATATTGGCATCGAGAAATATACAAGTGTAATTTCTGATGCGTTAGATAAATTAATTGAAGCTGATGTTCCTAATTTAAAGCTGTTAAATGTAGATGCTCAAAATTTAACGGATTTCTTTGAGGACGGGGAAATTGACCGAGTATATTTAAACTTCTCTGATCCATGGCCAAAGGTACGTCATGAAAAACGTCGATTAACATCAAAAACTTTTTTAAATATGTATCAACAAATTTTAAAAAATGATGGAGAAATTCATTTTAAAACAGATAATCAAGGTTTATTTGAGTATTCAATTATGAGTATGGCAAACTATGGAATGACAATGCATTTCTTAAGTTTAGACCTTCATCATAGTGATTTTGAAGGAAATATTATGACTGAATACGAAGAAAAGTTTTCTTCAAAAGGAAATCGCATTTACCGCGTTGAAGCTGCTTTTAGAATGTAAATGTAGAGATAAGGAAAAGCAGGATGAAGGAAAANNTTTTCCTTCATCCTGCTTTTTTCTTTTTTATTATGCTTGGTTAAAGTGAAAGAATATTGGAAAATAATTGTCCTCAAAATTAGTATAGTATCTTCCATTTTGTCTCTTTAGAAGTCAATTCTCAGTCAATAGCTATAATGCTCTTTGTACACTTGAAGTTTTTTCAATTTGTTTAGATTTCACTATTCGTTCCTTGTTAACTTTATAAATTCCACTGAATACAGCGTATACTTTTACTAGATTCAATAACGGTCCATATATTAAGGAAAAGATAGGAATTAACCATAAATTCGAAATCACTTGTTTATTTTTGGCGACAGGGATACAGATTAGTATAGCAAAAGCATCCAGTAAAACATGTATCAAAGTTATAGTAATAAAAGTCTCAGTTAGGTTTACTGTGATACCTGAAAGCACAGAGACCACTGAAGCAATAACCCTTATGATTAATGAGACAAAAGATTGAAAGGATAAGTAGATCTTTAAAGGTAATCCAATAAAACCCATCAATCCAAATTTGCCATATTCCCTGTTGAAAAGTCCTTTTTTATGTTGATATGCGCAAACCATACCAATATATGTCCACCAAGTTCGCTGTTTGAATAGCTGCTTGGCATTATTTGGTGTATCAGTATAGACAACTGCATCATTAATGAATTGTACACATCCGATACGGTGCATCTTCAGTGTCAGATCCATATCTTCACTGACATGAATGTTGTCTTCATATCCTCCAACTGCTAGAAATGCTTCTTTACAAAAAGCCTGCATAGCACCAGAAGCACAAACTAAGGTTTGTAAAAGTTGTTGGGCTTTACGGTCTACTTCCATTGCGAGGAAATATTCAATTGTTTGCAGGCGTGTTAAAATATTTTCTTTGTCGTTTTCTGATCCTACATTGCATCCACATAAAACGGCTTGTTTTTGAATGATAGGTAGAACCATTTTTTTTAAAACATTAGGTTCACCCAGTTGAGTATCAGCATCTAAACGAAGGATGATAGGAAAGGTCGCTTTTCCAATCCCGAAATTCAATGCATAACTAATGGGATTTACGCGTGTTCCATCATATTTGAAACGAGATATGGTAAGTGAATATGGTTTAATTTGATAGAATTTTTCAGCTAACTTTTGCACCACATCAAATGTACGATCCGTAGAATTATTTTCTACTACGATAATTTGAACTGCACAGGACATCACTTGATTTAAAACACTTCGTATTGTTTCCTCTATAGTCTCCTCTTCATTATGGCATGGAATGACAACACTAACTCCTTCTCCATGATCAAACGATAAGTGGTCTTCTTTTTTTTTATCTAATAGTCCCAAAATAAGTACCAATATAGGTCGAACAAAATACCACACAATAAAAAATCCTAATGAAAAATATAAAAGGAATTGTTCCAACATTTTCATGTCTCTCACTCCTTACTAAATAAAACCTCAGAAGGAATCTTATCATGGATCTACAAGCATAAAAATTTCGGGTTTATGTATGCCCTATGAAGTAACCCTTAAAGTTTCATATAAGTATCCAATATGTCCAGTAAGTGGGAATTTCCATTAAACAAAATAGCATAGAAGTAATGAGTTAAAATGAATAAATTTATGTAAGAAAAAAAGAGAGATTTTACAATTCTTATTAAAGAAACATATGAATTCCCTGCCATCATGCGTTTTCTATCATATCCTAAAACCTGATCATTAAATATTCTGCATATTTGAAAAAGTGGTATAATATTTAAGTCTAGTAAAAAAGAAGGGGGATACGTATGGAACAATTAAAAATTGGTACTTGTACAATTCAGTGGCTTACTGGAGGAAATACCCAATTAGATGGTGGAGCAATGTTTGGAGTTGTTCCAAAAGCGCTTTGGTCAAAAAAATATATTGTTAATGAGAAAAACCAAATTCCATTGCGTACTGATCCAGTATTTATTCAAACAAATGGTTTAAATATTATCATTGATAGTGGTATTGGTGTTAATAAATTAAATGAGCAACAAAAAAGAAATTTTGGTGTAACTGAGGATTCTACAATTGAAGATTCATTAGCGAAGCACGGATTAAAATTAGACGATATCGACTATGTCATTATGACACATTTGCATTTCGATCATGCAAGTGGATTAACGCAGTTTGAGAATGGAGAATTTAAACCGGTTTTTTCTAATGCCAAGATCATTACTTCTCAAATTGAATGGGATGAAATGAGAAAACCGAATATCCGTTCAAGTAATACATATTGGAAAGAAAATTGGGAAGCGATTGGGCATCAAGTAATATTATTTGAAAATGAATATTCTCTAACAGATGAAATAACGATTATCCATACTGGTGGACATAGCGATGGACACAGCATTATTAAAATTGAAACTGCAGATGAATTATTATTGCATATGGGTGATTTAATGCCTACACATGCTCATCAATCACCTCTATGGGTTATGGCATATGACGATTATCCAATGACATCTATTTATGCAAAAGAAAAATGGGTTAATTTTGGTTTGCAAAAAAATTCTTGGTTTACGTTTTACCATGATGATGTGTATAGAGCAATAAAATGGAGCGCAGATGGACATGTATTACAGTCAATCGAACGCTCCAAATAATTTACTGATTGTTTCTAAACAATTTGAGCAGAAATTAGCTCGCCATTTACAGCATTAATGATGAATGAATAGTTTGTGGTATCATTATCTGATTCTACAACTGTAAAACCACCTTCATAAACATCACCTTCATAATCAGGTAAGTCTGCCCACTTTGGTTCTGAATGAATCCAAGTTCCAATTACATTACCATATGAAAGAAATACTGGTTTAATTGTTTTTAATGCTTTTTCTGCTGGAATATATTGTGAAGATAATTTTTTTTGTAAATATAGACCACCAGCAACACCTAAACCTAAGCCGATTAGGACGCGTTTAAGTTTCATTTGTACCACCTCTATTTATGTATTATGCGCTTTTAAAAAATATTCTACTACTTATCTTAGTCAAATAGGGTAAACATTTCAACGTTTAGCATTGGTATTATCTGTATTTTTTAGATAAAATAAAAAAAGAAGTTATGTTTTGTACAGAGAGGAACGAAAATATGAATCAAGATACTCTACAACTTTTTAAATTTTTAACAGAATTACAAGGTGCAGCAGGATTTGAACATGAAGTACGTCACTTTATGAGAAAAGAACTTGAGAAATATACGAATGAAATTGTGCAAGATCGCTTAGGAAGTATTTTTGGAGTGAAACGTGGAGCTGAAGATGGCCCTACTGTTATGGTAGCAGGTCATATGGATGAAGTTGGATTCATGGTTACTCAAATTACAGAAAACGGTATGCTAAGATTTCAACCACTAGGTGGTTGGTGGAGCCAAGTATTACTTGCTCAAAGAGTACAAGTTATGACAGAACAAGGACCAGTTATTGGTGTAATTGGTTCAATTCCACCGCATTTATTAAGCGATGAGTTAAGAGCTAGACCAATGGATATAAAAAATATGTTGATTGATATTGGTGCAGATAACAAAGAAGACGCTTTAAAGATTGGAATTCGTCCAGGTCAACAAATTGTACCTGTATGTCCTTTCACGCCTATGGCTAATGAGAAAAAAATTATGGCAAAAGCCTGGGATAACCGTTACGGTTGTGGACTTGCAATTGAATTATTAAAAGAAGTTCAAAACGATACATTGCCAAATATTTTATACTCAGGTGCTACTGTTCAAGAAGAAGTTGGATTAAGAGGGGCACAAACAGCTGCAAACATGATTAAACCGGATATCTTTTACGCACTTGATGCTAGTCCTGCAAATGATATGTCAGGTTCAAAATCCGAGTTTGGTCAATTAGGTAAAGGTGTTTTATTACGAATTTTAGACCGTACGATGGTTACACATAAAGGTATACGTGAGTTTATTTTAGATACTGCTGAAACGAATAAAATACCATACCAATACTTTGTTTCACAAGGTGGAACAGATGCAGGTCGAGTACATGTATCAAATGATGGGGTACCTTCTGCAGTAATTGGTATTTGCTCTCGTTACATTCACACAGCAGCTTCAATTATTCATGTTGATGATTATTTAGCTGCAAAGGAATTACTTGTAAAGCTAGTTAAAGCGACTGATAAAACTACTGTTGAAACATTACGTAATTATTAAGATAGGAAGCCTCGAAAAAAAGGGGCTTTTTTTCTATTTGAGCAATAATCGATTAGCAAAAAATGAATCAGGCGATACTCATTAAGAGAGTGAATTTCAAATGAACGGAGTAGTAATAATGAACTTAACGATTGGGTCTCTAAATCCTACTAAGGTAGGGGCAGTGAAGAATGTATTTAAACATTTTTCAGTTTTAGGGCTAGATGTTCCATCAAATGTTTCAAATCAACCTTTGACTGATCAAGAAACAATGCATGGTGCAATAAATAGAGCGCATAACGCTCGAATGGCAGGTGAATCCGAAATAGGTATTGGATTAGAAGGTGGCGTCATTATCGAAAACGATCTTCTTTTCCTCTGTAACTGGGGTGCACTTGTATATGAGAATGAAGTAATTTTAGCAAGCGGAGCAAAAATTTTATTGCCTAGCGAATTTATTAATGATTTACAAAATGGAACTGAGCTTGCGGTGTTAATGGAACGATATACGAATGAAAAAGATATACGTAGTAAAGAAGGAGCAGTTGGAATTTTCACTAACGGCCGAATAAGTAGAACACAAATTTTTGAACATATTTGCGAGCTACTCTTTGGCCAATTTGAATTCAAGAAATTAAGGGGAAAAAACAATTAAAAGCCGTCCATTTTTCATATCGATGAAAATAAGATAAAATAAAAGAAAACGAATCAAGCGAGGGAAAAAGAATGGAAAAAATAACTTCTGTTGAACAATTTGAACAAGCGAAACAGGGAGAAAAAGTAGTCTTCCAATTTTCAGCGAATTGGTGTCCTGACTGTAGATTTTTAGATATGTTCTTTCAAGAAATAATCGATGAAAATAAAGATTTTACGTTTTATTATGTTGACCGTGATCAATTTATTGAAGTATGCCAAAACCTAGATATTTTTGGAATACCAAGCTTTGTAGCATTCAATAAGGGCGAAGAAATTGGCCGATATGTAAATAAAGATCGTAAAACAAAGGAACAAGTAGAAGAATTTCTTGAAGGATTAAGAGGTTAATAAGGTAGGTAAAACAATTGGCTAAAAAAACAACGCTAGACATAAAAAAAATGATAGAAAATCGCCTTGGAAATAAAGAGTGGCGATTTATCTATGACCGTGAAAAAGAAGACCTTCGAATTGAAGGGATAGAAAGTAATAAAGGTATGAGTGTCTCTTTAAACAGTGCCGTAGCAAAGTATGAAGCAGACGGTGAAGAGGCATTTAATGAATTAATTTATTATATAAAAGAAGCACTTTCTGCTATGCACTCTGAATCCGTCTTCCTTGAAGAGCAAATTCGCCCTGTTATTCGAGCTACTTCATTCCCAACTGAAAAGGAAGAAGGAAACTTATTTGTAACGAATGAGCATACTGCAGAAACAAGAATCTACTATGCTATTGATTCGGAAAAAACGTATCAATTAATCGATGAAAAGTTATTAACTAAATCAGGTTTTACAAAAGAACAGCTTCATTCTATTGCTATGTTTAACTTAAGAAAGATGACTGTTCAAGTTAAAGAAGATGTTGTTGCAGATAATATTTTTTATTTTGTCCGTACAAATGATGGATATGATGCGAGTAGGGTATTAAACAGTACTTTTATTAAAGAAATTCAATCAAAAATAAAAGGCGAACTATTATTAGGAATTCCTCACGGGGATGTACTAATCCTTGCTGACATTCGAAATAACATAGGTTATGATATAATGGCGCAAATGAATATGAGTTTCTTTGCAAGTGGGAAAGTACCGATTACATCATTGTCATTTGCTTATGAAAATGACAAGCTAATGCCGGTATTTATTTTAGGGAAACAAAAGAAGCAATAGAGAGGAAGAAATCAGTGAATATTTTTTATAACAAAGAAGGAATTGGCGATACTCTTTTAATTACATTAAAACAAATTCCATCAGAAGATCGTCAAGTTGAACGAAAAGGGAATATTGCACGTGTATATAGTGTAGTGACAAATGAAACTGTTGCTATTAACGTGTTTGAAGCATCTACATATGTAGATGTTCAAGAAAATGGTGTCGTTACGGTTACTGAGCACATTGTTAATACAATTAATGAATTACTTGCAAAAGAAGGGTTTGAAGATTCATTAGTATTAGACCTTTCACCTAAATTTGTCATTGGATATGTTACCGAAAAAGAAAAACATCCAAATGCAGATAAGTTAAACATTTGTAAAGTAGATGTTGGAACGGAAACATTACAAATTGTTTGTGGCGCACCAAATGTTGAGCAAGGACAAAAAGTTGTCGTTGCAAAAGTTGGTGCAGTAATGCCATCGGGCTTAGTCATTAAAGATGCTAACTTACGTGGAGTTGACTCATTTGGAATGATTTGTTCTGCACGTGAGCTTGATTTACCTGATGCTCCTCAAGAAAAAGGAATCTTAGTATTAGAAGCTGATGCTGAAGTTGGTAAAGCTTTTTTTAACTAAATAATATGAACAAATTCATGCTAGGCCATTAATTGGTACTAGCTTTTTTTATTTTTGTGGCGTTTGTCAACAGTCTGACATGTTTGATATCGAAATATGTTTGATATAGCGCAATTTGTAATAATAATGTGTTTTTTGTCATTATGTCACATGGTAAAATAAAATGTACGAATAGAAATAGAGAGAGTGAGAAAAATGAAAAATTGGTTAAAAAGCCTTTTTAAGGCAAATAGCCTTAAAGAGATTGAAGAAGAGTATGAAGAAACTCCCGTTGAAGAGAAAGTATATCAATCACACTCTATCGAAAAAAAGAGAAACGCTATTCTTGAGCGTCCAAAGTTTAGATTTCCAATTGAATTAGATGAAGAATTACCAAAGTCAAAGACGATCGTGGAAACTAAAGATGAACCAGTTGTTCAACAAGTAAAACATGATGATTTTTGGGGGAAATCACCAAATAAAATAAATAAAGAATATAAACAACCTACATATAACCAGAGTAATATTTTTCGAAGCAGTGATTTTCAAAGTAATAATTTAGAAAGCAGTAAAATCCAAAGTAATAATTTTCAAACCAGTAAGTTTCAAAGTAACCAGTATGATCGAAGTAATTTATCTACTCGACTAGAGAAAAATGAAATTACCAATAATGAGGAAGATACAACAAAAGTAGAAAAAGAAGAAAAGGTCGATATTGTATTTCGTCCAAAAAGAAAAACACCATTTCGACCGAGTGAATATATTTCACCAATTTATGGTTATCAAAAACCTCAAACAAAAGAAGAGCAAGATACTGTAAATGAAACTTCTCCAATTATTGAAGAAAATGTTCAAACAAATAACGTATTTGATAGTTTAAATAAGTATGATGCAATCGATGAATCATCTATTGTAAGTTTCCATGATCGAAAACTAGAAACTTTAAATCTAGTTGAAAAAGAAGAGATTCAAATTGAATTAGAAGATGAAGTGAAAGCTGAAGAAGAACAACTAGAAGCTTCTCAAATTGAAGTGAAAGATGAAGTGAAGAATGAAGAGGAGCAACCTGAAGCTTCTCAAATTGAAGTAAAAGATGAAGTGAAGAATGAAGAGGAGCAACCAGAGGCTTCTCAAATTGAAGAAGTAGAAGAAGTGAAAACAGAAGAAGAGCAACCAGAAGCTCCTCAAAATGAACTAGAAGATGAAGTGAAGTATGAAGAGGAACAACCTGAAACTACTCAAATTGTGGTAGAAGATGAAATCAAATCGGAAGTAGTCCAAATTGATGATGATGAAACTAATGGAAACTACATTAATGAAATCATTCAAGATACAAAAGAGCATGCAATTGAATCTGAAATAAATGAAGACTCAAAAGTAGTTTTAAAAGAGCACAAAGAAGAATCGGTACAGCATGAAACTTTAACCGTACAATCGAATGTAGAGGAAACTGTTGAACGGAATAAAGATTCTGTTACAAATTCAAACGATAAATTAAAGTCTGAAAATGAAACTAATAAAGAGGAAGTTGAGCATAAGCCGGTTGAGAAACGTCAGAAAAAACGCCATTTTCCTTTTAATGTGATGATGCTTCGTAGTGATGTAGAGGCTTCGAGAAAAGCAAATATTATGAGACAGCTACGTGAATTGCAAAAAGAGTCTGCTGCAACAATTGAAAAGGTAAGTGAAGAAGTTGATTCGAAATCGAATAAGCAGCTTATGGAGAATGCTAGTTCAGTAGAACAAAATGAGGTTTTATCTTCAGAAAATAAAGTTCAATCAACTGAAGTAATCGAACCTAATGATGAAGATACACCTAAAAAGACTCAGGTTCAACCAGTTTATGAAACTGAAAGAAGTGAAGCCAAAACGACCATTACTTGTGCATCTGTAAATCAAGGGCATGAAGGTTCATCAGAACAAAGTGAAGTTATATCTTTAGAAAATAAAGTTCACTTAACTGAGGTAATCGAAATTACTCCAAAAGAAGTTCAAGTTCAGCCAGTTCTCGAAACTGAAAGAAGTGAAACAGAAACGAACATAACTGAAGCGACTGTAAAGATTGAAGTAAATGAAGGTACAGTAGATGAAGTGGTAACGATTCCACCAGTATTATATGAGTTGCCAGAGTTAGATTTATTAGTTGAGCCTCCTGTTGAGGAATTTAGTGACGGCGACTGGGTTGAAGGGCAAAAGCAGTTACTTCAAGAAACATTGCATAATTTTAATGTTGGTGCGAGAGTAATTGCTGCAACTCAAGGTCCAACGGTAACTCGTTTCGAAGTTCAGCCAGATCCAGGGGTAAAAGTAAATAAAATAACGAACTTACAAGATGATATTAAATTAAGTTTAGCAGCTAGAGATATTCGAATTGAAGCACCAATTCCTGGTAGAAGTGCAATTGGAATAGAGGTGCCGAATAAAGAGAGCAAGCCTGTGTATTTAAGAGAATTAGTTAGTCAGGAAAAGTTTTTACAAAGTGAGTCACCTTTAACTGTTGCTCTTGGTTTAGATATTGGTGGAGATCCTGTTTATGCAGATATTGCAAAAATGCCACATGGACTAATTGCAGGTGCAACAGGATCAGGAAAGAGCGTATGTATTAATTCAATTTTAGTTAGCATTTTATATAAAGCGAAGCCTCATGAAGTGAAATTAATTTTAATAGATCCTAAGATGGTTGAGCTTGCACCTTATAATCATATTCCGCATCTTATTTCACCAGTAATTACGGACGCTCGGGCTGCAACTGCTGCGCTGAAGTGGGCTTGTGATGAAATGGATCGACGTTATGATTTATTTGCTCACGCTGGGGCAAGAGATATTAAACGATTCAATGATTTAGCGAAGAAAAAAGGTGCTTATAACGACGAGTTGCCTTACTTAGTCATTATTATCGATGAGTTAGCAGATTTAATGATGGTATCGCCTGGAGATGTTGAAACTTATATTTGTCGTATTGCTCAAAAAGCACGAGCGTGTGGAATCCATTTATTAGTTGCAACTCAAAGACCATCAGTTGATGTCATTACAGGTATTATTAAATCAAATATACCGACACGTATTGCGTTTACAGTATCTTCACAAGTAGATTCTAGAACAATAATTGATATTGGCGGAGCTGAGAAGTTACTTGGACGAGGAGATATGTTATTCTTAGATAATGGAAAATCTCAAGCAATTCGATTACAAGGAGTTTATGTATCAGATGATGAAATCGAACATGTTGTAGAGATTGTTAAAGATCAACAAAAACCGAATTACTTATTTAACCAAGAAGAACTTGTAGCAAAAGCGGACGCACAGGATGTTGATGATGAACTTTTTGAAGAAGCAGTAGAGTTTGTTATTGATCAAAAGGGTGCTTCAGTTTCAATGCTACAACGACGTTTTCGAATTGGATACAACCGTGCAGCTAGATTAGTTGACCTAATGTTTGATCACGGTATTGTATCAAATCAAAATGGAAGTAAACCACGAGATGTACTTATTACATTAGAGGAATTTCGTTCTTTAGTGATAAATTAGAAAGTCGGTAAAAATGAAGTAACGAATGTTAATGTTTTTTTAACCCATACTAGAAAAAAAGAGAACGATATAATCAGCAGGTGAAGATTCATGGAAAAAGAATTAGATTTAAAATTACAAGGTAAAATAAGCCGATTAACGAACCAAACATTTAAATTTGACGAGAGAATCGGTGAAGGCTGGTTTTCAGCTGTATACTTTTTAAAAACTAGAGAAATCATTCGAAAAAAGAAACCAGATACTGAAGTAACAATGCAATTTTTCCAAAGAGAAAGTGCAGTACTATGTGGAACGGATGAAGCAATAGCTATTTTACAAACTTTTGCAGATAATCCAGAAAATCTTATTGTTCACTCATTAAAGGATGGCGATATGATTGAACCATTTGAGACTGTATTAACGATAAAAGGTAAATATGCTGATTTTGGTTACTTAGAGGGAATAATCGATGGGATATTAGCAAGACGTACATCTGTTGCTACTAATGTATATAATGTTAAACATTCTGCAAAATCGGCAGGCATTAAAAAGCCTATTATTTTCATGGGAGATCGTGATGATCATTTCACGACTCAAGCAGGTGACGGTTATGCAGCATTTATTGGTGGTGCAACTGCACAAGCAACTCATGCAATGAATGAGTGGTGGGGCAATGAAGGTATGGGGACAATGCCTCATGCGCTAATTCAAATGTATAATGGTGATATTGTGGAAGCTGCGCGTGCTTATACAGAGGTCTATCCACATGATGATTTAATTGTCTTAGTAGATTATAATAATGATGTCATAAATGATGCTTTAAAAGTCGCACGTGAGTTTGGTAGTAAATTAAAGGCTGTACGTGTAGATACTTCGAAAACAATGATTGATCAGTATTTTATAGGTAATCCAGAATTGTTAGGAAGTTTCGATCCAAGGGGTGTTAATCCTCCATTAATTTTCGCTTTACGACATGCACTTGATGAAGAAGGGTATCATCATGTACAAATTGTAGTAAGCGGTGGATTTACAGTAGAAAGAATCTTGGCATTCGAGAAACAAGGTGTTCCTGTGGATTTATATGGTGTAGGTGGAAGCTTATTAAAGGTTAATGTAGGCTTCACAGGTGATAATGTTGAGTTAAATGGTGTGCAGCAAGCAAAAGCTGGAAGAAAGCTTCGTGAAAATCCCCGACTAGAAAGAGTAGAAATGAGCTCTAGAGTATAAGTGGATTAAAAAATTAATCTTAGATTGATAGTATTTAAAATATAGACAAATGATATAAAAATTTAGTTTTCCATCTATTTCCTCAATGGGCTACTTAAAATAAATAGTCCTATGAGTGTTAAAGTGATATAATACTAATTGCGTAAAAATTTAAGTTAGTTATCATTTGAAAAATAACTAGACTCGGCAAAGTAACAACGCATCAAATTTATAAAATATTGATGCCATTTCTTTTATTCACACATATACTGTCTAAGAGATAGGCCGTTGTATTAGTGATCGATTTTGGAGGTTCTTTTAATATGACAGTTTACCATTTTGTAGGAATTAAAGGTACTGGAATGAGTGCTTTAGCACAAATATTACATGATTCTGGTTTGACCGTTCAGGGATCAGATTATGAAAAGCACTTTTTCACTGAAAATGAATTACGAAAAAAAAATATTACGATTTTACCATTTGATAAAGCTAATATTAAAGATGGCCAGTTTGTAATAGCAGGTAATGCATTTCCTGATACACATGAAGAAATTGCGGCTGCTATTGAAAAAGGAATTCCGATGGCACGCTATCATAAATTCCTAGGGGAATATATGAATAAATTTACTAGCGTTGCAATCACTGGAGCACATGGTAAAACCTCTACTACAGGTTTACTTGCCCATGTAGTTTCTGGTGCGCGTCCAACTTCTTTTCTAATTGGAGATGGTACTGGTAAAGGTGAAAAGGATAGTGAGTACTTCGTATTTGAAGCTTGTGAATACCGTCGTCACTTTCTTTCATACTTTCCAGACTATTGCATCATGACGAATATTGATTTTGATCATCCAGATTATTATAAAAGTGTAGATGATGTATTCGATGCTTTCCAACAAATGGCTGATCAAGTGAAGAAAGGTATTATTGCATGTGGAGATGATGAACATCTTCAACGTATTTATGCAAAAGTACCTGTAATGTATTATGGATTTAACGAGGACAATGATTTCCAAGCTCGTAATATTGAAAAGCATACAAATGGTACAACATTTGATGTATTCGTCCGTAATACGTATTACGCTACATTTGATATTACAGGATATGGTGATCATAGTATTTTAAATGCTTTAGCAGTAATTGCGCTTTGCCATTACGAAGAAATCGATGTTGATATTATTAAAGCAAGATTATTAACATATGGTGGGGTTAAACGTCGTTTCAGTGAAAAACGCTTCGGAGATCAAGTGTTAATTGATGACTATGCTCATCACCCAACTGAAATACAAGCTACAATCCAAGCAGCTCGTCAAAAATATCCTGATCGTGAAATCGTAGCAGTGTTCCAACCACATACATTTACACGCACAAGTAAGTTTTTAGATGAATTTGCTGGTACATTAGAAAAAGCTGATAAAGTTTATTTATGTGATATTTTTGGTTCTGCCAGAGAAGATAAAGGGACTTTAACAATTGAAGACCTTTCTTGCAAAATTGAAGGTGCGGAACTATTAACTGATGACAATATCAGCAATTTACAAAATCACAAAAACAGCGTACTAATTTTTATGGGTGCTGGGGATATTCAAAAATACCAAGCAGTTTACGAAAAACTATAAAAACTTATAAAGCCCGTTTATGAGAGACCATAGACGGGTTTTTTGTTTTTTTAGATATCAAATAATGACCAAATTACAAAAAAATTCTAACTTACAAATATACTAACAATCACTCAATTAAGACACTCAAAAAAGTTAAAAAAGGAGAATTTATGATGAATCGAAATGCTACTCAAATTTGTTACTATTTAACGATGCAAGAGATTGCCAACCGAATAGGATTTCATGATTCCAATTACTTTAGTCGAATCTTTAAAAATACAAAAAAAGTAGCCCTACCGAATATAGGGCTACTAAGTATCCACATTTAAATGTTGTATTAGAACAAATAGGGCAGGATTAACTCCTGCTCTTTTAAGTAAGGCTATATTGTGAGCGTTACGAGAAGCTTGAAGATGCCTTTATTCTTAATTCTCTCTTTCTAATCTTACAGCATAAGGGTAAAGTGGATCTAATAATTGGAATTCATAAGTTATTCCATCAACTTTACCTACAACCTTTTCGCTGTCATAAAGGTCAAGCATGAAACCAGCCATTTCTTTTGCAGTATGATATTTTGGTAGTACGCCTTCAAATTTGATGTTTTCTTCTAAATCATATGACACTTTTGCAAATTCTGTTTCAGTTGCAGCTGGAGCTAATACTTTGACTTGCATTTTTGCACCTTTTTCTTTTAATTCATGAGCAAGACCTTCTGTAAAAGCACTAACATAGAATTTAGTTGCACAATAAGTTACCGCATTTCCTATAATTGTATATCCTCCGCCAGAGGAAACGTTGATTACTTGTGTCCCTTCAACTGTTGAATAGTCTCGTACATATAGTGAAGTTAAAATCGTTAAAGCCTCAATATTTAAGTTAAGCATACTTTCAATCTTAGTTAAATTTTGTTCCCCAACTGAAGCGAAATTACCGAAGCCTGCATTATTAATCCAAGTTTCAATCTCATATGCTTTAAGCCCTTCATATAAATCATAAGCATTTTTAATGACAGATAAATCTGTAGTTTTAATCACTACATCAAGATCAGCATTCAATTTTGCGATTTCCGATTTTAATTTCTCAAGTTCTTCCGTTCTACGAGCGATGATAATTAAATTTTTTCCACGTGCTGCAAACGCAAGAGCTGATTCATAACCAATTCCTGAACTTGCCCCTGTAATAACAGTATATTTTGTCATCTAAATTCCTCCTACAAATTTGGTTTATACTAAAATAATATTAATTGTGTAACCGTTACGGATTCATTATACTGGTTAGAGTAAACTCTAAGTCAAACTGTTTTTTACTTTGACTAAAACAGGAGGAACTTATGTATTCAATCGGCGAAGTCGCTCACATGCTAGGTATTAGCACTCATACTTTACGTTATTATGAAAAAGAAAATATCATTCTTCCAGATCGAAATGCAAATGGTGAGAGAATCTATTCTGACTCACATGTTCAGTGGTTAAGATTTGTACTAAAGTTAAAAGAAACACAAATGCCAGTAGGTAAGATTAAGGAGTATGCACATTTATATACTGAAGGTGAGCATACATCATTAGCTAGATTAGAACTATTAGTTAAACATAAACAGTCCATTGAAAATCAGATAAGAACGTTAGTAGAAACGAATAAAATGTTAGAGCAAAAAATTAGTTCTTATAAAGAAATAATTCGCAGCAAGTAAAACGAATAAAACAAATAACCTTATTGGAAATCCAATAAGGTTGTTTGTTTTATTCAACTCTTTCTTTTCTTCTTAGACCAGCAAATCCTAATAAACCAAGAAGTCCCAGCCATCCATAATTAAAATCATTATCATCAGTATCAGTTGTATTTAAAGTATTCGTAACAGGTGTAGGTGTAGTATTAACATTTCGGCGATAATAATTTCCATCATTATTTACCCCATTGTTATTTAACATATCATTTGTTGCATTTTTTATATTATTTTTTGTGTCATAATAGCCTTCTTTAACCGCGTTTTTTGTATCATTAATTACATGATTTGGATCATAAAAATCATTGTCAAAATCGCGATTAATCGGTTTATTATTATGTTCATAGCTTGATTCTAACTGCGTAGAGTCAGAGCCTGTTGTAGCAGCGTTTACGTTTGTTGAAATGGCTAATGTTAAAGAAAAAGCACATAAAGTTACATAAATTTTGTTCATTTTTTACCTCCTCCTATTAAACATTATTGTGTTCATCTTAGGAGGGATTATTTGTGGCAAAAAAGTCCATCTAATTAAAAGCTCTACTTCGATTAGAAGCTGTTGAATTATACCAGTTAAAGCAAAGTACAGTTATAATAACTAAATCAATGAAGTCCCCTCCATAATACATTAGAACGGCACCCTGTTGTACATCGCTGATTGTAAAATTGTCTAAAGTATTTGAAAAAAGAAGCTTTGATAAAATATCATGACCTGCAATTGCAATAATCATAATGAATGAGCGAAACAAATAACTGTATTTATGGGAGAATGGTTCAATTGCAATAATTGAAATCGTAAAAACATATCCTGCTAAAAATAAATGGATATGGACTAAAATGAACAATAATTTGTTTTCGTGAAACAAGTTAAATACTTCGGTTGTATAAAGGAGCCACAGTCCACCAATATTTAAAAACAATGTACTAATAGGGTGTGATACTAGTCGAACGGGAGTACTTCTTAAAAAGTTAGATACACGCCGAGCATGTTGAGTTTTTATCGAAATTAGTAATAATGAAATTGGTCTAGCTAAAGCTATGAATAAAGGTGCAAGCATACCTAGTAACAAATGCATAATCATATGAAAAACAAATAGATGATGACTTAATTTTGCAATTGGTCCAATAATAGAAATTAATATACAAAGCATTCCAGAAATCCATAATACTGAACGTGATTTGGGCCATGACGTTTTCTTGTGATTCGCTGCCGCAAATAAATAACCAACGATTAAAAATAGTATTGTCAAAATAATGAATAGTTTTATTAAATTATCCATCAATATGATCACTTCTATTTCGGGTCTTAATCATTAGAATGTAACCTATTAAAATCATAATGGAAGCAGTTATATTCCATGTTAAGTCGTAAGGAAGTTGATCAACATTGTATCTGATTTGATGAAGTCTCATCAGTTTATGCTGAACTGTACCATCATAAAGTTGAAAAATTCCTGCTCCAAGAAATAATCCCCCGATCCACCTTTTAAAATAAAGTGATTTCTTTCTCCTTATATTCGCAAACATAAATAAAGAACCAATCGTTGCAAACCAACTAAAAGCATGAAATAGTCCATCAGAAATAAGTCCAATACTTGTAGTAGACTTATCGTAAAAATGATGCCAATGAAGAAGTTGATGAAAAACTGTCTCGTCAAAAAATGCCACCAACCCTAGGCCGAATAATACGCCAGACCATAAATTCAAGCGAGAGTAAATTCCTGATGTTAATGTCTTTTCTGCAGTAGTCAAAAATATGTTCCCTCTTTCTAAGTGGTATATTTTTCATTTTGCCCTTACAATTACTTATCAAATCGTAATTAGTAAAAATTACATTTAAGTCAATAACGTTTCTTTGGGAAAAATGTAGATTGTGATTGTATTTAGCTTCTTAATTTCGGAGGTATTATGAATAAAAAACAAAAATGGAGTTTATGGGCTCTATCTATCGTACCTCTAGTAATGACTTTAGGTAATTCAATGTTGATTCCCGTACTACCAATACTAGAACAACAACTAAATATTTCAGGCCTTAAAGTTTCAATGATTATTACTGTTTATTCTATTTTTGCAATTATTTTAATTCCTATAGCAGGTTATTTGTCGGATTTATTTGGACGAAAAAAGGTCATTATTCCAAGTCTAATAATCGCTGGAATTGGCGGGACTATTGCAGGTTTGGTATGTTGGAAATCAGAAAATCCATACATTTGGTTGATTATTGGGAGAGCCATTCAGGGGATTGGTTCAGCAGGGGCAATGCCTGTCGTGATTCCTTGTGTGGGGGACATGTTTAAGGATGAAAAAATTGTTAGTAAGGGATTAGATTTGGTCGAGACATCGAATACTTTTGGAAAAGTGCTCAGTCCCATACTTGGCTCTGCATTAGCAATGGTCATCTGGTTTTTGCCATTTTTAACGATCCCATTACTTTGCTTGATTTCAATTATATTGATTTTACTGTTTGTTAAACCTCCGAAACAACAACAAAGGTCACAGAAAAAAAAGAAAAAATTAAAAGTGTTTATTAGATCAATTCGAAAAATATTTCGAAATAATGGTAAATGGCTTTATACAATCTTTATTTTAGGTGCCATTATTATGTTTATTTTATTTGGTATGCTTTTTTATCTCTCTTCCATATTAGAGAAACGTTATCAAATTATCGGTATTGGGAAGGGGTGCGTGTTAGCAATTCCGCTTGCTGCATTATCATACACATCCTATAAGACAGGTAAAAAAATCGGTAATCAAAAAAGTGCAATGAAACATTGTATTGTTATTGGATTTATATTAGTAAGCCTATCATTTGTAATGCCAATTTTTATGAAAAATATTTATGTGATTATAGCTAGTTTATTGATTAGTGGTATTGGATTCGGGTTGTCTTTACCAAGTTTAGATGCATTAGTAACAGAAGGGATTGAAAAAGAAGAAAGAGGGACAATTACTTCAATCTATAGCTCGTTACGATTTGTCGGAGTTGCTTCTGGGCCTCCTACTTTTGCATTTTTAATGAAAAAACCAGACAATTATATGTTCTATCTTTCAATGCTACTAGCAGTAATAGGTCTTTTTTTGACGATTAAATTTATTAAACCGAAAGAAAGCTAAAGCTTGTTTTAACCCTCTCTTCTATGTTAAAAAAGGGAGGTTTCTTATTTGAAGGTAAGGGAATTAGTTGAATTAATCCCTTTCTTTTAACAAAAGCTATTTGTAAAAATGATAAAGGTAGTGAAAGTATGCATACAGTTTGGAAGGGAACAATCAGTATGGGATTAGTAACAATTCCTGTTAAATTATTTTCTGCAGTAGAAGATAAGGATATTAAGTTTCGTCAATATCATAAGGATTGTAAAACACCGATTTCTTATAAAAAAGTGGCAAGTTGTGACGAAGAAGTAACCCAGGAAGAAATTATTAAAGTTTTTGAAACACCGAATGGTCGGGTAGTAGAGATAACTGAAGAGGAAATTAATAAATTAAAAGAAGAATTTGAACTGAAAACTGTATCAATAATTGACTTTGTTAAGCTTGCAGAAATTGATCCTGTATATTTCGATAAAACATATTATATTGGTCCAGATTCTGGTGGGACAAAGGCATATGCGTTGCTTTCAGAAATTTTAAAGAAAAGTAAAAAAATCGGTCTTGCAAAAATTACGATTCGAAGCAAACAGCATTTAGCTGCTATTCGACCTTATAAAAATGCAATTATACTTGAAACTTTACATTTTCCAGATGAGATTAGGTCAATCGAAAGCTTACCTGGAGGTGTTCCGGAAAAAGCTGGATTGGCAGAGCGCGAGTTACAGGCGGGAATGATGCTAGTTGAACAATTAACAACAACTTTTAGTCCGGAAAACTATACTGATACATATCGTACGGCGTTAGAGCAATTAATCGCTGAAAAAGTAAATAAAAATGATTATATCGCAACAGGACAAGAGCAACCAGCGGAACAAAAAAATGTTGTTGATTTAATGTCAGCATTACAAGCAAGTATTGATCGAACAAAGGGACAGGCAACCCCACCGAAAAAGCCTAAGACAAAAGCGCCCAAAAAAGCAACGAGTTAAATAGGAGGCAGCAATGGAGCTAAATCCAATTTTTCCTTTTGAACCAATTGCCTCTAATTCCGTTCCAGCAGGTCCCAAATGGATATCACAAATAAAATGGGATGGAGTAAGGATCTTAACATATTTTGATGGGAAAGAAGTTAAATTATTTAATCGTAAATTAAATGATCGTACAGTCATATTTCCAGAACTAACTAATCTAACATCTTATACTGCTGCTCAGTCAATCATTTTAGATGGGGAAGTTATTGCTTTAGATCAAAATGGCAATCCATCTTTTCATGAGGTGATGCGTAGAGATGGAATTCGACGCATGGACAGAATTGATTCAGCGATTGAAGCTGTACCAATCTTCTATATGATATTTGATATTCTTTTTTACAATGGTGAATGGGTTACTGATTTGCCTTTAAAAGAAAGACAGGAGCTATTATCAGAAGCAATTGAACCAAACAAGCACATACAAGTAGTTCCAAGCAATACAGATGGAGTTGCACTATTTGAAGTTGCGAAACAACATGGTTTAGAAGGAATTGTATGTAAAAAACTTACTAGTAAATACTTTATTAATGGCAAAAACGATGCATGGCAAAAAGTGAAGAATTATAAGGATATTATAGCGATCATCGGTGGCGTAACGTATCGCTCTGGTGTTGTTAACTCAGTTTTAGTAGGGCTATATAATGAAAAGAATGAGTTCGTTTATATTGGACATGTCGGAACAGGGAAATTAACGAACTCAGATTGGAAGGACCTTACAGCAGTAATTGAAACAATTAAAATTGAAAAGAATCCTTTTAGCAATCAGCCAAAAAGAATAAAGGACATTCAGTGGATCCAACCGTTGCTAACTGTTAAAGTTCAGTTCATCGAATGGACTGAAGGTCATTCATTAAGACAACCAAGTATCCAAGCATTTGTTGATAAAGATCCTAAAGAATGTACTTTTTTAGATTAGAGGGCATGAAATGAATAGTTACCTATTTACGAAACGAGATCGAAATTATAAAGGTCTTTTCTTTATTTTAGGATTTCATTTAAAGCTTGAGAAATTCTTAGTAGGGATAATAAAAGGAAATGATATTGTCCATATTGGTTCTTTCTCAAAAGGAATTAGTGAGGATGAAAAGAGCATTTTGATCCAAGCAATAGAAGCTAATAAAAAAAGTATGGATGATAATCTAATCACTGTCGAACCTGGGATTTGTATTGAATTGGAGTTTCAAATTATTGTAAATGCCCAATTAAAAAATGTAAAATTTTTATCTTTTCAACTACAGCAAGTATGGAAAGAATGTACTTGGGATGGACTGCTGTTGAATAATCTTTCTTTAGAGCAAGAACTAACACTTACAAGTCCAGAAAAAGTAATTTGGAAAAGTCCGTATATAAATAAAGAAAGCTATTTATCTTATTTAGCTCAAATAGCTACTTATATGCTCCCATTTCTCAAAAATCGTTTATTAACAACGATTCGTTTTCCTAATGGAATAGAAGGTGAGTCTTTTTTTCAAAAAAATTGTCCAGATTATGCTCCAAATTTTATTAAAACAAAAGAACTAGAAGGGAACCATTTTATTATTTGTAATGATTTATCAACATTGCTATGGTTAGGAAATCAATTGGCCATTGAATACCATATTCCATTTCAAACATATGAAGCAGAGAATCCGATTGAAATCGTATTTGATTTAGATCCACCTAATACAGAAGCTTTTTCATTAGCTATAAAAGCCGCTTTGGAATTGAAAATAATCTTTGACTCTTTTCAAATAAAAAGCTATCCAAAAGTTTCAGGAAGTAAGGGGATTCAAATCCATATTCCGATTAAAGAAAATTCGCTAACCTATGATGATACAAGAGTATTTACATCATTTATTGCACATTATTTAATTGAGAAATTTCCAGATGATTTTACAATAGAAAGGTTAAAAAAAAATCGAGGGAATCGTCTTTATATTGATTATGTACAGCATGCAAAAGGAAAAACAATTATATGCCCATATTCAACAAGGGGAAAGGAGAAACCAACAGTTGCAACTCCTCTTATTTGGGCTGAGGTAAATGATGAATTAAAAATTGAAACGTTTACAATCCCATTTGTCTTAAATCGGTTAGAAAATAGTTCTTGTCCAATGGATGACTATTTTGAACAAGATAATATTTCTTTAGTGAATTTAATTTCTACCATTAAAGAAAGCCAATCAAAGTAAAAACTCCCTAATTATAGTGAATAGGGAGTTTTTGTATTAAATCTCAATAATAATTGGTAAGATCATCGGCTTTCTCTTTGTTTTCGTAAATAAAAATTGTCCAAGAGACTTTTTAATATTTTGCTTCATGACACCCCACTGGAGTTTGTTTTCATCAAGTAATTCATTTATGGATGATGTGACGATTTGATTTACTTCCTTAAGTAGACTCTCAGAGTCTCGAGCGTAAACAAAACCTCTTGAGATTGTATCGGGACCAGAGATAATCTTTCTTTCCATTTTATTAATGGTAATAACGATTACAAGCATGCCATCTTCAGCAAGCTGTTTTCGATCTCTTAGGACGATATTGCCGACATCACCAATACCCATTCCATCTACATAAATATTTCCTGATGGAATTCTTCGGCTTTGAATTGCTTCTGATTGAAGTATATCCACCACATCTCCGTTTTTAATAATAAATATATTTTTTCTTTCTACCCCAACAGATTCAGCAAGAGAACCATGGTGATGAAGCATTCTATACTCACCGTGTATTGGAATAAAGTATTTTGGCTTCATTAATGTAAGCATGAGCTTTAGCTCCTCTTGATAGGCATGTCCAGAAACATGCATTCCAGTTGAGCTTCCTGATCCATAGATAACATTTGCTCCGAGATTGTAAAAATTATCGATAATTCGAGAAACACTTCTCTCATTACCTGGTATTGGTGAAGCAGCTAAAATGACAGTATCTCCAGGATAAACATCAACGCCTCTAAAGCTAGAACTAGCTAATCGAGCAAGCGCTGCAAGAGGTTCTCCCTGACTACCTGTACATAGAATAGTAATGGACTCCGGTGCAAAGTTATTAATTTCATCAGTATCAATCAGCATACCTTCTGGAACTGATAAGTAACCTTGCTCCATCGCAACTTGAACAACATTAACCATGCTTCGACCAAGTAGGGCTAACTTTCGATTAGTCATAATCGATGCGTCAACGATTTGCTGCACACGATGGACGTTAGAAGCAAATGTTGAAATAATGATCCGCTGTTTAGCTTTCATAAAGGCATCTACAATATGCTCCCCAACTATACGTTCAGATGGTGTAGAGCCTGGCCGTTCCGCGTTGGTACTCTCAGATAAAAGTAGCAAAACACCTTTACTACCTATTTCAGCCATTTTATGAATATCTGGATATTGATTATTAACAGGAGTTAAATCAAATTTAAAATCCCCAGTATGTACTACAGTTCCTTCAGGTGTTTCAAATACGATGCCTAAGCAATCGGGTATACTGTGATTTGTTTTAAAAAACGAAATCGAAAAATGTTCAAATTTAATGACCGAATCAGAGTCTATTAAAATTAGTTCAGTTTCTCCTAATAGTCCATGCTCCTTTAATTTTAGCTCAATTAATCCAAGCGTTAATTTCGAGGCATAGATTGGGATATTTAATTGCTTCAAAAGATAGGGAATTCCACCGATATGATCTTCATGACCGTGCGTAACAAATAAGCCTTTAATCTTTTCTTGATTTTCTTTTAGATAGGTAATATCTGGAATAATTAAATCAACGCCTAATAAGCTCTCGTCCGGAAATTTCGAACCACAGTCGATTAGAATGATTTCTTTTAAGTATTGAATGGCATACATATTTTTTCCGATTTCATTAATACCGCCTAATGCGAAGACCGATAGCATACTTTTTGTTGGACTCAAAATCCTATTCCTCCTAGTACATTGAAAGTATTAATATGTTTCCTTTAGAAATTCCCATATATTTCTTAGTATGTACGTAAGAGCTAAAATCATTCAAACGATGATTTGGAGAATAAAAAAGAGCCGGTTCACAAAACCGCGCTCATTTTTGTATTACTCTTCGAAATAATTTTTAAAAGGTTTTTTAGGTGTATGAGTTTCGTTTCGATAGTAAGGATTATCTTCAGTCGAATCTTTAGGATCTAAATTCGTTTTAATCACCAATGTTGGACCTGTTGTACCATGCTCAGCAATTATCCGATCATTTAATTCATTAAAATCAGGAAGTTTTTTATTCCCTGGTTGTAATGGTTCCGCCATATTACCACCTCCTGACAATAGGATGGTTTCTTAAAAAGAAATTATGTATGTAGGTTAGAATTGATTTGGTCATAAAAAAATGATAGGAATTAAATAAGTATTTTAGAAGTGTACTGGCTTTTGGCAATGCACATACTGATTAACATACTAATTAAAGACAGATTTCAACTTGAAAGGTGGAACTTTTGAATGTCAGTAATAGAGAAATTAGCAAGTTCTTTAGACCGAAGAGATGAGGAGCCTAATATCGAATTAGCAGTTCAAGTTGCGGATCAACTTGATGAAGATGCCGTAAAAGAGCTGATCGAAAATCTTAGTAACAAAAATAAAAGCATCCAGAATGATTGTATAAAAGTTTTATATGAAATCGGTGATCGTAAACCTTCTTTATTAACTGATTATCCGAATGAATTTTTTTCACTTTTAAACAGTAAAAATAATAGACTTCAATGGGGGGCAATGACCGCAATAAACAGTATGACAAATGATGTCCCTGAAATAATATTTTCTAAAATAGAAAAAATCATAGATGCTGGTAATAAAGGTTCAGTTATTACGAAAGATCAAGTTATAAATATCCTTATTAAACTATGTTCTATTAAGACATACTATAAAGAGGCATTTAAGTTACTTATTGATCAATTAGTTAAAAGTCCAACAAACCAGCTACCGATGTATGCGGAAAGATCAATGGCTATTATTAATGAAGAAAATAAACAGTTATTTATTGAGACACTTACTTCAAGGTTGGATGATATTGAAAAAGAGACGAAACGTAAACGAGTCGAGAAGGTCATTAAAAAGATTGGTTAAAGTATTATAAAATCAATTTAAAGTGATTGAATGTGGCGTTCTTCTCCATATGGTTTTACAACTAGATTACCGGTTACAGATAAGCCATTTACATTATCAATTGACGTACCAGGACATTTCAAATTTAAGAAAGACTTTACTGTTGGATTGAAAGAAGACGGTAAAGTGACAGCGGGTTCTAAACCAGTAGATTATAACTATATCCCTGGTGGAGATACTAATAAAGATAATGTTATTGAAGTGAAAGATGCACTGTACATCCAAACATATTGGGAAACGAATAAACGCGATGCAGATATCAACTATGATGGTGTAGTTGATGAGAAAGACATGCAGTATGTAATTAATAACTATTTTATGCAAAATCCATGGTATGACAATTCACCTAAGGCAGTTAAGAAATATAAAGGTGAAACTTTAGAGGATGTTTTAACATCTTGGTCTAGAGTAATAGGATATAAGTTACCGATATTTAATCGGAGACGATCTATGATCGTTACCGATTTTTTGGTTTATGCCCAAATAGAATAACTCTTGCCTTACTATATAGTTTTTATAAGTTGGCACACAATCAACCATTATCTCATAATACTACGATAAAGGCTTTTTTATCGGGCTGGTGGTTGAAATGACAGGAGAATCGAAAGCAATTGTAGGTTCTGTAATTGTATCGATTGGAACAATTACAGCTGCAATTGGTTCTACACCATCCAACTATTTAAAAAGTAGTGTTCGTGATGATCTAACACTGATTGGAAATGTATTGCAGGCTACAGGGAATGGTATTGATGCTGAGGCAGCTGGGACTATAATTAGAGCAGTTGGAAAAGAAATTTCAGCAAGCGGGAATGTTATTGTTATTTCAGGACTTGTTTTTGACATTCGAAAAGAAGCAACTTATAAATTATTCATTACAGGTAATTTGCTGCAAGCTCTAGGGTTAGGCGTAAATGTTGGAGAAGCGATTGAGCTGACGCCATTCTCTGGTCAATCTGAAAATATTGTAGGTGGAATTACCCAAATGATTGGAAACACCATCCAAGCACTTGGTTGGTCAGAAGCACTAGTTGAAATTAGAGAAGATGAAAATAGGAAAAAGAATGTTGGGTATTATGAGGACTATCTTAAAAAAAGTAATGGCCAATCGGAATCCGAAACATTAGTAGCGACGGGAAGCTGGATCCAAGCAATTGGTTCTGTTATTTCAGTGATCGGGTCAATAAAAGAAGTTGCCGGAGCCGATTAAGTAAAATTTACCTTTCAAATTTAAATACAGACAGAAGCGGGGATAAATAATTCACGCTTTTTTGTTGTTTGAGATTTTCGTAATAATGATAAAATGCGGTAAAATTACATAACAAAGGATAAATATAGAAGAGTTTTTAATTAAATTACATAAATTAAATAAAAAAACTTTTTCCCCCCGTATCTTTTTAAAGTTCTTTTGCGTTTATAGGGTAGAGAGTGTTGATAAAGGAGTGAACATGAATGTCTAGTAAGTTTAGCCCCCGCAGCATAGAAAAAGGAAATCTGGATGAAAGGTCTGATGAATTCTATTGGAAAGAGTACTATCCTAAACTGCAACGATATTGTCGTTTTTTAGCCCAAAATGATTGGGACGGTGACGATATTGCTCAGGAATCCTATTTTAAAGCGGTAAAATACTATAATAAAGAAAAAATAAACTCGGCTTTATTAAATAAAATAGCTTACAATCATTGGATCGATACTTTACGAAAAAGAAAAGAAGAGGCAACTACTCCTGATTTTGAACTTTCTCAATATGCAACTCATCATTCCGTTGATCATAAAATGAATAGTGTGGAGCTCTTACTTAATTATTTTACTCCAAAACAAGCGATTATCTTTTTTCTAAAAGAAGCATTTCAATATAAATCTAAGGAAATTGCAGACATCTTAGGAACAACAGAAATAGCCATCAAATCTAGCCTACATCGAGCAAAAAAGCGTATAGAAAAAACTAACAAAGAAGAGCAATCACTTTCTGTTGATTACTTTTGGAATGAGGAAGAACGTGAGAAACTTGAAGAAGTTTTTCATATAGCTTTAGAAGTGCAGGACCCTACAGTCTTAATTCAAGCTATTCCTTCCTTAGGTAACATCGTTGAAAGTCCTAAAATGTTTTACGGTAATTTCCAACCATCTCGTAATCAAACTCCTTCAAGCACTCTCTGCATGGCAGCATAGCCAATAAATGCTTTTAAGGAGGATTATTAAATGACTACAGTTCCTTATGTAATTGAACAATCTGATCGTGGTGAACGTTCATATGATATTTATTCCCGTTTGTTAAAGGATCGAATTATTATTATCGGTGATGAAATTAATGATCATGTAGCAAACAGTGTAGTTGCACAATTATTATTTTTGGCGGCAGATGCACCTGATAAAGAAATTTCACTTTATATAAATAGCCCTGGTGGATCGACTTCAGCTGGGTTTGCCATATATGATACGATGCAATATATCAAGCCCGATGTAAGAACAATTTGTACAGGAATGGCAGCATCTTTTGGTGCAATGCTATTACTGGCGGGAACGAAAGGTAAACGATTTGCGCTTCCAAATAGCGAAATCATGATCCATCAACCATTAGGGGGAGCAAAAGGTCAGGCAACAGAAATCGAAATATCTGCAAGACGAATCTTAAAATTACGTGAGCATATTAATCAAATTATTGCCGGGCGAACAGGCCAGTCAATCGAAAAAGTGGCTAAGGATACAGATCGAGATTATTTTATGAGTGCAGAAGAAGCAAAAGAATATGGAATCATTGATGAGATTCTATATCCTAATAATTAACTTTATCAATTACCTAATGAAAAGGGGTTAGCGATGCTAGCCTTTTTTTCGTGTTCAGAGACAAAATCTGGTTTCTATGAAGTAAAAAGTATAATACGGAAATTTATAATGGATTTCTTTTACTTTAATAGCGTGAAATAATGCCGATCTATTTTATTAATTAGCTTTGAAAATAATTAACGCTTTCTCAAAAAAAGAATATGCTTAATTTCTATGAATAGCATTAAATTAGAGATCAAAGTTCGCGCTCATATTAAAAGTAATAATGTAAAAAGCAGAAGAGGGGATAAAAATGGCTTTCGAACAAAAGAGTATTACAGGCTTTATGCACCGAAGTATTACTGAAGAAAATACGTATTTCTTTTTAAATGACTTTACTTCAATATTAGTAAGTGGGGAAGACACAAATGGGGCTTTTTGTGTTTTACATTGCAATGGCAAAAAAGATGGTGGCCCTCCTCTTCATATGCATGAATTAGAGGACGAAACGTTTTATGTACTAGAAGGTGAGATTACTTTTTTTATAGGGGATCAAACAATTTTGGCAAAGGCTGGGGATTATGTTTTTGCTCCTCGAGGGATTCCTCATACATTTAAAGTGCGCTCAAAAGATACTCAGTTCATAGTTACAGCATATCCATCAGGTTTTGACGAATTTGTAAAAGAATTATCCGTGCTATTTCATAGTGGATTCCAAAAGCCTAAGGGTCATCTTTCTACTGAGAAAATTGAGAAGTTGATAGAGGTGTCAAGAAAATATAAAATATCTTATCCGAATTTATAAGTCCTATAACTTTTAGAAGACACTCCATTATAGAGTGTCTCAGACTGCCCGCCAAACGCTCGCTTTCTTCGTTACTTCGCCTGCTAAAGCGGTGCTCATTACCGTTNNGAAAGACAAGCGCTTGCAATCAGTATGAAAATCAAATTTTTGGGACTTTGTCTACACACTGAGACACTCCATTAAAGAGTGTCTTTTTGTAACATATTTTGAGAAATGATTAGTTTTTGGTGACTAAGTATTATCTTTCATTTTTGTAAGTGCTAGCTCAGCAGTAATTGGTAAATGATCAGATGCAATTGTTTTTAAAACTTCCCCCGTGGAAATTTTAATATCGTCAGAAGTAAAAATATAGTCAATGCGATGATTAGGATTTTCTACTGGATAGGTATAATCCTCATTTTGACCAAGAACGTCAAACGCATCATTATATTGCGATGTCATTTTTAACATTTCTGTACTTTCAGGTGTGGCATTGAAGTCTCCTACTAGGATTTTTGAACCTTTCGTATGATTTGCTATTTTAAGTATTTCTCTGACTTGAAGATCTCTTTGTTCTGCTCTTTTATTATCAAGATGAGTATTGTAAAAATGGATATGATTTCCCCTAACATTAATGACGGTTTCTAAAAGACCGCGCTGTTCTGTCGGGTTCACTGGATACGGGATATTAGTGAGCAGATGGTTTTTGGCAGAAAGGATTGGATATTTGCTTAGTACTGCCGTTCCATATTGACGACGATGTTGGTCTACCTGCAAAGGTTCATAGTCGAGGTTTGCTGCATATGTATAATGCATTCCTACATATTTTGCCAACCATTTCGCTTGATCTTTGAAATTACTTCGTTCTGAAAAATGATTATCTACTTCTTGTAAACCAATAATATCAGCACCGGATTGTTTAATGACATCTCCAATTCTTTTCAAATCTAAAATTGTATCTGATCCTTCTCCATGATGAATATTGTAAGACATGACTTTAATATTAGACTGTTTTCCTCTTTCAAAACTAGCTTTTTCTTCTGCAAAAATCGGTTGACTGTTGAACGAGAACATAGTTATTACTGATAGTATTACAATAAATACAAGAATAAGTGACTTTTTAAACAAGACTTTCATCCTCTCCTAACTTACTTTTCAACTACTTTTTAAGTATAAAGAACAATTATTGTCAAAATATTGGAACATTGTAAAAACAGTGTAAAAAACAATTGATTCCATTTTTACAATCTGGCAAACTTGTTAAAAATAGTTTGAAATAAAAGTATTAAATTAAGGGAGATGAAAATGAATCATTTTAATAAGTTAAACCCTATTGAAGCAGCAAACCATTTTATTAATAAGTACTTTCCAAACTGTCAGGGAGCATTATTGGCAGGTAGCGTAGTTCGAGGTGAAGCAACAGAAACATCTGATCTGGATATCGTAATTTTTGTTGAAGATCTTACTTCATCTTATAGGGAATCGTTAATTGAATTTGATTGGAACATTGAAGTTTTTGTTCATAACGTAACATCTTATAAACAATTTTTTGAAAGTGATTATGAGAGAGCCAGGCCATCATTACCGAGGATGGTTTCAGAGGGAATCGTATTAAAAGATGAAGGGATAATTAATGATATTAAAAAAGAGGCAAATGCTATTTTAGATAAAGGGCCAGAAAAATGGTCAGAGGAAACGATCAAGTTAAAGCGTTATTTTATTACGGATGCACTGAATGATTTTATAGGTACCTCTAATAGAGCTGAAGGATTATTTATCGCTAATACTCTTGCCGAATTAGTAAGCGAATTCGTTTTGAGAACTAATCAAAAATGGGTTGGTTCTTCAAAATGGATCGTACGTTCATTAAGACATTATGATGAAGATTTTGCAAATCGTTTTGTAGAAGCTTTTGACTTATTTTATACGATTGGTAACAAACATCGAATAATCGAATTAGCTAATGATATTTTACAACCTTATGGGGGCCGACTGTTTGAAGGGTTTTCATTGGGGAAAAAGGTTTAGCATGAATATGACATAGGAACTGAGTTACATTAGGTGCCTATGTCTTTTTAATTTACAACAGTAATTTAAAAACTTCTATACTTTTATGCAATCAAAAATATGTAACCTTTTTCGTATTGTAAGTTCTTACATGTGAATAGTTTTTCGATATTTTTTTAACTGTTATATGGGTGTTATGTCCTGTTTTATCGTCAAAGTTGTAGAAAAATTGATAACTTTAACGTGATTCCTTTTAAATTTTCCCAATTTTCAGTTTTGTATTTTGTTAAAAAAATAAATAATTCGACAAAAATCTTTATATTCTTCCCGAAAACCACATGCTTATCAAGTTTATTTGACATTTCTAAGTACTAATTGATGAAAAATGCGTTGGATGAATTAATTGGAATTCCCCCAATATACGTTCAATTATAAGGGATGTAAAATTTGAATAGTATTTATTTAATAGCCACGTAATGGGTAAATTGTAATTGTCATTATATTTAGCTATTAATCTCTTTGGAAGCAAAGTGGATTTGTAAATACTAGAATATTTTTAGGAGAGTTGTTAATGAAAAACGGAAAATTGAAAGCATTTAAAGTTTTATCAACTGCAGCTTTAACATCATTACTTTTTACATCCTTTACGGTATTTGCCGAAAACAACCATTTTTCAACCCAAACTAATTCATCACATGATAGTGTGGAACAAGTTAAACCAATGTTAGTCAAGAGAACAGAATCTACTCAAAAAGAATCTATATATGATGCTGCTAAAAAGAACGAGCAATTAAATAACTATAAACCAGATGAACTTGTTCATTTAATTGTAGAAGTTGATCAACCAAGTGATAGTGAAATCACAAAACAAAATAAACGTACGTTATTTAAAGAAAAGCAAGATAAAGTAATCGATAAAATCTCAAAAATAAAAAATGCTAAATCAAATGAAACAATGAAGCTTAAACACCGTTATTTTAAAGGGTTCAACGGATTTAGTATCGAGACAAAATTTAAAAACTTGAAGGATATCGAGTCTCTTCCAGGCGTTACACATGTTCAAGTTGCTAGAATATTTAAGGAAAATATGGCAGCAAGTAAAGAGTTAGTACAAGCTCAGAAAGTATGGGAACAATATGGTTATAAAGGCGAAGGGTTATTAGTTGCTGTCGTAGATTCTGGGATTGATTATACGCATAAAGATATGACTCTATCTGACACTGCAAAAGCGAAAGAAAAATGGACGAAAGATAGTATTACTAAAAAGTTTGAAGAGACCAGTGTAAACGAAACTTGGTACTCAGATAAAGTTCCAACAGGATATGACTGGGCAGATAACGATACGGATGTTATTCCTGGTCAAAAGGGTAGCTCACACGGTTCACACGTATCTGGAACGATTGGGGCAAATGGAGACGATACGAAGGGTGGAGTTGAAGGAATTGCACCTGGCGTACAGCTATTAGCAGAAAAGGTATTTTCTGATAATGGTGGTGGAGCTTACGAAGATGATATTATCGCAGGAATCGAGCATGCAGTTACAATGGGCGCAGATGTTATTAATATGAGCTTAGGTTCTGATGCAGGTTATGTAGACGAAAATTATGATCCGATACAAAAAGCAATTCGTATGGCGACGGAACAAGGTACACTAGTAGTAGTGGCAGCTGGAAATTCAGCGTACAGTTCGAGAGCTTTACTAGTTCCTTCAACATTACAACCATATGCAGAAGATCCAGATATTGGAACAGTTGGTTCACCAGGGGTGAGCCCATACGCATTATCAGTTGCTTCCTATGAAAATACTAAAATTCATATGAATGCAATTTCAGATGGAAGTCTAGCGATACCATTCAAAGATCATTCTCAATATGGACAAGCTTTTAATGTATCTACTAATCTATTACCAAATACAGACTATGATTTAGTATACGTAGGTGAAGGCAAAACCGCTGCAAATTATCCAAAAGGTAAAACGAATTATATTGCAGTAGTTAAATTATTAAATTCATATAGTACTGTTTCATCTATTCAATTTACTGCGAAGTCAGCTGGAGCAAAGGCTATTATTATGATTCCACCATCAAATTGGCCAGATTATGTTACTCTACCTGTAACGAGTGCTGCAACCCCAACGGCTTCAACAAGTAAATCAATTGGTGAAGCTTTACTAAATAAATTGAACAGTATGCCTAGTGGTCAATATTTAAGTATGAAAAATATCGGCGATTATTGGGTAGACAACCCTGATAAAGGCACGATGTCTTATTTTTCATCGATGGGTACAACACCTACGTTAGATTTTAAACCAGAAATTTCTGCGCCTGGCGGTAATATTTATTCAACAATTCCTGGAAATAAATATCAAGTAATGAGTGGTACATCAATGGCGACACCTCATGTTGCAGGTGGCTCAGCTTTAGTATTACAATCACTTTATGAAAAAGGATTACAGCATTCAGAAGATACAGTCTTAAAAGCAAAAGTTGCTTTAATGAATACATCTAAAATCGAAATGGATCCAAGAACAAATAGTGATGTTCCTTATTCACCCCGTGTTCAAGGTTCTGGTTTAATGCAAATTCAAAATGCGATTAATACGCCAGTTATTGTAACAAGAAAAGATACACCGCTTGAGCAAGCTGGGGCAGTAGCATTAAAAGAAATTAAGAACGACCGAGCAATTTTTAACTTAAATGTACAATCACTTGAAACAAAGAAACCGAAAGTGGAGTACGAGTACACAGTTAATGTAGACTTATTAACAGATGCAACTCAAACGAAGCAATTTGACCTAGATGGTGATGGAACTTTAGATTCAAAAGATTATTTAACGTTAAGTAGCAAACAAATTGAAGGTGCCTCAATCTATGTAAATGGTGAAAAGGTAAATGGTACAGATGGTGCTACATTCAAAATTAAACCAGGACAAGAGAAGAACCTAAATGTAGAAATTCGCTTACCTAGAACGTTAAGAAAAAATGCATTTGTTGAAGGCTTTGTCCGCCTTGTACCTAAGGATTCAACGAAGGCAGTACCTTTATCCATTCCATATATGGGTTTCAATGGGAAATGGGATGAACCAAGAAATATCGACGCTCCAGCGTGGGAAAAAGATGCATTTGCAGGGTATACAGCACTTTGGAATGATACTACAGAAGGGGGAGCACCATTAGGATTCAATGGAGTAAACTTTGATTTAAACCATATTGCTTTCTCACCAAACTATCTAGATAAGGGAATTTTTGGTGGAATGGCCGTCTTACGAAATTTAGAAAAAGCTGAGGTATCTATTGAAAATTCAAAAGGAAAACAACTTAGATACTTAGGTGACTTTAGTGAATATACAGGTACTGGAGAACCATGGAAATTTAATAAAAACATGATGTTTAATGGAAATTATGGATACAACTTATACCAATGGGATATGAAAGACACATCAGGCAATTTTGTTCCAGATGGTACTTACTATTACGTCATTAAAACAACATTAGCTTATCCGAACGCTAAGCCGCAAACTGTGAAAATGCCAATGATTGTGGATTCAGTTGCACCAAAAATTTCTGATATTAAGGTCACACCAAAGGACGGAAAATATGTAATTTCATTTAATGCGACAGATAATGCAACTGATTTTAACTACGTCGATATTTATGTAAATGGAACATTTTATGAATTACCACCAGGCGTAACAACTCTAACAGTTAATACCGAACCAAAAGGTATGGTATTAAGATCAATCGATTATGCAGGAAATATGTCTTGGACAACATGGGGAGATCAAAGTTATAATAAACAAAGTATGGCAATGGTAACTTGGGGTATTTCTCCATCTACTGGTGTAAACCAATCTAAGCCTGCGAGAATTTCTCTTTATGGTTACAACAGAGTAGACTGGACAATTAATATTAAAGATGCTACTGGGAAACTTGTAGACTCATCTACTTTTGAAAATGAGCATACATTTAGAACAAGTTGGGCACCAGATAAAGATCTTCCAAATGGAACATATTCAGTTACAGTAGATATTCTGACGAAAGACGGATTTAAAATTTCATCAACACCTAAAACGATAACGGTTACACAATAAATAAAAATAATACAAAAAGGCTCAGTGAAAACTGTAGCCTTTTTGTATTTCGTTAATTGTAATTCATGTTTTTATTACTTTTAAGTTTCCCTTGAATTAAGTGGATTAGTAATAAACTAACCGGAATAATAGTTTGAAGTGGTATGTGCAGTAAATATGGTACTAAATCAACCCCTTCTTTATGGTGTTCAAGAAGACTTGATGCAGCCCATAACGAACTTAAAATCGTAATAATAGCAAGAGGATATACCAATTGATCGCTCTTCTTTACATTAAATAAATCTGCAGCACCTGATAATGCGCAATAAAAGTAGATTGAAATTTTTACGAAAGCATTACATACTGCAATAACAACAATGAAAGTATCCAATCTTTGGACAAAATCAGCAATATTAATATAGCTAACCGATGTTAGAAGTGGATAAGTTGTTCTTTCGATTACTGAAGGACCTAATATTGCAGTATTTAACATTCCGAATAAAGTTAAGATTAGTCCTGAAAATATCAAGGCTGGGATTCCAACTTTCATGGCTTTATCTTTCTTATTTAGGTGTGGCATGATCATTGTAAATGTCAGTACTTCACCAAAAGGTATTGTGACCGAAATTGGAAATGCTCCTTTAAAAATTGGTTTCCATCCATTTTCTAAAACGGGTCTTAAATTATCTATTTTGATTAAATTTGATATGATTTCAAATCCAATAAATATAAAAACAAGTATCATGATCATCATAAATATAAATTCATTTGCTCGTGCAAATGTTTCAAGCCCTTTAAACATTGCATACATAATTAAAAACATCATGATGATCCCAATTGAGAATAAAGAAGAAGCGTTAAATAGTGTGATCGTTACTAAATCCTCAAAATCACGTAAAGCTCGTGCTGAGATATAAATAAAATATATGATATAGACTAATGCAATTACTTTCCCTACATATTTACCTAAAATAACCTGAACATATTTTGTTAAGGGGATGTCAGGAAAGAATGAATGTAACTTAATATACACAGAAAACAATAAACAAGCGACAAATAGCCCTATTAATAAACTAATCCATCCATCTTGCTTAGCTCTTGAATATATTTCAACAGGTGGTGAAGTACCAACCCCAAAAATAAAAATCATACTGAAAAATTGAAAGCCAGTTATACTTATTTTACGATTCATTTAAATTCCTTCTTTTGACTTCTAATTTATCTTCTAGATTGTTTATTTTTTCCATAAAATACTTTTTTATGAAGTGTATATGAGTTAATACTAAAAAAATCAGCGAGAAGTGGTAATTTAGTATAATAAAAACAACACAAAAAAAGAATTAAACGGTATGGGGGGGGGAATTACGTGGAAATTAAAGTAGATGACTTAACGGGGACTGAAGTTGCTAAGCTAATTAGTGAGCATCTGCAAGGTATGACGCAACATTCTCCGGCTGAAAGCATACATGCTTTAAACCTTGAAGGATTAAATAAGCCCGAAATTACGTTTTGGAGTGTATGGGACAATGGTGAGTTAGCTGGATGTGGAGCGCTAAAAGAACTTGACCATTTGCATGGAGAAGTAAAATCGATGAGAACTTCGTCAGCCCATTTAAGAAGAGGTGTGGCAAGACGAATGCTCCAACACATTATTGAAGAGGCAAAAAATAGAGGTTACAAGAAACTAAGTTTGGAAACAGGTTCGATGGAAGCATTTACGCCAGCAAAAAAACTATATGAACATTTTGGATTTAAATATTGTCAGCCATTTGCTGATTATAAAGATGATCCGAATAGTGTTTTTATGACGTTAGAATTATAATTTTTATTAATTGCCTTTATTTCCATCCAAAGCTTAACTCAGGATGCTTTCTTGAAATTAAAAGAATAAAAAAATTTTTGAATAAAATTAGTACCTAGTTCTAATATCTGGTGATATAATGTTAAAAAGAAAATATTAAATGAGACTGAGGTGACTATAATGCACAATTCAAAGGCGCGTATCACTGCAATAGGTTCTTATGTTCCAGAAAAAGTATTAACAAATAAAGACTTAGAAAAAATAGTCGAAACAAATGATGAATGGATTGTAAAGCGAACTGGCATAAAAGAGAGAAGAATCGCAACTGAAAATGAATACACAAGTGACTTAAGCTTTAACGCTGTAAAAGACTTGATGGAAAAATACAATAAGTCAGTTGAAGATGTAGATATGATAATTGTATGTACATTAACGCCAGACTACAAAACGCCAAGTGTTGCTTCGATAATTCAGGCAAAGCTCGGAATAAAAAACGCAGGGGCAATTGATTTAAATGCTGCATGTGCAGGTTTTACTTACGGCTTATACATGGCTAATGGATTAATTACATCCGGATTAAATCGAAAAATTTTAGTTGTCGGCGCAGAAACATTATCCAAAATAACTGACTACGAAGATCGCACTACTTGTATTTTATTTGGAGATGGTGCTGGAGCAGCTCTAGTAGAATATGATGAAGACCAACCTAGCTTCATTACCTCTTATTTAGGCTCAGAAGGGGAAAAAGGAAAGCATTTGTATTGCTCAAATTTATCGAATCAAATGTTTGGAGAAGAAATTCTTCATAACAGTAATATTGTTCAAAACGGACGAGAAGTATATAAATGGGCTGTTACAACTGTACCAAAAGGTATGCAAACTGTACTTAAAAATGGCTCAACTTCAATAAATGAAGTTGATTGGTTTGTTCCTCATAGTGCAAATTTAAGAATGATTGAATCAATTTGTGAAAGAAGTGAATTTCCTATCGATAAAACGTTAAATAGCTTAGTTGATTGTGGAAATACATCATCTGCTACAATTCCTTTATCATTAGCTAAGGGAGCGAAGGAAGGAAAGCTTAAATATGGTGATAAGGTTTTACTTTACGGATTCGGCGGTGGATTAACTCACGCTGGATTACTAATTAATTGGACTTTGTGAAAAGTGAATTTTTAGAAATAAAAAGAAGTTTAAGACATGAGTAAGTAATTCATTGAGAATAGGGAAATAGGTTACTCATAAGGGGTTCATGAACAAAAATAACGTACTCATAACCGGCTTTAGTCACAACCATCATTACTCAAAAGATCATTTGAAGAACTCAATTTTTCACCAGTCTGAAGAAGTCTAATAAGTTACTTAATTAGACTTCTTATTTGAGTTTTATGTTAAGTCCATTACTAGATCATAATTTTGGAAGGAAGAGTAATATATGAATGTATCTGTATTAGGCTGTGGACGATGGGGAACCTTTTTGGCTTGGTACGCTAATCGAATTGGCCACAATGTAATTTTATGGGGAAGAGAAAACTCTAGAAATTTTAGTGGATTAAATCATACAAGAAAAAATAACTATTTAAGCCTACCAGATGGAATTGAGTTAACGAGTTCTTTAGAAGGTGCATTATCTTTTGCAGAAGTCATTATTATATCGATTAGTGCCCAAGAGTTAAGAGCATTTGCAAAGCGATTAAGTCAATATAATGAAATACTTGGTAAAACATTTATCTTATGTATGAAGGGATTAGAATCTACTAGTGGAAAAAGACTCACTCGAGTTTTTAGGGAAGAAGTTGGGGAAAATACAGAAGTAGTGGTTTGGGTAGGACCTGGCCATGTACAGGATTTTGTAAATAATATACCAAATTGCATGGTTATTGGTTCGGAAAATATTGAGGTAACAAAAAAGATCGCGAAAGATTTTAATAGTGAATTAATTCGTTTTTATCTTGGTCAAGATTTAATTGGGAATGAAATTGGAGCAGCAACAAAGAATGTCATGGGAATAGCAGCAGGCATGCTTGATGGTTTAAACTATAGTAGCTTAAAGGGATCGTTGATGGCTAGAGGGACCAGGGAAATCTCTCGTTTAATCAGAGCAATGGGAGGAAATGATGTAACAATTTACGGTTTAAGTCATCTAGGTGATTATGAGGCAACACTATTTTCTGCGCATAGTCACAATCGAAAGTTTGGACAATCATTTGTTGAAGGAGAACCGTTTGATAAATTAGCAGAAGGAGTTTCAACAATTAATGCCTTAAAAAAACTTTCTGATCAATATGATGTTGATCTACCGATCTGCAACGCATTGTATGATATTATTTTTGAACATAAAAATCCTAAAGAAACGTTAGAGGAATTATTTTTAAGACCAATAAAATTCGAATTTTAATAATATGAAATTTTATTTCAGAATTTTCGTGAAATTAATTAAAAACGTTTTTTTTACTTTATTTATCTAGTTTAACCGTTTGTTTTTTACTAAAATACGAACGATGTAATAAAAATTTATGAAAAAGTTCATATTTACTATTGAAAATATATTTCTAGTTTGATATATTAACAGTGTAATCATTCATAAACATTACTCGTATATGCTCAGTAATATGGTCTTGAGCGTTTCTACCTAGTTCCCAATGAAAGAACTGGACTACGAGTTAAAGTAGTATTGGTATTCATTTTATGTAACCAATAATTAAGGACAAGCATTTAAATTTTATTTATTGCTTATCCATACTTTAACTTTCGTAGGTCTAGAAGGTAGAGATTGTTCTACATTTTCTAGACTATTTTTTTGGGCTAAAGCATCGAGTGTGATACATCAAGGGGGAAAAGACATGTTAAAAAAGTTCGGTTTAGTAGGAATTGCTAGTGCACTATTAATCTCTGTATCTGTAGGTAATAGCTTTAAATCAAATACTGCAGAAGCAAAAACTAAGGAATTAAGACCAATTATTATTGAAGGTCCAATGCCAATAGAAGCTGAAAAATTTGCAAGTAAGTTAAAAAATGTAAAAATTGAAAAATCAGGTAGCTTCGTATTTTACAAAGGTACTTTAGATAAATATCCAGTTATCGTAGCTAAAACAGGTAAGGGTATGGAAAATACAGCGGCTGCTACAGCAATCGCAATTGAAAAATACAAACCGATCGCAATTATTAACCAAGGTACATCTGGTGGACACGATGCTAATTTAAATGTTTTTGATATTGTATTAGGTCAAAAAACAACAAATATTGGTTCATTAAAAACAGGATCTAGAGATGAAAACCAGGGAATTGAAGCAACTCTTTGGAAACCAATGGACTTAATGGCTTCTGAAGGTAGTGCAGGTGAAGATCCAAATGCTGAAAAACCACGTTTTTACGAAGGTAATAAAGATTTATTAGCGGCTGCAAATGCAGTAAAAAACAAATATACTAAAGGTAAAGTTGTAGAAGGTACAATCGGCTCTGCAGACGTTTGGAATAATGAAGTTGATCGTATTAAATGGTTCCATAATACTTATGGTACTTCTGTAGAAGAAATGGAAGGTGCTGCAGCGGCTCAAATCGCTCAAGCATATAATGTAGCTTTCTTAGGAATTCGTGTATTATCAAACAACAAAACAAATGGCGGTAAATATGATCCAACTACAGCTGCTGCATGTCAGGATTATGTAATGGAAGTAGTTAAGAAATATATTTCTACGAAGCCAAGTAAATAATTTAAATAGAAAAAGAGATATTTTAATGATATCTCTTTTTCTATTTTTTATTGGCCCATTTCGTCGAATTTAACACTCCTATACTCTGCCAATTATTTTAGCCACCATAATTCAACCGGATTTAATTCATACTGATTATTTTCTCGATACATATATTGGCACATAATAAGCTCACGTCTTAACGTAGCATAATCCTCATGAAATTCCTTTAAATATTCATTTATTTCTTTTTCTTGATAAACTCTTCCGAATTCTAGCCCTTTCACCATATGCGCTAAAACAACAAGCTTTTTCTTTCGTTGTGCAGGATAAATTTTAAGTTTGCCTTCTGTAGTAAAGAAATTAGTAATAATGCTTGAGCGTTCGCTTTCAGTTACTGACATTTCCATATTTGAATCTCCTCCTGATCCTACAGTGAAAATTGCTTTAGCACTCATTTCTAAGATTTTTGTGTTTAGTGAGAAATAGATTGTATTTTTATCACGGCGTTCTTTAATCAGACCAACTTCTCTTAGCTTTGTCATATGGTGAGTAATCGTTGGGGGCTTAAGATTTAATTTACTTGCAATTTCTTGCCCACTTAAATGACCTTGCTGTAGTAAAGCGATAATGCGGACACGGGTAAGATCACCTAATGCTTTATGAAAATCTACAATTTTACTTAATTGCACTTATTAAACACCTACTTTTATATTCATCTAATTAGATGATAATCTAATTGTGGTTAAATATCAATAAGTAGCATTATAGGAAGTTAAATTTAGTTATTATCTACTAAATATTTTTATTTAATGTTTTAGATCAGATAAAGAATAGCTTGTAACGAATGTTGATTATTGCACTAGTAAAAAAGTAATTTTGAAGGGGCTGTACTAGGTGATAAGTATTGATAAATGGAATGTTACGAATAGGTGGTTATTTTATTTGAAATAGGTGCCTTAAAAAAATACGCATACAGTTTTCAAAAACAAACGAGAAAAATTGGTTTGCTTAAAGCATTCCAATTTTTCATATTTTTATAGGATAAAAGTATGGTTAATCCATATTGGCATAATCGAAAATTACTGATATGCTAAATGAGTGAAAAATTTTAAAAAGGGGAATTTTCACGCAAATATTTGTTGTTTTACCCGACTTGAGAACTAAAAATTGTATTTTTTAACTGGTTAAGGAGAAAAGGATTCAATAGATAAAGAGAGGAATAAACAGCATGGGGATACTTAGGTTTCACAAAAATATAAAAATTCGATTACTCGAATCTTTCTTAAGTTCGTCGATTGGAAGCATGATTTTTCCGTTTATGGCGATTTACTTATCTAAGCATTTTGGAGTAAAACAAGCAGGACTACTTTTACTTGTAAATGTATTTATCGGAATCATTATGAACTTTTTTGGTGGATATTTTTCAGATCAGTTTGGTCGAAAGAAGACGATGGTGTTTGCTGAGACGTTGCGTTTACTCGCTTTTATTACAATGATGCTTTGTAATTCGCCTTGGTTTTCGTCTCCGATTATTACGTTCTTAATGATGACTTTAAATAGTATTTGTTGGGGATTAGCTGGTCCGGCAAATCAAGCAATGCTTATAGATGTGAGTAAGCCAGAGGAACGAAAACTTATGTACTCAATCATGTATTGGTCAAACAACCTATCAATCGCGATTGGTGGAGTATTGGGAGGATTTTTATTTAAATCATATTTCTTTGAATTATTATTAGCACTTTCAGTTGCCTCGTTTATTACATGGGTTTTAATTACGTTCTTTGTTGAAGAAAGTTTGGTAACTGAAAAGTCCGAGACAAAGACGATTGGTCATCACGCTTATAAAATGATTTCGAATTATCGAGACGTTTTTCAAGATAAACTCTTTATTCTTTATGTACTAGCAGGCTTACTTGTTCTTTCAATGGAATTTCAACTAACTAATTATATAAGTATTCGATTAGCGAATGATTTCCACACAAGACATCTATTTAATTGGACATTTGGTGGAATCGAGATGAATGGTTTCCTACGGACAGAAAATACGTTACTTGTAGTTGTAATGGCACTTTTTGCTACTAAAATAGTAAACAAATTAGATGATCAAAAAACGTTAATCTGGAGCTGTATTGCATTTGTTGCTGGGTATGCGGTAATTTCATATAGTAATTCTATTTTACTTTTATTGATCGCGATGTTTGTAGCAACCGTTGCGGAAGTATTAAGAGTACCAGTACAACAAAACTATATGGCTAATTTACCAGCTGAAGAAACAAGAAGTTCATATATGGCAGTCGCAGGTTTAACATTTAATTTAGCGATGTTTATCTGCTCTATTACTGTTTCATTAAGTGCGTATTTATCAAATTTTGCAACATCATTCTTTTTAACAAGTTTAGGTGTAATCGGTATTCTTATATTTGTTCGAATTACTCCTGCGTTAGAAAGAAGGGTTAAGGGTGAAATATTACAGGAGCAGGTACATACAGCTGAAATAAATTCTTAATTTAAAGGCTGTTAAAGTAAATTGTTGATTTTTGAACAAAAAATAAGACCACAAAAATTTTTGTGGTCTTTGCTTTTTCTAATTCAACTAAAGCACGCGTTCGTATCATTCTTTTATTTTTTCTATTTTTACTCATCCAACTGTTGAAACAAGTAAACCCATTGAAATCTCCAACTTATTGACTTTCTAATTAAAATTTCTTTTAGTAAATTTCCATTTTGTCATTAATGGATTATTAATAAGCAACCATAAAAAAGAGTAGCCTAGTATTATTCCAATTGAGTTCAAAATAATATCATCTATGTCAAACTGACCTATCTGTAGGAAGAATTGTAGAATCTCAATTGTAGCTGTCACTGCAAATCCTTTTATAAAAATGTTTGTGTACGTACTATATCTTTTTAATAGGCTCTGTTAAAAAAGAATGTTGATTTTCCATTCCAGGTACTTCGCTTTCCATGGGGCGTGACTTGAGCCTCCTCGGCGAAGCCTTTAGGGGTCTCAAGTTTCCCGCATTTCCCATAGGAGTCTTCGCACCTTCCATTTCAATTAGTCTCGANNAATATTAACAGAGCCTTTTAATAAGATCGGTAAAAGAAATCCAAGTGGTATAAAAATTGCGATATTCCCTATTGTATTGTTTAGAATGATATCTAAATTATATTTATCCGATCCAAAAATATAGCCAAATGTGTTATGAAATTTGTATCACCTAATCCTCACTAAAACTTATGGTAAACAAGCGAAATAACGAGTGCAATAAATGGCAATACGAAACTTAATTTAATACTTGTCCAGTAAATTTTATTGAGTTTATTATATTTCTCTGTGTAATCCGCATATGCTACTTTGACCATTTCGTATACTTCCGTTTCAGTTTCATCATAACTTTTCTCATCACTTTCATTTATAAACTGCTCAAGTTTTTGGAAAAGTACTTTGTTAATTTTTCGAGAGTTAGATAAACGCCAAATTCCTTGATATAGTCCAAATCCCAAATTCCATGCGAAGACCAAATTGATAAAAGCCCTTATATGATCTGAGTTTAGAATTTTTCCGAACTCCTTAAGACCACCCATAATCGACATCAAAATGAAAATGGTAAAAATTATTACGATGATAGCAGTTACAGGCTTAATTCGATAGTTTTTTTTATATCTTCCAAAATTTCATTTTTACTCTTCGTCATTGCTGTGATATTCTAAATCATCCCCTTTATATGAATATACCTAATAATTCTCTGATTGTTTTTAATTAACATTTTTCAACTAATGCATCAGTTAGTTGAATAGTATTTTTCATTATGTTCTTTTAGATTTCTTAATTAATCTATTAAATAGTGCAATAACTCCAACTATAATTATTAAAACTAAAGCTGGAAAAAGAATATTGTTCATTTTACGACCTGCCTTTTAATATTTTATCTAAATATAAATTCGTCAAATCTTTCTTGATTCCTATATTTTTCTTATTGAAATACACTGCAATTCGCTGTATAAGAAAATCAACAATCTTTTATAAAAGAGCCAATATAAAAAGAGTTGCTTTTTGTAACTCTTTTTTTTGCATGGTTAAAAAGGTGAAGCCCCGTGCTTGAGGTTATATTTTCCATATTAGGACAACTTAAGTTCAAAGGTGGTGTTTCGATGAACAGACGTTTAATCATTGTTCTAATTGGTACTTTTCTATATTTATCATGTTCATCAATAAGTGCACAAGCGGCTGATCGAGTAGTTATGAATGGGATTCCTAGTGATGTGTGGCAAGAAAATATCTATCTAATTGCTGATCGTATTGATTGGAAAGAATACCGGAATTTTGACGTTCAAATAGGAAATGAAGGAATATTATATCACTTCCCAACATGGAAAAGTGGGAAATATGGTACCAAAATGCTTAGTGAAGACTTGAATAAAGACAAACTAGATGAAGTCATTATCGTATTGGATAATTTCAATGATCCTGTTCATTTATTGCAAATTAGTAGTAATGATCAAAATGAAGAGTACAATGAAGTTCCAATAGAATCAGTGCCAGAAGCAGTTAAGCGTCAAGTTGAAATGGAAAAAAAAGGCGATATTGTGACCATAACAACTAAACAAAAAACTTATAAAGTTAACTTGAAATCGCTAGGTTTTAAAGACACCTCTTCTGATGATAGTGTATATACTCACGTGCCAGTGGATTATATCGTTGAGAAGAAAAAACTAGTTGCCGATGCTGTCGTAATGATTTCAACTGATGGAGGAGGTGCGATTGGAAATTTGAAGCTTGTGTATGGGTGGAATGGAAAGAGATATGAAGTTCAGTCTATTTTCTTTGAGAAGTTTAATCGTAGAAGGTAAAGAAACCGTCCGAGCTTTTACAAAGTATTAACTTTCCGAAGTAATGGAGTGGTACGGACAAGAATAATTGAATTAAACTCATCTACATATAAGGTCCATTTAATAAAAAACTGTAATAAAGCTTTAACAGCTATATTACAGTTTTTTACTCATGTTATACCACTTAACTCCGCCATGGGTTGAGCTAGAAATTCCGTTATTGACATAACCATGATTTTCATAAAAATGAATTAAGTTTTCTTTACATGTAAGAGTAAGCGAAACACGATGATTTTCTTTTGAAACTTTTTCAATATGTGATAGTAATTTTGAAGCAATTCCCTTATTTTGGCTTTGTGGGGCAACTGCTAAGCCTAAAATACTTTGATGACCACCAGTTGATGGATTTTCTGTAATTTCGCTAAACAAGTCATCTGTAATAAAGGCTTCATTTATTACAGGACCATTTACTAAACCAATTAATTTACCATTTTCTTCAGCTACAAAAAAACTATCTGGAATTAATTTAATGCGTTTTTCGAATGCCTGTTTTGTTGCTGCTTCTTCTTCTGAAAAACAAAGTTGTTCAATTTCTATCAGTTCCGATAAATCTTCCAATCTCACATTTCGTATGTTTATCATGAGTTTAGTCCCTCCGTTTTTCTTAATTATATTATATTAATTTAATAGGTCACAAACTATATAATCTAGTTTTTTAAAATTGTAGTAGAATTAAATGATAAAAAGATGTTGACAGAATTATTAAATAACCTCTATAATACAAAACATATTAAAAAACAACCGAGTTACTAATACTAGATTAATATAGTTTTAAGCAATGAAGGGAATTTAAGTAGTACTTATCTCAATGTAATAGAGAGCTGATGGTCGGTGGAAATCAGTACAAAGATAAGGATGAATTTCGGTCCTGGAGCTATTTTTTTCGAAGTAAAGATTAATCTTTACCTGAGGGAAAAACGGTCAAATCTGATCGTTATCAAATTCGAGAGGCAGACTTATTCTGCAACTAGGGTGGTACCGCGAACATTTCGTCCCTACTGATATAAAATCAGTAGGGACTTTTTTAATATTTAATACTTAATATAGCAACTGCAATGAAGGGAATACAGTAAAGTTTGTTTCACTGTTTTAAGAGAGCTGATGGGTGGTGTGAATCAGTACAAAAACAAACATGAATTTCAATCCTGGAGCTTCTTTTTCGAAATAAAGGTCGACATTTATGAGGAAAAGACGGTCATAGATCGTTAAAAATAACAAGAGGCAGAGTTATTATCTGCAATTAGGGTGGTACCACGGTAAAAATCGTCCCTGTCGTTAGTGACAGGGGCGATTTTTTTAAATAAGAAAACAGTTATAGAAAGAGGAGATAGAATATGGAATTACAAAAAAATTTATTACCAAGGCATATCCGTTTCATGGCACTAGGTGGAGCAATAGGTACTGGTATTTTTAAAGGTACATCAGAAACTGTATCAATAGCGGGGCCAGCAGTTATTTTTTCGTATTTGTTTGCAGGACTATTATTACTTGTTGTGATGAGTGCGATTGCAGAAATGGCAATTGCGTTTCCAGGTTTGAATATGAAAGGATTTATTCGTAAAGCATTTGGTACAAGAGTATCTTTTGTAATCGGATGGTTGTACTGCTTTATGTGGTTAGTTGTTTGTGTGATTGAAGTAATTGCAGCAGGTAGCTTTTTACAATATTGGTTTCCTTCAATGTCTTTATGGTCATTGAGTTTTATTAGTGCAATTTTTATTGTGATTGTTAATTTTATGAACGTGAAACGATATGGAGAAATAGAATTCTGGTTTGCTGGAATTAAAATTACAATGATTGTTTTATTTATTGCGTTAGGAGCAGGAATTTTATTTGGCATTATTCCAAGTAATCATAGTGACTATGTACAAAATTATGTTCAACATAAGGGGTTTTTCCCACACGGTTGGTCAGGTGTATTTTCAGCTTTATTAATTGTCATTTTTTCGTACGGTGGTTCAGAATTAATTGGGTTGACTTTAACAGAAACAAAAGATGCAGAAAAAGTAATACCAAAAGTTATCAAAGGTGTAATTTGGAGAATCGTTTTATTCTATACTCTTCCGATTCTGATTATTTGCGGATTAATTCCATGGAATGAAATTGGTAATCAAGAAAGTCCATTTGTTCAAGTTTTATCGACAGTTGGTTTTCAAGGTTCAGCACATATTATGAACTTTGTTCTAATTACGGCGGTTTTATCTGCTGCCAATTCAGGCATTTATGGCTGTACACGTATGATGTATTCATTAGCAACTGAAGGTGAAGCTCCGAAAGTTTTTGCAAAAATTTCTAAAAATGGTGTACCGGTTTATACAGTTGTTGTAAGTGCAATTATTTTAATTGCTGGTACATTTGTAGCTTATTTTTCTCCAGATCGTGTATTTGGTTATTTGATGGCGATTCCTGGGTTTACAGTATCATTAGTATGGATCAGCATTTGTTTAGCACAGCTAAAGCTTCGCAAAACTTATACTAAAATGCCTCACTATAAGGTATGGGGATTTCCGTACGTAACTTCTTTTACTGTAGTAGCATTAGGTGTGAGCTGTATAGCATTTGCATTTAGTGAACAGAACAGATTAAGTATTTTTGTATGCTTAGGGATGTTAATTGTATTAATTATCTGTTCATTTATAAATAGCAAAAAGCAAACTCAATAAGTAAAAAATAGGGGCACCTTATTTGGTGCCCAATTTTATTTGAATCGAAATGTTAATTAGAATTAGCTAATGTTATAGGCTGAGTTTAAAATGTTGGCTGGATATTTAGGCGTGAAATATGTATTTTTTGTAACAAGTGCATTATTGCTACTAAATGTAGTTTTGGTTTATGTTAATGTTAATAAGAAGCTGAATGTAAAAGATGAATATAAATTATCAATGTAATAGATGATAAATTTTGAGAGCTGCTTATATGTGGCTCTCTTTAAAGATTTTAACTTAAAAGTGGAGACCCTACATAACTTAACCTGAAATGTCGGATTGGTTTATTTGGTTCCTGTTATTCTATTGCTAAGGGAGGTGTTAAAATGGATTTGCTTAAGAGTATGAATGATTCGCTAACATATATTGAAGAAAATCTTTCAAGCGAAATTGACTATAAAGAAATTTCTAGACGGGCTTTTTGCTCTGAATATCACTTTAAAAGAATGTTTTCGTTCCTTGCCGGCATATCTCTTTCAGAATATATACGTCGTCGCCGGCTTACTGTAGCAGCATTTGAACTGAAAGATCATCATAAGAAAATAATAGATATCGCTTTAAAATACGGATACAATTCGCCAGATTCCTTTACGAGAGCCTTTCAAAATTTACATGGGATTACTCCGTCAGAAGCTAGAAATAATGGCAATTCACTTAAAGCATTTCCACGAATGACCTTCCAATTATCAATTAGAGGAGGAAATGAAATGAACTATCGTATTGAAGAAAAAGAAGCTTTTCGAATTGTAGGAATAAAAAAGAGAGTTCCGATTATTTTTAATGGAGTGAACCCTGAAATTGCTTCGATGTGGAAAAGTTTAACGATGGAAAAAATAACCCAACTAAAAGACCTCTCAAATCTTGAGCCGACTGGCATTATAAGCGCATCAACGAATTTCTCAGAAGGTAGAATGGAAGAAAAAGGTGAACTTGATCATTATATTGGGGTTGCCACGTCAAATGACTGTCCAGATGATTACATTCAACTTGAAGTAACTGCCTCAACATGGGCAGTTTTCGAAGCGATTGGAAAATTTCCAAATGCTTTGCAGGATGTATGGGGACGGATTTATTCAGAATGGTTTCCATCTTCAAATTACGAACAAATTGATGGCCCTGAAATTTTATGGAATGAACATAAAGACGTAAATTCACCAAACTTTAAAAGTGAGATATGGATTCCAGTTTCAAAAAAATAAATAAAAAAAAGAAAGAGACATATGCTCTTTCAAGAATTTGGATTATTGTTATTTAAGTGATCTAGTTTATCAGATATTTTTTTAAGAATTTGATTTTTTTCCTGCTGAATTTTTAATAACTTTAAAAGAAACCAAACGATAAAAACAAATGGAGCTATGTAAAACAGAATCGGTATGATTGAAAATAGAGGAAAAAAGGCATTATGCATTATAATTTCACTCCTTTTGGAAGATTATACCATAAACATTATGCTGAAGCCTTCAAATTTTTGAAGGTTTTTTTATTTGCGTTCTTAAGTAAGAATGACCCTACACCAAAAGGAATATAGATATATTTAGAGAATGTACTACCTAAGGAGGTATTATTTGCTGATTTTTTTTCATCAAATTATTTCCATCAGTAATTTATTAAAAAAGATCTAAAAAATAAATAGATAACTGGAGAATAATCATTATGAAAATAGTAAAACAATGGATAAAAGAAGATAGTGATTTTATTAGAAAAAAAGTAATTGAATATAATTCCAAAAACTTACCAGGTGAGAGAAAAGCACCGTCTGAAGAAATAAGTTTTGTCGTTAGAAATGATCAAGAAGAAATAGTGGGGGGTATTACCGGAAGAATTTATTGGCACCATTTAGCAATCGACTTTTTGTGGGTGTCAGAAGAATATAGACATGAAGGTTTTGGTAGTCAGCTAATCAAACAAATGGAAGAATTTGCGATCGAAAAGGAATGTCGACTAATCAAAGTAGATACTTTCAGTTTTCAGGCTCCGGAGTTTTATAAGAAACATGGGTTCAAAGTTTTTGGGATAATTGAAGATCATCCAAAGGGGCATAATCAATATTATTTTAAAAAGAGACTATAAGCTACAGATGTGGCTTATTTTTTTAGCTTTGCAAATTTAAATGATAATATTAATAAAAGCGATTGCCTGAGAATGGAGGAACGGTTTATGAGCGACCTTAATTTATTGTTTCGAAAAAGAATTGGTTTACAGTATGATGAGGTGATCAATTTTTATCATTTAAATGTAATTCTTGAAAAAACAGCAAAAAGTATACCTTTTGAAAATCTTTGTATTATGGAAAATAAAACTCAAGAGATTACTAAAGAAAATTTAATTAGTAAATTATTAGTAAAAAATGAAGGCGGCCTCTGTTATGAATTAAATTCAATGCTGTATTTATTTCTACATGAAAATGGATTTAAAGTGAGGTTAGCTAGAGGTGTTGTGTATGACAATTTAGCTCAAAAATATCCTACGTTTGGAAGAACGCATGTAACGATTCTTTTAACACATAATGAAGAAACATACTTAATTGATACGGGGTTTGGGGCTAATCTTCCTTTAAAGGCTGTACCTTTTACCGGCGAAATTATTACTTCTAATAATGGTGAGTTTCGAATTGAAAAAGAGGACACTGAATTTGGAGATTATGTATTGTTAATAAAACTTAAACATAAAGATCTTAATTGGAGAATTGGATATGCATTTGATTCACAAGACATGATTTCAGATGTGTCAGAATTTAACGAGATTCAGACAATTATTGCTGAGCACGTTGAATCGCCGTTTAATAAAACTCCTTTAATAACGCAAATGACAAATGAGGGGAATAAAACGTTAACGAACACTTCTTTTACCCAGTGGAACAACGGTGAAGTAACGAAAGAGGATATTGATGAAAGGCGATATAAAGAATTAGTAAAACAGCATTTTGGACTTTAATAGTTTACGATTTACGACTTTTATGAATACGTCAATATTGGTCCACCTCGATTTAAAATAGCAGTTTATAATAATTATTAAAAAATATAGCAGGTAAAACTGCTTTTTTATTTTGCTTAAAATGAGCTTCTTAAAATTGCATTTTATAAAGAAGACGATTAAAAAACTACTTTTTATTAATTAACTTCTAACGGTTATTTCTAATTTTAGTAAAAATTCTAATCAAATTTTAGATAGAATAGATACATTTACTGTAATATGTGCATTCTTCATTTGTATATATATTAAGTAAAGGGGTGATAAAAAATGGATACTTTATCAATTATCTTACAAATTTTATTAGCTCTTATGTTTTTATTTGCTGGTTTAGGAAAAGTTTTTGGTTCAAAATCAAGTATTGAAACTTTTAATCACTTGCAATTACCACAATGGTTTAGGGTCATTACTGGATTAGTAGAATTAGTTGGGGTAGCTTCATTAATTATTGGTTTTTGGGAAGAAAGCTGGGTTCCAGCAGGTGGATTATTACTAGGTGTTGTGGCAATTGGTGCAATAATAGCACATATTCGCGCTAAGGATTCATTTAAACAAGCCTTTACAATTTTGTTATTAGGTATTATTGGATTTGTACTTTTATGGATTAATTATTCAGATCTCTCTAATTTCCCAGGATTTAAATAAATTACTATCAATTCATGCAGGGATTAATAAGTCTGCGACAGAATTATTACCACTTTACTTAAATCAATCTTATAGCCGGTACAGAGCCACGTATTAAGACTGTACTAGATGTTGATTCGAGTGGCAAAACAAATATAGAAGGATTGTGATTAGTCAATTAAGCGGAAGCCGTTTTGTTGACCACGACGTTTTGAAATCATAATCTATTATTGAATCTTTTATAAGGCGGGGGTTCCCATACATCAGGATAACTGATATACGGGTGCCTTTTTTTATTTGTAAACTAATTTTTAAGTAGATTTTATGAATTGTAGAGTGTGGGTATTTCGGTGGCTAACGATGCATTCTATAGAAAATAGTCAGAGCTCTGTGTGTTTTTAGCTGATTAAGATAAAATTAGAGCAATTTTGTCAGTTTTATCATTTAAAAGTCTTATTATTAAGTCTTAATACCATAACCAGTATGGGTAATTTTATATCTTATTTGCGATTTTTTTGAATTTAATTGCTGTTTCGTAAATTTAATTGCGATATTCGAATTTTAATTGCTGTTTCGTAATTTTAATTGCGATTTTCAAAATTTAATTGCAGGACGCTATTCAATTGCAACTAATCATCGTTTATTTGCACATATCCCCCCTTTATTTGCGACTTTCTCATGTTTAATTGCATAGGCACACAAAATCACTAAATCACCCTCTTTTTAATACTTTAGTATTCTAGTAGCTTTTCCACATAAATAAGATGTATTTGTAATAATTCATTTTTTTATCAATATATTAGGAAGTGAAGTACACCAACGATAGGAGGGGTCCGATTGTCAGATGCATTTATTGCACGCTCCTTAGATGAGATTTTATTCTGGTCGAGGATTATGAAAGAGCATTCACTATTTCTAAAATTAGGATTCAATTGTGATGATACCGAGCTAATTCAAGAAGCAGATCATTTTTATCAAGTTTTTGAGGCAATAGGAAACAAAGCCCAATCGTTCTCGCTTCAAACGGATCCTCAGCAAATTAAACAGTTTAATAATGAGGTTCATCAAGCTGCTTCTATGATTTGGGCATATAAGCGAAAAATCCTTAATTTACTCCTTACTTGTAAAATTACTGGTAATAACTTTCCTTTACTAGTCGACCATACGAGTAGAGAAGCCGCATATTTCGCTAATCGATTGACCGAATTGAACAATGGTCAACTCCAACCGCTACCAGCTGCAATTATTCAGGAAAATGTTTTCTTTTTAAGAATTATGGCAGACCATGCAAAATTTATCGGACACTTATTAGATCCTTCAGAAAGAAAATTAGTAGATCAAGCTAGGGAATTTAGCCATGATTTTGATCAGCTTTTATACCAAGCGGTAGATTTAGAATCAATGAGACCACAATCGGAAACAGTTCCTTTACTTGATCAATTCCTTGATGAAAACCGAGTATCAGTAAAATCACTTAGAGATTTTAAGAAAACAGCCCGTGATTTAATAGAGGCCTGTAAGATTAAAAGTATCATTCACCCACTCCTAGCAGACCATGTTTTTAGAGAAGCAGATCGATTCTTGCATATAATCGACGCGTTCGAAGCACAGTTAACGGGAAATAGTAATCGGAATATTGTACTGGACGACCATTAAATTAATTGTAAATCAGAAAGGATCTAATGAAAGATCTATTAGGCTCTGTTAATATTAATTGTTGATTTTAGTTAAATTCGAGACTAATTGAAATGGAAGGTGCGAAGACTCCTATGGGAAATGCGGGAAACTTTAGACCCCGGAGTCTTGCTCAAGGAGGCTAAAGTCACGCCCCATGGAAAGCGAAGTACCTGGAATGGAGAATCAACACTCTTTTTTAACAGAGCCTATTATTAAAAAATTATTCATTATTTAAGAATTATGTAGATTAATACTCATTTTCTCTCAGTAAAACTATTTAGTAAATCCTCAATTAAAATACCATTAATCTTCATTCCTAATAGATTACAATTATTAATCTCGACATTACTTAAATCACAATCCGTGAACTGACTATTTGATAAATGGCATTTCTCAAATTTTATAGAAATAGACTCATCATCAAGCTCTGCCGGAATGACAATATTACGGAAGCTTGTACCAGCTAAATAGACATGATCAATTACTAAATCTCTTAAATTACCATTTATTATTTTAGAGTTAGATAAATTAACATCTGAAATTCGAGCTCCAAATAAGTTGACGTCATTTAATTCTAGGTTTCTCATGTTTGCATTTGTAATTGTTGAATTGGCCAAGCTTACATTATTAAAATCTAAGCTTTCAGCTTTTACTTCATTAAATGTTGAGAATGACATATCAGTCTTTTGTAACTCAAATAATGCAGTCTTCCAGTTTGACATTACTTCTCCTCCTCCTAAAACATTGATAATTGAATATATTTAACTTTATTTTTCGAATCCCTTCACTTTAAATAAATTTAATTTCGACAAAAGAATTGTAAATGGATCAACTTTTATTTTGTAATCTATACTATATAAAAGGAACAAAATTTGTTATGGAATAGTTTGACTTTTTAATCTATTTTATATAAAATCTTTTTAACATTTGAATAAAGGCAATGAAGAGGAAAAGTAAAATGATGTTATTTTTTTAAAGAGAGCTTCGGTAGCTGAAAAGAAGCATAAATACTCATTTGAACAATGGCCTCTGAGCTTCGTACTGAACGTATTTTCCTACTAGTAGGCTACGACAAGAGTTGGCACTTGTTATCAAAGTCACAGTATATAAGCACTTAATATTTCAGCATGTAGATTGTGTACCCTCGAAAAAAGGGTATTTTGACTGAAAATATTATTTAGCTCGTACTTGCAAAGACAAAAGTATGCAAATACTTTGTGAATTAAGGTGGTACCACGTGGATTTTAAACCTCGTCCTTATCTTTTATAGATAAGGACGAGGTTTTTTGTATTTAATTAAAAGAAGGAGGAACTGTAATGAATATTTTTATTGGAGGAGCTTGGCCATATGCAAATGGTTCCCTACATTTAGGACATATCGCGGCTTTATTACCAGGCGATATATTAGCTAGATATTATCGATTAAAAAAAACTAATGTATTATATGTATCAGGAAGTGATTGTAATGGGACACCTATTGCTATAAAAGCGAAGCAAGAAAATGTAACGTACAAAGAAATTGCAGATCGATATCACTATGAATTCGAAAATAACTTTAAGAAGTTAGGCTTTACCTATGATCTATATACTAGAACTGACGCAGAACATCATCATAAAACAGTTCAAGAAATTTTCTTAACGTTAGTACAAAATGGTTTAATTTATAAAAAGGAAATTGAACAATGCTATTGTGAAAAATTTGAACAATTTCTACCAGATCGTTATGTGGAGGGGGATTGTCCAAATTGTGGTCATCATGCTCGCGGAGATCAGTGTGATTATTGCTCTGTAATTTTAGATCCTTTAGATTTATTAAATAAAACATGTAAGCTTTGTGGGGATCCTCCATCCGTTAAAAATACAGAACACTTTTATTTTTCATTAAGCAAGTTGCAGGATGAACTAAAGGAATATCTTGATTTTGCAAAACATAGTGGAAGCTGGCGTTCGAATGCAATTCAATTAACAGAACGTTATTTAAGTGAAGGGCTCCATGATCGAGCCGTATCAAGGGATTTGCCAAATGGAGTAAGCGTACCAGTTAAAGGGTATGAAGAAAAGAAAATTTATGTGTGGATCGAAGCAGTTTCTGGATATTATTCAGCCAGTAAACAATGGACATTAACAACGAATCAAGATGATGCTAGCTTCTGGAAAAAAGAAACAAAATCATATTATATTCACGGTAAAGACAATATTCCATTCCATTCGATCATTTGGCCATCCATTTTAATGGGTCTAAAGAAAGATTCGCTTCCAACCCATATCGTTTCGAATGAATATTTGACACTCGAGAAGAAAAAGTTGTCCACTAGTAAAAATTGGGCTGTATGGGTACCTGATCTAATCGAAAAATACCACCCTGATTCCATCCGATATTTTTTAACAATAAATGCTCCAGAAAATCGAGATACTGATTTTTCATGGAGGGAATTTATATATAGTCACAATAGTGAACTATTAGGCGCATATGGTAATTTTGTAAACCGTACCTTAAAGTTTATTGAAAAGTATTATAACGGTGAAGTTCCAGAGGGGAAAATTGAACAATCAGTTAGTCTAAGGATTAAAAGGCTTTATGAGGTGGTTGGTTCACATATTGAATCGACTAACTTTAAAAAAGCGTTGGAGGAAATATTTGAGCTTATTCGATTTGCAAATAAATATTTCGATGAAGTTCAGCCATGGAAACAAGTTAGTGAGAATTTAATAGAGTGTCATAATACAATGGCCAGCTGTACTTATGTGATTGCTAATTTAGCGCAAATCTTACATCCATTTCTACCTTTTTCGAGTAATGAAATAAAAGAAATGCTTAATTTACCAAACTTGGAATGGAAGGAGGTAACCCCTATTTTAGTAAAACTTAACGATGTGAATCCTCTTTTTGAAAGGATTGATGTAAGTAGAATAGATGTAGAATTAGAACAGTTGATTAACCAATCCAAAAATTAAATCTATATAGAAAAAAGCATTAATAATCGATTTGATCATTAATGCTTTCTTTTTGAAAAATAATTAAATAATTGCTAAAAATTTAATAAACAACACTAATAAATTCAAAAGCTGTAAATATGAATGATCCAAAAATAATAGTTGCACCTGTTGAAGTAAAATATTCATCAGGGTCGATGATGACAGATGTTTTATACCAACCATCAACATCAGGTGTTACTTCACCGGTTGTACGTGGAGCGAATTTAATATAAAGCATGATTAATAGAGCGAATAGACCGACAAACGGTGCAGTAGATGAAAAAGGCATTTCAAAATATAGTGCAATTAAAAAAGAGATAAAATATAAAACTACGATCGAGATACTTAATTTTGAAAACTGTTTAAGCCAGTAGCGTCGTCGATTGACTGGTTGATCACGTAAAACCGCTTTCATTTTCTGGGAATCTTTGTATCGAAAATATAAACCGACAGGCCATGCAATTAAGAAACAGAATAAGGTAAACACTAAGCATAGTAAAAGTTTTGCTCCGAAAGCTGTTATGAATAATGACATATTTTCCTCCAAAAATTTATGATTAGTATTATTTTATCAAAATTTCAAATTAATCATATTGGGAAAATGTGATTAAGCTATATTAATAGGTTAATTATGTATATGATTAAATTAATAATATAAAACGAAACTCATCATCATTTTTAATTGAAAGTAGTAATAGAAATTAAAAATAACCTAATGAGGTGTGAAAATGAAAAAAATTAGAGTATACCATTATGATGCTTTTAGTAAAGAGCCTAATAAAGGAAATCCAGCTGGAGTTGTTTTAGATAGTGATACTTTAACTGAAAAAGAAATGCAGGATATTGCGAAAAAAGTGGGATTTAATGAAACGTCATTTCTTTTAAAATCTAATGTTGCCGATCATAGAATTCGTTATTTTACTCCTGGTCACGAAATGGATTTATGTGGCCATGGGACTATGGCAGTAATTTATGCTTTAGTTACTAGAGGAATAATTGAATTTAACAATGAGTTAACAATTGAAACAAAGGCTGGAATTTTACCAATTTCCATACATAATTCAAATAATGAGATTTACATAACGATGAAACAAAAAACACCTGAGTTTGTTGAATTCAATGGTTCGATTGATGAAGTAGCTTCTTCAATTGGAATTAGTGTAGAGGAAATTGATTCAACCTTACCAACACTATATGGGAGTACAGGTGCATGGAATTTACTTTTACCGATTAAAAAGTTAGCTTCATTTGAAAAGATGAAGCCTAATAATCAACTTTTTCCAAGTATTTTAAATGAAATTCCAAACGCGTCTATACACCCATTTTGTTTAGAAACATATGATTCAAATGCAGATTTCCATGCTCGCCATTTTTCTTCAGCATTTTCAGGAACAATCGAAGACCCAGTTACAGGAACCGCATCAGGGATTATGGGAGCTTATTATGCTAAATATATTAATAGTGTTGTGAATGATGTAATTGATTTAGTTGTTGAGCAAGGAACGGAAATTCAAAGAGACGGACGTGTAAAAGTAAAGGTAAAAAAAGTAAATTCGAATTATGAAATAGAAATTACTGGCAATGCTGTATACGTGAAAGAAATGGAATTTCATATTTTAAGTAGAAAGTAGGAATAGAATGATTTTGAATGATGAACTATATGGGCAATACAAAATAGATAATGTACTTGTTGAATTAATAAATACAAAACCTATTCAACGATTAAAAAAAATTCATCAGGCTGGTGCTACTTATCTAGTAGATCCTCGCTTTAATGGAACGCGATATGATCATTCTATTGGGGTAATGTTGTTAATAAAAAGGCTAGGAGGTTCTATAAAGGAACAAATTGCTGGTTTATTACATGATGTATCTCATACGGCATTTTCTCATGTAATTGATTTTGTGTTTGATATAAATGAAGAAAATTATCATGAAACAATATTTGAAAAAGTAATTTTAGATTCTGAGATCCCGTCAATACTCGAAAAATATCAAATTGATATTAATGAAATTTTTGATATAGATAAATGGGAGTTACTTGAAAAAGAACTTCCGAAGCTATGTGCAGATCGAATCGATTATACACTAAGAGATATGTATACATATTTTGGAATAACTAAAAATGAAATGAATGCATTTTTAAATTCATTAATAATTGTAAATGGAGAAATCTGCGTAAACTCTATTGAAATGGCAGAATGGTTTACAAAGATTTACTATAAGCTTGCGATTGATTATTTTTTAGGGCCGGTTAGTATTTATTCTTACGACTCTCTTGCGAAGATTATTAAGCTTGCATTGAAAAAGGAATATATTAAGTTAAATGATTTATTATTAGACGATCTCCAGTTTATGAAATTAATTCAAGAAAGCAATGACAAAGAAATTCTAAAATTAATAAACAGTTTAAATACGAAAGTTGAACTTGAAGAAAATGAGCAGGCTTTTGATATTCATCGAAAAGGTAAAAGAAGAATCATCGATTTATCTGTATCATTAGATGCTAAAACCGTTAAACAAGCATCTTTATTATCTACTAGTATTGCAGAGATGAATAAAATCGCAATTGAAAAATCGGAAAAAGGCACATTCGTAAAAATAAAAAGATAAAAATTAAAGTATGTAAACTAACCATTGTTAAGCAGGGGGAATCCTTTTGAAATCAGAGCTAGAACTTATGGAAATGCATATTAATGTATTATTTAAACATAATGAAGTAGGGGAAATAACACTTATAAATGAACCACCATATGAAATAGCCCCACGATTTTATATAGGAAGTACAAAAAAAGGAAATGTGAAAAGATTTTTAAAAGGTCTTAAAAGTGAGGATCTAAATGAATTAGAGAAAGTCTTTGATACAAATGATAGTATTCCTTTAGTAAATATCATACAAATTTTAAATAAAGATCATCATATAGACAGTTTATGGATTGGTCCAGCGTACGTATTTCAAACAGTTAATAAGATATCATCTAAAGCAATAAAAATTACCGAAGCAAACAAACAATGTTTATTACCAAACTTTCCATATACATATGAGGAACTAGAGTTGAAGGAACCATGTTATGCAGTTATTGAAAATGATATAGCTATATCGATTTGCTGCAGTGCAAGACAGTCAGATGAAGTAGCTGAAGCAAGTGTACATACACTCGAGAATTTTCGTGGAAAAGAGTATGGCTTAATTGTTTCAAATGCATGGGCTGAGGACGTACAAAGCCAAGGACGAACTGCACTTTATAGCACTTCATGGGATAATTATGCATCTCAAGCTGTCGCTCGAAAATTAAAATTAGTTCAATATGGAACAGATATTCATTTTAGTTAAAGGGTCGTATAGGCTAGTCCTTGAAAAATTAATCGATCTCCCATTAATGTAAATATCATTAATATGACTAAAGAAATGGACATAAATTATTAAAGAACAATAAGGAGCACTACTTCTAAAACTGAAGTAGTGCTTTTTAATTGAATTATAAGTGTTTTCTTAATCAAAAGCTTATATAATTAATGAATGATATTTAATCAATTTTTGAGTAATAAATCTTTTTGAAAGAAGGAGACCCATTGGCTCGATATTCAGTTAAACAAGCAAGTTTCCTAATTTTAGTAACTTTGACTGGAATTATTAGTTCCGTTATATTCCATATCTCTCTCGTATTTGGCATATTACCGGGATTAATTTTTTTAATCGTATTAAGTTTAAAAAGAGGATATGAAGTTAGAAATATTATGAAGTTAAGTTATGTAGGTGTTGGTAAAGTTAAAATTGTTCTTTTTATCTTATTTTTAATTAGCTTTTTACTCCCTTCTTGGTATTTATCAGGAACGATTACATCAATGGTATCGATTACTTTGCAGGCAATTAATCCACATCATTTTTTTGTATTTTGTTTTCTAACGACGATGATTTTTTCGATGATTTTAGGGTCATCAATTGGAACATTGAGTGCTTTAGGAGTTCCTCTTATTAGTAGTGCAATATTACTGCATATACCAGTGGAAATATCAGCAGGAGCGGTTATTTCAGGTGCATTTGTCGGTGATCGTACTTCACCTTTTTCAAGTGCACATCAATTGTTAGCTAATATTCTTGAAACCACTGTTAAAAAACAAGGAAAAGCAATGCTCCTTACATCTATTATCGCTGTAATCGTAACTTTCATATTTTTTAGCATAATGGATCTACAATTTGCTAAAGGAATTACTGAAACTCATCATGCAATCGTAAACAATAAGGACATTTCTTTTATTCAATTTATACCTCCAATCTTATTAGTTGCACTCGTTTTATTTAGAGTAAATATTATCTATTCATATATGATTAGTATTTTATCTGGTAGTTTAATAGCTTTATATAACGGAGTTTCTTCTAGTAAAATTGTGCATTCTTTTTGGAACGGAATCGAAGGACTTGGTGGAGGACTAAGTCATATGTATAGCTTGTTACTGTTTATTGCAGTAGCAGGAGTTTATAATGCATTATTGGATGAGCTTAATATCATACAGCCAATGTTAGATAAATGGCTTCAGACTTCAACTTCTATGTTATCTGATACATTGAAAACAATTGGTGCATCAGCAATTATTTGCGTAATAGCAGGTAATCAAACAATGCCAATTATTTTAACAGGGGGATCTTTCTTGACTCATTGGTCAACTAAATATAGTAAAGAGGAATTGGCACGTTTAATGGCTGATACAACTTTATTATTTCCAGCGATGATTCCATGGAATGTACTGGCGATCATGAGTAGCACAGTAATTAATATGAAATTACATGAGTATTTACCGTATGCAATATTCTTATGGCTTCTTCCATGTTTAACTATTTTTATCAACGTGTTTAAAAAGGTTAAGACATTTGAAACGACGAAGTATGAGGCTAGTTCATAAAAGAAGGGCAAAAAAAGAGATAAATAGCTATTAGGCTATTTATCTCTTTTTTTATAATACATTAGCAGCGTTTAATTCCTTTAATTGTCTAACAGTAATGCTGTATTTTGTGCGGATCGCTTCTAATTCCATAATTGCCACATCAATGTATTCAGGTTCGGCATGAATAAAATTAATTTCTTTTAGCTCTAGAAGTTTTTGTAGGCTTCGTAACTCATTATGTAAAATTTGAGAGGGTGTTTCTTCGATTAATTGGTTTTTAGTAAAACGTTGAAAGAATGATTTTAATTTAATCGTTTTTTTTCTAGCTATTTTTTGTTCTTGGCTTGTTATTAATTTTGGCATTAGTAATCCTCCCTAAATATAGAAAATATCTACTATTTGAAGACATAGAACTTGTCCAACTTAATAAACTTGAAAGAAACATAATAATTGGTTGTTCTAAATCATATTTCAGTAATGGGAAGAATATTCTTGTTAATTATTATTTTTATGAAAATTGATTTAAAAAAGTGGTTTAAAAGTAGAGCGATTTAGAAAGGCTTAAATTGTATTTAGAATTTAACGTTTTGCATCATTCTGGTACAATAAAGAAAGTTTTGTTTTAATGCAAAATGAATTTGAAATAAGTGAGGTCATGATATTATGGAAAAAATTGAAGTAGGTCAAATTCTTTCGTTAAGTTATGAAGAAGGAGACGAGCAAGATTACGAAGTACTAGGCTCTATCAAGATTGAAGAATATGAATACATAGCTGTAGGTTTACTTGAAGACGTTGAAAAAGAAAGTGAAGAAGAAATGGATATTTACTTCTTAAGAATTGAAGAAGATGGCGAGTTTTATGACATTGAAACGGAAGAAGAATTTGAAAAAGTTTCAGCAGCTTTTGAAGAGGTTTTAAGATAAATAGTACAGGAATATTGGATAGGGATATCCAGTATGATATAGGAAGTATGTCTTAATTTTAAGTTGAAAAGAACACTTGTAGATAATGCAAAGTGTTCTTTTTTGTATGTTTATGTAGTAATATGTAGATTTTATTAAAATTTTGGCGTACAAACTATTAAATTTTCGGTATACTAGCTATAGCAATTATTTTAGGAGGAAGCTTATGAAATTAATAAAAAATTACGCTTTCCCTTTGATTTTACTAAGTGGTATCATCATAGGTTCAGTCATCGGTTATACAAATGAAAGCGTAGGAATTGCCCTTAAACCAATAGGAGATTTCTTTTTAAACTTATTATTTGTAGTTGTTGTACCGCTTGTATTTTTCTCGGTTGCATCAAGCTTTGCAAATGGTGGGGGAGAAAAGTTCGGTAAGATTATTCGAAATATGTCAGGAGCCTTTTTATTTACAGGTATAGTAGCTGCAATAATTATGCTTGTTGTGATGAAATTTTATCCACCTGCACATGGGGTTAATATCCCGATCGTTAAGCCAGATGCGACTGATAAAGTATCAGTTGCGGAGCAAATTGTTAACACATTTACAGTTAATGATTTCTCAGGCTTATTTTCAAGAAGTAATATGTTGGCGATTATCGTATTTGCAGTATTAGTTGGATTAGCAACGAATAAAGCTGGTGATAAAGCTGATATTGTAAAAAAATTATTATCAAGTGGTAATGTAGTGATTATGAATATGGTTAACTACATTATGTATCTTGCACCTGTAGGGCTTGGAGCGTATTTTGCATATCTTGTTCCAACATATGGTGAGGAATTACTAGGTTCATATAAGAGAGTTTTTATTTTATATTATGTAACTTCTATTCTATTCTTTTTTATTTTTTATAGTATTGTTGCTTATATGGCCGGTGGTCGATATGGATTTAAAACTTATTGGAAAAATGTATGGCCATCTACGTTTACGTCTTTAGGAACTTGTAGTAGTGCAGCAACGATTCCAACAAATTTTGACAATGCTGAAAAAATGGGTGTATCTAAAAATGTAAGAGAAGCTGTCATTCCTATAGCTAGTGCACTTCACAAAGATGGTTCTGTTATGGGAGGCGTTGTAAAAATTGCCTTTGCCTTTGGTGTATTTGGCATGAATTTCTCAGGCATGAATATTTATCTTGTAACGATTGGTATTGCATTATTAGTTGGTATGGTAATGGGAGCAATCCCAAATGGTGGAATGATTGGCGAAATGTTAATTCTTTCTCTATTTGGATTGCCAATCGAATCTTTACCAATTCTTGCAGCAATTAGTGCGCTAATAGATCCACCTGCAACAATGTTAAATGCAACAGGTGATTTATCTGTGAGTATGTTAATTGAAAGAATGACTAACGGCAAAAAAGCAGCATAAAAATGAAGGCTGGGAGATTGAATCCCAGCCTTTTTGCTTTTTCCTATCGATTGTTTCAGTCATTATACCACCATTAACATGAAGTACTTGGCCGGTTACAAAGGTACTGTGCTGGATGCTCAGAATTAGATCAAACAGATTAGATTAAAAAAAAAGAACACATAGTTAAAAATTACGTGTTCTCTTCTACTTACAATTATTTTAGATTTTCAGGGTTTAATCCTTTTAATTCATCGATTACGAATAAACCATCTTTACGGATTAATACGTCGTCGAAATAGATTTCTCCTCCGCCGTATTCAGGACGTTGGATACAAACCATATCCCAGTGGATATTTGAGTTGTTGCCATTGTATGCTTCATCGTATGCTTGACCTGGTGTGAAGTGGAAGCTTCCATCGATTTTTTCATCGAATAAAATGTCTCCCATTGGGTGTAAGATGTATGGGTTTACACCAATTGCGAATTCACCGATAAAGCGTGCACCTTCGTCTGTATCAAAGATTTTGTTGATACGCTCAGTATCATTAGCAGTAGCTTCAACAATTTTACCATCTTTGAATTTAAGTTGAACATTTTCAAATGTAAAACCATTATTTGGAGATGGCGTGTTATAAGAAAGTGTACCATTTACTGAATTACGAACTGGTGCTGTAAATACTTCACCATCAGGAATATTCATTTCACCAGCACATTTAATAGCTGGGATATCTTTTATTGAGAATGTTAAATCTGTTCCAGGGCCTTTAATTTGTACTTTGTCAGTACGATTCATTAAATCTACAAGCGCGTCCATTGCCTTATCCATTTTACCGTAATCTAAATTACAAACGTCGAAATAGAAGTCTTCAAATGCTTCTGTACTCATTTTTGCTGATTGAGCCATTGAATCTGTTGGGAAGCGTAGTACTACCCATTTCGTTTTTGGAACACGGATTTCTCTATGTACTTTCTTACCGACTGTTGCTCCATGAATTTTTGTTTTTTCATCCGGAACATCAGAAAGCTCACTAATGTTTACGCCTGAACGTAAACCAATGTATGCATCCATATCTTTCATTACATTCGCTTCGTATTCTGCTACTTTATTAAAGTGCTCTTCAGTAGCACCCATTAATAATGCGCGATCTACTTTATGATCTTTAATTGATACGAAAGGAAAACCACCAGCAGCATATGCTTCTTTAACTAAAGCTGTAACTAATTCTGTTTCAAGCTTAAAGTTTTCAATTAAGATTTTTTCTCCTGGTTGTAATTTTACTGAGTAATTGATTAAGTTTTTAGCTAATTTTGAAATACGTGGATCTTTCATCGAAAATTCCCTCCAATAATTATAACTATATACCTATTGTAAACTATTTGGTCAGTTTTGTTTACTATAGTATTCTTTTTTTACAAAAGAATTTGAAAACTTGTTTAACGACTAGTTTAGTGTTTGGTAAAATTTGTAGTATAATACGAAATAAGTGATTAAATTTGTGGAAGACTAAGAAGGAAAGGGGTTTTTTCGAATGGATTTAATTTCAGTTAGCGTATTAATTGCAGTAATCGCATTTGTGATCTTAGTTGTTTTTATTAGTCGTACTTTATTCAGACTTGAAAGATTGTTTAGAGGTATTGAGTCAACCGTTGTTGAAACGCAAAAAGATTTACATAATGTTTGTGTAGAAGCTGTTCAATTAGTACATACTTCGAATCACTTAGCAAATGAAGCTAAAATTTTAATTAATAATTCTAACGAACTTACAAAAGATATGCGTGAACGAGCAAAATCCCTTGATGTATTAGCTAAATCAGTCGAAGAAGTTGGAGTTACAATCTCAGAAATGAATGAAAAAGTACGAGATACTGCTAATAATGTATCGAATACGGTAAAAGTTAGTACTGAAAAAGTTTCCCAAGTAGTAAATTGGGGAACAACAGCAATGGATATTTGGGAAAAGTATAAAACGAAGCGTGAGGGAAAAAAGAAAAATGGTAAATCGAATATCAACGATTCAACAATTTGATGAACTAATTAACAGCGATGAAAAATTTGTTTTTTTAAAGCACAGTACCACATGCCCAATTAGTCATGCAGCTTACACTGAATTTTTAGCATTTGCATCTGCATATGAAAATGTACCGTTGTATTATTTACAAGTTCAAGATGACAGGGAATTATCAAATTATATTGCTGAGAAAACGGCAATTAAACATGAGTCACCGCAGTTATTTATTTTTGAAAATGGAGAAGCGCTTTTTAATACTTCACATTTTTCAATTAAAAAAGATGAAATTGAAAAAGCTTTACTAAATAAATAAAAAAGAATGCACCTTAGTTTAACTTAAGGTGCATTTTTTTGTAGATTACTCTACCTCAAATCCAGCTTCTTTCCATGCAGCAGTTCAACCATCGATATATGCCACATCAGTGAATCCCATTTTTTTTAGTAAATAAGCTCCTAGAGATGCTTGACCACCAGCACCACATGTTACAAGAACAGGGCGGTTTCGATCTGCCAATTTAGGTTCACGTAAATGCTCAGGTAATTCTAAATCAGCACGGATTGGAAGCATTCCAAGTGAGATATTCAGACTGCTCGGGATTAATCCGCATGCTCCTGCATCAGCCGCGTCCTGTACATCAATTACTAATGTATCTGGATTAGATTTAATTTTTTCACGAGCCTCCGCTGAACTAATCCCTGATACATTTTCACGTGCTTCTCCAACCATTTGTTTGAAAGTAATTGCCATTTTTACTCCTCCAATATAATAAAATCGGATATTCCTAAAATTGGAAATCTCATCTATACAATACACCGAATGTCTTATGTAATTCAAATGCGCTTTAGTCAATGATTGAAATTAAAGGGAAAAAGAGAAGTGAGTATCTACAATAATAAACAAGGGAAATTAACTTACGTGCAGAAATTAGTTATAGTTAAATTATTTTTACATACTTATTAGAAATAGAAAGAAGGCGTAATGATGTCTGAAACATATAAATTTAAAACAACAAATCAGCACCTACATGCATCATTTTGTAACGAGTATAAACCAATTTTATTAATCAGTTCTGGTGACTCAATTGAATTTGACACGATTGATATTGGATGGGGTTATACAGATCAAGATGGAGAAAGAGTAAGATTCGTGTCAAGGGAGATGGAAAAAGAATGGGGTCATCCTATGGTAGGTCCATTTTATATAGAAGGTGCAAAGCCGGGGATGACACTTGAAATTAAAATAAATGAATTAAAATCGGGCTGGTACGGCTGGAATTGCTCTGGTGGTAAAAAGAACTGGCAAAATAATGCGTTAGGTATTTCGGAAGAACTAGAAGTAACACTTAATTGGTCAATAGACGAAGTTAATAATACAGCGAAAACAAAAATAAAAGAATTGGAAGTTTCAGTACCATTAATTCCATTTTTAGGTGTTTTAAGTACAGCTCCTGCAGAATCTGGTGTGCATTCAACAATACCACCTAGATATTGTGGTGGAAATATCGACTGTAAAGAGCTGGTAGAAGGCAGTGCTGTGTACTTACCGATAGCAGTAGAAGGAGCACTTTTTTCTGCAGGTGATGGACACGCTACACAAGGAGATGGAGAAGTATCAGGTCAAGCAATTGAATCACCTTTTGATAAAGTGAATCTTACTCTTACCCTAAAAGAAGATCTGCATATTACTATGCCAAGAGCTAATACTCCAGCAGGCTGGATTACTTTTGGGTTTGATGAAGATTTGAATAATGCAACTGTAACCGCATTAAATGGAATGGTTGAGTTAATTCAAGAGCTGTACGGAATAGAAAAAACAGAGGCGGTAGCATTAGCTAGTGTTTGTGTTGATTTGAGAATTACTCAAATTGTAAACCGTGTGAAGGGTGTACATGCGGTATTACCTCACAATATTGATATCAATAAAATAAATAGTTTAATTGGAGGTTAATAAAATGCCTTTTTGTACTATCAATAATATAGACATTCACTATGAATTAAAGGGGGAAGGAAAACCAATTGTAATGATTCATGGATTTACACCCGATTCTAGTTTAATGCAAGGTTGTATGGAACCAATTTTTACGAAAAGAAATGGTTATAAAAGGATTTACTTTGATCTTCCGGGTATGGGTAAAACAAAGGGTGGAGCAAGTGTTAATACGACAGATGATATGCTGGACATTGTTTTAGCGTTTATTGACACAATTATACCGGATCAATCATTTTTATTAGCAGGAGAATCTTACGGGGGATACTTAGCTCGAGGAATTATTGCAAATAAACCTGAAAGAGTAGAAGGTGCTGCATTTATTTGCCCGATGATCATTCCAGAATTTGAAAAAAGGTCACTTCCAAACCATTCGATCATTTTGGAAGATAAAAATTTTATAGACCAATTAAATGAATATGAAAAAAACGATTTTCGTTCAAACAATGTTGTTTTAAATGAAAAAACTTGGATTCGTTATAAAAACGAAATTGTTAGTGGATGTTCGATTGCTGATCAGGAATTCTTATCAAACATAAAGAATAACTATGGTTTTTCTTTTGAAATAGATAAAACTATGTTTAATGCACCAAGTCTATTTTTAGTAGGATTACAAGATTCAGTCGTTGGATATAAAGACGCATTTAAAATTCTAGAAAATTACCCTAGAGCAACCTTTGCAATTTTAGACAAAGCCGGCCATAATCTTCAAATAGAACAAGATGGGTTATTTAACTCACTGATTAATGAATGGTTAGACAGAGTATTAGAAGTAGAAAAATGACGTTTAGTTTACAAATTATTTTTCAACAGAGGCTAGAAGAGTTTTCATTATAACTCTTCTTTTTCATTTGGCTCTGTTAAAAAAGANNTTAATATTAACAGAGCCTTTCATTTAGATACACATATACCCCACGAAAAAACAAACTATTCACTAAAAAAACATTTTACTAAAATAATGCTCATGTTTTGATTAGCTTTCAATAAAGTGTCATAATAACAAATGAGATATTGGTATTTGCAAGGAGGATTTAAATTGACCAACAATGATTTAGAACAACTAAGAAGCGAAATAGACGAGATTAATCATCAAATATTTGAGTTATTAAATAAAAGAGGCGAAATTGCTAAGAAAATTGGAGTTGCAAAAATAGATCAAGGTGTAAAACGTTATGACCCAGTAAGGGAACGCAAGATGCTTGATCATATTGCTGAAATTAATGATGGTCCATTTAGTACGGCAACGCTTCAACATATATTTAAAGAAATTTTTAAAAGTAGCTTGGAGCTTCAAGAAGAGGATGATAAAAAGGTACTGCTTGTTTCAAGAAAAAGAAAATCTGAGAACACGATCGTTAATGTAAATGGTGTTAATATTGGTGATGGCAGCCCAATTATTATTGCAGGTCCATGCGCAGTTGAGAGCTATGAACAAGCTGATTCTGTAGCTAAAGTGTTGAAGGAACAAGGAATAAAAATTATGCGTGGTGGTGCATTTAAACCACGAACTTCTCCTTATGATTTCCAAGGTCTAGGTGAAGAAGGCTTGAAGATTTTAAAAGAAGTTGGCCAAAACCATGGTTTAGCAATTATAAGTGAAATAGTAAGCCCAGAGCATATTGAAATGGCGTTAGATTATGTTGATATCATTCAAATCGGAGCAAGAAATATGCAGAACTTTGAGTTGCTAAAAGCAGCAGGTTCTGTAAAAAAACCAATTTTATTAAAAAGAGGTTTATCAGCGACAATAGAAGAATTCATTTATGCAGCTGAATATATAATGTCAGAAGGTAATCAAGAAATTATTTTATGCGAACGAGGCATAAGAACATATGAAAAAGCTACTCGAAATACATTAGATATTACAGCTGTTCCAATCTTAAAACAAGAAACGCATTTACCAGTATTAGTAGATGTAACTCATTCAACAGGAAGAAGAGACTTACTAATACCTGCTGCGAAAGCAGGATTAGCAATTGGAGCTGATGGTATTATGGCAGAGGTTCATCCTGATCCTGCAACTGCTTTAAGTGACTCATCTCAGCAAATGAATTTTGATCAATTTGACCAATTTATGTCTGAAGTTAATTCTTTCAAAAATCGATAATCAATATAAAAGCGCTGGCTGAACGAAATCAGTCGGCGCTTTTTTGAATAATTTGTGAACGTTTGTTTTAAATTAGCTGTATATAGTGATAATCTACGAATAATTTAAATTTTTTACTAGTAGGTCTATTGAACGAAGATTCGTTTCACTATAAGATAGAATGAAGCACTATTTTTGTGGAATATTACGTTTTATGACTATTTTACTTAAATAAAAAACAAACTACATAATAGATAGAATAAAATAGAGGAGTGAAGAAAATGACGGTTACGATTTATGATGTGGCACGCGAGGCAAACGTTTCCATGGCCACAGTTTCACGAGTAGTTAATGGTAATCCAAATGTTAAACCTACTACACGCAAAAAAGTAAATGAAGCGATCAGTCGTTTAGGATATAGACCAAATGCAGTAGCAAGAGGGCTAGCAAGTAAAAAAACAACAACGGTTGGAGTAATTATTCCAGATATTTCAAATACTTTTTATGCAGAACTTGCACGTGGTATTGAAGACATTGCAACAATGTATAAATACAATATTATTTTAAGTAACTCAGATGAAAATATTGAAAAAGAAATTACACTAATTAATAATATGTTAGCGAAACAAGTTGACGGAATTTTATTTATTGGTGGTACAATTACTGATGTTCATAAAGAAGAATATGAAAAGGCTGGAGTTCCGATCGTATTAGCAACAACATATGACGAATCTAATAAAATACCTTCAGTTAATATTGACTATGCTCAAGCAGCTTTTGATGCAGTTGATTATTTAATTAAAAAGGGTCATCAAAAAGTAGCATTCGTAAACGGTCCAACCGAAACTAATATTATTGGACTAAGCAAATTAGAAGGCTACAAACGTGCTTTACAAGAAAATGGTATTGAGTTTGATGAAGAGTTAATTACTTATGGTGACAACACGTACGAATCAGGAAGTGAAGCTTTTGAATCATTTCATGAGCGTAATATTATACCAAGCGCAATTTTCGTAGCTTCTGATGAAATGGCGATCGGTGTAATCCACAGTGCCCAAGACCATGGAATTTTAGTTCCGAATAACTTAGAGGTTTTCGGATTTGATAATACGAGACTTGCACTTATGGTACGTCCAAAATTATCATCTGTTGCGCAACCAATGTATGATATTGGAGCAGTTGCAATGAGGTTATTGACAAAGTATATGAATAAAGAGACAGTGGAAGACAATACTGTAATTCTTCCTCATCATCTTCAAATTCGACAATCAACAAAGTAATTTGTTAGAAAAGCTTAGGATATTTGATCCTAGGCTTTTTTTAATGGGGTTTTAAGGGGGACGATAAGTGCGGGTGAAGAAGAGGTTCGATTAAAGAGGGGGAGCCAAATAAAACTTAGAATGTCGCAATAACGTAGAACGGCAAATAAAATCTGGGAATCGCAATTAAATTTTGTGAAACTGCAATTAAAATCCGAGAATCGCAATTAAAATCCGTTAAACTGCAATTAAATCGATCAGAATCGCATTAAGAAAGAAGATTACTTATACCAGTTAAGGTATATCTAAACGATTTTCCAAAATAAAAGGTCCTTTTTAAAGGAAAACTAGCAAATTTGCTCTGATTCTATCTAAAATCGATTCGGTTTAGAAATAAAATCTACTAATTAGGGAACAAAAATCTACCAAAAATAAAATGCGCAGTCGGAATCCCCTCTGACAGCGCATAGTATTTAAATAAATGGTTTCTTTTGTTGGATGTGTAATGGCTCAAGTGCTCGGTATAGGACTTGCTCGTTGTATTCATCTATTTCCTTTTTTCTTGGAATAGGTTTTACGATTGATGGATTGTCTGTCCAAGTAGTAGGTAATTTAACATTAGCAATTTTCTGCCATTTTTCTAGCCAGCTATCCGCTATTTGTTCTGAAGATGGTTGTTGATTTGTCATTGCAAGCCATACATGCGACCAGGCTCTTGGTACTACTCTCCAGTAATCGTATCCTCCGCCAGCGACTGCAATCCATCTTCCATCGCAATGTTTATGGGCGATTTCGTGTGCGATTTTTGGGATTTCTTCGAATGTTTTCATTGTCGTACAGAGATGCGTCAGTGGATCGTAACAATGTGAATCAGATCCATTTTGTGTGAGAATAACATCAGGTTTGAAATATTCAGCCACATCGTTTATTGCTTTTTTATAGCTTGCTAGAAATGAATCGTCTTCAGTGAATGCGTCAATTGGGAGATTAAATGAGTATCCAAATCCTTTCCCTTGACCTCTTTCGGTTACTGCACCTGTACCAGGAAACAAATATCTACCGGTTTCATGGATGGACAAAGTACAAACAGTTGGGTCATCGTAAAATGCCCATTGAACTCCGTCGCCATGGTGAGCGTCTGTATCTACATATAACACTTTTAAGCCGTATTTTTGTTGAATGTATTTTATGGCGATTGCACAATCATTATAAACACAAAAACCAGAGGCCTTCCGTTTAAAACCGTGATGGAGTCCGCCACCTAAATTAAAAGCATGATTGGATTTACCTTCTAATACTGCATCAACTGCTGTTAATGTTCCACCAACGATTAAAGAACTTGCCTCGTGCATGTTTTTAAAGATAGGAGTATCTTCGGTTCCTAGTCCATACTGTTCAGCGATATTTGTACTAACTGGTTCGCGACTTGCTTTTTTAACTTGTTCAATAAACTGTAAATCATGAAAAAGGAGCAGTTCTTCATCTGTTGCTAGTCTTGGTGGAATAATGTCGTGATCATTTAATAGATTGCTAGATTTTAATAGCTCATAAACTAATTGAGAGCGAATCGGATTAAAGGGATGCTTTTCGTTAAATTGATATGCATGGTATTCTTCACTATAAATTAAATATGCGTCCTTTTTCATCATGATTCACTCGCTTCATTTGGCCAAAGAATTTTATATCCTTCATTTTTTAAGATTTGAATGATCGTAAGTGGATTCATCGTTTGAATTCTAAATACAAGTACTTTATGATCTACTTCTTTTGCAGGGTAAACAAGTACGCTTACAATATTAATGTTTTCTCTTGAAAATACATTTACAACGTCACTTAAAATACCTGAATGATCGTGGACTAAGATTTCAATTTGGGAGCTAGGTTGATATGCACCTGTTAAAGTTACTAGAGTATGTAGTACGTCAGTTTCGGTTACAAGCCCTATAAATTTTCCGCTAGAAACTACTGGTAAACACCCTATTTTATATTGGTAGAAATAAGTTGCGACTTCTTCTACAAAGTCAATTGGACTACATGTAATGACATTCGTAGTCATAATCTTTTCAACTTGAACTTCAAGTACGGATGAAACTGCTTGTGGAAATAAAGTAGAAGGTAAAGCATCACGTACATCACGATCTGAAATAATTCCAGCTACTTGACCTTCTCCGTTAATAATTGGAATATGACGAACTTTACCTGTTCGAAAAATTGTTACTGCTTCACCGATTGTATTTTCTTTTTTTAAAGTAATGTTTGAACTGCGCATAATATCCTGAATAAGCATTAGTTTAGATCCTACCTTTCGAGATTAAAGTTCAATTAGTACATATATCTTTGTAAAAAGCGTAGTGCGTCAAATGCTTGAATTTCTTCAGTTGTAACTCGTTTCCCTATTCTTGCCATTAAACAGTTTGCAGGGTGCGAACAGATTTCTGGATCATCGGTTGCAAATTGGATGAGTCCACCGGCATTCATCATTTTTTCCATCATTTTTCGATATTCCCATACATTTAATGCTGTACCTTTTAAATCCCAATGCCAATAATACTCTGTTGTAATAATAATATAGTCTTCCATTGCGTCATCGAGCATTGAGAGGATCAACATGTTTTTGGCAACTGAAAAACCTCTAAATTCAGGTATTACTTCAATTGCTCCAAGCTCTATTAAATTTTCTAGAGTCGTTTTTGACCATCTTTCAAGTGGATCTGGATATAAATATGTTACGTAACCTACTATTGTTTGATCAAGTCTAGCAATGATAATTCTAGCTTCTGGTAGACTAGCAATTTCAACAATGGCTTGATGTTGTTGTGCTGGTTGTCTAAATGAAGTTAAGTTATCGTGAAAATGATATGTTTCAAGTAAGGCAGATTCGACTGGTCCCTCTATAATTAATTCACCATGTTTTGTTTGAATTGTTTTTGAAAAATATTTTTTTGGGTGATCCAATATTACTCACTCCCTTTAGAAAACACCTTTTTTATTATCATACTAAAAAATGAAGGAAAGACATACAGGAAAAAAATCAGTAGATGTCTAATACTTATTAATGGCAATTTATTAAAAATACTGAAAATTAAATCTTATCATTGTATAATGATAGTAGAGAATATCAAGGAGGGATTTATATGAAGGTGGAAGCGCTTCCTGTAAAAAACGGACAATTTAATTTAAAAAACTATGAGGAAACTTATAAGAATTTTAAGTGGGAAGATGTTGAAAAAGAATTTTCTTGGTATACAACACAAAAATATAATGTAGCTTATGAGGCGATCGATCGTCATGCAAATTCTGATCGTAAAGATAAAGTTGCATTGTATTATAAAGATGATAAGAGAAATGAAAAATATACTTTTGAGGAAATGAAAAATAATTCAAATAAGGCTGCAAATGTCTTAAAACAATTTGCTGATGTTGAAAAAGGTGATCGAGTATTTATTTTTATGCCTCGTCAACCTGAACTATATTTTGCTCTTTTAGGAGCTTTAAAATTAGGTGCGATTGTTGGGCCTTTATTTGAAGCATTTATGGAAGGCGCCGTGAAGGATCGTTTAGAGGATAGTGAGGCAAAAGTATTAGTAACAACGCCAGAATTATTGTCACGTGTTCCAATTAATGATTTACCTGCATTAAAAACAATCTTCCTTATAGGGGATGATATTGAGGAAGGCGGTAAATTTGTAGATTTTAAAGCACGTTACAAAGAGGCAAAAACAGATTTTGAGATTAGATGGTTAAATCGTCATGATGGCTTAATTTTACATTATACTTCTGGTTCAACTGGAAAACCAAAAGGTGTTCTTCATGTTCAACAAGCAATGATCCAACACTATCAAACTGGTAAATGGGTGACGGATCTTCAAAAAGATGATATTTATTGGTGTACAGCCGATCCAGGTTGGGTAACTGGTACGTCTTACGGTATTTTTGGACCGTGGTTAAATGGTGCTTCTAACGTAATCTTAGGTGGACGCTTCAGTCCGGATGCTTGGTATGAAACAATTCAAGAATTCGGTGTAACTGTTTGGTATAGTGCTCCTACAGCATTCCGCATGCTTATGGGGGCAGGAGAAGATTCCATTAAGAAATATGATTTAAGTTCTCTTCGTCATATATTAAGTGTTGGTGAACCTTTAAATCCTGAGGTAGTACGTTGGGGTGCGAAAGTATTTAATTTACGAATTCATGATAATTGGTGGATGACAGAAACTGGAGCTTCACTAATCTGTAACTATCCATGTATGCCAATTCGCCCAGGTTCAATGGGGAAACCATTCCCTGGAATTGAGGCAGCGATCGTAGATAATAACGGGAATGAAGTTGCTCCTTATACGATGGGGAATCTAGCAATTAAAAAGGGTTGGCCATCGATGATGAATACAATTTGGAATAATGAAGCAAAATTCCAATCATACTTCTTAAATGATGAGTGGTATGTTTCGGGTGATTCAGCTTATATGGACGAGGATGGATATTTCTGGTTCCAAGGTCGAGTGGATGATGTAATTATGACTTCTGGTGAGCGAGTAGGTCCATTTGAAGTAGAAAGTAAGCTTGTTGAGCATCCTGCAATTGCAGAAGCAGGTGTAATCGGCATACCAGACCCTGTACGTGGTGAAATCATTAAAGCATTTGTTGCTTTAAGGGATGGTTATGTTGCTTCAGACGAATTGAAGGAAGAAATCCGTAATTTTGTAAAGCTAGGATTAGCAGCACATGCGGCACCTAGACAAATTGAATTCCGTGATAAATTACCAAAAACTCGAAGTGGAAAAATTATGCGAAGAGTATTAAAAGCGTGGGAGTTAGACCTTCCAACAGGTGATTTATCAACAATGGAAGATTAATAAAAAAGAAAAAACCATTGGAAATTATATAGTGAACCCTTTATGTGGGACACGAGAAAAAACACCCCTTATGTCGTATAGTAAACTA